>NZ_BAAHYN010000001.1:0-570468 GCF_054657535.1 Desulfosporosinus burensis
ATATTTCCTCATCGAACTCTTCAAGCAGTGAATCCCTGCTGTTTATTTATCTAGGATCTCATCAAACCTTAGCTTCAAGCCATCCTTTGATTCGTTTACCCTATCATGCTCAAGCCTTTTCTTTCGTACTTCCTCCAGCTCTCCAGATATGCTTTTGTATTCCTCGTTATAGACCTCAGGATCAACGTTATTATTCACCTGAAACCGGATAAGCCGCTTTAACTCATTTTTCAACTCTTCAATCCGTTTATCCAACGCTTCGGTTTCTTTACCATCTGGCCTTTGCAAAATAATCATTTCAATATTCGCAGTCATTGTCTTGATAAAACTCTGCTTGTTTTCATAGATTCCGTTGAACATCCGCACAAAGCCATCCATCAAAACATTCTCATCGACTGCCTTGGCTCCACAGGCATCCTTACCGTCCATTATGTAAGTTTTGCACTGCCATACGACTTTCTTCGATGTATTGGTGCTGTTCCACTGCCTTCTCTTGAAAATGTTCCCACAGTTACCGCAGAAACGGATATTTACTGCTATATTTATGCCTGTCACCCACCAAATTCCCTCTTAGTAAGGCTCTTCGTTCCTTCTCATCCTGAACCTTGTCAAATACCTCTTTGGTTATGATCGGGTGGTGATTTTCATCGATCATATACTTCTGTGACTGGCCTTTATTGCCGTGCGTTTATGTGTGAGGAAATTAACGGTTATGGTTTTTTGCAGAAGAGCGGCTCCATAATACTTCTCATTAGCCTGTGTCAAGTCTTACATAAAAAAATAGATGACCTCCCGCAACATTTCCGATAATTGCAGATGGTCAGCTATGCATAAAGCGATCTTCTTTTACTATTGATAGAATAGTCGTCGTTATTACCAAAGTTTTATATAGTGCTGTGCATTGCCCATCATCCCACCTGCACAGACGGGAGAGTAAAAAAAATAGGTTCGCAGTTCCGGCTCAATTTAAATCATCAAGTATTCTTTGTAGCAGGGTAGGCGATATTCTAAAATCGACGTTCATTAGCTCTGTTATATCAGATTTAAAATCTTTGATTATACCCTTCTTATAAGCAATTCTCAGTATGCCAAGAGTACCTATGATGTTTAAATCAAATTGTTTTGCTTTATTTCGTGCGTGGAGATCATCAAGAATGACTTTATTTATACCAAGTTCAGATGCTCCAATAATAACTTGAACTTCTCCAGGATGCAAACGACCTGAAAGAGCCTTTACCGCCAACTCATTCTGTACATTGAACTGGATAATTTGCCCTTTTGTAACAAAATGAGCAATCTGCGAAGCGGCATCATCAGTTTTATGTGACTGCACAGTTTCCTCATATACAGCATAAGGAATGTATATCTTATTGAATATCTGGGTTAGTGCATCCAGCCTGCCTATTTTACTCAAAAATATCAGCGGGCTGGAATTTGATACAATATTCATACACTAGGCCTCTCGCTTTCGTGGTCGGACATAAATTTCAGGTCATCTTCATACATTTCCTCTGTATATTCAACAGCAGGAATATTCAAATGGTTAAGGATATTGATAAATTCTGATAAAGACTTGCCTGCAAGTTGGGCTGCCTTTCCAAGACTTATATCTTTGGATACGAAGAGACCTATGGAAAGGTTGAGTTTGAGTTTATCCTCAAGGGTTTTGCCCTCTATATGCAGTGCATTTATCTCCAATAACACATCCTCAGGCAGATACATGTTGACCGCTATCTGATTCATAATTATTCACCATCCTTTTAATCTTTTTTAATCATTCCACAATTTGCATTATTTTTATTATAAATAAGCAATTCTATGTGCTGCTCATTGCGATGGTGCAAGTCATTGATTATTTCCATTATAACACAATTCAAACTGGAACAAGTATGAAAAATGGCTGAACAATTTTACCCTCAGTCAAGATAGGACAAAAAATTATTGCTGATCATTCTCTCAATTCAAGTTTCTTTCAATTTATACAGCCACTTTAGGACTGTTCTCCAAGAATTGCGGTCGGCATGACCATTCCCCTGTTTCCTGATCAATCTGACGGATGCCTACCTGCTTGACACTCATTCTCACACTTCCAAGGCCAAAGGCCCAGCCTTCCATTATCCAATTCATTATTCTAACCTACGGGGTCCTGTTCCCCTTATTCACTTATAAGTTTGGTTGATCCAATGGTTAAGTTAAAATTATTTTCATGCTCTGTAATCACATAATCAACAACAAACCTTCTATCATTCTTAAAAAGAGTATCTTTCCTAAAAATCAAATAATCATATATTTCATTAAACTCATCCTCTATTTGTTTATCCTTGACTAATCTTTTTATAATGCTATCTTTTTGTTTTTCTCTATCCTCCATTGGAAATAATGATATGTTCCAAACCAGAATCCCAAATTGTATCATGCTTTTATTCATTTCATCATTATCAATTCTTTCAGATAGAGGTTTTATAAATTCAAGGATAACCGCTGACAATATATTTGCAGTGGGTAAGTTATTTTTATTTAATCTCTTTTTCTTTTTCTTTTTCTTTTTTTTAATAACAAACATACTTACCTCCGTTTATTATGTCTTTGGAGTACCTTCAGAAAGGTGAAACATATTATTCAATTCTTAATAAGTTGCCAAATTCCTTCAATAAAACGCGCTGTCATGGGTGTCCACAAACTGATCAAACACTCCGTTGCGAAATTCCTCGGCATATTCGAGTTGTTCAACCATCTCAATCGGTAACCCAAGCTGTTTGCACACATCCAAGTAAAGATAATAGGTTTCCACTCTTGCTACAAGCAACTTAGTTGGCATATTTTGTTCGACATAGTCTACAAACCTGTCTATACACTTGTATCCTTCTTCCTGAATGTCCTTCTTCATTTCGAAGGAAACGACCAGACCGCTGTGATGGTCAAGGAGTACACCTACTTTCGGGAAGTAGGGCCTACCATTTTCTCTGACTGGAGTTGGAACATAAAAAGTATCCGCTTCTAATATCAAATTTTGCTTGGGTTTAAAGGTCTTAAGTTTTTTAAAGTTCACATCGCAACAACTTATTTATAGTCAATTTCATGAAATTCGCACCATTCGCGGACGATTTCACATAGTGTCTCATATTTGTACGAATCCCATTCTTTTTCTATCCCATGCTTAATGATCACATCTCTGAAGCGACGAAACGCGCCTTTACCATCAATTGAGTAACACAGCTTATTTCGCAGTTTGTCATCTTCTTGAGAATAACAAAAGTTTTCCATAATCCGATATTCGTTAACTTCTTCCCGATCTGGCAGTTCAACATAATCGCCCCAGTTTTCCACCACGTCCACCGCCTCGCGAATAGCATCCTGCTCCCAGTCCTCATATTCACTAAAATCATCATCATCTTCGGATTCTTCGGCAATGCTTAAATACTCCATTTGGATTTCGACGATATCACCTGTCTTTTTGTTCAAATAATGGTTCCATCCATCCATGAAGAAATCCAGTCTATCGACAATTTCTTTCAAGCTGACTGGCTTCATATCTTGATCACCTTTTCCTTTCCATAACTTGCCTGCAACCCTACACATTAAAATCCACTTAAACCATTTCCAGAATTCTTAAAAGGCAGTTCCTTGGTTCGTATTCCCCACCTCACCTAAAACACCCAATCCAGCAACATTCTATTATGGCCGCTGGGTGTTTGTACTGCTTTATTGAGAACGTTACTAAAATGGGACTAACTGACCCTTTGAAAATATTTTAGTTACAACAGTCGTGCCCTTGTGATACTCTTTTCACCGTATTTCTCATTAACAAAATCAATGACCTTGGTGAGAGTTAGAGTTTCATTATCCCTTTGCGGCACAGAAATATGATACACCGGCTTCAACCATTTTGCTGACCACAGCAAAATGGTCGTCAATGTCATATTCAATCAAATATCTTTACGTAATCCTCATATATAAAATGTCGGTGCCTTGATTGGTTGTTTGCCTGTTTCAATATTCCACAACCAACCATTGCTTCTACTACTTTGGCCACCGTATTAAAAGAATAGCCTAATTCATTGGCAACGGATGGTATCTTTATTATGGGATTTTTTTCAATATACTTATACACAAGCATAGCATTCTTTGATGCCTTACCGAGTACTATTATTTTTTCTATATTCTTATTTCTTATAGCAATAAAGCTTTCTATCTGTTTTATAGAGTTGTCTGCAGCTACGATTATAGCCTTGATAAAGAATTTCACCCACTGTGCATAATTTCCGTTGAGCTGTGTACTTGAAAGCCTATCAAAATATTCAGCCTTATCATGGAAGAGATCATATGACAGTGAGATAACCGGTTTTGATAACGCTTTATTTTGCAATAGCACCAACATGGCAAGTATTCTCCCAACTCTGCCGTTTCCTTTTTCAAACGGGTGGATTATTTCAAATTGGTAATGAACGAGTGCAGACTTTATGAGTACATCAATATTGTCGTCTGCTGTCATAAATTTTTCAAAGTCATCTAAAGCTGATTCCAGATCTTCCGGCGCAGTGGGATTGTACTCTTGTATATTTGAGGAAACATAGGGCTTTAGAAAAATTTGCGTTTCTCTAAACTTTCCAATATTCTTGCAGCCGCTATCCTTCAATGCAATGCCTTGTATTTCACATATTAGTTGATTTGATACCGTTTTCCTCTGAGCGTACTGTATAGCCGTGACGCAGTTTAATATAGCCATCGCATTTTTACTTTTCTCGCTGTTAGAATCAAGAATATCATAAAAAGGTGCAGTTATCCCATCAATTTGGCAGGATAAATGGGCCTCTTTTTTCATGAGCAAGTTTATATATGTGTCAATATCTGGTATATACCTTGAAATGCCTTCAAGGATACCCAGAAGCCTGTGCGCTTGCGAAATCAGCATCATCATTTGCTCGTCAATCGGCAGCACGTTATCTGTCAAGCTGCAAAGTGGTTTAGGAGTAAAAGTATAATAACTCCTTGAATCGTATTTTCTGGATATCTGAAATTCGTAATTTCCTGAATGATTAAACATAAACATGCTCCTAGGTCATTATATAATCATCATAGCATGTCAAATTCATTTTTCAAGATTATATTGAAATATAAATCCCAAATACAGTAGCTTCTTTATAAAAACATCAGTATATTTAAGTTATTCTATTTATGTCCTCTGTAACTCTATCGTTAGCCTGTGTCAACTCTTACATAAAAAAAAGATGACCTTCCCATAAAATCTTTTTGTGCCACAGGAGAGTCAGATAGAACGAATATCTTCTCTGGAATGCTTCATGTTGATTCACAGAATATCTATAGTGGATAAAAGGGAAGCTGGAATCAGAATGGTTTTCTATTATCTTGTAAACTCGATGGTCTCCTAAACCATTTTCTAATGGAAGTTTAGCGAACTTGGTAATCATAAAAATGTATTAGACTTGGATCAACACTCCTAACTACATCCATATTTTACAAATGTAGAAAATATGATAGCTACGTACGCCCCCCACAAACCATCTATTAACACGAAGTCATACTCCCAACTTTATATATTCTTGATAGGTTATAGTGCTTTGATAGTTAACTTCACTGCCATAAACTAGGTCTTCTAGATTAATTCTATTAATCCATTCCGATATAATTTGAGCATCTCTATTAAATCTAAACACATGTTCAAGATCAGATGGGTAACATGGAATGGGAAACGTGTCAAACATCTTCTCGTTAAGATTAACAATATAATTTGAACCTTTATAGTAGTTAAGTCCAAAATAGTCCTCATCTTGGTTTCTCATTGGAATTTTCCCTACGATAAGTTCGTAATGAGTATCAGGACTATCTCCAACTCCAATTTCAATAGCAATTAGTTTTCCTATTGTATTCCCGAAGTTCTTAACATCTATGAAAAAGTCTTTATAATATTTGTAACATATGTCTAGGTTATTATCCTCGGCCAAATCTAATTCGATATCATCCCAAAAAACTACGTTAACTATAAAGAGTCCTTGGTTAAGATGATCTACAGTTTTTTGTCTAACAAATTCCTGCAATCGTTGGTCTCTTGGTGCCGTTGTGGCAAAGATATATTCGCTTAATCTAGGATTAAAGGTCATCGCCTTTCGGATTTCCTCTTCCACCTCTGTTTCCGTCAACCTATCCCCCATAGACTTGACCTTGCATTGAATTCCCACCCAATTCAAGCTACCGTCTCTTCTTCCAAAAATGTCAACTCCATGTTGCTCTTGCCCACGACGTCCATTTCTCTGTATGTGCTGGTCATTGATTTTTCTTTTCCATATATCCAAACAAAGATTCTCAAATCTTTCGCTTTGTCTAAGAGGAAAAACTTTTACATCCTGTAAAGTAGACATATTATCCTCCTTCACGTGTCATTTTACGTACTGTACATTCCTGATCATCCAGACTACCTGATTAGCTATTTCTTCTGGAGACATTTAGCAACTACGATACGCATAATGGTTGACGAGCTGAGCTTACGCGCAAGCAGTTCATTTTCCAAAATACATCCAGTGGAGTTATAGAAGTTTAAAAATCTGATTTTTTATTTTAGTGTAGCTTCCAGCAGTGTAGAATTTAGCCATTATGTAGGTGTAATACTTATCTTTGCGCTTTGTAACAATATGTCGAGCTGGTCAGGGGGTCAAAAATAGTTTTCGGATGTGAATGTCCAACTATTTCCTCTGCTAATACCTCCCCATACACTCTAAATCCGCCCGAGGAATCCCGCATACATATTTGTTGATTAATTCCTGAAAGATAGGCTTCAGGAATATTTTGCAGTGGTATATCACAATGAAATATCGTAGGAATTCCCAACCGTTTTAAGTTTGGTTGGCAAAATAATTGCGCTGCCATGCCACATAAAAATTCACTGCCATAAATCAGATAGTGCCCACTACTATTAAAAAACTCATTCTCAGAATAAGTGAGCCATACTGATTTATGTGGATGCTTTAGGGCATCCCAAGATTTATTGAACCTATCAATAACTTTTTCTTCTGTAATCCATTGATCGCATAATCTAAAAATAGCTTCTCGTTTCGCAAATTCTTTTTCAATTGGCTTTATTCCATTTTGATAATAGTTATCTATAGATATCGGACGGCAAGCATGATATCCCCTTATGTGAGTGTATTCTCCCGATAAATCAACATAATTTATTCGTTTCTTAATAAGTTCATCTAAAACAGCAACACGCTTACCCAAATGATTATCCACCTCTTTTGTTAAACCACTATAACGCCGATAAACATTAAATTAAAATAGCAAATAGTAGAAATCCTGTCACTGGTAAAATCAAGCCAATATTATAGTTTTTTGTTCGCATATCAGTGAGCATATCTAGATTTTCCATAACCCCATCGCCTGTAAATCGGCGGCTTTGGCCACCGCAATACCGAATAACCTGTATGATCATACGAATGTAAGCACTATATACTTTGACCATCTTCTTGGATTTTTGTTCATCGGTCAGATTAGTAAACTTTTCTCATATCAACAATTAGAATAGCTTTCCTTTAAACACCTTGTTTGAATCCGCAATGTCACTAGTTGGAGGATCGTATCGGTTAATTCAATATTTGCGTAAAATGCTCCCTAGTGCATTGAGAGCAGCGTCATACTCACTTTTTTGTAAAATGCAATCCATTACAACCCCACACTTCAAATTATACCTGTTTCCGAAATTCATTAAGCATTTGTTTTAAAGCAATTCCGGCTTTTATGTCGCCAACGATTTTTTTATGTACTCTTTCATTATTGACTTCAATCCAGCTATAATCGCAATTAATATCCTTTACGAAATTCGTAAATTTACCTTTATTACAATTTGCATACTCTATAAAAGTGTTTTTCTCATTTTCAGTATCAAATACTAAAACTACTTCTAAAAATTTACATCTTGCATAAGCCGCTTCTCCACTATCCTCTTTAAACAAATAGTTGTGTAGCAGATAGGAAATATCGTCTTCTACAAAATATTTAAAGGCAACAGTGTCCTGATGATATTCATCAAAATGCAGTAAACCCCATTCTGGAATAGTGGTTTTATATCTTCCGCTATCTAAAAAAACTACCCCACGGCTATATAGTGTTGTGCCAAAATAGTTTGCATTAAGAATTGAATTATATGTAGAGCAATTAGTCATAACATATGCATAAAACTCTGGATCATCTTGTTTCTCATAATCTTCAAACGATAACGTAAATTCAGGATTAGTTTTATTATAGTGATGTTGTTCTTCTCTCACCCATTCGGACCTAGTCCGTAACTTGTGCTTGAGCTTGTCATAAGGTGTCATATGAAGGCCAAACCGCTTTTTCCACAGATATTCAACATGGTTGTGGTCGGCGCTTTTATCAATGTCGGTGTTTGTATCAGAAACCCTTGTATAGATATAATTTGCTCTAACTACTCTGTCATTTCTTTTTTTGTCATGAAAATCTTCTATCAGATAATAGGGCGTATCCAGCGTATTGTTAATTATAAGCACGTCTATTTCGTGATTTTGTATTTCGAGTGTGCGCATCTCTATTTTAGGACGAACACCGCCAGCGAATTTTTTGCTTTTGAGTTGATTAATTATCTCCTGCTGATTTCTGCGATTCTCGTCCGTTTCAACGCCTACTATTTCACCGGTTTTGTCGACAATGCCAAATATAATATAGGCATCGCGATCTGCGCGATTGTTCGCCATACAAATAATATCATGCAACAAATCCGTCGTATTTGCGTGGTGTGCTTGTTTAAAATCCCAATAATCATCTTCTCGCTTGGTGAGAATTATGTTTTCAATCTCTAAGCATAAATTGTTCAATAATATCCCCTCCGACTCCATCGGTCGTTTAGCTGTAACTATTCTCCTAACTTGCCTTTTTTATCTCCCATCAGCAGTTCTTACTGCATCCTTTGGTATTGCTCAGTGTCGGTGTAAACGGACAGCACCAGGAATCTTATCTTGAGCACATAACACCTGCGCCCGGCGTGCTTTGATTCCCCATTTTTCGGTTGGCTCTTTCACAGTAAATAGTCCACAAAAACAACCTTCCGGAGGAAAATCCTGTATATTTAATTATATATCGAAAAATGAATAAAACAATGCATTCACCGAAAAAGCAAAATATCTCTCGGAAATTACAGATAAAAGTCACATATAAATTTGTAGGCAAAGCTTTTATGCACAAAAGCTCCAATACAAGCGATAGGGCATGCTTATATTGGAGCTTTTCTACACAAATGTTCATTACAAAAATTCTTACACTGTCATCATGAAACCTATATCATTAGCCGGTTTAAAATTCACCTCGCCATTGTCGGCGCTAATCAGTTTCACTCCATAGCGGTTCATCCACTCCACACATTCCATGGTCTTATATACATCACGCCCAATCCGGCAAACACTTTTTGCCAGCACTATGTTTATCTGTTCAGCTTCAATCGCTTCCATAACCTCTGTTAAGCCCTTACGGTTAGAATCCAGGCCACTTCCTTGTTCGGCAGTAATGCCAACGACCTCCCAGCCTTGCTTCCTCGCATATTCTACCATCTGCTCCTGCTGAAACTTCAAAGCCATATCGTCCGGGCTGTTCACTCTGCAATATATCCAAACTTGGCTGCCTTGCTTTTTTATCGGATTATCCATTTTAAGATCCATTCCTTTCTGAGGCACGAAACAGCACAAGAAAACTTTTTCCAGCTTCTTTCAACCTATCATCTTCCCCTTTAGACAGTATCCCACGCTCATTGAGGGATACTGTCATCATTATAATCTTTAAAATTCCAAACAATCTCTATCGCCCCATTGTTGTAGACTCGAATGACTTGAATAAATTCATCCAGCATTTCCCTGGTCAGCTCTTTTGCAGACGCAAACCTTTGACAGCTTTGCAGTTCAGTATCTTCTTGGATTTGAAGGTTTTCCTGATCAATCGCCTTCTCCCATTGGTGGATTAAAGCCTCCGCTGATGATATGCTTTCCGAATATTCTTCTTTTAGTTTCAGGTATTTGTCCTTCGGGATTTTCCCGTCGCAGAATTCCTCATAAGCCAGTATCTTAGCCAGCTTCCATTTGTCCAGCATGGCACGCTGTTCTTTGACCTGCTTTTGCAGCTTGGTGATGGCATCGCCGGCCTTTTCCAAACGGCCTTCTTTGGAAAGGCTGCACTGGATAAGCCGGATTTGTGCGTCTATGGCCGACAGCAGCGTTTGCGTAAGTGTCTGCTCGGAGAGCTTTACCGATTGGCATTGCTCGTTCTGAGCAGCCATTCCTGCTTCACAACGATAGAAATATTCCTTGCGAAGCAGGTTTCTTTGCAGGCTATGATTGCAGTGAGCGCATTTCAGTTTCCCGTAAAAAATATGCTTCGGCTGATTTGTCCAGCCAGGTATGATTCTTGTTTTGGATTTAGACTGCACCTTTTGGAACATTTCCTCGGATACAATGGCCTCATGGGTGCCTGGCACGATTATCCACTCGCTTTTCGGCAGTTGTACGGTCTTTTTAAGGGAAATGTCCACCTTTGTTCGCTTGCGGCTGACCAGCTTTCCGGTGTAGCGTTCATCGTATAGTATCCGCCTGATGGCCACCGACGTCCATACCGTTTGTTCTCCGGCAACCCTCCAGCCCCGGTCTTTGTCGGTATTGTTTTCCTTGCGGTACATTAGTGGGGATGGCACTTTTTCCTTATTCAGTGTTTGGGCAATCTCCATAGAAGGAACACCCTCGTAGGCCATCTGAAAAATCCTTCTGACCACAGCGGCGGCAGGTTCGTCCACCACAAGGCTGTTTTTCTTCTCTTTTGACCTTGCATAGCCGTAAAAGGCAATGGCGCACAGGTATTCGCCTTTTTTGAATTTCGCCTGCTGAACGCTGCGGATTTTCTCGGAGATATCCCGGCTGTAAAGCTCATAGATCAGCGTTTTAAACGCCACATCCATTCCGATAGAGCTTCCGTTACTCTTGCTGCTGTCGTAATTTTCGTTCACGGCGATAAACCGGACACAGAGAAAAGGGAATATTTGATCCAGGTAGTCGCATACCTCAAGGAAATTTCTGCCGAAACGGGAAAAATCCTTAACAAGTATGCAGTGGATTTCCTTCCGTTTTACCATAGTCAGAAGCTGTTTAATTCTAGGACGATCAAAATTGGTGCCGGAAAATCCATCGTCGCAAAATTCGAGAACCTCATACTGCGCAAATTCCACATGGTCGGCAAGGTAGCTGTGGAGCAAATCCCTTTGGTTCTTGATGCTGTTGCTTTCGCCTTCGTTTTCATCCTCTGAGGAAAGGCGTATATAGAGGGCTGCTTTCTTAGGCATTACAGACACGCCCCCTCTTTATAAGGAAGGATTTTCTTATATTCGTCGCCGTAGTTCCATACGATTTCGATGTTGTTATAGTCAGATACCCAAATGCACCGGATCAGCTCCAAGGCCATTTCTCTGGTAATGGACGTTTTGCCCTTGTATTTCTGAAACGTCTGAATCCACTCGTTTTGAGGGGTCAGGGTTTTCTCATAGTTCAGGCTTTCCCGTTCCAACGCATCAAGCTCGGTTTGCAGACGTTCGATATCCTCATCGTAGCTTTTTTTAGAATACAAGTATTCATCCTCCGACAGCAGATGGTCTGTGTAGGATTCAAACAGCGAACCTTTCAGGAAGGTGATGCGTTTCAGCTTTCGACGCGTGACGCTGATTTTTTCTTCAACTTCCTTTTGCGCCGTTTGAAAATCCTCCTGCCGGTTGAGCCTTTCCAGCATCCTTTCCATATCCACCGACAGGTCGATCTGGCTTTGAATGGCGACATGTACCGATTCAAACAGCTTATCCTCCCGCACCGATTTATTTGTACAGGTCAGGGAAAGGTTTTGTGCATACACCCGGCAGATAAAGCGGTAGCATACCGAGCCGGCCCTGGAAACATCCTTGTACCGCACCATTTTGGTTTTGCAGTCGTCACAGTAAAGAAGGCCCCTGAACACGTTTTCTTTATTGGAGATGTCCGCATATTTCCCGTTCAGGGAAACGCGCAGGCGGTTCTGCTCTTCTTTGATTTTTTGCACTTTGCTAAAGGTTTCCTCATCAATGATGGGCTCATGGGTATCCCTTACAACGACCCAATCAGACTGCGGAATCATGGTGGTCGGTTGCCCAATGTACAGGGATTTTCTGCTTTTCCCCTGCGCCATGTGCCCCGCATACATCAGATTGGAGGTTATCAGCTTTATGCTCTGTCCCTGCCAGATGGCACCGCTCCCGGTGGGCTCTTTCTTAAAAATACCCGATAGATAACGATATTTTGCCGGGGATGGCGCACCCATTTCATTGAGCCTTCGGGCAATGATGTTGATTCCTAGGCCTTCCGCTTTCCAGAGGAATATCTGACGGGCAATGTGGGCCGTATTGGGGTCGGGCACCAGCCTGTGGTTGTCATCTTTGTCTTTCAGGTAGCCATAGGGAGGATACGCCCCGATAAATTCGCCGTTCCTTTGCTTCACCGCTAACGCTGAACCGGATTTCTTAGAAATGTCCTTGGCATAAATATCGTTGATCAGGTTTTTCAGCGAAACGATAAGGTCGTTCCCGTTTTGACCAGTCAGGCTGTCGTAGCCGTCGTTCACGGCAATGAAGCGTACACCGAGAAACGGGAATATCTTTTCCATATAGTGGCCGGTTTCAATGTAATTCCTGCCGAGACGAGACAAATCCTTCACCACAATGCAATCCACTTTTCCGGCTCTCACGTCGTCCATCAGCCGTTCAAATTCGGGGCGTTCAAAGTTGGTTCCGGTTCGTCCGTTATCGCAATAAAGGGAGTATATTCGCATGTTCGGCTGCCCATTAACATACTTTTGCAGCATATACTTCTGCATTTCGATGGAATCGCTGTCCTCTTTGCGGTTGTTGTCCTCCACCGAAAGACGCGCGTAAATCCCCGTGCTATAGACTTTTTCAAGCTGCGGCACAGGCATGGTGTCGGCGGCAATGGCGGATACTCTGCTTTTTCTCGCCATTTACATCGCCTCCCTTGTCGGCAGGAGCATGGGAATGGGCTGTATCTGATTTACATTCCCGATGGTTTCCACCATCCGGTCAAAATCATACTGATACTTGAAGTGAATATCAACGCGCATCCCCTCATGGACAAGGATTTTGTCAATGAGTGTTACGACGATTACCCTTGTCAGCTCAGTAATGTCCCTGTACTGTTTAAACCGCTCGATCCATTGGCATTTGTCGCCCTGAAAACCCAGGATGGCGTCGATTTCCTTCTGAAGCCGTGCTTCGGCGGCTAAGGCGTCCTTCCGTCTGCCTTCGTACATTTCTTTCATTTCCAGATATTCGGCCTTGCTGTGTACACCGCTGATCATGGATTCATACAGGCTTGCCTTAAGTAAATTGCAGCGTTCGATTTCTTCCCGGTTTTTGACAAGCTGGGCGTCGATCTTTTTGACTTCGTTCTGCTGAAAGGGCAGGGTATTGATATAGTGCAGAATAAGCTCTACATTGATGATGTTTTCAATATGGGTTTTCAGGGATTGGAATACGGCCTGTTCCACCGTCTTTTCCCTGATGCGATGGGCAGTACATTCTTTTGATGTCCGGTTGCTTCCGCACATATAATAGGTGTAGGTTTTCCCGTTTTGGCAAACGCCGTTGCGCACCATATTCCGGCGGCAGTCCCCACAAAAAATCAGGCCACTGAACAAATAGACCGTTTCCTCGGCGGGTGCGATCCGCGTATCCCGCAGGAGCAGGCGGTTAACTGCCCGAAAATCCTCCGGAGCAATGATGGCCTCGTGGCTGTTTTCTATCCGTATCCAATCTTCCTGGGGCTTTAGTATCTGTGTCCGAATTTTGTGGTTGGGGGTGCTCCGTTTGCCCTGCACCAGTGTTCCAATATAAAATTCATTGCGAAGGATGCGCCCCACCGAAACGGCAGTCCATTTAGCCTTGGGGTTGGTTTGAAATCCGCTTTTGTATTTCATCCCGCAGGAGCGTTTGTATTCCAGAGGGGACAGTATCCCCATTTCATTGAGTCTGTCGGCTATACGCAGCTGGCTGATACCTTGCAGCTTCCATTTGAAAATATCCTGCACAACCGTGGAAGCATATTCGTCCACCATCAGCCTGTGCCGATCGTCCGGCGCCTTCAGGTATCCGTATACGGCAAAGGAGCCGATGAAATCGCCCTTTTTGCGTTTGATTTCAAGCTGGCTCCTGATTTTGACCGATATGTCACGGCAATAGGCGTCGTTTACCAAATTCTTAAACGGAATCAGTATCTTGTCGGAGGACGACTTGCCGCAAAAGCTGTCATAGCCATCGTTGATGGCGATAAAACGCACACCGAGGAAGGGGAATATCTGATCGATATACCGCCCGGCCTCCACAAAGTTCCTGCCGAAACGGGACAGGTCCTTGACGATGACGCAGTTGATTTTCCCTGCCCTCACGTCTTCCATCATTTTCTGAAAGTCGGGACGTTCAAAATTCACACCGGAATAACCATCGTCCACCCGTTCCGAGCAAACACAAATATCCGGCATACCTTTCAGGTAATCCCGGATCAAATCTTTTTGGTTTACAATGCTGTCGCTCTCAACCTTGTCACCGTCCTCTTTGGAAAGGCGGACGTAGATCGCAGCATTGAAAATCTTATTGCCTGTTAAGTTTTCCATAATGGCAACCTCCTGATTGTTGAAGTTCATCAGCAAAAACTTTCAACAACCGGGCGCCACCGATTTAAGTGCCTATTTATGCTTGATGATAGCATAAATCTAACCACGCGTCCAGATTGAATTCCAAAAGCTTTGCCCTCAAATTGTCAATTTTTATTTCAGGCTCCTACAATGATTTTAAATAATGCTCCAGCCGGTCTTCCAATGTCGCAGTTGTATCCGAAAAGCTTACCTTGACAATCGCCTTGCCGCATTTGTAGCAGTAAGGATTTTTGATTTGACGGATAAAGTCCCTGATCCTTTCGGATTGGGGCAGATTTTTGTCTATTTTCACAGCGCAGATATCCACCAGCGTAGCCGGATTAACCGTGCGTATATCAACATTTCGCATAGCTTCCAGATCAAGCTTCGATACATTGTCCATTGCTTACCCCTTTCTTTTCAGCGTAAAAAAGTCGTTCGTCTTTTATATTGGCAATTTAGGCATTAAGGCTTTAGTATCTCTCCATTTCTTCGTCGTCTTCCTGTTCCAGTTCAGGAACTGCCTCCACTGCAGGAAGCAAATCCAGGACATGGCAGCCGGTACGTCTTAAAAAAATGGCTTGCAGCGCCATCTCAAAGTTTTCATCATCCAGCGTGTTTATCAGTTCCGAAGGAGAAACCTCCATAGAACCGTTAAAAAGGTTGGCCGCCAGCTTGATGAGCTTTATTTCGCTGCTGGGAAAATCCTGGGCGGACAGCATTTTTTCAAAGTTTATGCTCTTCCCCTCGATAAAACGGCGGGTCTTTTTATATAAGTCGTTCTTTGTGGAGAGTAAAATATATAAGGCTGACAGGTAATAGTTGTCGGCCTTTCCGTCTGGATTAATCCGGTTTTTCTTTCGCAGGCAGTGCAAAACATTCTGGCGGTGGGCTTCATCGTGAAAAAACGTCATAAAAGCTTCCTCCTTGTGAATGCTGCTGTCAGCAGCACCCATCATATAAAATGGAGTAACAAAGGTTTCGAGCCACTTACCACAAACTTCATGATGAAGTTTTGAAAAACATTGTTTTATGAGAAACGGGAAAGGCCGACATAGGCGAAAAAGCCGACGCACAAAAACACGGCCAGGGGTACACTCTTTTGCTTTGTCGCTTTTGCGTAGATACAGGCGGGAAGAAGCGCGAAAAAGAGGATGACTACAAGACCATACAACCCGAAACTAAAGCCCATTGCCGCCGTCAGCTTGATATCGCCGCCTCCGACACCGCCATATTTGACGGCAAAAAACAACAGGCTCACGCCGGGCAGCAGAAGTCCTAGAATCCTTTCCAGCAAGGGAATATACGGCGTATTAAAAAGAAAAGCGGATACACCGCCGATCAGAAGGACCGCAATCCATGTCCAATCGGGGATGATCCGCTTTCTAAAGTCCGTTACTGCCGCCCACAGGATGGGAACGGCGCAAAGCAGCATATTCATCAACTCCCTGTGGTGACATCATCGGAATACATGCTGTCAACCACGAATAGTTTAAGCTCCCCTCCGGTAATCCATTTGGATAGTGTTCCTCCAGGCGTATGCACATCGGTGACAAGAAGCTGCACAATATAGTCCTTGTTGTCAGGGAACCACACTGGCACGTACTGCTTCTTGTATTTAAAGGGTGAGCTTGGGTTTTCCCGGAAGGTAAAATGATTCGTGCCGTCGGTCATCAGAGGGATAGCTGTTTCATAGCGGTACTGCGGCAGGTATACCTCCGCCGTCTGCGGGGCGGTAATCAGCTCCGGCCTGTCATAATTGGTGTTCACGGCAGTTGTGACGCTGATGGAAAAGCCATAGCCCGACTTGAGATAGCCCTTTGCCTTCGTGTCGTAGTCCAGCGTGGCGGTGACTTTTAGCTCCGCGTAAAACTGCCGCCATACAAATTGACCGTTTTCATAACGCTGCTCCCACCAGGTAACTTTCGGCTGGTCGCTTCTTTGCGGCGGTGCCGGGATGGTTCTGCTTTCTTCCGGCTCATCATAGGTTACGTTTTTGATGACGGCCCGTTGGGTATAGGTATTGTTGGTGGTGGAGCTTTCATTGTTCAAAGTCCGGTCGGGGTTGATGGTGGCAATCAGGGTAATGTTTTTATCGGCCTGGACGCTCGGAGTATCCCATTTAACCGCCACAACGTTCCAGGTGTCTTGTTCCATAACAACGGCATCCACACGCTTTGACAAAGCAAGTTCGGGGATTTCCACCAGGACAATGACCTGTTTTCCGGGTGTAAATTCCTGGCTTCCCTTGTTGGATACCTTGATGGTCGTAATGACCGTCTGCTGCTCCTTGTACTGGTCGGGCGTGATACGCTGTACATCCAGGTCATAGGGACGTTCCAATACCATAATCTCCGCAGTAACCAGATTGTTGCCTGGGTTGGTATCCCCGTATTCCGCAGGCGGTGTTATCTGAGCAGACAGGTGGATATTTGCCCCTTTTTCTCCCGCTGTGGCTTTAACAAGGAACACCTTTTTCTCATAGGCTTTAAAATCCGCCTGGGACGACACAGTTGAAACCGGGCTGCCGTTGATGGAAGCGTTTAAGCTCACTCCTGACAGCGCTTTGTCCGTGGAATTGGCAAAATACACGGTAAAGCTGTATTCCTCCTGCTCATAGACCATAGGCGGACTGGAAAGGTTTGTCCATACGTCACACGGCATTTTCGCAGGCACCTCCGGGTCAGTTGGATTATCGGGATTGTCGGGCGGATTATCAGGGGTGACAGGACCGTCCGGTGGATTGTTGGGATTATCGGGATTGTCCGATGGGCTATCGGGGTTGTCGAGTGGATTGCCGGGGTCTGTCGGGTCGCCGGAGGATTTTGCCACCACCGTTATTTTTGAAACGGCGGTGTTGTTGACCGGGTTTTCATCCCGAAAGCCGTCCGGCGCTCCAATATTGGCCCACAAGTTATATACTTCACCCTTGCTTCCCGCCGTAGCTGTGATAGTGAACGATTTTGTTTCCTTGGGTCTGAAGTCGCAAGTTTTGAGAATTTGCATCAAAGCGGCCTCGTCGTTTGTCCCCTGCAATACTGCATTTTTCAGTTCCGTGCCGGATTGGTTGGTAAAGCTTACGGTAAAGCTGTAGCTCTCATGCTCATACACTGTAGGCGGCGCAAGAATACTTGCGGATAGATCACACAGCTCTGGAGAGACGGGAGGGGTATCCTCCGGTGGGACGGGGTTATCGGGTTGCTGCGGGTTGTCTTTGGGTTCAGGGGTTTTTGAACGCTCCGGTGCAGGTCTCTCAACCACCCGGATATTCGCAATGGCCGTGTTGTTGGTAAGATTGCCGTCGATGAAGCCCTCCGGCACGCCGATATTGGCCCACAGGTGTATCACACCGGCAGAGGTGTCGGCCTTGCGCAGGATGGTGTAGGTTTTGCTCTCATCGGGTGAGAAGTCTTGCATTTCAGGAATTTCTTTCATCAGGTCGTCATCCACCTTACCTTTGAGTGGTACGTCATAGGCTGGTTGGATTCCACTGTTGGTAAAGGTCACGTTAAAGGAATAGCTGTCGCCCCGATACACCGTGGCAGGAGCGTTAATCACAACCGAAAGGTCGTCGGCATCCTGCTTTTTGAATTTAAAATAGAAGTCTGCTGCGGGGATTTTGTAATTGATTGGTTGGGTAATGCTGGTTTGGGTCTTGCTTTCTCCGTCAGCATACCCGGCAGCCTCCGGGGTGTAATCCCATTCCAGTCCCAGGTAAATAAAATTGCGGGACAGGGGATTGTCCTCCTTGGAAAAGGTGACGGCGGTGGTCTGGTAAGGGTAGAGAACTTCCGGCACTCCCTTGTCTTGTGCCGACAGTTTTCCGTAAACCTCCTGCTTTTTTTCATCGCACCAGGCAGCTTCGATATCAAGCTTTACGGGTGCCTGATAGGAAATCACCGTGTTTCTCATCGTTTCAAAGGCAATCAGGGCTTTGGGCGTCCAGCCGTAGCTGGTGGTGAGACGGTCAAAATTCTCGTCCGTGTCATAGGCACCATAAATTTTGCCCGTTGTAAAATTGTGAATTTCCACCACCAGGCTGCCCTTTAGCGTATAGGTTTTACCGTCGCTCCTGCCGATCAGCCCTGCTATTCGCTCCTTTTCATCCTCGGCAACGGTATTTGCGTTTTCCAACAGGACACGCTGCGGCGTGGGGAAAGACTTTATCAGCTTGTCGCCCTCATAGATTTCCTGAATATTCATGGCTGTAGTGCGGTAACGGATGTCATAGACGGCCCTTACCTGGAACACCACATTAGCCGTAACAGTGAAGACGGCACCTTTGTCCGTTTTTGCGGTGATGGTGTACGCTCCACAATCGCCTTTATCTTCTATGGTTAAAATGCAGGCTGACGAAATCGCCTGGGTTTTACCCTTGTATGTTGCTTGAACATCCGTTATTGTACCCACCTTTGCGATGGTGTCGATTTTCACCTGGGCGGGAAATTGTTCCACGGCAACCACTCCATTTTCGCTGACCAGGCTGTCTACCGGAGCCGTTACCGTTATCTCTATGTCGCTGTCCGTCATGGCATAGGCATTTACCGACAGCAGCATAAAGCACAGCAACATAAAGGGCAGGGTAAATAATGCTTTTCGTTTCATTGGGACCCCCTTAATCAATTCGGCTGTTGCTGCTGGATATGGTAAAGGGCAGCCGTATTTCTCCCGTTAAAAAGTTGAAGATGCTGCGGGTTCCAATCCAGCCCTCTATGGTAAGGCGAGGCGGGCTTTCCGCAGCCGAGAAGGTCCGTATTTTAAGCTGGTACACAAACCTGTTGTCGGAGTATTTGTTAAGCTCCTGGTCCAGCTTCATGTTTTGGTTAAAATAATCGTACAGCTCCTGCTCCGCGATGGCGGTGTCCATTTTTGCGGTGTCATCCCTTCGGTATTCGTCCAGGATGGCATACTCCACCGCTGAATTTACCCCGCGCTGCAATTCATATTCCACCTGCTGGTACAGGCTTTCGAGACGGAAATATTCGATGATAATGGCTGAAAGGGTCAGGATAACAAACACGATGATAAAAATAAAAAATATGGTGTCCCCTCTTTGACTTTTTAGAACTCGCAGGGCTTTTTCCACACAAAACACGCCTCCCCCCCTGTAGTTTTCTTTGTCAGTCCGGGACCTTCCAGTATTTTTCCGACATGCCTGCAATCCTCACTTTCATGGGTATGATAATCTGGACGGGTGGCGCGAAAGAAGGTCTGAAAATGGTGAATACATGGTTGTACTCCATATCCACAGTAAAGGTATCCCTTAACTGGATTTTTTGGTTCCGCTCATCACAATAAGCAACATCTTCAATGATCATTTCCGGCGACAGGCCGGTCTGCCCTTTTAGCTTGTAAAACACATCATAGACGGTATCCGATACCTGTCCCTCCAGTTCAACCACCCGGACCACTCGGCGGCAGATATGGTTAAGGTTCAAATACGTGGTGAAAATGCTCAGAAAGGACAGCACTGTCGCCAGCAACGTGATGATTATAAAGGTCTTGATAATCAGGTCGTAGTAAGAGCTGCCCCTTCTGTCAGATAAAGACAAGAGGGGAGAAAATCTCCCCCCTATGCCCCGGTGCTGCCTGTTCATCTGACTTTTCACAACTCCCGCATGGGCGGATATACCTGCTAAGTCTGTCATCAGCTCAATAAGCCGGTAATCTTGCTGACAATGCTGTTCCAGATAGTGGTAATCGAGCCCTGGTACAGCGTCATAAACACTGCGCCCACAACTACGACGATCAGCACCACAATCAGCCAGCCCGTCATTTGGTCACCGGACGGATTGGTCAATACCTTCCTTGCCTTCAAGCTCGCTAACTGCATTTTGTTTCTCAAGGTTCTCAACATAATATAAATACCTCCATAATCATTTATTTTTGGATTTGGGCTTCAAAGGAAAAAGGGGGAATTCTACCCCCATGCCTCAGTGGTCTTTTGAGTTTTTGACGATTTTAGCTCAATAAGCCGGTAATCTTGCTGACAATGCTGTTCCAGATAGTGGTGATCGAGCCCTGGTACAACGTCATAAACACTGCGCCCACAACTACGACGATCAGCACCACAATGAGCCAGCCCGTCATTTGGTCACCAGATGGATTGGTCAATACCTTCCTTGCCTTCAAGCTCGCCAACTGCATTTTATTTTTCAAGTTTCTCAACATAATATAAATACCTCCATAATCATTTATTTTTTGTATTTGGGTTTTAAAGGAAAAGGGGGGAATTCTACCCCCATGCCTTCATGGTCTTTTGAGTTTTTGACGATTTAGCTCAATAAGCCGGTAATCTTGCTGACAATGCTGTTCCAGATAGTGGTAATCGAGCCCTGGTACAGCGTCATAAACACTGCTCCCACGACTACGACGACCAGTACGACAATGAGCCAGCCCGTCATCTGATCGCCGGACCTGCTCCGCAGCAGCCCTTTTGTCCTTAAAAGGGCGCTTGTGATTCTGCTTCTCATGGAAATCAACCTCCTTTCCTCTGTGGTTTGGATTGGGTTTTTCCTGTTGCTCATGCTTAACCTCCTGAAAATATAGTTGTATTTGAAAAGGGTTGCCCCGTTTTCACTAAAAAAGTCCCCCCATTGACGTAATCAAGTGAGAGCCGATGACATATAAAAGGCTGGAAAGGGTCACTGCCACCAGGGGGATGGATGCAAGTTTGATTTTGCCGGGCAGCCTGTTGAGGTTTTTCCGCAGGGCTTCCTTTGCCTTGAGGTCCATATCCTTAGCAAGATACATCAGCGCTTCGCCCTGATGCTCCCCGCGGTACAGGCCGATGAGGGCGTTGACCAAAAAGGACACCTCCGAAAGCCCGACGCGTTCTTTGAAGTTCCGAAGGGCGGTTTCTATGTCTTTTGCCTTCATTTCCATCACTAGGACGGCAATATCATAGTAGAAAACTTCGCTGGATATCTTCAGGTAATCCTCGAATATCTGGATCAGGTCCACCTGCACAACTGCTTTTTCGTTGTTTACCCTGATGTCGTCCAGCTTGTAGAGGATGGAACGGACAAAGCTCGGAAGCTCCATTTCAATCAACCTTTTTTTCTCTTTCAATTTATCTTTGAGGTCGGTCACAAAGTGGAAATACACTACCACCGCAAAGATAAGGATTACGGGGGCGATGTTCGTCGCCCCGGCTGCCAGGAGCAGAAGCAAAAGCGGCAGGGTGAAGGCGGCACAGATGAGAGCCCGCGCGTGATATTCCTTCGGTGTCAGGTCAAGCCCTCCGCGCCGCAACATGGATGCCATTTTTGCTTCCTCCTCCGGGTCGATTCGGATAAGCCGGGATACCGGCTTTACCAGGGGCATGACAAAGAGGTTTAATAACCTTGCTCCTGACTGTTCTTTTTCCGCCTGTACGTTTTTGATGTTTTTCTTCATACTCGACCTGGGTATCTTGAGTATCTGTCTGCAAATAAGAAAGCCTGCCGTAGTCAGCAGGACAAAGACAATGATTTTATATAGCAAATTTGAACCTCCTATCTGTTTGCCGGTTTTGTCACCTTCATTACATAGAAGGAAGTCGCAAGGGCGGTCAGCAGCATAACCACAATCAATAGCTTCCCGATGGTGGTTTCCGTCAGGATGGCAAACCATTCGGCATTGGAAAAACGCATCAGGGGAATAATGCTGAACATCATGCCTACCGTCATCAGGTAATCCCTCCAGACCCTCACCATCATGCTATCGCTTTCGATTTGCATCGCTTTGGCGTCGTTCATGGACTGGATGATGGGGAACAGGGCGAATTTCAGCCGCCGGTCGTGGCAGCAGAGGATGAGCATTTTAATCCACTCAGCAAAATACCGGTTCTTTATCTTCGCCGACAGGCGGTACAGTCCGTGCTCCACATTGGGGTTGATGAGCCGGATTTCGGAGACGAACTCGTCAAAGGGTGTCGGCCTGCGCAGATTCACGGGGATATACCGGTTTTTCTCCAGCACATAGGTTTCCACCGCCTTGATGATGTCGTCACATCCCGCAAAGGCATTGGTAATAACGGACATGGTGTTCTCCAGTCCTTCAATCTCTTCCCTTGCCGCTTTGGCACTTTTTATGGTCAGGTAAAAGTAAGGGGCGGGGATCAGGCAGACCGCCATAACCGCTGCCAGTCCGGTGTTGCTAAAAAGCAAGCTTCCGGCCAGAAACCCCACCGAAAAAGCTGCAGCCATCATCAGGCTGAATTTTTTCAGCGTGGTGCCGGTCTGCCGGAACAAGGTTTGGAACCGGAGGTCGATCCGCTCGAATATCTTCAGCCTGGACCCCGACAGGTAAAGCCGCCGCTTTTTCAGGGGGTTTTTCTCCAGCACAAAAGGATTTAGTTTCAGCAGGAGAAATAGGGACAGGCTAATCAATGCAAAAATAATAGCAAGGGATAGCTGAATGTCATTCATGGCCGGCCTCCCTCAGTTTAAAGCCGTTTCCTGCAAAGCGGCGGATTTCCTTTAACTCAACGCCTCCTACCAGCAGCTGTTCGGCAAGGGTGGAGGAGATGCAGCCCAAATGCTTGTGGGTTCCCACGACCTTTACGATTCTGCCGGCTTCATCCCTTTCATATTGGTCTACTTCATATTTGAAAAGGGTATTGCCTGTGACTCCGCCGTCTTTTACTCCGGTGGCTTCAAACACCTCCATGTACTTACGGGATTTGTCGGGGAGCTGTATCTTAAATACCATAATAGGGAAAGCTTCCACGATGTTTTTGAGCAATCGTTCCTCCGACAAGGACGTTCCAGCCTCCAGGCACATGGTGAGGATTCTTTCATAGGCCGTCCGCGCACTGTTGGCGTGGAGGGTGCTGATGATGGTGTGCCCCGTCCGTCCGGCCTCCTGCACCGTCAGGGCTTCCTTGCCCCGCATTTCTGCCGGCACAAGGATTTCAGGGTGCAGCCTTAATGACAGTTTTAAAAGGTCCAGCATAGTGATGGGGTTGGGTTCATCCTTCGTGAGAAGGTGAATCACGTCATTCGTCATCACCCCGTTTTCATCAAACTGTGTTAGGGTCAGCTCGCGGGTGTCCTCTATGGTCACAATTCTTTTGTCCTGGGATACACAGCTTAAAATATATCCCATGTCGGAGGTTTTTCCGCTGCCGGTGGCTCCGGCCAGGGCGACCGATATGCCATTGTTGATGCATAGGGTGAGAAAATCCAGTTCGTCCGCCGTTGCCGTATTCCAGCCGATGAGGTTTTCCCGTGTGATGTAGGAGGGCTTTTGCTTTCGGACCGAAGCAATGGCTCCGGCGTCAGGGTCCACACAGGGGGCGATGGCGCCCGACATGCGTATGCCCCGTGTGATAAAGCTGTCCCCGATGGGCTTGGAGCCGTCCAGGATGACGTTCCCAAACCGGCTCATTTTTCTGGTGATGTTGGCGCAAGCCTCCGGGCTGCCGAAGGTGGTCAGAAGCCGCACCTTTTTGTCCTTGTATAAAACCCATATACCGTTATAACCGTTGACGTTCACTTCTTCCACTTCATCATCCTTGAGATAGGAGGATAAAAGCCCCATGCCGGCCATATCGAAATATACGGCGTCCACCAGCTCGGAGATGTTGGCAATCCCTTTCGCCACCATATGTTCACTGTTCAGATACTGCATAATCAGGTCTTTCAGCTTTTCCTCGGCTTCTTCTGAGTACAATACCTGCGCCAGCTCGGTGGAGTGGTTTTTGGCGATGATCCGCTGCAGCTTATCCAGGATTTCGCCGTAGTCCTGGGCCTCCAGGCTGTTTTCTCCGGTGTCGGAGCGCTGCTTGTTGGCCCTGTAAATCAGCTCATTGATTGAAAACTTGTTATTCATCATGCTTTGCCTCCGCAGATTTCCTCGGATATTTGCTCCAGCACCCTGCCGTAACGCCTGCATACTCTGTCGTGAAAGAGATAGATAGGCGTCCCGGCGTTTTCCAGCTCGCCCGCCCGTTTTACAAAGGGCAGCTCATAGGCAAAGGAAAGCCCCGTCATGCTTTGATAGGTCTTGCCGTCAAACTCGCCGTTGGGGGACCGAAGGATATGGATTTGCTTGCCGGCAATGTGCAGCTCCCGTACAAAATCTTCTATGCCCTGATACCACATTTGCGCCGCTATAGACGGCTTGTGCAGGGTGTAAATCCTTTCGGCCATCCAGAGCCCTGCACCGGATACCGGGTTTGCAAGCTCCCCGGCACCATCAATGATCAGGATGTCGAACACCAGGGACGCAGCGGTAATCATCCGCTCCACGCCTTTAAGCGTCACTGTGTCGCAGAGAAGGCCGGTGTAGTGCGTGGGTGCGGACAGAAAAAACAGGTTTTTGCTTTCCTCGTATTCAGAAAATTTCTCGCCGATGTTGGGATTATCCTCATGCAGCGCGTGAAACAGGCCCTTTTCCGGTGGGATGCTCTGTCCAAAAAAGATTTGAAGATTGCCATAGGTCAGACTGGAGGAAATGATGCCCACCAGATGGTCACGACTGGAAAGGGCGCAGGCCAGGTTGACCGCGAAGGTGCTTTTCCCGCTGTTGTCGCCGCCCCATACGGTGACGATTTTACCGCTCATGGCTCATCCCCCTTTTTTCAAAAATTAAGTGCAGTTTGCCGGTGTACTCGGCTTCGATAAGCTTCGTAGCCTGCGCTTCAGTGACAATCAGGGTAACGACTTTGGGGATGGGGTCACTGGAGCCTTGCTGTTTTTCTGCCTGCTGCTCTCGGACCTGGGCAGTGCTCTGCGTGTGGGAATTTTCCACACTGTAAACCTCCAGCCCTTTCAGTTCGGGGTAAAGGATCACCTGTGAAGAAGCGCTTTGACTTGTGCCCCCTTCCTCCTTGTGGCTTGAAAACACGGCCACCGTCACAATGTCGCCGCTTTGCAGGTGGGAGGAAAGCCCGGTGGCAATACTCGGCACACTCACCGTAACCAGGCGCTTATTATCCCCAGCAATGCGATCCAGCTTTTCATCGGCGATAAACTCACCGAGCTTTTGGGGAAACAGGTAATCCCCTTTGGCAAGATCGATCTGTGCGATCTTCCCCACAATCAGGGTCTTGTCATTGACGATGCCATCTGGCAGACCGAAGCTTCCCACCTCCACCACGGCCAGTTGTTTGTCTTCTATCCTGGTGCCCGCGGGGATATCCTCCGCCACCCGGAACACTGTCACGGTCGCGCCCTTGTCCGCGTAAAGCTTTGGCAGCAGCACAAAGGAAATGGCTGCTGCCAGGATAATGCAGAGGGCACTTAAAAATATCCGGTTTTTAAGAATTCTCAAGTCATCTTCATCCTTTCCTAAAGGTTGTGGCAGGTAAAAAAGCTTAATTATTTATTCAAAATACTCCGCAGCCTTGACGCTTTTCACAAACTCCCCAACCTCGTCAATGGACCCGACTATGGTATATCCGAGGATGGAAGCCAGCACCCTGCGATGGTATTTGCCGTACCTGCTGGCGCGATAATCCAAAATGGCGACCACTCCCGTATCGGTTTCGTTGCGGATCAGCCGTCCAAGACCCTGCCGGAGCCTGGCAATCATCACCGGGAAGGCATACCTGTCAATGAATTGGGAAAGAGAGGAAAAGTCCTTCTTCTTGTACTCCATGATGGGTGACGGTACGGGAAAGGGCAGATTGACCACGATGATGGAGGACAGGATATCGCCGGGGAAGTCTACGCCCTCCCAAAAGGAGCCGGAAGCGAAAAGGACACCGTTCCGGCTTTTTCGATATGCCTCGGCGGTGTTCTTTGTCCCCTTGTGCATGGTGATGAGGGGGAAATGGGTGATTCTGTCCTTCAATAGCTCATGCACAGCCGACAGTAGCTTGTAGGAGGTGAACAAAATGGCGGTATGGCCGTAGGTGGCCTTCACCAACTTTTCAATTTCATCCGAAACGGCGGCTATGTACCGCTCGTCGTTTTTATCGGGAAAGGGTATTTTCTCGGAGAGATAGAGCCTTGTGTTGCTCTTATAGTCAAAGGGTGAAGGCGTCCGTATCTCCGCCAGCAGCAAGGAGGACAGTTTGCCGATGCCTGTCTGCTCCTTGAAAAAGCCGTAGCCTGTGTCGTCGGTCAGGGTGGCCGAGGTCAGTATTTTAGAGGCCATGCCTTTCCACAGCACCTCATAGAGCAGAGCTTCCATGTTGGTGGGGATAGCGGCAAGCTGCCATAATCCGTCGTCGCCCTTCTCAAGCCAGTAGATGATATCCTTCGGCGCCAGAAAGGTTTCAATTCCGCCGCTGATTTCCCGGTGCAGGTGCGCAAGCTGCCGACAACAGGCAATATCCTGAAAGCAAGCCCGGCATATCTCGTCAAGGCTGGCCTGCAAATCCCGCATGGCTTGTTTGACGGCGGCATTGAGCTTCACGTTTTTCCGCCGGTTTTCCTCCGTTTCATCCGTGGGCAGGGTTTTCTCAAGCTCCATAAACAGCCTTTGGTTATGAAAGGCTAGGTCATCGCTTAACAGATAGGCTTTTTTGTGATATGCCTTGTTGCCGGTGGTGTGGTTGTGGAGGATTCGGATAAACTCACCCGTCAGACTGCTTGAAAAGCTTTCTCCCAATATCTGATAGGCAGCGTCCAAGAGTTTATGGGCCTCGTCTATGATATGTACGCTGCATTTCGGTATCAGGGGTGCAAGTCCCGAATACACCCGCTGTACATTGGCAAGATAGTAATTGTGGTTTGTCACCTGAAAGGTATAGCCGTCCGACCTGGCGCGGCTGATATGGTCGATATACCGGCACCTTTTGTAGTAAGGGCAATTGCGGTCGCAGTCCCTGGGCACGTTGATTTTGCGGACTACATGCTGTTTGATGTCGGGGTAAGCGTCTAGGTCAATATCGCCCTGCTCCAGTGTCTTTGCTTTCAGCTTTTGATAAAGCCTTACATCCCTTGAAATATCGCTGTTTTCAAGATAACCCATGAAATCCGCGTAGCGTTCCTGGCACAGATAATGCTCCTTTCCCTTTCGGAGTACGGCGGTAACGGGGCTTGCGATGATTTTATACTCCATCAGTATCCTAGAAAGATCTGGGATAAACTTCCTTATGATGGCCTGCTGTAAATCAATGCTGGAGGTGGTGATGGTAATGGGCGTCGGGCTCATCGGACCGACAAAAACATAGGGGCTCGTCCGTCTTTCCTTCACCTCATACAGACCATAGACGATAGCAGCCACAAGATAAGCAAGGGTTTTGCCCGTGCCCACCTCGGCTTCGCACAGGGCAACCTTTTTATGCCTCATGCTTTCAAACATCATCACCGACAGTTCGATCTGCTTGTCCCGCACCACATAGCTATATTCCGGCAGGAGCTGCCGGAATATGGCTTCAATCAGAATTTGGGGCTGTGGTGGCAGCACAAACTGATATACCTTGCAATGGAGTATCTTTTTAACAAGGCCCGGATAGTCTGTTTCGGAGAACACAGCTCGGCTTGTCGCCAGCACGACTGACTTCTCGGTGGCGTAATTCAGCACAGAGTATGTAAATCTTTTTCCTGAAAATCGGAAATAGACAATATACCTGCCGTCCAGGGTAAAGAAATAACTGCTGTCAGCCTTTATCCTTCCGGCCAGGATGTACTTTTCCAGAATAGAATAGTCTCTCGTCGTTATATCAAACATTATTTATCTCCCTTGAATTTACGAAAATATGGAAATGCCTGGCGACAGAATGGTGCGCCGGAGCACCAATGGTTTCGAAAAACATCAAGGCGTCAATCGCTTTGTGTCCCGGCGCAATAGTTCTGTCGTCAAACAAAAATGGCAAAAATATATGTATCATACTTGTTCACAACGTCCCTGATACAAGGGTATGTACCGGTCTGCTCCTTGCTGGAGAGCAACATATCAACCGGCATGGGTATCAGTTTCCAACCCAAACCGGCCTGATCCCGTCATTCATCGCGGGCTGCCCAATGCGGTGAGGCGTTCAAGGCAGAAGTATCATTGTGTATCCCTTTCCCGGTCATCGCCATTCAACCCGCAACAGGCTGATTCAAAGCCGAGAGTAATCGCTCGCATTCCTATGGAAGGGTCGTGGCGTTCCCGCTTACGTGGCTTGCCGCTGTTAACGGCGGGAAAGGTGGTTTTCCCGATACACCGTATATGCACTTGTCAAGGAACAGCGAGGGAGATAATAAAATAACCCCTCACTTCTATAAGGAAAAAAGTGAGGGGGTGGTCGGAATTATTTTTAAGTTTGTAGTATCTTTTTTAGCTTGCCGAGTATCTTCGTTTTTCTATCATGCAGGGTCGTCTTTGCAATTCCGAGCATAGCGCACAGTTCTCTTTCGCTTTTACCTTTGAAAAACAGCGAATAGATCAATAATCTTTCCTGTTCGGTCAGCATTTCCATCGCCACGGTCAACCCGGAAAGCATCTCGGCCTTGATAAGCTTGTCCTCCGCGGATTCCTGTGTCTGCGATAATAAGTAATCTATCTGAATGCCTTTTTCCTCGCATTCTTCAAAGGATAGATTATTTCGCTCGGAAAGCTTCTCCAAATATGATTCGCGCTCTTTATGCTGATAATATGCCTTGTAAATTTCCTCGGTTACCGGGATTCGCTTCTTATTGATAAGCAGGGTGTATGTTTTGTCCTCCTGCATTTTGATTTCCTCCGTTTCTGATTTGTGAATTTCTCAAAATCAGAAATGGAGGGAGGAGAGCGGCACCCTACCGACTTGACAAGGGTGTCAAAGTATTTAATTGCAACCTGCGGTCGAAAATTTAGATTTTTTGTCAAATAAAAAACCGCAATTTGTGGCTCACAAATTGCGGTTTTACGGCTTGTATGAGGTGTATTGAATTGTAAACTTATTGGGGTCTGCGTGGAATTCCGCAGAGGTCTAAGGTACATATCCGTGTCGGAGAAATTAATCTCTGCATGATAAGTGCCTTTATATCTTTTTTTTAGTTCAGCTACTCTAGCCTTTCTATTATTATTAAAATTCCATTTGCCATTTGCCAGCACCTCACTCACATGAAATGAAAAATACGGCTATAACGGTCATATTTTATTTAAAAATGTCATTGTATTACTGGCAACAAATTATGGAATTCCCTCGTTGCGTCTAAAACGCAAAAAGCCTGCCACTAAGGGCAGGTTTAGACACGTAGTCTCTGCGGTAGCCAGGCTATCATAGTGCTGGTAAGCACCTTAGACCCTATGGCTTTGCGTCCCTGTCTTTTAACAGGTTTGCCCTTAGCGCTGGTAATTCATTTGTAAGCTATTTGCTCGAAATTGAAGCATGTAAATTTTCCTAATACCAATAACTTGAACCCGTGTAAGAAGTCTGTTCTACCAGGACATCATCCTGATAAACTGCTCCGGTTGAAACTAGGCGGTAATAGTAACCGCTCATTAAATACCACTTTTGATTCAGATAGCCGCTGTTGCTGTAAGAAGTGCTTGTCCAGCTATTGACTGCCTGCCAGCTTCCATTGATGTATTGTTGAATGCTGGCATTAATGACTACTTTGTTTATATTGCTACGTGCATAAAGGCTTGTATCAAATTGAGCTAGTCCGCTTCCGGAAATTTCAAAGGAATTTGTGAATTCCGTGATGCTGACCCATAATGGTCCTATTTCTGAATTGGTTACTTGATTTGTCCCGAGGGCAAACACCTGCATGGGAGCCACGCAAAGAATTAGAAGTGACAGGACGAGTGCTACCGCTCTCTTTCTCATAAAAATCACCTCCCTTCATTTATCCCTTCATACAAATAAACGAAAGAAGGCGGCTTTTTGTGACACTTTTTTTGGAAAGATTTTCATTTATTTTTTGAAAATCTTCCTACCAGACAAGTATGACATTATAGTGTTTCGGTCGCACATGTTGATCTTTCGCTAACCATGCATCAACGAGTGAAGCGATGGAATCCATAACTGGAGAAGGCTTTTCTTGAACTAAGTGGTATCTTCCCAGATAGTGTAAGCCAAAGCTAGTAATTTGAAGAGAAAAGCTTCTCATAATAAGCCGGGTCAGAGATCATCCTATCGAATCATTGAGGGGCTTTTTCTCTGTCCTTTACTTAATTTGAGTCCTATAACTAGGGTTAAGCACCCTCGTCCAAATCGGACGAGGGTGCAATTATTGGATAGTTGAATGAGTTTTGTCGAAAATGTTGGTGATACTGTTAGCAGTCTCTTTAATCTGGATTGCCATAAGCAAATTAAACTGGACTCCGTCCGTCTGTCAGTCTGTCCTTCCAACACTTATTCAAGAAGGTGCAGTTTTTGAAAAGTATCTGGAGATTGAGAATATAGCCCAGGCTAGACCGGAGGGGATGAGGGAGAAATATGCCTAGCAGCTTACGGAAAAACAGCAAAGAAAAACCGGGAGTTGTCCCGGTGAGTAGTGTGAAACTAATGTTTATCGTAAAAATGTTAAAATTTTGGGTGCGGTCCCTTCTTATACTTGAGATATAACGTATTGATCGCATCGAAGGTAATATCCTCCGATTTGTATTTTGTACCGTCAATGTCCACAATGTCATTTGCAATAACAAAAAGGCCGATTGAGCTGCTGTCATTGTAAAACGAAATGTAAAGGCAGCGTGCTCGTGTGGGTGCTTGTGTGGTGCATTTGATAAAAGAGGTTTTGTTGAATAAGCTCTCAATCTGCTTTATGATTTCTGGGTCTTTGATATTGACAGTACTGTTGCTATCGCTGCTGACTGGATCACAAATACCAATGCATTTTGTATTTTCAAGCTTTAATGAAATTTCATCTTTATCCTTGGAAATCATATTTTCCCCTTCATTTGATGATTTATGAATCCCGGATGCTGCTAAGATTATCACAAGTATAACTGAGAAAAGGATACCCCATAAAACCCTGTATCTTTCTGTTTTAATCACTTACACTTCCCTTTTTAATGTCTCCAGAAAGTTTTGGAATATAAATAGTATGGGCAGTCATTAATGGGGTGACGATATAAGCCAACAGCGCCCCATTTGGAGGTAACTGTAATATTGGAGCCGCTCACAGATGTAACGTTTCCAGAATGTGCTCCGGTATAATATACCTTGTCACCGGCCGTGGGATTCGTTACTTGGTTATAATAACCATAAGTCATATAATAAGATGGATCATCCATCCACCACGTATTGCCAGTCGAGGATAAGTACCAGGCATATGAATGACAGTTGTAGTTGTAAGTGGCAGTGCCTAGTCTTGTTGCTGTTGGATATGTCGCATCATAGTAGTTATTCAAAAATGTTTTATCAGAAGATGTCATTTCTTGCCGTCTACAGACCAAAACCGGGGTAGCAGACTGCGGAGGATAAACATAGCCATAGTATAAGATATCTCCGGCTGCTGCCGCCATTACCGATGTTTTTTCCATTGTAAGGGACGACGTCTGAAACTTATCGGATACGTGTTGTGAAAGTGCCACTACTGCTTCTTTTTCATCCTGACTCAGTATATCGGATACTTTCGGATAGGTCAACAAAGACTCCATAAACATCTTTTGCATGATTTCTGTATCACTGATATTGTTTTTTGTTTTGACGGCCATTTTTTCCATGCTATTTTTGTAAATAGTTTGAAGCTTTTTCGCCAAGTCTGGTCTCTGCAAAAGAACCGCTGCGCCGTTAAACTCCAAAGAAAGGCCTTCAAACCCTTGTGTTGTATTGTCATAAGCATAAATATCAATCATGAATGGATAGTCAAGTACTGTCTTTAACAACGTTGCCGTATCCATTTTTTCAGCTGTGCTTAGTGGGATATTCAGCATTTCCTTCAGTTGCACTGATGAATAGTTTTTCCATTCCTTTGATTTTGGAGTCATCGAAAATTCGAAGGAATTTTGTGAATCAAGAATGTCTTTTTTATCAATGCTTATATCGCCGACAAAACTGGGGGAAACATGTGTAGAGTCTTCTGCAAATACTGCAGTTGCTCCGACGCTTAATACCATCGCAATAACAAGAATACACGCCAATAGTCTTTTTTTCATTTTAATTTTACCTCCTTGTAAGATTTTTTTGAATACCTTTTTTCAAATTTTGTTAAAGGATTGTTGTCTTTGAACAATTACTACTGCATAATAAGGCGTATAAGCTCTTAAATATTCTTTTAATCAAAGACTTTCAAGAGGTTAGCGATCATTGGAATATGAGAGAGCCTTTTATCGTAGACGGCGATCTTATATGCGCCATGGCCTGTCCACCTCCCTTTTTACATTAAACTTGGCTCTTCCGCAATTGCCGATACATTTAGGTTACTAAATCGCTTCAGTTATTAAAACAACCTTGATATTGTAACGTTCTCCGGATAAGAACTTTTGTTCTTTATCCACTTATGCGGAAGAGCCTTATGAATTACTTTGATTGTCAATACCAATAACTTGAACCCGTATAAGAAGTCTGTTCTACCAGGACATCATCCTGATAAACTGCTCCGGTAGAAGCCAGGCGGTAATAATAACCACTCATTAAATACCACTTTTGATTCAGATAGCCGCTGTTGCTGTAAGTAGTGCTTGTCCAGCTATTGACTGCCTGCCAGCTTCCATTGATGTATTGTTGTATGCTGGCATTAATGACTACTTTGTTTATATTGCTACGTGCATAGAGGCTTGTATCAAATTGAGCTAGTCCGCTGCCGGAAATTTCAAAGGAATTCGTGAATTCCGTGATGCTGACCCATAATGGTCCTATTTCTGAGTTGGTTACTTGATTTGTCCCGAGGGCAAACGCCTGCAGGGGAGCCAGGCAAAGAATTAGAAGTGACAGGACGAGTGCTACCGCTCTCTTTCTCATAAAAATCACCTCCCTTCATTTATCCCTTCATACAAATAAACGAAAGAAGGCGGCTTTTTGTGACACTTTTTTTGGAAAGATTTTCATTTTATTTTTGGCTTATACTTTCAGCCATTTTAATCATCTCTGCTTTATCTACTTCTCCTATAAGAGAAAACAGAAATTCTTCCTTCCAGACAATACTGACAAGTCCCTGTTTCTCGGCTAAAAGTGCATCGCTGTTGTGTATTGAAATATTTAGTACAGTGGCACCTTCCGTATCTACTCTTAGGTCTGTATCGCTACTTCGATACTGGGTGAATCGAATGGTTTGCCCTTGCTCATTTGAATAATAAATAGCATTTAACATATCACGTTCTTCTGTTTTAACAACTTTAAAACCATGGGGAATGTAGTTGGGAACATATCCACTCCAGTTCGGCGGGATTTGCTCGGTAGCCTGTTTCGATTGACCGTTATTTTCGTCTGTCGTTTGAATGCTGGTGTATTGATTCTGGATATTCAGAATGATATTTAATGCTCTCACTCTCAAAGCTTGAACACTAGCCACAACTATTGTAAAACTCCCTAACAAGACCAGCAAAAAGATCGCTGCTTTTGGCAGGAACCTGACGGTCCTTTTTCTTATTTTGTTAAAAGTTTCTTTTCTGTCATGCCTGGCAATCAGCCTCTTCATTTTTCGGTCAAATTCGGGCGGAAGGGCAAAATCAGGAGCAGAATCATCCTCAATCGGATTCTCAGCGATTATGTTTTCGACATGACAGGCAGCAGCATATTCGAAGAGTGCTTCCAGCATTTTTTCCTTTGCTTGCACCTTCGCTGATTCGTGTTCACTCATGATTTGTCGCCTCCTGTTCCTGAGATAATAATTTGATCAGACTCTTTCTGGCCCGGTGAAGCCGTGTTCGGATGTTTTCCGGTGTAATATTTATAATCCGGGATATTTCCTCATCTTTATAGTGATAAAAAAATTTAAGCGAAAGAATATCGGCATAAGACGGATGTAATTCCTTAATTTTTTCTGCCACTCTGGTAAATGTTTCATTATTCATGAGAATTTCTTCAACACTTGGTCCCGATTCGGGTAAATCTTCTTCAATCTCTTCAATAGAAACGCTATATTGCTTTCTCCTCAGTCGATAGATATCAATGGAAACGTTTCTAACAATAATAACGAATAAAGCCTTTATTTTATTACAGTCAGTTCCAATGATCTTTTCGAGATTGTTGGAAATATTAATAAAAGCTTCCTGAACAGCGTCCTGAGCCAAATGTTCATCATTTAAAATCCTATATGCTACCTTATACATCCTAGAAGCATGTTCTTCATACAAGGCTTCTAGGATGCTGCGGTTTTCTTTATTTTGTGTCGCAGCAAAAATAATCAGCATACACTTTTCTCCTCTTGCCATTTACTTTACATTAACGGTTGCGAATATCATTGTCATTTTAACTTCAATTTCTTTTGCCGCCTTTAATTCACCCAGGTCAAAGGTTCCTATGTCCTTAAGTTTGGCCGGAATTTTCACGGTAATGGTGTATTTCCCTGGTAGAACTCTGTTGCCTTCATTATCCTTGTAGTCCCAGATTTCCGAAAATGAGAGCCTTTCATATTTTCTTAACTTAGCATCCACAATGACCGTTAAAAAGCCTTTATCATGGGACCACCTGTACACTTTTTCTCCATTTTGGTTCGTAATCAAGATATCGAATTTCTGACTGGAACTGAAGGATAGGACAGGTCTTGCTCTGCGATATTCTGTAGCGAGAAATCCAGCTTGAGCGCATCATTTTCCGGGGTTATATCCAGTGTTGTCTTTAATAGACCTGTAACGGGCTTTTTCGCTTCTGCTTCCTTGGGCGCGATCAAGTTCAAAGATTCCGAACTTCCTTTCTTTGTTTGGGCCGGTTCGATTTTGATAATACTTTCTTCACTCTTTACCTGGGCGTCAAATTGAACCTGGATACCCTTTGCTCCCGTCTTGCTGGCTGAAGGCAAGCAATTTTCCGCCAGTGCTACACCCTGAGAATTGCTTTCGCCATTGTCTACATTCTCCACCAGACAAAGTGGAACCGTGAAGCTCATGACCAGCACCAGGATAAAAATAACCATTGGTCCTTTTCCTAAACCTCCTCCAAACAGGTTCATACTTTAATTTCACCTTACTCTCAGCAGAAAGACGATGAAGATGAGTAAGAAAGAACTTACTCTCTGCTTTGATACACTCTTCCTCTGTCACTAACGCATCGAAGTGAAAAGCCCTTCCTTCTTCTTGGAAACCGAGTGCCCCCTTTTTCACAAATCTCCCGATTAAGGTCTTGATTGTTTGGTTTCCAATCTGTCGATTGTTCTAAAGCCTTAACGATCTCATTTGCGGTCTTTGGGGTACATTTTAACCCAACAGCCCAAGGCATGGTTTTGAGGCGGTCCAGCCAGAAGAATAACGAACATGCTCCATATAAGCAGATTTATTCTATTCACTCTTCTCCCTCCCAACCTTTTAGTCTCTAAATTTCCACCTCAAAGGGAACGTGAGCCCTTTTAACACCGACCGCTCTTCCTACTGCACTGTATCAACAAACATCATTTCGTTCTTTGCTTTCCGGCCAAGTGGAAAATCCTGTAACATACCATTTGTCTTCCTTTTTTACCAGTTCATGAGGTCCTCTGAAATATCCTCCGTTCAGGATAACTGATGCCCTGATGCGGGTATCATTCAGTTTAAATGTCATTGATATAATTGATAGGAGTCTAAACTGTTTACTCCACTACTTCTTGTTTGTGGCATAATTTTAAAAAACTACTCACCCTGTTGCAAGAAATGCCGTACCCTTACATCTACACTACGCCTAGTGCTGACAAAAAAAAAACCCAGGCCGTAAAAGAAAAGCCCAGGATTGAGTTAATGACAGGTTGGTTGCAGTTATTTACCGAAATCTGCTCGCTTTAGGCTGGGTCGTAACCTACTACCGACCAAATACCTGTATTGTCTTGTTTCACCAAACGTTTCAGGTACACTTTTCGTATTGGGGTGCTATCTCCCACCACCTCAACAATGGCTACCTTCTGAGTATTTTGGATAACCCTCAGGTTTTCCCACTTGACTGGAAATTCACCTTTAACTCCGTTCGGAGAAATCCTTAAGCTGACATATGTCATCGTTACTTGGACAGGGTCTAGTTGCCAGGGAGAATGCCCTTCGTCAACACTATTTTGGTCATTTTTGGTGATTTCCAAGTCAACAGGAACAACATCTTGTGGTTTCGTAAGGAACTGTAGGTCTGACGATGGCAGAAGGTCCTGTTCCTGGCCTTGTGAATCGTAGTACTTGTCGTTTTGCATATAAAGTGTATCTTTTAAATAGGCTCCAAGTACAACCTTGCCGTCAGGAGGGATAGCGTACTGAGCGACGGTAACTACGAAATCCGAGCCTTGCTTGAGCCTATCTTGGAAACTGCCTGCGTTTTTCAGGGATTCATTAAATACGATTTCCAGGGTTTGTCCTGCCTCGTAGTAGCTATCTACTGGGTCATTCGGTAGCTGGATATTTTTTGTCACTTGGAGAACGATAGATTTCAGCTCATCCGAAGTCACCGCAAGTTTAAGTATAGTACCTTGCACCCTCCGCGTTCTGGCAACCACTTGCCAATTCTTGTTGCCTGTATTTCCGGTTGCGTTTACGTTGTTCTGTGATTTGTACTTATCCTGGTTGAAAATTCCCCCAGGCTTTAATGTAGGTACAGCTAGCAAGCCTTTTTGTCCCTTGCCTTTCCCTTGTAAAGTGAAGACAATAGTTGCCGTTGAAGTTTCGATTATTTTGCCTGTTTCTTCGATAAGTTTATGACGGAAAGTTGACCAGTCGCCATCAATCGGTTTTACCTCGTCAGCCTTTCTATCACCTAGTTCCAATTGGTTCCCCTTATCGTCGAGGAACGAGAGGTACAAATCACCTTCTGCCAGTTTGTATCGGCCTTCCACCCAAATAATGTGTTGCCCATGGGCGTAATCACTAATAGTTTTGGTTACTTCCAGAGTTCCAGGTATGACCTGCCTTACTTCATCTATCTCAATTGGACGTGAATCTCCTTGTTGTTGCTGAACCCTGTTATCTGTATTTGCTTCGTTGAGGTTAGCAGTGCTTACAGTTCCCTTAGAACTCGTTAGGCCTGTAATGCCAACCACAACAAATAAGATAATCGCGACAGCAGACCATTTCCACGAATTTTTACTGAACATCGTTATCATTCTAATTCTCCTTTTGATGTTAGACTTCTTATTTGCAATTCCAGCAGTAACGGGAATCCAATAAGGCGTTGAAACTATTTTTATCAAATTAATAATGCTTTCCCCATAACCGACGTATTGAACAGAGACTAAGGTATTTGACCATATTGCAGGGAAGAAAGGCAGCAAATTAAGCTTTAAAAATCTAACGCTTGGTTTTTTCGATGGTAAAAGCCTTACGCCTTTTTGGTCAAATAAACAGTAAAGGTTTTAAATATTTTCCCTTTTTAAAACATTTAAAACCTTCTATATAAGTTTCCAAAATCCCTTTAATAATAAAGATTATTTTTAAAGATCTCTAAATATAACCGAAAACTTAGTACTTAACTTCATCTTAGGGGAATTTTTAATAAAAGACAAATTGAGTCACCTAATAGATAATCTTTAGGCTAAGAAATGTAAGTGGCTCATAGCTTTAATAGCTATTGAGCCATTCCGAACTAAACATACTTATAAGTTCAATTGACATTTTTAACTCCAAAACGCCGTTCATTACACAATGGCTAGTTCCTTTTTCTTTTTGGTTATAGTACCTCAAAATAATAAGGGTCAGTTTGCAAGCGCCTAGTCGTCGCGGAGCAACATTCTTTAAATGGAAGGCAACAGTATTTCTACCTGAACCCCTCGATCCCTCCGATTCACAGTAGTAATCCTCCCACCGTGTTGATCAAGGATGCGGTGCACAACAGATAATCCTAATCCAATCCCTTTCTCTTTCATCGTAAAAAACGGGTCATAAATATAGGGCATGGCGTCTGGTGAAATACCAGGTCCCTCGTCACTGACGGCAAAGCCTACAAGGCTATCTTGCTGAACCTGCTCTAGATGAATCACGCCACCCTCCCCCTGGGCATCAATGGCATTAAGTAAATATTTAAGATAACTTGCTTGATTTGATCTGGGTCCACCTCAACCTCTTTTTCTTCAACCTGACTTCACACTTGCATTAACTCAATATGATGTTGCCACAGGGCAGGTTGGATCAAACTAACTCCATCGTCCAAAAGCGTCCCCAGCACAATCCGTACACGCGCCGGTTTCTTAGGACGAGCGAAGCTCAAAAACTCGCTCACCAAGCGATTTAACCGTTCACACTCTTCCAGAAGCACACGACAGTATTCCGAAACAACTCCATCGTCTTTTTTTTCCTAGGCCAGCATTTGGATGCTCACTTTCATTATCCCTAAGGGATTGCGTATTTCATGAGCTAAACCGGCACTCATATGCCCCAGCGCAGTTATTCGTTCTGTTTGCCGGATCTCAGCCTCTTATCGTTCGCGTTCCTGCCCTTCTCGCTTTAGCTTCTCCACCAACTCTTTTTGAACAGTTAGGGCGAGCTGATATTTGCGTTTCGCCTTCCGCTCCTCTTCAGTCAAGAAGCCTGTTAACCAGCCAATAACGTTAATTAAACCGACTTCTACCTGTGTATACTTAGCGGCCGGTGTCAAAGTATCCTGAAAATGCGTCATGAGCGGTAGGAAAAGCAGCGTAATGACAAAACTAGATATGATCCCTCCTGCAGGTCCAAAACGCATAGCAGCATAAATTACCGGGAGATAATAGGCGAATTGCAGAAGAATGTGAAAATCCACTTCGTAATGATAATTCGTGTAATGAATAGTAGTCAGAACCACGATGACAAGCCCAATAGCAATGAGGTCAAAGAGAGCCCGGGCACGGTTTTATGCAAGGGGCTCATGCATGAGATTCAGCAAAAGAAAACCTCCACCCTATCCTTGTTTCTTTGAACCAAACGTACTCTCTCGTAATGTTTCCTAAATCCCCCAGTGAGGATCTATCCCGTATTTCTCTAAACGGTATAAAAAGGCATGCCGAGAAAGTCCTAACTGTTTGGCAGCCTTGCTTTGGTTCCCTCCCGTTTGTTCCATAGCCTGCTGGAGAAAGGATTTCTCTAGTTCTTCGAGGGAAACCCCCTCTGGAGGTAGCTAAAAGGTTCCGGGGCGGCCCTTCTCCTCTTTTGAGATGGTGTTAAAAACGGGCAACCCCTCCGCCCCAATGACTGCTCCTTGGGAAATAATCACCATACGTTCCACCACATTTTCCAGTTCACGCACGTTTCCCGGCCAGTCATAGGCCATGAGTTGAGTAAGCACTCCCGGTCCAAGAGTCTTGCTTTGCCCATAAGTTCTAAGTTTCTTTAAAAAATGTTCAGCAAGGTAAGGGATATCCTCCCGACGTTCCCGTAAGGGAGGTATAGAAATAGGAAAGACACTGAGGCGATAGTAAAGATCCTCCCGAAAACGCCCTTCCTGGGCCTCTTTCAGTAAATCCCTGTTCGTCGCCGTAATAATCCGCACGTCCGCTTTGATGGTTTTCTCACCGCCGACCCGCTCAAACGTGCGCTCTTGAAGAACCCTTAACAACTTTGCTTGAACGTTGAAGGACAACTCGCCGATCTCATCAAGAAAGAGAGTACCTCCATCGGCTAATTCGAAACGACCCGTCTTGCGAGCATGAGCACCTGTAAACGCTCCTTTTTCATGTCCGAACAATTCGCTTTCCAGCAAGGTCTCCGTCAATGCAGCACAATTCACGCGAATAAACGGCCCATCAACGCGTGGACTTAAGGTATGTATAGCATGGGCTACTAATTCCTTTCCCGTCCCCGATTCCCCTTGAATAAGCACCGTTGCTGGAGTAAGGGCTACTCGCTCCACTAAGTGTTTAACCGCTTGCATCAAGTGACTGCTTCCCACCAGTTGCCATCCATCATTTTGGACCTCTCCCTTTAAATAATCCACCTGCTCACGCAGGCTTTCCACTTCAAAGGCCTTAGAGACTGTAATGAGAAGTTCTTCGATATCAAAGGGTTTTATCAAATAATCGTGGGCTCCGGCCTTCATGGCCTCGACCACGGTTGCAGTACTTCCGAGCGCAGTCATCATGACAATCATTAAATCCGGATAATGCTCTTTCAGCTTCTTAAGAAGACTTAGACCATCCACCTTTGGCATTTTCAAATCCACAAGGACTAGATCTGGTCGTTCAGCCAAGGCCCGATCTAAGGCGAGTTGCCCGTCCTCCACTGTCTCCACATCATAGCCGGCTTTACTTAATGCCCGTTCCAGAACCCAGCGCAAATTCTCTTTATCATCCGCAATTAAAACCTTTCGCATAGTCACTCTCCTCGATTGCGGGATTTCCTACACCATAGTGTGGGAAATCCCGCAGTTTTTTAACCTAAAACTAATTTATTTCATTTCATCATAAGCCCTCTATATTCTTATTGAAAATTTCCCTTAAATTAAATTTTAAGTTTTAATCAAAGTTTAGGACTATTCTCCAATGGAATAACTCGATGTACGACATTAAGTGATGTTCATTCACTCAAGTTCCGAATTCGAACTTCGTGTTTTGAGCCTCTTGCCTCGAAGTTGGCACAGACTTTGCATATAAACTTATCCTGAATAAATTTTCAAGGAGCGTGCATCGTGAAAAAGAAATTATCGTCACTTATAGTATTAACTCTATTCTCTCTTTTAATTTTTGCCCTTCCCACATTAGCAGATAGTAAACCCGCCTCATCCAACAACATGTCAGACATGAACATGTCCGACAACTCTTCTTCTAGTTCTGAACAAGGTACTACTTCTATGAATGCAGCAGTTGCCAGCGATAACAAGTTTCAAGTGAATGTGCAATTTACCCCTGAGAACCCTGCCCCAAATCAGCCTGTAAACCTCATGATTACCGTTAAAAATAAGGCAACTGGACAACCTGTCCTCGATGCTTCAGTGAATGTGAACCTGATGCATATGGACGGTAATAAGGGCAGTAGCATGCCTGGCATGAGCATGTCTTCAGACACTTCCATTCAAGGAAAAGCTAAACTAGACAATATGGAACCTGGAATGTACACAATCACCCTCACCCCAACCAAACAGGGCGATTGGAGCCAGGAAATTCAAATCACTTCTCCTTCTCTTGGGAAAACCACGGTCACTGTACCACTTAACGTCACCAAGACAGGCCCGAACTGGATCCTCATCGGAAGTGTTGGCGGATTCGTCGTACTGGCCGGTATTATAGCTCAAATCCTAAAACGTAAGCAAAATGCTTTAAAGGAGGTTCAATAATGAATCAACCATTACAACCTAAATCCCCCCAAACTAGAAACTTCCTAAAGTTTAAACCCCTCAAGTGGTTTTTACAAAGTTCCCTTTATCCAGGAATTTTCCAATGGGCTGCCGTGCTTGTTTTCGCGGTCATCATGGTCGAAACTCTAGCAGGACCCACAAGCGGCCACGATAACTTCGGTACTGCCGCTACTTGGGTTCTTTGGTGGCCACTCTTACCCCTCTTCTTCTTTCTATTCGGACGGTTCTGGTGCGGCGTCTGCCCCTTTGGCTGGGTGAGCGATTTGACACAGAAGCTTTTTGGGGCCAACCGAAAAGTCCCGAATTTTCTGAGGAAATATGGACTATGGATCATTGATATAACCTTCATTTTCATTACCTGGTCTGACCACGTCTGGGGGATAGTGGAATCTCCCCGAGGATCTGGCACCCTCTTGTTACTCATCTTAGGCGGTGTAATGGTAACCGCAATGTTCTTTGAACGCCGTACCTGGTGCCGTTATTTATGTTTCCTCGGAAGTTTGTCCGGCAACTATTCCCGAGCTGGTATGCTAGAGCTTCGTGCCGACAAAGAAACCTGTAAAACTTGTACAACTCGAGATTGTTACAAGGGAAACTCTAAAGTTCCTGGCTGCCCGATGTTTGAATTCCCTATGGCCATGGAAAATAGCGCCAACTGTAATCTCTGTGGGAACTGCATCAAAAGCTGCCCCCATGATTCTATTAAACTTACTTCCCGCAAACCAACCAGCGAGTTTTGGTCAATGACCAGAGCACGTTTCGAAGAGTCTTTCTTAGCTATTGTTATCGTCGGGATTGTCTTTGTGCAGAATATTACCATGTTGGACTTTTACCAGTCCTACCTTAAGTGGGCCGAGCTGTCATTAGATATTAGTAAAGATGTCGCCTTTACAATTCTCTTTATAATCGCTATGACTACTCCGGTATTACTTCTTTTCGCAGCGACTGCAGTATCTAAGCGTTTTACTAGTGAGACTATGCGAAATGCCTTCGCACGTTTTGGATATGCTGTCATTCCGCTTGACCTCGCAGCCCACATGGCCCATAACTTGTTCCACCTTTTGGCGGAAGGGAAATCAATCTACTACACGTTCATGGGGCTATTTGGAGTGCATCTTGAGGGGCCAACCAACTTCGTTTCTGACCCGTCGATTCAAATAATGCAATACGTCTTAGTCATCGCCGGAACTTTCGGTTCTATGTACACTGCCTATCGAATTGCTAAAAAGAACTATGGTACGAGTAAAGCCCTATCCGTAGCTATGCCATATTTAGTCGTCATCTTGCTCTTCGGTATTCTAAATTTCCTTACGTTTACAGTACGAATGGGAATGCGCATGTAAGTTGTGTGATAAGCGCAGGCTCCTAAACTTTAGAAAAGTGGCTCATAGCTTTAATAGCTGTAAGCCACTTTTCCTTCACTAAATATAACTGTGAATGCTACTGCGATTTATAATAAGAATTGTCGTGTATTCGGAATTGTGTATTCTATTTCGAATTTACATTTTTACCACAAATGAATAATCAATTATCTTTATTTTCACACTCATCGCCTCGATAATTGATGGTCTGTAAGTATTTTTTTAGTTGATTTAATAAATCAGTTAACTGTGACTGCTGCGATGCGCTTAAACCGGACATTAAATAATCTGTTACTTGGTAATATGAAGGAAGCATTTGCTCCAGCAAGCTCAGTCCTTCTGGGGTTAATTGAACTCGTTGCTTGCGTAGGTCATTAAAATAGTTTACTCGTTTAACAAGTTTCAAGACCGTCAATAAAACGTTTTATCGTTGGCTTAGATTTTTCTACTCGTTTACTTAGAACAAAAAGATCTAAAATACATTGGGGTTCACTATATAACAGCATGAGGACGTCTAAGCAGCTCTCGGTCAAACTAAAGGTTGATATATGACGCTCAAAAGCTTTTGATAGATTGGCAGCTGTTCTAATTAAAGCCAACGATGCTTCAACAGTTTCTTTTTTTAGATCGGGAAAACGCTTTTCGTTTTCTTCCAAGGTTTGTCGCAGTTGTAATCTCTTAAACCTAATTGGAAGCCTTGTAACAACTCACCTCCGCCTTTCTCAATAATTACTCTTACATTCTCCAGTTTAAACTCTTTGTTGTAGACCCTACCATTATTGGTCATTTTGGTCATCTCCTACTGTTATATAATCTCAGTTCGGAGTATACATTAAACCCGGCACTACTCGCCGTTATGTTCGCCCGATGTTTGTGAAGTATCCGTAAGCCTTGGCGCATTAAAATTGCGGCCTAATGTTAATGAAGATATAGACCACCTGACAGATCAGTCTTTGTATCCTTCAGTTAGTGCTCCTTTCGAATATGCCAGTATTCACGGCTAGCCCTCTTGGTTTAGAATGGGGGTCTACGCTAAAGAACATGACTATTTGGGGTCAGTCTTTACGATCGAACCCGATGTTTTTGTTAAGTCTACTCGTTTAGGCTTTTTATGTTAATATAATTTCAGGAAATAAAAGTTCTTTCGTAGCGTCAAAGATGAAAGAGGTAGGCTATCTTTATGAGACAAGAGTGGTTTACTTTGTTGGCATTTCCAACTTGATTATTAAGGTCTTTTGTTTGTACCACTGGTACTCCCATTAAAATTTGTATCAGACTCTAGTAGTGTACACGATGCAGATTTTTGTCCGTTATCATCGAGATCACAGCTTATAGCTGCTCTTGCCTTCTCTAAAGCGTTAGTGGACGATGCAAAAATTTCATTCTCCGACATGAAAATGTTATCTTCCCCGATGTATGACGTAACATTTGAATTCTTAAGCAAGGAGTTTAGCTCTGACTTTACACCACTGATGATCAGGATACCACCTGCTTCTCTTACGGTTCTAATAAAAATTTTCAGAGCATTAAGTGATGTTAAATCAACAGATGTAACATATTTCATTCTTAAGATGAACGCCTTGGCTTTATCGACTAAGCCATCAAGTTTAGCTTCAAGATCCTCTGCTGAACCGAAGTACAGATTTCCTTCTAATTCAATAATTAAGATATCGACCTTTTCATGGACAGATTCAATTTTCATTTCAATAATTTGAAAATTCTCTCCCTGTGACGGGATAAGAATTCTAACGGGTACTTTGTTTGTATCTTTCAGGTACAAGACAATAGATATCGCAATTCCCGTGTAAATTGCAAAATCTAGGTGCGACATGAAAATTGTTGCCAAACAGGTTGACCACATGGCCAGTGAATCAGATTTGAATTTACCCACTTTAACAATATGATTAATTTCCTTTTTGTTAATCATGTTGTATGAAATAACCATGATTACCCCGGCAAGGCATGGATTGGGAATATACTTGGCATAGGGGGCAAAGAATACTAGAACTAGTGCAACGAGCACACCTGATAGGATTCCAGCAATTCTGGTAGCTGCACCACTATGATAGTTTATTGCAGAACGTGTAAAGGAACCCGATCCTGCAAAACACTGAAAGAAAGAACCTGCAGCATTTGCTATACCTTGTCCAATAAATTCCTGGTTTGCATCAATTTTCTGATGTGAGGTGCTTGCAATGGATTTGGCAATAGATATGGCTTCTACCAGTCCAATAATGGCAATCGCTATAGCACCACCAAACATGCTCTGTATACCTGCTAGGCTGAATTGTACCCTTACAAAGGGAGGTAATGAGGAAGGAATAGCGCCAGTGAGTTTTACACCTTTTTGATCTAAATCAAAAATCACAATAAAAATGACTGGTATGATAATTCCAATTAAGGCACCAGGCAAGCTGTTATTTATCCTTTTACAAATCAATATTATAGCCATTGTCATTATTCCAAGTCCGAGTGCATACAAGTTGGTTTGGCCTAAGTGGGTTAAGACGTAATAAAACTTTGTCATTGTCGACATATGTGATGAATCTTTGATAGATATGCTCAGGAGTGTACTCAGTTGACCGAGCGCGATTAAAACCCCTGCACCAGCAGTAAACCCTATTATTACGGAATGGGACACGAAATTGATCACCTTACCCAGCTTAATGACTCCAAAGAGTATTTGTAAGGCGCCGACCATAAAGGTCATTAAAAACAGCAATTGATAGGCGTTATCTTGTGCCATATAGGGGCTCATGCTACCTGCTACAAGTAGAGCAATGGCATTGGTGGGTCCAGCGATCAAGTGTTTCGAGCTTCCGAATGCCGAACCGAAAATCGTTGATACTATGGCCGTATATAGACCATAAACCGGGTCAACACCCGCGATCAAGGCATAAGCCATAGCCTGTGGAATAACTAAGACTGTCACGGTCAATGCAGCAATCAAGTCTTTACTAAAATATTCCTTCTTATAGTTTCTTATCGTCCCGATTAAAGGAAGATATTTAAATCGCATTAAGTGCAGATGAAGCCCACCTTTCAGGATATAATTTCCAACTATCCCTTCTTAGCTTCGTACTCTTTTACCTTCATGAAGAATGATATAAACACCCATTTTGAGCAAATGTATGTGTTCCATACCTCTTTTATCATGTTCCAAGACTTAATTCCTTAGTCCAGAATTGTTAAAGGACAAACAAGAGCCGCAATGTTTATGCGGACATATAAGAAAGATATTGATCAAGCAATTCGAGACTGAAATGCCGCAGTGCTAATAAATAACATATCTTGATAATCTATTGGTACACGTCGCGCGCATCAGCGTGGTAAAAACAGTTCAGCCAACTATTACGGGCCTCAGCGAAATTGCCGAAGATAGCCGTCCTCTTGTATAATGATCTCAATACATTTTTGATGGGAGCTTGACAACTAATGAGAATTTTACTAGTTGATGACGAAAAAAAGATCACGACCGTTCTCAAAGCCTATCTTCAACAGGAAGGATTTCAGGTAAGTACGGCCATTAACGGCCTAATCGCTTTAACCATGTTTAAAGAAAATCCTTTTGATCTACTCATCCTTGATCTAATGCTTCCAGGCATGTCTGGGACAGAAATTTGTAGCGAGATTCGTAAAATATCCTCCGCACCTATTATCATGCTCACCGCAAGAGTCGAAGAAGAGGACCGCATCCAAGGATTAAGTATCGGTGCGGATGATTACATTACGAAACCCTTTAGCCCACGAGAAGTGGTTGCCCGTGTTCGGGCCGTTCTACGACGAACCAATAACGAAACTTCACCCCTTGCTGACGTAATTTCCTATGATAATGGCCTCACCATCGATAACATCCAGCATGAAATTCGGCTTAACGATCAAGAAATCTTGTTAACTCCAACCGAGTTTAAGATCCTTGGTGCCTTAGCGAAATACCCCGGACGGGTGTTATCTCGAGGTCAATTGGTGGAAATTGTCCAAGGGCACGACTTTGACGGAGATGACCGCGTGATTGATGCCCATATTAAGAAGATTCGGCAAAAGATCGAAACGACTCCCAGCAACCCACAAATTATTATGACCGTTTACGGTATCGGCTACAAATTCAATCCAAGTGCGGGGGGATAAGAATGCGAACTAAATTGTTTCTTTCCACCCTGATCATCGCGATAATTACTCTAACCTTCAGCATGCTTTCCGTGAAACTTGTCTTCAACCAACAGTTTAGTGTTTATTTAACCCAGGCGAATGAAACAATCTTAGAACAGTTACCCTCTCGTCTAAGTGCCCTTTATCAGACCAAGGGTACTTGGGATCCTACGTCTTTGGACGAAGTTACTCACTCCCTCCCAATGGGTACAGTGTTAACTCTGACAGATCCGAACGGCAAGCTCATCGCCACTTTAAGCAACACCATGGAAGATATGATGCATGGACAAGGCGAAATGGGCATGGGTATGGGTATGGGTATGTCCTCCTATTCCACGACAAGTTGGAAAACAAAAACCCTTACGGTGTCAGGACCCCTCGGGACTTTAGCCATCGCACAGGTCCGCTACCCTGCAACCGCACAAATTCTCAATCCCCAAGATGTCCGCTTCCAATCCTCAGTCTTTCGCTCTCTACTCTTCGCTGGAGGATTGGCGCTTCTATTTGGGATTATTCTCAGTTACTTTACAAGCCGTCAACTCGTCGCTCCACTCAAACGATTAACGAAAGCTGCTGATCGTATTGGTCATGGGCACCTTGACGAACGCGTTGACCTTCGCTCCAAAGACGAGGTAGGGCAACTGGCGAACGCTTTTAATATGATGGCCGACAATTTGGATCGACAAGAAACCCTCCGCAAACAGTTTACCGCCGATATCGCCCACGAACTGCGCACTCCCTTGACCTCGATCAAAAGCTATATTGAAGCCTTTCAAGACAACGTCCTTCCAGCTAATCAAGAAAATCTCTCCTCCATTCATGAGGAGATTGACCGATTAGTAGACTTGTCCAGCGATCTAAAAGACTTAAATGTAGCAGAAATCGGTGCTTTACAGCTCATCCTCGAACCTGTGGACTTAAAGCATCTTCTTGAAAAAGTCATTCGCAGCCTTTCTCCCCTCATCCAGGAAAAGGAATTAACTCTAAATTGGAACGCCTCGGAAGAATCCGTGACTACGTCCGGGGACGAGCGCCTTCTGACCCGGCTCTTCTACAATCTGGTGCATAATGCTTATCGGTACTCTAACGCAGGCGGTCAGGTTACCGTCGCGCTTACAGAAACACCGGATTTTGCTGAAATTAAGATTACAAACACAGGTTTAGGCATCTCAGAAGACGATCTCCCTTTAATATTCGAGCGTTTTTACCGAGCTGACAAATCTCGAACCCGTGAGACAGGGGGAACCGGAATTGGTCTGGCGCTGGTCCGTCAGATTACAGACCTCCATCAAGGCACGATCACCGTACAGAGTGAAGTCGGGCATGAGACTGAATTCATCGTCCAGCTTCCTAAAGAGATAAAAGTAGTGGCTGAGGATTAGATTTCCTCAGCCACTACTTTTCTTTTTCCATATATCCACGTCTTAGGACTTATCTTCCCATGGATCCCATCATATTGTTGCCGCTTGATTTTTGGGCTGGCTGTTTAGAAACGTTAGAATTGTTCGGTTTGTTCGTTCCAGTCATTCCTTGCGTGTGTTGGGAACTATTCATCTGGTCATTCATTTGAGTGTTCATAGGCATATTTTGCATTTGAGTATTTATCGGCATGTTTTGCATCTGAGTATTTACTGGCATGTTTTGCATTTGATCATTCATGGACACGGCGGAACTCCTTATTTGATCGTAGACATCTGTCTTGGATGGAACTGTTTGATCAGCCTGAGTGGTTTCTACCTGCTCAACTTCGGTGCTTGTGACATCATTGTTGTTCATATAGGCCTGTGCAGTCGAAGCTTTTGGCTGCATTTCCGTGGTATTTTTGCCAATTGTAGCAGCGTTCACGATCCCTGCCAATCCAAGTACCATAACCATTGATAATGAAACCATTAAAACTCTCTTCTTCATAATTCATTCAAATCCTTTCATAATTCGTTGCTGGTGTTTGCTTTGTAACTCTAATACTTGAACCAATTTGTGATTCTCAGTCTGGCTGTCACCTCCTGTAGTCGCTAAAGTATTCGTACACCTGTTTAATTATCGAGGGGTAGGTTCGAAATTTTTTTAAAAGTCGGGTATGAGACTGAATTCATCGTCCAGCTTCCATAAAAGATTAAAATGGCTGAGGAATAGCTCCTCAGCCACTTTAATTAGAACACTTGCAATATCAGATTCACCAACTCATGGACAAAAATCTGTCGCCTCAGTTGATTCTGCCTTAGAATATATATGGATCTCAGCATATTGTTACTCCAGATGTTTGGTCTTATTAACTGTTTATGACTTTATAACCAGCATCTTCTACGGCCTTAATAAGTAATGAACGTTCAGTCGTTCCTAAGACTACTGCTTGTTTACGAGCTAAATCGACTTCTGCTTGAGAAACACCAGGTACATTTGATAACGCTTTCTCAACTGAACTCTTACAGTGACCACAAGTCATTCCCTCAATTTTTAATACAGTACCATCATGTGGATTCAACGCATTCCCTCCAGAATGACCTTTATTTGAATGTCCACAGCAACCACTCATTTCACATCTCTCCTTTATTAGGTAAAATCTTTGGCTTGTTATCTCCCTTAGCAATGAACCAAATATTTCGTACAAACTGGTGTTATGATTCCAAAAATCAGCCTAAAATATCCTTATTTAAGGTTAGATCTTGTATTAACACAATTTCTCTGTTAATTTGATAAAATTATGTTCTAAAAAAATTGAAAATTTCTCATGAAGAAAGAACCCTGATTGATGTTCAGGATCCCTTCTTATATGCAACGCATCCAACTGTCAGGCATTGCTATTCTTACAGTTTTCTTATCGAATCCGTCGAGCGCCTAGATAACGTTTTGCCCAATAGCTATCCGACAAGCTCTGAATATCTACTCCTTTACTAGCAGCTCCGATTGTACGCCCTCCACCAATATATATCCTCACATCCGTAGCACCTGGGGCATAGGTTTGGAAAAAAACGAGATCTCCAGGTCTTAACTCATTACGGCTGACAGGTGTGCCAAGTTTGTACTGATCGGCGGCAACTCGAGGTAGAGTAATCCCGGAAGCTTTGAACACATATTGCACAAATCCGGAACAATCAAATCCTTTTAGACTCGTTCCGCCCCAAACATAAGGAATCCCTTGTAAACTTAGGGCACGGCTAATGAGCTTGTCCACATCTAAACTTCCCCTAGACACTTGGGATACTGGAACCTGTTTAGTCCCAGAGGCCACCTTCTGCGAAGAAGCGCTAGGCTTTTTAACGGTCTGAGGTTTTTGTGTCGTCTTGCCCACCGAAGCTGGAGTTTTCGTTTCAACAGGAGTTGACGTTTGCTTTTCGTCAGGAACATTATTACTTTCAGGTATTTGTGACACGTTCGTTTTGACCTCGATCTTAGGTGTCCAATTAAATGCCTCGCGCATTCTTTGAGAATATACTTTCGATGTAGAAACTGCCAAAGGAGGATTTTTGAGTATGGTAGTTTGTACTGTATCAAACTTTGGGACATCCTGAGAATTGAGCATTGCAGCTTGAGATGGGCTTATCCCCGTTAAGCTGCTTGTCAAAATAACACCCGCAAGGGCAACCCCACTAAACCACTTTTTCTTGGGAATTAACACTAAGTTGTCCACCTTTCTTTGCTTACGAGGTTAGTTGACGGATTCGGGCTAAAGGTGTAAGCCCTACATGTTCTACACATGATTCACCCCACATGAAATCCCCCGTTCTGAGCATCCAAAAGCTCAGATTCAGCACTTTAATTATTATGTTTCATATTAAAGGTAATGTAAGAATGGAATGAAACGATCTCAACCCCCTTCTGAATACCACTTAATGATACTACACAAATATGAATTTCCCATGAACGAGAATCTCTAATTGACGATCACTTCACGCGAACCTATTCTAAGACTTGAACATATACTTTCCTAAAATGCTAAAGGACGTGAACGGATATGGTGGTCTCGCCAGATCTCCCCAGCTTACCCTTTATTTTGAGAAATGGAGTAAAATACTTTGAGTTAATTGCCCAACCCGTACAACGGGAGATTCTTCCTGGACTCTACATTAATGCTTGGGGATATAATGGTAGTACACCCGGACCGACTATCCATGTTTATCCCGGGGACTTTGTCAATATTCGTGTTTTCAACAGGCTTCCCGAATCAACTAGCGTGCACTGGCACGGTTTAGATGTTCCAAACGTCATGGATGGTGCCCCTGGTATGACAACTAGCCCTGAGATTGGACCCGGAAACTATTTTGACTATCAATTTCAGATTAATAATCCACCCGGTACTCACATGTATCACGCTCATTTGGATGCGCTGCGTCAGGAAATGATGGGCCTACAAGGCGGCCTGATTATTTTGGAACCAGACCAACCAAGCTGCGTTCATCGTGATTACTTCCTCATGTTCCAAGAGTTCCATGTCGACAAACAGCCCATGCGCGGATATACACCCGGTGTCTATGATCTCGATCCTTACAATATGGACTATAATTTCTTTACAATTAATGGGCGATGTTTTCCAGACACCACGCCACTAGAAGTCTGTACTGGTGAGAATGTTCGAATTCGTTTGAGTAATGCCATGGAAACCGCCCACCCAATCCATCTCCACGGCCATCAATTCTATGTAACCGCTTCTGATGGTAACAGGATTTCTCCCGGTCAACAACTTTTGCGAAGCAATATATTAGTCGCTTCTGGGGATACCTGGGATATTGAGTTTTCGGCCAATAATCCCGGCCAGTGGCCTTTTCACTGCCATATACCGCACCATATGACCAATAACATGTCTAAATCGGGAGGCGGGATGATGACAACGGTTCTTTATAAACAGTGAACTCGTTCAGCTAAAGCTGAACATCAAGGCTTCAGGTACGAAAGCCTCCGGTGGAGGGTTTCGCCGAAGGCGCAGAGCCAGTGACGAATACTTTAGCGCCGTAGGATGAGTATCGCCGAAAGCACACAGTCCTGAACGAATACATTCGCGCTGAGGATTGGTTTCGCCGAAGCCGTCTATCCTATAAGGAACACTTCGCGGCGAAGGATTGACTCTAACCCCACCTGAAGTTTACGAAGAACTTGCTAGATAACAAACAACGGTATATCTGAGAGAATAGCTGTTAGCTTAATAATAAAAGGGCAGTTTCTCCCAGGGGTAACTGCCCTTTTGTTGCTTTCGCTGGCTAATTCCCTTATTACTTTGCGTCAATAGTATTTAGAATCGGTCCCTGCCAGTTTTCAAACCAAACCTGACCCGTGTATCCATTAACATCAAGTTCCGCGTAATCCTTACCATCTTTCTGAATCATAAATTCATAGTAACCAGGCGCTAGTTCTGGTTTTCCGATTGAATATCCTTGGCCCAATTTGGTTACGAACTCTTGAGCACTCTTCGTGGCCTGTTCTTCGCTGACTGTAACCGCCCCGTTATTTCCCCAATTCATATGTCCATATTTTGTATTCCACATAATATTTGGACCCATGTCAGTTATGATCTGTCCGCCATTCTTGTAAACCATAACTTCATAGGCTTTAGCCCCTGTCGCTCCCTCTTTGAGCTCTACTTCATATCCATTTGCAAATTCATAAAGTTCGGCCACAACGACGTCTTGGTTAAATTTTTGAATATAAGCCTTAGCAATGGCTACTGCTTGATCAGATGTGGTGACTTCGCCATTTGTGAGGTCTACACCTAAGCTTTTTGCATCATAGCCGCCTCCCATCATGCCGTAACCACCTCCGCCCATCATACCGTAACCGCCACTGTATCCATTAGCACCGAAGCCTCCCATCATGCCATAACCGCCACCATATCCATTAGCACCGAAGCCTCCCATCATCCCATAGCCTCCACCATTCCCATTAGTACCGAAGCCTCCCATCATTCCATAGCCTCCACCATATCCGTTGGGTCCTGGAGTGGTAGCCACATCAGAGTTATCATTTGGGGAAGACAGTGCTAAAGTTATAGGTTGAGGTGTCCCAAGCTGACTACTCTGTGTCGTTGTTTCAACTGTCTGTGTGAATCCAAGAGTTTGTCCCAACGATTTCACGGCACCTGAACCAGAGGTTAGGGCGAAAGCCGTACCTGAAAGCGCTATCACGCTTGAAATTGAGAGTCCTACAATCCATTTTGTCTTGTTCATTTCTTTTTCCTCCTTTAATTTCAACCAAGAATGTTTTCACAGCAACCCTGTCTTTATGTCTTAAGTATATTTAATCAATTCGATTATGCTGTGAATGACTTATGAATTTGTTATGAATTTTCTCTCGAATTTGGTCACAACTCATAGCAAAACTGTAAATTTCCCATTAAATAAGGGACTCTGATTGATTCAGAATCCCTCTAAGCAATAAACTGATTCGAACTCCACAGTGCTGAAGTCCAATTGAATCGATAACGTGCGCCATCCCCTCGAAAAATCCTAACCCGAACCGTTCTCTTCTGACGTTAATGGCTCACTTTTTATTGACAATTACAAAAAAAAGTATAACAACCTTCTTTGCCCAAGCCCCTGGGCTTTTTTTAATTCCATAAACACCTGATAATCTTCCGTGCTGCCAGTGGAAGCTAGGACTAGCTACCATAATTTCTCTAACAGAACCAAACAATATTATGGCTTCTGTTCACAAGAAATTCATAAGTTTTTCATAGTAAGTTCATAAAAATCTGGTATCTTGAGTCTAGGGCTCCCGTAATCAGTGCAAGGTGGAAATCACGTGGCCTTCAATAAGTCCAGCCGAAAAACTTAGTCTTATTTTCCATTGCTAACGAGATCGTCGCTCATGTTGACGCTTTAAGTATTCTAATCGTCTCAAGAAAACTCGACTGATTTCTAGAACTTGGAAAGATATAGAAAGGCTCAGACCCTTAATAATCGGTCTGAGCCTTTCTTAGATCTTACGGCATTCGTCCGCACACCTATGACACATATGTTTACGTTTCTGACAAAGATTATCTTTCATCGAAAAAATCAGGCAGCCATGTAAGCTGCCTGATCTCACTTATCTTCCCATACTTCCCTTGGATCCCATCATATTGTTGCCACTTGATTTTTGGGCTGGCTGTTGAGAAGCGTTAGAATTGTTCGGCTTGTTCGTTTCAACCATTCCTTGCGTGTGTTGGGAATTAATCATCTGGTCACTCATTTGAGTGTTCATGGGCATATTTTGCATCTGAGTATTCATGGGTATGTTTTGCATCTGAGTATTTTGGGGCATGTTTTGCATTTGATCATTCATGGACACGTTCGAACTCCTCATTTGATCGTAGACATCTGTCTGGGATGGAACTGTTTGATCAGGCTGAGTGGTTTCTACCTGCTCAACTTCCGTGCTTGTGACATCATTGTTGTCCATATAAGTCTGTGCGTTCGAAACTCTTGGCTGCATGTCCGTGGTATTTTTGCCAATTGTAGTAGCGTTCACGATCCCTGCCAATCCAAGTACCATAACCATTGATAATGAAACCATTAAAACTCTCTTCTTCATAATTCATTCAAATCCTTTCATAATTCATTCAAATCCTTTCATAATCCATTACTTGGTGTTTGCTTTGTAAATCTAATACTTGAACCCATTTGTGATCTTTAGTCTGGCTGTCACCTCCTGTAGTCGCTAAAGTATTCGTACACCTGTTTAATTATCGAGGGGTAGGTTGAGAAATTTTCTTGACAAACTTTTTTCACTGGGTACCCCCTAAAATTTCTGATACATATACGAAAATATCCTTAAGTGGAGGGGTTGAAGTGCCAGAATTAACGATTCAGCAAACTTTACTACTAGTCAAAGAAGGAAACAAACTTATTAGAGAAGAGTTCATACAAAATCACAAGCCATTTATCATAAAAATCTGCTTCAACATCTGTAAACGCTATCTCACCTGGGGACATGATGACGAGCTAAGCATCGCTCTAGTCGCTTTTAATGAAGCTATTGACAGTTTTAATCCTAACGACGGAGCGTCTTTCTACGGTTTTGCTAGGACAGTTATTACCAGGCGGTTGATAGACTACTTTCGCAAAGAGTCTAAACACCAAGTGCTCTCTCTTACTCCATCGGGGGCTGACAAAAATGATCTATATGATTATGATTCAGCATCATCTTTTGAATTATATAAAGAAGAAGAGCAAAAAAATGATTTTGCTGAGACAACAAAAAACTATACCATTGTACTAGCCGAGTACGGAATAACATTGGAAGACTTAGTCGAAGTTTCCCCGAAGCATAGAGACAGTAAGGCAACTCTATGGAGAGTTGCCCAAGAGCTTTGTACGCACCCTAATTTATTAAAACACCTAACTAAAACTAAGCTTTTACCGCTCAAAGAGTTAGAACTCCTTACAGGCGTGAAGCGAAAGGTTCTAGAAAGAGGTAGAAAATATTTGATCGCAACAGCTCTAATTCTATCGGATCCAGAATTCGTATCTTTGAAAAGTTTCACTCAGATAGATTAATAACTTAAAGAGAGGGGTTAGCTTAATGAAGAAGACGAGAGGCATTGTCATGAAGACATCAAAAAAAGCCACCATCCTTTACACTGAAAGCGGTGACTATTTGAAAATCAAAACGCCGAAGACCACTCCTGCCCTCGGACAGGTTATTGAAATCGAGCTACCTATGCATAAACCTTTAAGTCATAGACTCCTCAAGTTTGGTTCTATCGCTGCAATCCTGCTACTCGCCTTGACTCTAAGTGTCTTCAACATAGTCTCAGGGCCTAACACTGCTGTGGCGGCTGTTGTGATGGATATGGACACAAGTTTGGAACTATTAATTGACCGTGAAGCTAAAGTTCTTGATGTAATCGATGTAACTCAAGGGTCCGGAAATACACCATCGAACCTTCAACTTCAAGGAATGGACATCTATACTGCTGTAGACCTGATTATCGATAAAGCGAATAATCAAGGAGTATTTAATCAAGGTAACACCCTGATCCTGACGAGCATTATACCCATGGATAATCAATCGGTAGATGTTATCGATCAAGTGAAACTCCGAGACTCTATCGAACGCCATATGCTTGAGAAGAACATCTCTGCTAACATGATGGTTAGTAAAACAGATGAAAATACCCAAAAAACGGCTCAAAGCCTTGGTATGAGTGTGAATCATTATCAGATATATAAGCGGATTCTGGAACGAGGATTAATTGTAAATACCAATGGTTCTAATTCGAAGGATGCCCTTCATATGTTGGCCGAGGCAAATACCACTTTAATTTCACTTTTCCCGAAAGAGAGCATGTCCATATCTCCTCAAGGCGAAATGCACGAGGAAATGTCCAACTCAATGGGAAATCCGATGACTGGTGAGAGTACCCCAGCAAAGAATTCCTCTGAGTCAGGATCAAGTCAAAGCTTTCCCAACAAAGCTGAAGAGTCAACATCTTCCGGATACACAATGCCTGGCAGCCAACATAAGAGCGGTGGTTTGTCAGAATCTATGCCAATACCTATGCAAGATAACTCAGGCAGTTCAGATGGCTCTGGAGAACATCAAATGATGCGTTAAGGCCCCGATGTAGTATACAAAAACTCCAGAACGAAAATATCAAGGCTCAGAACTATCAAATGTTCTGAGCCTTGAAAAATGTTCATCTGTATAAACACATGTACTTTATATTCTTCATAAATCCCTATTCAGTCTCAATTACTTCAAACTTATATCCCCTGCCCCACACTGTGCTAACAAATGAAGGTGCACCGGGAACTCGCAATTTATCCCTTAAGCGATTAATGTTAGTATCTACTATTCTCACATCACCATAATAGTCGATGCCCCATACACTTAATAATTGCTCTCTGCTATAGATTCGCTTAGGAGACCTGGCCAAAATAGATAAGAGGTCAAATTCCTTGGGCGTTAAATAAATTGGTTCGTCCAAAACAAAGACATCCCGATTAATCAAATCTATTCTCATTCCAGTGAACGTCAAAATATGCTGATCAGGCGCAGATTTGGGTGAAGCTCTTCGCGAGGCGGCTTTGATCCTGGCAACCAGTTCCCTGGGACTAAAGGGTTTTCCCATATAATCATCAGCCCCTGTTTCTAAGCCGAGGATTCTGTCAACTTCTTCATTCTTCGCCGTCAACATGATGATAGGAACTGTAGAAGACTTCCTAATCTCCTCACAAACTTTAACACCGTCAATTCTTGGCATCATTACATCGAGGATAATGATATCCCAAGGTTCAGAGCGGAACTTTTTCAGTGCTTCTTCGCCATCTACAGCTTCACCGACTGTAAAACCTTCTTTTCTTAGATATATACCAATTGCTTGGCGTATTTTCTCCTCATCATCGGCAACTAGGATTCGTAGATGGTTCATGCTGAAATTCCTCCATGCATCTTCTTTTCCGTTAGCAAGATAATCGTAAAATATTGTTCCTTCAACTAGTTTACTTCAGACACTGATGTGGCCCCCATGGGTTTCTATTATTCTCTTGACAATTGGATAATCCCAGTCGCCTATAATATTCTTTTCGACTTATTATCTACCCTCTGGGACAATTCTAATCGGTATGCGTCTACATAAAGTTTGAATAATGGCCCTCCTTCACTGTCTAAGATTCAAAACTTCTGTTACCAAACGATCAGTTTCCTTAGAAATATTGTTAAATAGGCTTTCCGCTCTTATTAAAAAAGTCGGTAAAACTACCGACTTTCGGAATTACCAACGTCTGGAGCTGCCTCCTCCTCCACCTGAACCACCGCCGCCACCGAATCCACCGCCTCCGCCGCCTCCTCCTCTGCCCCGGAATAACATTCCCAAAATTAAACCGAAGAAGAAACCCTTAAACAAGCGCTGGTCGACATAAAACAACAGGATGATCAGGATAAAGAAAATAACTTTAGCCCAGGTTGGCAGGGGCTTATTCGCTGCGGATAAAGATGGATCGGGGAACGCTTTTGGCGAATTGATTTCTAAGATTACTTGATACTCTTTAGCCACCTCCTGAGTTAAGGCACTATATCCATTCAGGATTCCCTCGTTATAATCATTCTTTTGAAAATACGGGATCATATACTTATCCTGAATCTGGCCAGTCTTAGCATCCGGCAAGGCTCCTTCCAGCCCGTACCCGACCTCAATCCGAGAGACTTGATCCGTTGGAGACACAAGAATGAGCAGACCATTGTTCAATTTCTCATCACCGATCCCCCATCCCCGCAGGATAGCTAAGGCATATTCCTCAGGTGATGTTCCGTTGAGGCTGCTTACCGTGACAACCACGATCTGAGCTTTCGTTTTTTGCTCCAGCGCGGCAGAGGTTCGAACAATCATCTGTTCCGTAGTTTGATCCAGAACATTGGCCTGATCTAAAACGAAAAATTCACTGCTCGGTTGAGGGATGGAAAGGTTTGCTGCCCTTAAAGGGGATGCTATGGTAAGTATTAATAAAACTAACACCGCAAGAAGGGGTATCCTCTTCATGGGGCTTCATTCCCTTCGTAAAACCTTCTTTAAAATTTAACCGCTGGGGCATTGTTTACATTGACATTCGGTTTGAAATAATCTCTTTGCCCAAAGCCAAAGATTCCGGCATAAAGTGATGTGGGTAACGTCTTGATTATGGTATTGTAGCTCTGAACAGAATTGTTGTAGTCCATTCGAGCAGTAGCGATGCGGTTTTCTGTACCAGCCAGTTCATCTTGCAAGGCACGAAAGTTTGCATCCGATTTGAGCTGCGGATAGCTTTCGGATATGGCTAATAATCTTCCTAGAGCACCGGTTAATGCCTGATCGGCCTGAGCCGCATCTCCCACAGTTGCAGCACCCGCTAATTTTGCTCTTGCTTCAGCGACCGCAGTAAAAACTTCTTTTTCCTGTGAAGCATATCCCTTCACGGTCTCCACCAAATTGGGAATCAAATCTGCTCTGCGCTGCAACTGGTTTTGAACCTGACTCCAGCTCCCATTGACATTTTCTGAGATCTTTACTAGGTTATTGTAACCAGAGATCAGCATCACTGCCAAAAGGACAATTATACCTACTGGAATTAACCATTTTTTCATCATGAAAGCCTCCTATTTGTTCTACCCAGATTTCCTCTAGTTTAACATTAGAACAAAATTTTCATTCATCAGTGGTGCCGCTATGCGGCATGGGGGTCTGATATATTAAAGAAAACTTCCCCATGGGAAGTCGTAGAGCGCTCAGTTAATAATAACTGGGCGCTCTATATCGGGAGAGTAACTATTGTTAATGCTATTCAATCTTACGATTGGGATTTTTCAGGCGGCATTTGCAACACATATTTCTTTAAAAATAAGGTGTTACGGCTCGAAGCAAGTACTTTGGTCCGAGTTTATCCAGTGACATTGGCATTCTCCTTGTTATCTTCTTTTATATCACTGACTACGCTGTCCTTAGCCGTTTTGAATTCACGCAGAGCTTTCCCCACCGAACGACCCACGTCAGGCAATTTGCCTGGTCCAAAAATAATCAGAGCCATCACCAAGATAATCACCAATTCCGGAAAACCTAGACTAGGCATGATCTATACCTCCTTATTTTCATCTACCGAACCCTACTACACCGGGATGGGTGGCAATAAACTCCTTATCAATTCCTTTCTCCGGACTGATCACATGTACGGCACAACCAGTGCACGGATCAAAGGAGTGGATAATCCGTAACAGTTCGATCGGTCGCTCCGGATCCGCTACTTGAGTGCCGATCAAAGCCTGCTCTAAGACACCGGGGACTCCCTTATCATCCCTGGGGGATGCATTCCAGCAAGTAGGAGTAATTACCTGGTAGGAGCTTATTTTTTGGTTGCTAATGCTTAGCCAATGACCGAGTCCCCCCCGGGGAGCATCCGTTAACCCAATGCCAGTACCTGAATTAGGTGGAGTAGTAATCTTTTGATAAGCACTAGGCCCAGGAACAAGCTGATTCATCCATCCCGTAAGGGCTTCCGCAATCTTTTGGGTTTCCAGAGCCCGGGCTTTAATCCGGTCCATAACAGACACCTTGCCATTGTAATAACCGTTAATATTCATCCGGGCTAAGGGACCAAGTTCATACACCTGGTCTTCATAACGGGGTGCCTTTAGCCAAGTATAAGCTCCGCTTTTACCGTAAGCAGGAGTTGTCTGGCCCTTTGCCGGGTTTAATCCACTGGGGCTGGAATAGTACGAATACTGTACATACTCACTAATTTTATTGGGATCCACACTTTCACTTACACCTTTAATGAGTCGTCCGCTCTTAAACAGCACATTACCGTCTGCCTGATCAAAAACACCATAACTGAGGAAATTGCCCGGGCCTTGACCAATAGCGAAGTAATCGCTGTACGCGCTGGTTAAGGTCTCTACATCCGGCAAATATTTATTGTTTATGAAGTCCTTGACGGTTACCAAGTAGCTCTTCATTTGACTTATCAGCCCGGCCTCGAGGGGCATCGTTACGCCACCGGGTGCTATACTCATAACGTGAGGCACCCTACCGGCCAGGATAGCCACCATTTCCTGTGCCTGACGACGGACTTTTAGGCCTTCCAGGTAATTAGTGATTAGGCGTTGAGTGTCCGTACTATTGATCCGCATGTCTACATCATATCCGGGTGACCAAGGATTCAGTTGGGGACCAATAATATAATCCATTAAACTCAAATGATAAAAATGCAGGATATGGTCTTGTAAATAGTTGCCTGCCTGAATGATAGAACGTTGCAGAGTGGCTTGTGAACTAGGTGTAAAACCCATGGCTTGTTCATTGGCTTTAACCGAAGCAATGGCATGCGAGACAGGGCAAACCCCGCAAATCCGTTGCGTAATGTGGATCGCATCCCAAGGATGTCGATCCTTCAAAATGTTTTCCATATCCCTAAACAAGTTACCTGTCATATAGGCCGTAGTAACTCTATTGCTGCTGTCCAGCTCTACCTTTACTTTTAAGTGACCTTCTACCCTGGTTACCGGGTCTATAGTAATAGTATTTGGCATAATTCTGATTCCTTTCTTAACTTAAGTTAAGTTACCAATTATCTAGTTTTATACTTCTACAACTTTGACTTAGACCTGATTGTATTTACAATGCCGGAGCTCTGGTTGGAACTCGTGCCACCGGAATCCATTCCACCAGAGCCTGTTCCGCCAGAGTCCATGCCACCAGAACCCATTCCTCCAGAGCCCATTCCTCCGTAATAAAAAGGCCCTTCTGGAAAACTCGGGGAAGCGCAACTTATGCACTGCATGTCAGCCTTATCAATGCACCAGTTCACACCGTTATTCCATTTAAGGAGAGGACAACTGAAAGTGGTTTCAGGTCCTTTACAACCGATACCTCTATAGCAACCAAAAACACCGTATTGATCCACCATTTCTGTATGACGGCGAGGACAATTATTATGGACTGTCGTTGGATAATATTCGACCGGCCTACCATAACTATCTAATTTAGGAATGCCTTTGGTTAACAAAGTTACAATCGTTCCAACCATGGTTTCCGGATGAGCTGGGCAAGCCGGTAAATTTATGATTGGTTTTTGTGTTTTCCCATTCAAAACTTCTTTAACTGTCTTAATACCTGTGTAAATTGACGGTTTAACTACTCCGCCAAAAGAAGCACAGGTGCCTATGGCCAGAACATATTTTGCTTTTGGTCCTAATTCATTCACTGCATCGACCATAGTCCAATTTTTTCCTTTTTTGTCTGCAATAACACAGTAATTACCATTTGTGCTTGTTGGAATACCGCCTTCGATACAGAGAATAAATTCCCCCTTATAAGCAGTAGATGTGTCAATGATTGAAGTAACTGCCAGATCACCTGCTGCGGTGGCCAGATTAGGATGATACTTAACGCTGATTTGGTTCAACAGCACATCGTCGATTGTGGTCGGCTGGGTTGCGTTAAGTAGAGAAATAGAACAACCCGTACACATGGAACCTTGCAGCCAGATAACCGGCGGGCTGGTACTTGCAGCCAAAACCTCCTCAACTTTGATTAGATCTAAAGAAGTAAGACCTAAAGCCATAGCAGATCCGGCAGCCCACTTCATAAAATCTCGTCGACTAATTTGCATACTATAACCTCCATTTTATAAGCATTTATTAGACTAATTTGTTTTTTATCTATCTGTAAAGCTTCTTAGGGTCACCTCCCATCCATATTTAGATAATAGACTATTAGTTTGAATATCCTTTGAACAAAAGTTCACGTTTTTGTAATAATTGAGTGATTGTTACGATTAATCCTTATACATGCCCTAAAATGGAAATAAAGTTATAAGAAAAGTAGGCAAAGCTAGTTTTTTTACACAATTTTCAATAAATATATAAAGTGGCTGAGTCGCTCTGTTGAGCATAAAAAAACAGACAGCATTTAATGCTGCCCGTTCTCTTTAGCGGGGACGTTACTTATTTTGCAGTATGTCACGACGACGGTGATATTCTTCTGTATCAATTTCACCACGAGCATACCGTTCACGTAAAATGTCCAAAGCATTCCCCCGGTCACCAGTCTCATTTGGGGCATGTTTGCCTATACGCCGAAATAGATAAACCCCGAGGACGAACAAACCTACCCAAAAGATCATTTGAATTGCCATACCGATTAAGCCCATCCACCAATAACCTCCACCATAAGCACCATAAGTGCCATAGCCACCCCATCCATTCATCATAGTTTGCATCCTCCTTTATTTAACCCTAAAACTATCACATGAATTAGGCCTGCACATTATAGCTTATTTTTTACAAAGTTAACTAAGAAAATGCAGCCGATCAAAATTAATCAGGCATTTTCTAGATGCAAAACCTTCCAGAATAAGTATGAGATCCCCCAGCTAATGATGAACAAAACAACCAGCACATAACCCATATTGCCAAAGTTCAAATCCATAACCCACTTCCATTGGCCGTAGTTTAACCCTAGTTTAGCGATAAGAATTTGCCCCAACTCAATAATTCCAATAAACAAGGCAGCAATAACAGACAGTCCGGTGACTGTAAGGTTGTAATAGATTTTGCGCAGAGGAGTGGAAAAGGCCCAGTTATAGGCTGTGGTCATAAACACTCCATCAGCGGTGTCCATTAAACTCATACCCGCCGCAAACAGAATTGGCAGAGCCAAAACTGCACCCACAGGGATCGATTGAGTAGCCGCGTTAGCTGAGATTGCAAGCAAGGCCACCTCTGAAGCCGTGTCAAAGCCCAATCCAAATAGAAAACCAAGCGGGTACACATGCCAACTTTTAGTGATAAGGCGGTAAAGTGGTCCACAGAAACGGGATATTAGCCCTCTGCTTAAAAGAAGTTGGTCTAAGTTATTATCATTATATTTACCTTCACGCATTTGGCTAAACAGCCGATAAAGATCGGCCCAAATGTACAGGTTTAAAATTCCGATGAGAATCAAAAAGCTTCCTGAGACAGCTGTGCCGATCAGACTACCTACTTCCTTCAGTTGAGGAATGTTTTGTTGTGCCCAGTTCATCGATACTGCTGTGACTATGGCCATAACCAAGACGACTGACGAATGGCCCAGCGAGAAATAGAAGCCTATTCCTGTAGGGTCTGATTTTTCCTGGACCATTTTCCGTACTGTATTATCTATAGCGGCAATATGGTCTGCATCAAACGCATGCCTTAGTCCAAGAGTATAAGCTAAGAAGCCAAGTCCCAATAATTGCGGATAATTGCCAGAGTTGAAAAACAGTAAACTCAGTCCTAGTATGTGTATTCCTAATACGGCACTGCCGTAGCGGAGCCACTTGGCTCTGCTTATTCCGTCATATTTGCGATCAGTCATGATATTATCCCTCTTTCCCGCTAGTTTAAATGCTTCTGTTATTTCTTAATAAAAAGACCATGAAGGAAACACCAGGCTTCAGCCTGTTTCTCAACCTTCATGGTCTTAGCTTCTTGGTATATAGTTTATCCAGCGCCCTGTTTTTATCCTGGGGACCGTGTTCAGGAAAGCAAGCTTGCGCTTCAGGCTACTGCCTCTTTTTCAATTAAGTCTATAACCTGAGGCAGCATAGTTACCATTTCCACTGACAGCCCCAGAGATTCCTTAATCTCCTTTGGTTCAATGCCAATGATGATAACCTCGGGATTTTTCTCCATCAATCCAGCGAGTCTGACCAAATCAAGGATTTGTGTATCATGCAGGGAGATATCTGAACTGGTATAAGCACCTAACTGTTCGGGCTTAAGGCGATATACCGTACCCGGGGGATGCCCCCCAGACAGACTGTCCACAACAATGACCCGCTCATTGGTCAGAAACAAGTCTAACATATCCAGGGTGGAAGTACCCCCATCGACTAAATCTACATGAGGTAAGGATCCTTTCTCCTGCAGTGCCTGAACCACCCGTACACCTATCCCGTCATCTCTTAAGAGAATATTTCCTATGCCGAGGACTGCCGTCTTTTTCATCTGCCACCTCCATCTTGATGTTATGGGTAATTCAAATCGATACACGAATTATAATTAATCCATATGAAGAACCCTTGAATTAAAAATCACGTTTTTGTAACATAGTTTTTTCTCCTTGAATTTTAGGTTTAAAAGCAAATGACCTTATATCCTTGTTTTAGGATATAAGGTCATTGCGTAACCCCTATGTGTCTATCTAGTTTTGTGACTTTTATTCACTACTTGGTTCCAAATTTTAATATCATACTTCCTGTACAAGTGACTGTTTTTTTCTTGCGGAAACTCTTTCATAGCTAGAAATCAGCAAAATGCTCAATTCGTATAAACCGAGTACCGGAAGACTGGCTGCAACCAAAGTGAAAACATCCGGCGTCGGAGTAAGTAGAGCAGTAACTATGACAACCGCAAGGAATGCCACTTTCCGTTTTTCTTTCAGTGTTTTGGAACTAATGATTCCTACTAATGCCAGAACGCCCATGATTAACGGTAATTCAAAGACTGCCCCCATCGCTAGAATCAGCATGATTACAAAGGAAAAGTAGAGGCTAGCTGATAAGGTCGCCACCATATACTGTTGACCTGTGTTCAATAAAAACTTTAATGTCATGGGAATGATGATTATATAACCAAACAAGACACCCGCTGCAAAGAGAAGTGTGGCGACAGGGATTACCCAATAAACGATTCTCCTTTGAGCTTGGGTGAGTAAAGGGGCTGCAAGACGGATGGACTGCCAAAGGATTAATGGGAAGCACACGATGAAGGCACTGAAAAACACCACCTTTATTTTGGCCATGAACCCTTCCACAGGGCTGAGAAAAACCAGTTCCCGTTGGCCCAGAGGTTGGGTTAACAACTGCACCAAAACATCAGCCTTAAGATAGAACAACACCGTGACCACCATCAGTGCCAGCATAGACAAGGCTAAGACTTTGCGCGCCCGCTCCAACCGATCAATGATTTTAACGTAATTAATTATCAGCTCTCTCACCCCACTTTTGTTGCTATAGTTCAATAATAGCCTATTAGTTTGAAAATCTTTTGAATAAAAGTTAACGTTTTTGTAATAGTTGGTTGTAGTGAATAGCACCGAAGTCCCGATGTTCCAGCTTTAGCTGAACGAGTTCACTAACCCATGATCCTTTTCTTCACCGCCGGAATGACAATCGGCATAAAGACAATCATACTCAGGATGAAAACCCAAATCATGCCGCCAATTCGGGCCACGGCAGTGTAGGTATTTCCGTTCACCCACGTGATGCCTAGAAAAATAAGGGTTATTGCCAGCGAAAGTGCTGTATAGACCACTGAAGACTGCCTGGCGGCTTTTGCTTCTAACTCGTTCATAGTAGTATAACCTCCTCCTTAGCGTGCTGTTTGTGGTTGGGGTACTGGGTGCGTACTGGTTTTCATCTGTTCCCTCCGGAACGATGGTTGGTAGCGTTTTAAGAGTAGCGTGTTCATCGTCACGGATACCGAACTCATGGCCATAAAGAAGGAAGCTAGTTCCGGACTAACCAGAAGTCCTGTGAAGGGATACAGGATACCAGCAGCCAAGGGAATTCCAGTGATATTGTAAACGAAAGCCCATACTAAGTTCTGCTTGATCTTGCGCATGGTAGCCCTGCCGATTTCAATGGCTCCTACCACATCACGGATATCGTCCTTGATCAGGATAATGTCACCTGTTTCTTTGGCAACGTCGGTTCCAGAGCCAATGGCAATTCCCACGTGGGCCTGAGCTAAGGCTGGGGCATCGTTGATCCCATCCCCGACCATGGCTACCTTCAGACCCTTTTCCTGCAGCTTGATCACTTCGGCAGCCTTATCTTGGGGCAGCACTTCTGCCAACACTGTCTTAATCCCCACTTGCCGGGCTATGGCTTCAGCCGTTCGCTGGTTGTCCCCGGTAATCATCGCCACTTGCACACCCATCTGCTGCAAGCGCTCCACGGCTACTTTGGCGTTTTCCTTCAGGGTGTCAGCCACTGCGATGATCCCGGCTGCCTTACTGTCAACAGCGATCAACATGGCAGTCTTGCCTTCTCCCTCAAGCTGCTCCATTTTTTCACTCAAGTTTCCGATATCGATCTTCTGTTGCTGCATCAAACGGCGGTTTCCTAACAGAATTATCTGTCCTTGATAAGTCGCCCGCACACCATGTCCGGGTATAGCCTCAAATTCGTCCGTATCTCCAACAGACAGTCCTTCCTCCTTAGCCCCTCGTACGATCGCTTCACCTAAGGGGTGCTCAGACGGCTTTTCAGTGATCGCTGCCAGTCTGAAAACATCATCCCGGGCAAAGCCCTCGGTCGTATATACATCAGTCACAGAGGGTTCCCCTTTGGTCAGCGTCCCGGTCTTATCGAAAACGACCGCATTTAGCTTGCTACTCGCTTCCACGGCATCAGCTCCTTTGAACAGAATGCCGTTCTCCGCACCTTTGCCTGTCCCGGCCATAATAGCACTGGGGGTAGCCAGGCCGAGAGCGCACGGGCAAGAAATGATCAAGGTCGTCACTGACAAGAGAAGGGCGAAACCAAAGACACCTACTTCCGCTAAGCTATAGGGAGAGAGAATAAACTGGCTGGCCGGAGAAAAGAAAGCCCCGTAACCGACAAAGAACCAGAAGAAGAAGACAATCAACGCGAGGACATGCACCCCAGCGATGAAGTGACCGGCCACAAAATCAGCCAGTTTTTGGATAGGCGCCTTGGAAGCCTGGGCGTCTTCCACCATTTTAATAATTTGGGCCAGAGCGGTTTCGCCGCCAACCCTGGTTGCCTTGAATTTAAAGGAACCCGTCTTATTGATAGTGGCGCCCGTGACCTGGGAACCGGCGCGTTTTTCCACCGGCATGCTTTCTCCGGTGATCATCGCTTCATCAACTGCAGAATAACCTTCCGTAACTTCGCCATCCACGGGTATGCTTTCCCCGGGCCGCACTACCACAATATCCCCGATCTCCACCTCATCGGCGGCAATCTCCACTTCTTCAGCATTGCGGATCACCCGCGCTGTTTTGGCCTGCAAGCTCATCAGATTGCGGATCGCCTCCGAAGTCCGGCCCCGGGTAAGCGCTTCCAGAAAGCGACCTAAGACGATGAACGCCGTAAGCAAAGCGGCTGACTCGAAAAAGGTGGCTCCCCGCCCGCCAAAACCGGCATCGGGCCAAAAGGTGTTGATGGTGGCAATGATATAGGCGGCACCAATCCCGGTCGCGTAGAGTAGATTCATATCGGTCGCGCCCCGTTTTAGTCCGTTCCAACTGTGTTTAAAAAACTGCCAGCCGGGAATAAAGGCGATCGGCGTGGTCAAGGCCCAAAGAACATAGACATTCCCTAAGAATTCCGGAACAAAATAGGGAAAGATCCACATATCTCGGAACATACCAATCATCACCAAACTGGCTAAGGGCCAGGCAATCCACATATTGCGGGTTTGGAACCGGAGTTCCTTTTGACGCGCCTCTTTCTCCCTGTCTAAAGCTTCCTGACCTGTCACCTTTTCGCTGGCCTCATAACCCAAAGCTTGGATCTCTTTCTTGATCCGGGTTTTATCCACGGCTCCGGGGTAAAACGTTACCTTGGCCGACTCCGCCGGTAAATTAACGACAACAGAAGTGACTCCCGGCATTCCCTTCACGGTCTTCTCGACTTTAGCGACACAAGCCGCACAACTCATGCCGCGCACAGTGAGCAAAACTTCCTCCTCCGGCACCTCGTAGCCGATGTCTTGAATTAGTTTCACCATCTGGGGTACTCCGGTCTGATCACTCGCATAAGTCACAGCCGCCTTGCTCGAAAGCAAATTGACATGAACTTCCTGCACACCGGCCATGTTTTTTAGGGTTTTTTCCACTTTTGCCACACAAGCGGCACAAGTCATACCCTCTACCGGCAAACTTACCTGTGCCAAATGTTCGCTTCTTGTTGTTTCACTCATAACGTTTACCTCCAATCGGTAATCTGATTCAGATTCCCTTTCGCTGTTTATTCTTTACAGAAGATTATCTGATCATGCGGAACACCGTTTTCAAGACTTCGTCCACCACCTCTGTGTCACCAGCTTCCAACCGTTCCCTCACGCATGATTTCATGTGTTTTTCCAGAAGCAATTTAGAAACCCCATCGAGGGCAGACTGGGCGGAGGAGATCTGATTTAAGACGTCATCACAATACACTTGGCGCTCAATCATTCCTTTAATGCCCCGGATTTGACCCTCGATCCGGTTCATTCGGGCGATAAGCTGTTGGATCGTTTTTTCTTCATGATGACTCCTGAGGTTACCTTCTTCTTTCGTCCTATCCTGATTACAACAAATTACTTTAATCGGTTCGTTCATTGACTCACCATCCTTCCTATATAGCATAGGGGTCTACCCTATATTCCTTGTTAAAAAAAGAGACCATTAATTGGCTCTAAAAAAATCGCCTGACATGTTCTTTCTGTACCTTAGCTCCAAAATCAAACATTGTTTATTCTTGTTTACAATTTTCTCCATCTGCTACATCTTGATGTTTGTGATTATGAGACATAAATTTCATCATTACTAAATGTCCCAATGGACAAGCCAATATTAATAACACCGATAATCCACTTTTCAGACCCGAACTCTCCAAGTTTAACGATGGCAGTGCTGCTAGTAAAACAATCGGCACCAAACAGCATAGTAACATTAGGATACCATGTGATAAATGTCCACCTTTATTTTTCATTTTAAGATCCATTCCTTTCGCTGTGCTCAAGGCACAAAAATTTAGTAAATGCTCATCACTTCAATGTGAATTCTTTTGTCTCAAGCATAGTTAACATTGTCTTTCTTCATCTTGTTTTTTTCCATAAAGAAAATAATCCAGATGCTCAATTCGTAGAGAAGAAGTACTGGGGCACAGATGGCCACTAGAGTTAATACATCTGGGGTAGGTACGATCAGACCAATGAGGAGAAGGATTCCAATGTAGCCATACATTCTCGTATTTCTAAGCTTTCTGGATTTTACTAAGCCTAGCCGGCTGAGGGCCATCATGACGAGGGGAATTTCAAATAACATACCCATAGCAAATGTTAATAATAATAGGAAGGAAAAATATTTGACCCCAAGAAGCATAGGGTTAAGGTAACCCTCACCAACCCCCATGAAAAATCGTAGTACCAAAGGGAAAATCACTTGATTACCGAAGCCAGCTCCTAAAGCAAAAAGGATCAAAGCCGGTGGAATGGCAAAGAAAATTGTCTTCCGTTCTTGTCGAGTACAGCCTGGCATAATAAACGCTATGGCTTGGTAAATAAGCACCGGCAGGCTAACCATAATCCCCCCTACGACAGCTATTTGAATCGTTGTAAAAAAACCGTCAGCAGGACCGATAAAATACAGTTGCTTTCCACTTAAAGGAGCCGTAAGCCACATGATAACTTTATCCATATTTAGATAAATCACGGTGGCTCCGGCGAGCAGCGCCACCGATGAAATAATGAGACGGTATCTGAGCTCCCCCAGATGATCTGTCACTGTCATCTGCTTATCCATATGCCCCTCCTTTTCGAGGAAATTTTTCTAATGTATTTACCGAATCTCCTGTGGTTCTATGCCGATGATGGTAACCTCAGAATTTTATCGATACTTGAATTATAAATGACCAATTTGAAGAACCCTTGAATAAAATTTAACGTTTTTGTAACATTCTCCTTGATGTTTTTTAAGTCCGTTTCCTTTTCTACATTACTTGGATTAGTTTCAAAGACTAATAACCTTATATCCTTGTTTTATCAGGATATAAGGTTATTAGGTAAATATGATTCAAGCTTGTTTCTAACAAATACGCGGCAGTTGATCAGCTACAAGGACATCAACAATCCTCTTACCACCAATGCCTGTCTTAAGGTACACTTTACCGACAGGGCCATCCACCACATCACCAATTACCGCAGCATCCTGTCCCAGCGGGTGTTTTCGAAGGACATTCATAGCTGCCTCAACCTGCGGTTGCGGCACCACGGCCAGAAACTTACCTTCGTTAGCCAGATATAGAGGATCTAATCCTAAAATATCACAGGCTGACTTCACGTTTCCTTGAACGGGCAGAGAATCCTCAACTAAAGCTATACCCACACCGCTCTGCACGGCAATTTCATTGAGAGTCGTCGCTACTCCACCCCGAGTAGGGTCCCTTAGCACCCTAATACCTGGTACATCCAACAATAACTCTTGGATTAACCCGTTGAGCGGAGCACAGTCACTGCGGAGATTATTGAAATTAAGTTCCGAGCGTTTGGCCATTATGGTCATGCCATGGTCGCCTATCGTACCATTAATGATGATCTTATCCCCTGGCCTGGCGTTACTTCCTGACACATCTGCTCCAGGAAGTATGACCCCAATACCTGCCGTGTTGATAAAAAGCTGGTCAGCACAACCTTTAGGCACGACTTTCGTGTCGCCGGTAACAATTAGCACACCGGCTGCTTTAGCCGTATCCGCCATAGACTGGACAATCTGCCTAAGCCTTGCCATTGGGAACCCTTCTTCGATAATAAAGCCTGCACTCAAATACAAGGGTCGGGCACCGCTCACAGCTAGATCATTGACTGTTCCACAAACGGCCAGTTTCCCGATGTCTCCGCCAGGGAAAGTCAGGGGAGAGATTACATAACTATCTGTGGTAAACGCGAGTCTCTCCCCGGGTGTCAAAAAACTAGCTGCATCGTTCATCTCGTCGAGTAAGTCATTACGAAAATAGTGATGGAAAAGCTCTTTCACGAGTCTTTGGGTGTATTTGCCGCCGTTACCATGACCGAGCAATACTTTTTCTTCTTCCATACGTTCCCATTCCTCCTTGTAAAAACTAGTAATACCAGAACACTCGTCTGTGTCCACTTTAATGATGGTACTTATAATAAGCACCACAGGTACCCTCTGAGGAAACCATGCACGGCCCTACAGGTTTTTCTGGATTGCAGACGGTTCTAAATAAAGAGCAATCGGGAGGAGTCTTTTTCCCTTTAAGAATCTCGCCGCATAGGCAACCTGCTGGACCGGCGTTTTGGCTTTCCTCCAGACCAAAAACTAAGCGCGCATCGTAGTTCGAGTATTCCGGCTTGAGTACCAGGCCGGAGCTAGGTATTGTTCCTATACCACGCCAGGTGACGTCTGCTAAAGTAAATACCTTTTCGACCAAAGCCTGGGCCCGGATGTTTCCTTCTTCAGTCACCAATCCCCCGTACACATTGACTAACGAAGGTTGTTTATTCGCCGCCAGGGTACTAAGTTTTATTAAAGCCGCTAACATCTCGACGGGTTCGAAACCTGCCACGACAGCCGGAATTCGGTATTCCTCCCGAAGGAAGCTAAATAGGCCAAATCCTGTAACAGTAGAAACATGGCCTGGTAAAAGAAACCCATCCAAGGATATTTCCGGGTCATTCAACAGGGCTCTTAAGGCATTCGGCACTACTTTATGCGCAGTCAGAAATGTTAAATTCGCGAGACCTTGCGTCGCTGCCCGCTCGATCGTAGCCGCTACAGTAGGAACCGTCGTTTCGAAACCAACTGCTAGAAATATTATCTTTTTGGCAGGGTTTGATCTTGCTATCTCAAGCACATCGAGGGGCGAATACACAATTCTGATATCCGCTCCATTCGCTTGGGACTCAAGTAACGATCCTTTACTCCCCGGCACCCGCATCATATCTCCAAAGGTCGTAATGATCACATCGTTGTAGCTGGCTATTTCCTGAGCCAAGTCGACATAACCCGGCGGAGTTACACAAACAGGGCAACCCGGTCCGGAGATGAGTTTTATTTCAGGCGGCAACAGAGACCGGATACCACTGCGAAATAAGGCATGGGTATGAGTTCCACATACCTCCATTAGTGCTACAGGCCTCGTTAATTTAAGCTGACGGAACTTTTCCCCAAGTTGTGCTCCTACTTCCCGAGCCTGTTGTTTGCTAATTATGCTCATTTATTGCCAACTCCTTAATAAGCTCCCAAGTTAACGAGGCCTCATGTGCATCAATGACTTGAACAGCGAAACCGGCATGGACCAACACGTAGTCCCCTACTCTTACCGGAGAAACCAAATCTAATCCCACTTTGATTTGCGTATCGCCAATTTTTACGGTTCCAATAGTCTCATTAATTTCAATGATCTCGCCCGGTACTCCTAGACACATTAAAACGACACCCCTTTCCTTATCTGCCCGGCGATGACTGCTTGACCTAGAGAAATCCCTCCATCATTAGCCGGTACCTTACTGTGCGTATAAACTTGGAATCCATCCTTTTCTAAGCATTTCACAGATTGGTCTAAGAGCAGAAAGTTTTGAAAAACCCCACCGCTTAGAACGACATTATCGATTCCTGTATCCTCCCGAATAAGCTTACAGGTTGCCAAGATTACATCAGCTAGAGTTTGATGAAACCGCGCAGCCATAACCTCTATAGCTTCGTTTGCCAAAATTTCACGGATGAGCTCTTCAAACATGGGCTTAAATTGGATAGTCCAAGGTTTTGTGACTCTATTGAGTATGAACCTGTACCCGTCACAATGGAGTTCAGGTAATGCCAGTTGCTCCAATTCAATCGCCGCCTGGCCCTCATAGCTGATTTCCTGGCGCACTCCCACTAGGGCAGCTACCGCATCAAAAAGTCTACCGGCACTAGACGTCAAGAGGTTAGTCCTGCCATTTAGAATTAAATCTTTAACAATGCCCAGCTTGTACGAATCAAGATCCTGAAAAGGCGGCAGTGGCATTTGCGTGATGTTTTGGTCAAACATAGTCAACAGATAACTAAGAGCCATGCGCCAGGGTTGTTTTATAGCAGCACTTCCTCCAGGTAATGGTACATACTCGAAGTTCGCCCTACGAACAAAACCATGATAGTTTCCGGTGAAAAACTCCCCTCCCCAAATTGTGCCGTCAGTTCCATAGCCGCTGCCATCAAAAGCAACCCCAATGACATCACTCACCACCCCATTTTCAGCCATACATGAAGCGATGTGGGCATGGTGATGTTGTATAGGAAACTTGTCCAATCCATCGATATCTTCAGCGTATTTAGTGCTCAGATAGTCAGGGTGTAAATCATAAGCCACAGCTTGCGGGGTAAGGTTAAATATTGTTTGTAAGTGATCAACGGCTTGTTCGAAAGCAAGCATATTACTTAGATTCTCTAAATCTCCGATATGCTGACTTAGAAATGCTGAATTTCCTTTCGTTAGACATACAGTATTCTTCAACTCAGCCCCTAGAGCCAAGATATTATCGATCTCAAATGGCAGTTTCACAGGCAGAGGAGCGTACCCCCGGGAACGCCTAAGCAATCTTTGGCGCCCTTTGAAAAAACGGACAACCGAATCATCCGTGCGGATATGAATCTCCCTGTTATGGGTTAAAAAGTAATCAGCGATGGAACCGAGATTTTCGAGTGCTTCATTGTCTCTGTATTCAATGGCTTCCCCGCTGCTATTCCCGCTAGTCATGACTAAAACTTCCGGACCGTTTTGGAACAACAAATGGTGCAACGGCGCATAGGGTAACATCACTCCCAAGTAACGGTTCTTGGGTGCTACATCAAAGGCTACCGCCGAATCATCCTTTTTTTTCAACAAAACAATGGGGCAACGTTCGCTTATTAGAGCGATTTCTTCCTCGTTTGTTACATCGCAGTACTTCTTAACAACTTCAATATCAGGCATCATTACCGCAAACGGCTTTGCGTCCCGATTTTTCAGGTTTCTCAGCCTTTGCACGGAAGTCTGGCTTAAAGCATCACAGACCAGGTGGTAACCCCCCAACCCTTTGACGGCTAAAATATACCCTTGCTTAAGCAATTCTACTGCTTTCTCTGGTGCATCCTGAGCTGCAACCTGCTTGCCTTGACGGTCCAACAAAACAACTTGCGGGCCGCACACCGGGCAGGCATTCGGCTGGGCGTGAAAACGGCGATTTTGAGGATCATCATATTCTTTGCGGCAATCAGGGCACATAGGAAAGTTGGCCATGGTAGTGTACGGCCGATCATAAGGGATATCTTGAATGATAGTAAAACGAGGGCCACAGTTCGTACAATTGATCAACGGATAGCGGTAACGCCGGTTCTCAGGATCATTAAGTTCAGCCAAACACTCAGGGCATATGGCCACATCCGGAGAAACAAGCGTGAATTTTATTTCTCCCTTCGCGCTGTCCTTAATCACAAAATCCTTATAATCGGATGGTGGTAACTTCGTTAACATAATTTCTTCGATTACGGCTAAAGGTGGGGCCTCAGAACTGATTTGTTTAGCAAAGCTTTCCAGAAATACTTCGTTTCCTTCTGCTTCGATTTCCACACCCTGGGCAGAGTTATTAACCCACCCTGTTAGATTTAATGTTCTCGCTAGGTTATAAACAAAGGGACGAAAGCCAACTCCTTGGACTACCCCTTTGATCGTCATATGAATCCTAGTTCTATTAGGCATCATTGACATTTTCTTTCTTCTTTATCTGTTCTAAGAGATATTGAGCTAATTCTGGAACACCCTGACCGGTGCGACAGGAAAGAGTAAATGCTTCGAGGCCGGGATTAATAGTCTTGATGTCTCCCAGGGCTTGTTCGATGGAAAAATTAGTCTGCTCAATAAGATCTATTTTGTTAATAACTACTACTTTGGCCCTCTGGAACATGGCCGGGTACTTAATAGGTTTATCATCCCCTTCAGTTACACTCAGAGCTACCATTCTAATCTCTTCACCCAAATCATAGCTTGCCGGGCATACCAAGTTGCCAACGTTTTCAATGATCAGCAGTTCAATTCCATCCAAAGGAAAATTATCGAGGAGTTGTTTAATCATGGTACTATCCAAGTGACAACCACCACAGGTGTTAATCTGGATTACCGGTATTCCCTGCTGTTCAATACGTTCTGCATCCTTAGAGGTATAGAGATCCCCTTCAATGACTGCCATTTTAACTTTATCTTTGAGTTCTTTAATGAGGTTTTCTAAAATGGATGTTTTCCCTGCTCCAGGTGATCCCATAAAGTTAATAACATAAACTTTTTTACTTTTAAATTCCCTCCTTAACTCTGCAGATAGCAGGTCATTAGCTTTCAGAATATTTGAAACTACTTGAATTTCTTTGCTCGATTCACTCAATTCTATCCCTCCTCACTTTCTCCGGTTACTGTGTTTACATATAATTCATTACCGGTCAGCATCTCGTACTCCGGTCCTTCTTGACATTTACAGTTTAAATTCACGATACCTTTCAATGACTCTCCACAACGGACGCATCTCCCAGTCACCGGCACCTGGGTAATCGTGAATTCCGCCCCTTCCGCTAAAGAACCTTGGGCAAAATAATCAAAGGCAAAGTCTAGTGCGGCAGGTTCTACGCCGGAAATTTCCCCTGCTATAACATTGATCTTGGTAATAGTTCTTAAACGATGTTTGGCAGCGTTATCGATTATGATATCGAAAATGCTCTGCATAATAGAAAGTTCATGCACTGGTGACATTCTCCTTGTTATCTTCTTTTATTTCACTGACTTCTACAGCATTGACTACACTGTCCTTAGCCGTTTTGAATTCCCGCAGAGCTTTCCCCACCGAACGACCCACGTCAGGCAATTTACCTGGTCCAAAAATAATCAGAGCAATCACCAAGATAACTACTAATTCCGCAATACCTAAACTAGGCATAATCTATTCCTCCTTGTAAAACTGTTTGTTTGTTTCACTCCAGCAGGTAGGGCCTCCATTTATAAGCTGTTTGTCTTACTAATTTGTTTTTATCGATCTGTAAAGATTAGCACCCCCCCATCCATATTTAAATAATAGGCTATTAGTTTGAATATCCTTTGAACAAAAGTTAACGTTTTTGTAATACTTAGGTGACAAGATCAATGCAATGTAAAGAAAACTTGGCTGGCACCCGAAGACACTGTCTTCGCACGGCTTAGCTTAGCGGAGAAGCCGCAGGCGAAGGCGGCAGCCTTAGTTGCACTTATGCTTAGACGAAGACACTGTCTTCGCACGAATTAGTCTTCTTGCAGTATATAACGCAAGTTTATACTTTCTGATAGTACAAAAAATAACTGGGCTGTCTCTATTGTTTCAGCCCAGTTAAAACTTATTCAGTAGATTTTATCATGGCTACTGCCCATTACCATTTACTACTCTGGCCTTCCATCATTCCCGTATCCACCACCGTATCCGTTACTTCCCTGACCTCCCATCATTCCGTATCCACCACCGTATCCGTTACTTCCCTGACCTCCCATCATTCCGTATCCACCACCGTATCCGTTACTTCCCTGACCTCCCATCATTCCGTATCCACCACCGTATCCATTACTTCCCTGGCCTCCCATCATTCCGTATCCGCCATTGTATCCATTACTTCCCTGGCCTCCCATCATTCCGTATCCGTTATTGTATCCATCGGAATCCGGATTAGGAATAGCCGCATTAGAGTTGGTATTTTGGGAAGATGGCGTTGAAGTTTCATTCGGTTGACTTGTCACAAGTTGATTTTGGGGTGTATTAACGACAGGAGTCCCCGTGGTAAGGGCAAAAGCCGTACCCGTAAGTGCCATTATCCCTGCAATTGAGAGACCTACAATCCATTTAGTCTTTTTCATTATTTTTCCTCCTTTAATTTTACACAATACTATTCTTTCAACCTTCATATCTCAAATTATACCCAACCAATTAGACTATGCTGTGAATGAGTTATGAATTTCTTATGAATTTGAGAGAATGTTGTAGATAGACTTTATAGTCAAAGAGATGGGCTAATGAAAGACGAAAGGCATTGTCATGAAGACATCGAAAAAAGCCACCATTCTTTACACTGCATAAAATCAAATATCTTGGACAAAATAACTCTGGATAATAATTAGGGAGGTGCATGATTATGGCTCCTAAAATAGAAATAAAATGTAGCGTAGACACCTGTCATTACTGGAAAAGTGATTACTGCCATGCCAATAACCTGGAAGTAAACGCCCAAGGCGATGGCATAGCAAATTCCAGTGACGGAACATGCTGCACAACCTTTAAAAAAGCTTAAAAAACGGGGAGGCAATTTAAAAATGTCTCCCCGTTTTTTTTATAGTTTTGGATATCTCCAAGCTTAGCTAGACTTGAGAATGGAAAATACCATCGATGGCTAGCTGAATTTGAAAATAACGAACCGTTTTTTGTCCTATCTCCGTGGAATCAGAACAATTTAGTTAATAACGAGTATGGGAAGTTAAATAACCCGATTCTCAGTGATTATTGAGAGTCGGGTTATCTTTTTTACATTGCAAATGCTCGACATTCCATGGCACAGTGCAAACAGATGTGGGCACATTTTTGAGACTCCTTGTCGGTAAATCGTGCACATTCATTGCCACATGCTTCACATATACTCGCGCAAAGGCCTGCTAGTGCTTTGCTAAATGAGCTATAGCGGGCAAGGTATTTGGCAGTCAGTGTACAAACGTCAGCACAATCTCGCAGTAGTTGTAATTGTCTATGCCTTAAATGGAGATCTTGGGAATGCATAAGAAGATGAGTAACCATGTGTTCACACGTTACTTCACAATCTTGAACAGTTCTTGTGATATTAGTATGGTGCATTTGATGTGTATTCATAGGAACCATCCTTTCACACTTCTCTGATTAGATTATGATTTGCACTATTATTTGTGTATGTACAATTTAGTGGTTATCGAAGATTTAAATCATAGTTGGATCGATTTAGCATGTTATTAGGACTGTGTTATTGGTCTAGACAAATATCCATTTCTGCAGTATTCTTCAGTTATGATTCATATCCTAGTATTTCTCTATGTTTATAAGTCTTAGACTGTGAATAAAGTTTGGGCAGTGAATTATAATGAGCTAAATGTAACGTACCAACTGAAAATTTAAAGGCTCTCCTGAGTTACACACCCAGAGAGGTTCACAAGATATTCACATTTAATTCACAGGTTATTTAGATGAATGATATATATTAGTTAAATAAGTCCTTTACCTCTCCTCTTTTGTATAAGGCTTTCTTCGGAAAGCCTTGTCAATTCTCAGAAATAAATTTGAAAATGTTACAAGGAGGCGACCATTTGAAAATAAAAGTAATCATGGGCGTACTGATCCTGCTGTTAGTAGGCGGTGGCTATTGGGGTCTGAATGCAGTAGAACAATTGAAGCCTGATAGAGCGGTAATGGTATCTAACAATTATTAATGGAGTGAAATATATGAATAAAACAAAAAAGCAAACAAAATCTTTTATTTATTATTCTGTAGTCGCAATGCTGATTTTGATGCTGTTCAATGCATTTGTATTTCCAACATTATTGGAACAACCGGTCACGCCGGTTGACTACAGCACCTTTCTAAACCAAGTAGAACGTGGAGCTGTAAGTGAGGCAAAAATACAGGATACTCAGATTATTTTTACTGCCAAAGATGAAGCTGAACAGAGCATCACATATTCCACAGGAACTATCAATGATCCGGATCTGGTTAATCGTCTGTACAGTGCAGGCGTAAAATTCTCTCAGGTCATTCCGAAAGAGAATTCCCCTCTGTTTAATTTCCTTTTGACATGGATACTGCCCCTAATTCTCTTTATCGGAATCTGGCAACTGTTAGCAAGTCAGATGCAAAAACGTATGGGCGGCATGAAAGGCATGGCTTTCGGTAAAAGCAATGCTAAAATCTATGTTCAGGCCCAGACAGGCAAAACCTTTGCCAATGTAGCCGGACAGGATGAATCGAAAGAGGCACTCGCTGAGATTGTCGATTTTCTTCACAACCCCAAAAAGTATTCTGAAATTGGTGCAAGTCTGCCTAAGGGCGCATTGCTTGTAGGCCCTCCCGGAACAGGTAAAACTCTACTGGCAAAGGCTATAGCCGGAGAAGCAAAGGTTCCCTTCTTTTCGATTTCAGGCTCTGAGTTTGTAGAAATGTTTGTGGGTATGGGCGCTGCTAAAGTGCGTGATCTATTTAAGCAAGCCAACGAAAAAGCTCCCTGTATAGTATTTATTGACGAGATTGACACGATCGGCAAAAAACGGGGTAACGGCGGAATCGGAGGAAACGACGAACGTGAACAGACCCTAAACCAGTTGCTCACCGAAATGGACGGTTTCGATGGTAAAAAAGGTGTTGTCATACTCGCTGCTACCAATCGCCCCGAAACTTTAGATAAAGCACTGCTGCGTCCGGGCAGATTTGACCGCCGAATCCCAGTTGAACTTCCTGATCTTGCAGGCCGTGAGGCAATTTTAAAGGTTCACGCTCAGACGATTAAAATGGAAGAGACTATCGATTTTAAGGCTATTGCACGTGCAACCTCAGGTGCTTCGGGTGCGGATCTGGCTAATATCATCAATGAAGGGGCACTGCGCGCAGTTAAATATGGCAGAACACGTGTCGAACAGGATGACTTAGAAGAATCTGTTGAGGTTGTGCTTGCAGGTTATCAACGTAAGAGCGCGGTGATTTCGCAAAAGGAAAAAGAGATTATTGCCTATCACGAAATTGGTCATGCTCTGGTTGCTGCAAAGCAAACTGATTCAGCTCCTGTGCATAAGATTACCATCATTCCAAGAACATCGGGTGCACTTGGCTACACCATGCAGGTGGAGGAAGGCGAGCGTGTGCTGATAAACAAGGAAGAGGCGTTTAATAAGATTGCCACCTTTGCCGGAGGTCGCGCTGCTGAGGAGTTGGTTTTTGGTACTTTTACATCAGGAGCGTCTAATGACATCGAACAGGCAACTAAGATTGCTCGCTCGATGGTCACCCGGATGGGTATGAGCAAAAACTTTGATATGATGGCCCTGGAGACTGTGAATAACCCATACCTTGGAGGTGATACTTCCCTTACCTGTTCTGCTGAAACGGCGGCAAAAATTGATGATGAAGTACTAACCATTATTAAGAGTGCTCATAAAAAGGCAATCAGTATTCTGAAAGAAAATACAGATAAGCTGCACGAGTTGGCGCGTTATTTGTTGAATAAGGAAACCATTACTGGAGAAGAATTCGTGGAGATTCTTTCACGTTAATTTTTGTCGACACAGCGAATCCTATAGAGAATAAAATATTATTGGACACGTAAATATTGTAGAACTCTGCCACACAGTGCAGAGTTCTTTCTATAAGGATTGCCAATGTTCTTCACTAAGTTGCAACAACAGATGTTTTACGGTTCTGCCACGATTAGCTTCAGTATCTTTACATTCTGGCTCTCCATATTCTTAATGTTTAGCCCTGCTGCCCTAACATTCTCTACTGTCCGGCGGTTGATATGTGGGCCTATCATCCGCACAGTTAAGGGATCCAAAATATCCATTATCTTACCCAGGATAGGGTTATCGCTTCGGACATGTTCTAAAAGAATAACTTTGCCGTTAGGTTTACATACCCTTTTAATCTCCTTCAGCCCCATAATGGGGTCTGGTACAGAACAAAAGACGCACGTAGCGATGACTGTATCGAAAGTATTGTCCGGAAATTTTAGATTCTGCGCATCCATTTCCATCAGTTTAACAGGTATTTTTGCATCCGAGACTTTTTCTTTCGCTTTTTTCAACATACCAGTACTAAGGTCGATAGCGGTCACTTCACAACCGGGTGGGTAAAAGGCCAAGTTACTTCCGGTTCCCACGCCTATCTCCAAAACATTTCCGGAAGCTTGCCCGATCACCTTCGTACGCAAATTAGGTTTAATCATCCGATCCATCAAGTCGTAGAACCGGGAAGTCCGGTTGTAACGTTTTCTAGTCAATTCAGTTTCTTTATCCATACTATCCCTCGAATTACTCTTTTTTTCATTATTATCTACCCTCTTGATTAATTCTAATCTTCAATAGTGAAATTCTTAAACATCGAAGTACTTAAATGATAACGAATTCCGCCAAAGGCCCTACTCCAGGCTACTTCTGCCCGACCGTTGTAAACACTTAACTCTTTACGATATAGAGGGTTATTCCCGCTCGATTTTCTACACGGTAATTGTCCAGCGGACGTCGTGATGCCCAAGTTCCATGTCTGAGCTTAGTAACGTGCCCCCTCAGCATCCAGCCAGAGTGCCGTTGCAAGATTGTTATCTCTCCGCCTTTACTTTGAATGTTGTCCATTCCTTAATGCCCCAGATTAGAACCTTGATCCGATAGAGTGGCTTAAACACAGGAAAAGAGGGATAGGAGGCTACCCTATCCCTTGGTCCAAAATTTTTATACCAAAGCATCACGAAACATGAACTTAGGCTTATTTACTCTTATGACCACCGCAGCAACCCGCATCACCTGTACTTTTACTTTTAGTCTGTAGATCTTTCTCAGGACTATCGTGCCGTTGCCCATGTTTCTTCCCACCGCCACAACAACCCGCTCCTGACCGATGCATAAAGAACATTATCGCGATGAACAAGAAAATCCACCAGTTTTGACTAATAAATTGCCACATTTCAATTCCTCCCAAAATAATTTAATTCCATTAAACTAAACCCACTATAAGAAATAAGCGTTCACATGCCCAGAGGCAAACGAGGCAGGAACTTAGCCAAGAAACCCGTCAGTTGAGTCAATTTGTCAGCGTAAATCACATACGAGATATAAAGCATTAGGAGGCCGGCTAGCCGTTCAACAACAATTTGCCAGCGACGCACCCTCTGCAAACTCTTCATAACCCAATTAAATGACATCCCTGCGATCATATACGGAATAGCCAGCCCTACGGAAAAAATAAACATAACTAACATTCCGCTGAACGGATTTTGAGTAGTGCCTGCTAAAGCTAGAATAGAGTAGAGAGTCGGGCCAATGCAATGGGAACAAGCAACGGCGAACAACAAGCCGACAACAAAGGATGACCAAGCACTGTATTTAGCCTTATTCCTTAACTTTTCGTAGAAGGCTGGTTCCCAGTGTAATTTAGCAAGAAACGACAGATTAAAAACGCCAAAAAGCTTAAGCGCTAAGATAAGGACAACTGTGCCACCCAAAATATTGAGCACGAACTGCCATTTACTGAGAATTGCGCCAAGCTCTCCCGCAGCGGCTCCGGCAGCAGTAAACACCAGAGCAAAACCGCCGATAAAGGCTAGGGTATTCTTCAGTACTCGACGGCGCAGAAGAGCGTCCATAGCCGTCTCTTTAAGTTGATCAGAAGTCAGCCCTGTAATCAGAGAAAAATAGACTCCTAACATCGGAATGATGCAGGGCGAGAGAAAAGAAAGAATTCCAGCAGCAAAAGCAATTGCTAATAACGACGTAGTCAAAGAATCACCCTGCTCTCGGTTTTAGTAAACCCATGTGAAGTTACGCATCGGAACTCTGACTAAATTCTTAATGACAAGTGTAACCTGGCTGCCGGGTTTCAGTTCGCTTAAATCTGTACTTTGTACTCCTATTTCAGCCGAAACGTGATGACCCTCTCCGCTTTTGTTTAAAACTTTAACGACAGCTGGCACAGTGGTTCCACTAATCTTTAGTTCAGTATTCTCAGTAAAATCGAAATCATCCAGATTGGTCATATGATTGCTCATCGATACCGCAAATTTCTGCATCGAAGAATTTGAACCTTCTTTTTCCCAGGTAACGGTAACATCTACTCCTCCTTGGGTATCAAATAGCGGTGCACTCTCCGAGCCAGCGACCGAAGGGCTGGAAGAACCGGAGTTGTTAATACTGGTTGTATCAGGAGCTTGCTGCGCTTGATTTTGCGTAGCTTCAACTGTTTGGAGACCCCACCAAACACCTGCCCCTAAAATAATAATTAACGCAGCTGCAAGTACTCTTACCTTCAATCGTCTCTCCCCTTTACGAATAACAAAATTCCTACAGCCAAGACATTTCTCCCTAGCAACTTGTCTTACTATCCCTAATAATACTTACACAATCCGACTAAGCTGTGAATGAGTTGTGAATTTCCTATGAATAAAATAACTATTTTTTGTTTGATTTGTTCTAGACATAACACATAAATAATATAATGCTTACTAAATGCCAAAAGGGCAGTTTCTCCCTGTGAAGGAACTGCCCTTTTCTAGCCTACCCTCTAGGGGCCTGCTGACCTCGTGACTTCCAAGTTAAGACAACGCCACAGATTAGCGCTAGAATAATCATCGCTGCACTGCTCCATTGTGCAGCCGTCCAATTTAACCAATAGCGCCCCCCATCCCCGCGCAAAAACTCCAAAGTAAATCTACCGAGGGAATATAGCGTAATATAGATCAAAAACAAAATCCCTTGAGGCAATATACGCCAACGAGAGATAATCAGAATCAAGGCAAAAACAACTATGTCCCATTGCCCTTCCCAGATCTCTGCCGGCCATAAGGGTTGGTTCCCGTATACCTCATAAGCACTGGTCCCCTGGGGATAAACGATACCAAATCCGGAATTTGTCGGAGTACCAAAGGCATCCCCGTTGAGAAAACAGGCAATTCTTCCGATACCCTGGCCAAAAATGAGGCCGGGTGCCGCCAAATCTGCCAAGCGCCAAAAATTGAGACGATGCACTCTTGTGTAAATCAGGCCAACTAGGAAAGCTCCAACCAACGAGCCTTGAATGGCCATGCCGCCGTGCCAGAGCATCAAGATCTCCGCGGGATGTAGGGAATAATACCCCCACTCGTAAAAAAAGACTTGCCAAAGACGGGCGCCGATAATTGCGCCAAGTACCCCGTAGAGCAAAACATTGATTAAATGTTCACGATATTCTTTGTCAGATGTTAAAAAATAAGCTACGCCTACACCCAACAGGATGGCTAAAGCCACAATCACACCATAGGAACGCTGAGTGTACCCGCCGAGGGTAAAAAGAACTTGCGCCATTCTTCAATCTCCCTTTTTAACACAAATCTTCATTCAATGGCTCCAACCGGTAATTTGATTCAGATTCCGTTTCGCTGTTTATTATTTACCAAAAATTATCTCATCATACGAAATACCGTTTTTAAGACTTCGTCTACTACCTCTGTGTCACCAGTTTCTAACCGTTCCTTTACGCATGATTTCATGTGTTTTTCCAGAATTAACTTGGATATCCCGTCGAGGGCAGACTAGAGCCTTAAAATGTGTGGATAACTATTCACATAAAACCCGATTCTCAGTGCTTATTGAGAGTTGGGGTTCCCTTAAATTACTAGTATAGAATTCCTAAAAGGATTGATACTAGTAAGGAAATTTAAGAAAAGATGGAGGTAGGTTTAATGCCTATTGCTACCAATGCCACGGAATCGATGCAAGCTTGTATTGATGCTTGCAATGCCTGTATGCAGGCATGTGAAGAATGTTATACTGCTTGCCTAAATGAACCAGATGTTCAAGCCAGAATGCATTGTATTCAGCTACTTCGTGATTGTGCCGATATTTGTTCCATGTCTTCACAGTATATGGCTAGAAACAGTGAGTTTGCTAATCAGATATGTAATATCTGTGCAACAGTCTGTGATGCTTGTGCTGTTGAATGTACAATGTTTAAGGATACTCACTGCCAGAAATGTGCTGATATGTGCCGTAAGTGTGCAGATGAATGCCGTAAAATGGCTGGAAAAGCCTTAGCTGCCAAATAAAGTAGTCTTACCAAGAAGGAGGACATAGGTGCCTTCTTCTTTTATTGTATTCTAAAGTGCCTAAGCAGTGTTGAAATTACTGCATGAGTTATTCATAGCTAACCGGAATATATTACCAAATACCAGACTTATTGGGAGACGGCGATTCATCCCCTCCCTAAAGAGGAAGGGGACTTCTCACGAACTAGGTTAAAAATTCCTCCCACAGAAGAGGGAGGAATGCAATAAGTCTCAAAGCACATTAATGCCCGTGGATATCTTTCTGTTGTTGCTGAGATGGTGGCATGACGGCTGAGATCGCTTGCGGCAAGGATGTAATAACCAAAATAATCGAGATAATGGAAGATATAAGATATACCCATGCAGCAGGACGGTCATAACTCCACTTACGTTTAGCAACGCGAATAAACCACGCTGAAATAACAAGGGAAACTAGTAAAAAGATAATCTTTGTTGACGGAGATAGAGATAACAGACCTGAGCTTAGAGTGGTTAGACCCAATGCGATCAAAAGAGTATGAACCCAGTGGTGGGAAGAAGCTATAATTGCAAAAAGAACTGAACCAATTGCTTTGATTATGCCTCTATCCTTTTTTGCTTTTACGTTCTGAACTACTTCGCTTTTGCTCATATGTGACCCTCCTTAGTAACTTCTACATCCTCAGTGTAACTCTCTGATTCGAGGATCTCATGAAAAAGTTATGAATTTCTCATGAAAATTACTGTACCACCATTTTCTTCGGCAAGATAATCGTAAATATTGTTCCTTCACCAGGTTTACTCCAGACACTGATGTGGCCCCCATGGGTTTCGATAATTCTCTTGACAATGGCTAATCCCAGTCCAGTCCCACCCTGAGATCGACTTCTGGATTTGTCTCCTTTATAAAACCTCTCCCAAATCATCGGTAAATCCTCGGGTGCAATCCCTATGCCTGAATCTTTTATTTCAATTAGCACATTATCAGCCTTGTGAGCTATGGTAATTACAATTTCTCCCCCTTTAGGAGTATGGCGGACCGCGTTATCCAGAAGATTGATAAATACTTGCTTAATCCTGTCACTATCTCCCCAAACAAGCGGAGTTTTTCTGCTGATGTGAAATGTCAACTTGACTCCTTTTTCTTCAACCAACGTACTAAAATTACTTTGCACGGAAGAAGCAAGTAATTTTAGGTCAACATCATTCATTTTAAAATCTTCATATCCCTCTTCCATTTTCTTTAAATCTAAGATATCTGTGATCAAACGTTTGAGACGTGCAGTTTCTTCATAAATATTATTTAAGTAAGAATTTTTTTCATTGATATCAACTGCAAGGTCATCCTGTAAAGCTTCTGTAAAGGCTTGGATAATGCTTAACGGAGTTTTCATCTCATGGGAGAGATTGGAAACAAACTCCCTGCGCGTCTGATCTAATCTTTCCAGCTGGGCCAGCTTTTCCTTGAGTTGACCGGAAACAGTATTCAACGAATCGGCCAGAAGGCCGACTTCATCATTGGTGTTAATAGTTATCCGACGGGAAAAGTCTCCGTTGGCCATCGCCAGAGCAACCCGGCTCATGCTGCGTAATGGCTCGGACACCTTTTTCGAAAAGAGGTAACTGAGAGTTATTCCGAGGGCGAGCCCACCCACAGTCGAATAAATTGTGATCGTCTTAAAAACAGCCAGTTGCCCGGCCAATGGTTCGATTGGAACATGAATTACGACCGCCCCTATCGAACTTTGGGGATCCGTCACCGGAACACCTACCGTAAGAACCTGGGTATTGAAGAAGGGGTTATTACCTTTGTGAGTAACCGTTTCTCCGCTCAACAGCTCTTTTATATCATCTTTAGTTAAAGGACTATAAGTAGGATCAGTACGTACTAAAGATGTGTCTTTGGTACTTTTAGCAAAACCCTCAAATGTTTGGACAATACCATTCTTGTCATAAACCATGATATTTCCTTCAATTAAGCCAGAAGCTAGTTTTACTTTTAAATCCATCGCCTGACTGTCATTTTCAGTGCTAGCAAAGTTGGCCACCTTTTTAGCTAAAGACGTTAATTGTTTAAATTGTACATCGTAGTAAATTTTATCCATAATGCTCATATGAAGAATCCCAGCTACCCCAATGACGATTAATGTGAGGATATTTATCACTATCCAAAGCTTTGTTACAATGCTGTTTGCCTTCATCCTCATCCCCACTTCATCAATCTTCGTCTGCACTTTGAGTTCGAGCTTGCCAAAGTTTATCACCTAGGTCAACATATTCCATCAGCATTTTCAACTGTCAAACTCAATAACGTTCGAACATCGTTTTTTTTTAATCCTCGTAGTACTTAAATGATAACGAACTCCACCAAAGGTTTTTCCCCAGGGTTACTTCAGCCCGACCATTGTAAGCACTTAACTCATTATCGATATAGAGGGTTATTCCCGTTCGATTTTCTACACAGTAATTGTCCAGTGGACGACGCGGATGCCCAAGTTCCATGTCTGGACTTGGCAACGTGCCTCCGCAACATCCCGACAGGGTGCCGCGAAAGATTATTATTTCTCCACCTTTGCTTTGAATGTAACGTGCCGCTTCCGGCGCAACATCGACTTTCAACACTGTTTTCCCTCTCTTTTTACCAAACTGATTCGCTAGTGATAAGTTTTTCCCAGAGCATTATATTCTAACCTCCACCTATACCTTTAACTTCCCACTAAAACATAGTTCTATCTTTGAACTAGAATTCGTCTAAGCCATAAAATCAGATATGAGTAACTCATGAAACATGCCTCCGGAACCTTTCCCTTTGGACTCAACGACACAATAATCCATCATGTCTTCCCCCCTCGCCTGGATGCTTGTTGCAGGGCTACAGGCTATTAACCATTTTTAATACTTGAGATCTTTTCCTATCCTGCTTAGGTCCAAAACAAATGACCTTATATCCTTGTTTTTTTTGAATATAAAGTCATTTCGCAAATCCCATTTGTCTTTTTAGTTGATTTGTTATTCTCTCTAAGTTAGCACCAATCTCGCCGTGTGCATTGTGTTCGCGACTCCTCAACAGCCTATGCCGAAAACAACCGTCTTTTTCACTCGTCAACCACAGATACACTGGAATGGGTGGTAATAAACTCCTTATCAATCCCTTTCTCCGGACTGATCACATGTACGGCACAACCAGTGCACGGATCAAAGGAGTGGATAATCCGCAACAGTTCGATCGGTCGCTCCGGATCCGCTACTTGGGTGCCGATCAAAGCCTGTTCTAAAGCACCGGGAACTCCCTTATCATCCCTAGGGGATGCATTCCAGCAGGTAGGGGTAATTACCTGGTAGGAACTTAATTTTTGGTTGCTAATATTTAACCAATGACCCAGTCCTCCCCTAGGAGCATCCGTCAAGCCGAAGCCGGTACCGGAATCAGGAGGGGTAGTTATCTTTTGATAAGCACTTGGCCCAGGAACAAGCTGATTTATCCATCCCGTAAGGGCTTCCGCAATCTTTTGGGTTTCCAGAGCCCGAGCTTTAATCCGGTCCATAACGGACACCTTGCCATTATAATAACCGTTTATATTCATCCGGGCTAAGGGACCAAGTTCATACACCTGGTCTTCATAACGGGGTGCCTTTAACCAGGTATAAGCTCCTTTTTTACCGTAAGAAGGAGTTGTTTGACCCTTCGCTGGGTTTAAACCACTAGGGCTGGAATAGTACGAATACTGAACATACTCATTAATTTTATTGGGATCCACACTTTCACTTGCACCTTTAAAGAGTCGTCCACTCTTAAACAGCACATTACCGTCTGCCTGATCAAAAACACCATAGCTGAGAAAATTGCCCGGGCCTTGACCTATAGCGAAGTAATCGCTGTACGCGCTGGTTAAGGTCTCTACATCTGGCAAATATTTATTGCTTATGAAGTCTTTGACGGTTGCCAGGTAACTCTTCATTTGACTTATTAGCCCAGCCTCGAGGGGCATCGTTACGCCGCCGGGAGCTATACTCATTACGTGAGGAACCCTACCAGCTAGGATAGCTACCATTTCCTGAGCCTGACGACGGACTTTTAGGCCTTCCAGGTAATTATTGATTAGGCGTTGAGTGTCCGAACTATTGATCCGCATGTCCACATCATACCCGGGTGACCAAGGATTCAGTTGGGGACCAATAATATAATCCATTAAACTTAAATGATAAAAATGCAGGATATGGTCTTGTAAATAGTTACCGGCCTGAATGATGTTACGTTGTAAAGTGGCTTGTGAACTAGGTGTAAAACCCATGGCTTGTTCATTGGCTTTAACCGAAGCAATGGCATGCGAGACTGGGCAAACCCCGCAAATCCGTTGCGTAATGTGGATCGCATCCCAAGGATTTCGATCTTTCAAGATGTTTTCCATATCCCTGAACAAGTTACCTGTCATATAGGCCGTAGTAACTTTATTGCTCTTGTCTAGCTCTACCTTTACTTTTAAGTGACCTTCTACCCTGGTTACTGGATCTATTGTAATAGTTTTAGGCATAATTCTTATTCCTTTCTCTTATTTTCCGTTCGCTACATCTCAACCCAATCCGACCTAATCCGTTAGAACACGTAGAACTTATGCTACCTTAGCTTATTTTTTCGGAACCAATACCGCCAGAACCCATCATTTCCTCTTCGCCATTGTAATAAAAGGTCCAAATACCATAATGATTGGACTTTCGCTTAGCATACTCTGAAGCTGTTTGGCTTATTCGCATGCTAGGGGTCGTATTCTTGACATTCCTCATTCAGATCTTAGTGACACAGTATGGTGGAAACGTCTTTAAAACAGCGCCTCTCGAATTTGATTTGTGGATGAAGATCATTGGATTCACATTTAGCGTTGTGATCTTTAGTGAATTGCTAAAAGTTATAATGAGAGCCTTTCAAGGAATCGTTCCTAACACTAAAGAGAATTAGAATTCTACTGGTTTCAAACAGTGCTAGATTTAATGCGCTGAAGAGAAGACATTCTCTCTAGCGCATTTTTGTTTGTCCATAGGTCAAACATCCAATCCTACCAGGAAGATGCCAATGACCTTACCCCAGATGTCCCAAAATTGACTAATTGGAAGTGGGTTCGTCCCACGCCCGCATTCCACCGTAAATCCAGGGCGTCGCCAGTCTTGAATAAACCAGTCCTTGTACCCGGCATCACTTTCGATATACCTAATAGACTGGTAGCCGCTAACCTCAACGAATTGTTGTACAATACGAAGTGATTCGGCCGGTTCTAACCCTCTGTAGCCCCAATAGATTTCCTCTCCTTGTGTATGAAAAGCGATCACTAAGCGAAAATTGTGAGAACGGGTAAAGTTGGCCATCGCTCTTGATTCCGGTTCTGAGAGGGGCGAAGGCCCCGGATAGTCGCGAGGAGCTGGGTCCGTGGCTGCCCGCCTGGCAACCTCCACTTCCCATCTTGCTGGAAACTGGTCATTCAAGTCAACACCCCGGAGATTAGCTTTCCATCCCCTAAAATCGCTGGAACCTCTGTTTATCCTCATGACTGAATCATAAAATGGATCAGTTGGCTGAATGCCGTTTTGCACAAGTTCTACCCCGTCTGGATTTACCATAGGGACAATCCATAAAGAGGTTTTCTCAAAGAGATTCTTAATATTAAAATGTCCAATGTATCGTCCTTCTTGATAGGCTTTAGCATAAACCTCTAAAAACTTCATTAACAGCAACGTTGTTATCGATTCATTGGCATGGAATGACCCGTTATAATGAACTTCCTTTTTGCCTTTACCAATCTGAACTGCAGGAATGGAACGTCCTGCCACTGTTTGCGCAATAGTGCTTACTTTAATGAATGGATAAAACTTTGATAGAGCATCCAAATCAGACATCATTTCATCATAGCCATAACTCTCTTGAGGGACTACAATGGTTTTACTAGGAACATTTATTACCTGCCCGGGCATGATTAGAGATGGATTCTTAATATTGGGATTGGCAGCTAGCAGCACATTAACAGTTAGTCCATATTTCTTAGCAATTTGATATAGAGTTTCCCCGCGCTGCACAACATGCTTAATTGTCGGGTTCATAAACATTCCTCCTCCAGTAGCATCTTATTCATGCTTTGAAGGAATGAGTTTATCTAACAGATGTTTTAAAATTGTTATCCAAATAACGTTAGCGCAAGCGAAAAAAGGCCAGCGATAATTTGTAAGGCTGACCCTTTTCGTTACTTTTACACTTTTATCTTTTACTGAGCTTCTGGAGTTTCAGGTGTTACCTCTGCTTCTACTACCGTGACACTCACTGTTTCACTCATGGCCTTGTCTGGTGCTTTGGCAATGATCGAAAGCTCATCGCCTTCGGCTAGGATTACTCCTTCGTCTAAGGTTACCGTATAGGCACCTGCTTCATCTGCTGTCGCTGTGCCAATGACAGTTTCGCCTCTCTTGACGCATACAAATGCCCCAGCTTCAGTAGTTCCTGAAATCGTGGAATCTCCAGCTCTGACCGTTCCTGTTACTATCGGTGCTGTTGTCAGCTCTAGCGGTGCGGCTACTGTGACACTCGTGGCGTTACTCTCGCTCTTGTCTGGTGCTACGGCAGTTATCGAAAGCACCTCGGCTTCGGCTAGGGTTACTCCATCGTTTAAAGTCACCATGTAAGTGCCTGTAGTTTCATCAGCTGTCGCTGTGCCAATTTCGATTTCGCTTCTTTTGACACTTACCGTTGCCCCTGCTTCAGCAGTTCCTAAAATCATAGTTTCTCCAGCACCGACGGTTCCCATGACTGTCGGTTGTGTTGTTTGCGCTTCGACTACTGTGACACTCACCGCTTCACTTATGGCCTTGTCAGGTGCTTTGGCAATAATCGAAAGCACTTCGTCTTTAGCCAGGATTACTCCTTCGTTTAAGGTCACCGTATAGGCACCTGTTTCATCAGCTGTCGCTGTGCCAATGACGTTTTCGCCTCTCATGACGCAAACCTTTGCCTCAGCATCAGTAGCTCCTGAAATCATAGTGTCTCCAGCCCTGACCATTCCCGTTACTGTCGGTCGCGTTGTCGGGTCTAGCGCTGCGGCTACAGTGACACTCGTGGCATTACTCTCGGTCTTGTCTGGTGCTGTGGCAGTTATTGAAAGCACGTCGGCTTCGGCTAGGGTTACTCCGTCGTTTAAAGTCACCATATAAGTACCTGTGGTTTCATCAGCTGTCGCTGTGCCAATTTCGATTTCGCTTCTTTTGACACTTACCGTTGCCCCTGCTTCAGCAGTTCCTAAAATCATGGTTTCTCCAGCACCGACTGTTCCCATGACTGTTGGTTGTGTTGTTTGCGCTGCGGCTACCGTGATACTCGATACGTTACTCTCGGTCTTGCCAGGTGCTACGGCAGTTATCGAGAGCACTTCGTCTTTGGCCAGGATTACTCCGTCGATTAAGGTCACCGTGTAGTCCCCTGTGTTTCCATCAGTCGTCGCTGCTCCAATTTCGGTTCCGCTTCTCTTGACACTTACCGTTGCCCCTGCTTCAGCAGTTCCTGAAATCATGGTGTCTCCAGCTCTGACCGTTCCCGTGATTAAGGGTTGTTCTGTTTTTTGAATGACCTCTCTATCTCTATCACGAGTCGTTCCACTTCCATCAGATACAACTGGGATATCGCCTGGTTCTGTAGGAGTATCAGTCGTTGTTTTACCGTTTACGGTTCCACCGCCACTTACTTTAGTACTCCCAGTCGCAGAACTCAAAACCGTAACTTCTACACCGCTTTTTACGACAATTTCGGATGTTCCCTTTGTCTCCAATTTTTCGATTTTGCCTGATAGTACGGTAATTGACGAGTTATCATCAATAGTTACACTAGGGAAGTTACCTGCTAACTGAATTAAATCTGGAGTCGTCGCCCCAGTCACCTTAACAGTAGGAACAACCGCGCCATCTGCGGCCGTTAGCTTTACGCTCCCGCTCAGGGAAACATCGTTAGAGAATGTTCCTTGGAGTTGTACATTAATGGATGCTTCTCGTTGAGGCTGCGCGACCAATGACCCTACGTTCGCTCCACTTTGTGATTCTACCGTAGCAGTGGATTGAACTAATGTAGACCCTAAAATTGTTCCTGTTTCTGCCACTACATGGACATCAGAGAAACTTGACACGACTAGACTATCTGCTTTAGTTTCTTTCAAGTAAATACTGCGGTCTGCACCCGAGAGAACAACAATTCTAGTGGCTTGCACACCGTCTAGAGTAGCAGAGCCGTCCTTGCCTGGATCAAGAAATAACGTACCCTTGATACGGATATTCTGTAACGTAACGCCTTCTGCATTGACTAGAAGGTTCCCGTTGACTGTTTTATCCCTAAATGTTGCATTGGGAGTGCTTAATTCCACAGCCCCGTCTAAAATGTCAGACTGACCGGGCTGGACATATCCTAAGCTTTGTATGGCTGAATCCGACATTACAGCTGTTCCACCTAGAACTACTGGATTCTTTAGGGCTATGTTTGTCTGGATATACCCTTTAGTACCGTCTGGAACTGCTTCTTTATTGGACAAGACAATTGCACCGCCCAATTTGGCTGCCATCGGAGCACCTGTCAACGAGTCAATAAGGCTTGTATCGTTCCCATTTGCGAAGAACATGCTGCTACCGATAACAAGGTTTTCGAATTTCTTTAGCACTTCTGTGTTTGTATCAAAACGATCATATCCACCGAGTCTCGTCGCGTTTGGCAGTGTATCCTTTACAAAGTCGGATACAACCGCGGTTCCGCCAATAACATAAGTATTTTTTATTCCTGATGATTTGATGAAATCCGATACAACTTTTGGAACGGAATCCTTGTTAACGAGCAGAACTGGGATACCTTTGGCAGCCGCAATTGGGGCAATAGAAATTGCGTCGACATTTGCAAATGCATTAGTTACTACTACTTCTTGAAAGGGTTTAATCGTTTGGATTTCCTTTGCGATATTTACAGCCGTTTCATACCGATCATAACCACCTATCCGCACAGCTTGAATACCGACAGCGCTAAGGTCACTCTCTACTTTAGCCGAAATGACTGCTGTTCCACTTACCAAATAAACTTTTTTTACTCCTAGCTTTTCTAATTCTTTCATTGTGTCAGAAGGTACTGAGTCTTTGTCTGCAAGAAGTACTGGTCCATCGACTGCTTTGGCAAGACTTGACGAAGCAAGTGCGTCTACCATGTTCAGATCACCAGACGGTGCTAGGACTGCTGTGCTGGCCGACTGCCACCCATAGTCTGCGATCTGAACTGCTGTGCCATACCTGTCATACCCACCAAGACGAGTAAGAGTATTGATTAAGCTCTGAGTGGATTGAACATTGTACGTTGATTTTACTTGCGCCTCGCTTGCCATAGCAACTACAGGAGTTAATCCCGCAGTTACTGTGAGTGCTGTGATAGCTAGTGATGCGACAAACTTATTAGGATAAAATCTTGACACCTAATTTCCTCCTTTTTTTCTTATCTTATCTATATCCAGAGAGATTCCCTAGATATGGCAATTTTGTCTTGCCACTGAGTAATGATACCTAATCAATTCGACAAAGCTACGAATTTCTTGTGAATTTCTTGTGAATTTAAAATTACAATATTGTCATTTTCTTAATCCACAAATGGGAGTAAGATTTACCTGCATTGCACATAAACTTTACTATCTCCAAAGCGCAAATAAGCGCACGCGCAAAAAGTGGCTGAGATTTTATCCTCAGCCACTTTATATAACAATGTCAAAGGGCAGTTTTTCCCTGTGATGCCACTGCCCTTTTTTATCAATAGATTCCCTTCTATTTAACCGTCTCCAAATCTTTTTTCCGGCTTTGATACTCCGCTGAATCTATCTCGCCACACGCATACCGTTCACGCAGGATATCCATTCCACTATACTTACCTAGCGTTCCTGTATGAACCTGTGAGGCACTGCGACGAAATATATAGATACCCAATAGAATTATCCCAATCCCTAAGATGAGGAACATTCCCATACCCATCCACCCATATCCACTGCTTCCATAACCACCGTATCCCCATCCGCCCATCATGTTACCCCAGCTACCCATTAATGAATTCCTCCTTCAAACTGATTTTCTATAATACAACATTAGATATCGACTTTCATCCTACATTTTCTAAGTTCTCCCCTCTCACTCCCGTTCCTAAGCAATAAACTGATTCAATTATTCTTAATAAAAGAAACGACGCGGTTAAGTTAGGTCGGAGAAAATTTGGCTTGGTTATTAAACATCCTCAGCATACAAGTCATCACAACATGATCACCCTCTACCAGGACCAGTTCCTGATCTACTTGATTCTGCGCAAGATATCTTTGAGCGTCGGAAAAGATCTTTCGAGCATCGATTATACTTTTGTATTTTCCAACGATGCCGTTTGTCTTCTTTCCCTTCAAGATAAGCATAAATAATCGTCCTTTCGTAGGCTACCTTTCGAATTGCTTCTGAGCACCACTACACCGTAAGATCTTAGTGAAAATCCCCCAATGCTAAGTGAATAATATTTGTTGCCTAATTCACGTTCCCCCTCTGAGAATAATAATCAAACTTGTAAATTACCATGTATAAATCCTACTATATCAATTGGATTATTTGATGAATAAACTGTGAATATCTTATGAAGAAGGAACCCTAATTGATGTGCTTGCAGATCATTCCCTTAACTCTAAGGACCATTTGCTGCCCAGAATAAAACATCTTTTTCTAATAGCTGCTTCCCGAACAACAAATTTACTTGAACAAATGCAGGATATTTATTTTGGGCGCAGAATAATACAAAATTAAAGAGATTTGTAGAACATAAAGGAGTGAATTGTTTGAAATTGGAGAATAAAGGGCTGGGCTTTCAGGTCACAGTCTTGATGCTGTTTATTGCTTTGGCAGCAGGGGTTGTCGGAACCATCGGAATTTACGGGATGTATCAAATGAATGATACTTCGAATATGGTTTATGAACAAGATGTGGTTCCATTAAACCAACTCTCGTATATACGTTACGATGCCCAGGTCTATCGGTCGGATGTCGCATTAGCAGTCGGCGCGCGCACCCCCGAAGAACGGCAAATTTTCTTAGCTGATATTAGCGAGAAAAGTAAGGATATAGAAGAACATATGGGCCAGTATGAAGCTATTTCAAAATCTGCCCAGGAGTCAGATTCTTGGAAACAGTTTAAAGCCGCCTGGAATGATTATGTAGAGGCATCTAAAATTACCATTCAAGCTGCAGAAGAAGGTCGGATGGACGATGCTAAAACCAATATGTATGAGGTCGCTGGAACCAAACATCAGTTAGCTGGGGATATCCTTCAAAAGATAGTGGACTCCAAAATGGATGCAGTAAACATGCACAGTACTATGACCACAAACGAGATCTTCAAGAAGGCAACACGCATTTCAGTCATTCTTGTCGTAATTGATGTCTTAGTAAGCTTCGTCATTGGCTGGTTTTTGAGCCGGGCCCTCGGCAATATGATGCGTAATTTTGTACTCAATGCCAACGAAATCGCCTCGGGGGATATTGGTCGGAAGAAGAAGGCCCCTTGGAAAGCTTGGAACCGTGAAGGGGCTGAACTTCTAAAAGCCTTTGGCGATATGGTGATCTCCTTGAGAGATACTATTACGAAAGTTGTCGACATGGCCAGTCAATTGGCACGAACTGCTCAGGAAATGCGCTTAGGCGCCGAACAATCAGCTCACGCGGCAGAACAGGTCGCCTCCTCGGCAACTGAAATTGCAACCGATGCTGAAATGCAAGTCCAAGAGATGACGCAAAATCATGAACGGATAAGTCTAATGATCGATGAGCTAAACCAAACAGAACAAGATGCCGAAAAAGTAAGCCTAGCATCCAGTCGTTCCGCTGAGCTTTCGCGCAATGGAAATATCGCCCTCGGACAAGTGGTCAAGCAAATGGATGAAATAGAGAGTCAAGTTCATAGTCTGAGCCAAGTGATTGGAGACGTGGATGAAAAGTCCGAGGAGATCGCTAAGACGGTGCAAATCATCGACAGTATTGCGCAACAAACCAACCTCTTAGCATTAAATGCTGCGATTGAAGCCGCACGTGCTGGAGAAAACGGTCGCGGATTTGCGGTTGTTGCAGAAGAAGTCCGCAAACTTGCCGAGCAAGTTCAAACAAGCTTAGTTGATATTTCTCAGCGAGTACAGGAAATGCAACGGGCTTCCCGGAGCGCCCATCAAGGGATGAAAACTAGTGTAGATAGTGTAAATCAAGGAAGTGCCTACTTAAAAGAAATTTCCAATCAATTTACCGTAATCCTCGGTTCAGTGGAAGAGAGTGCTGGATTGGCTCAGGACATTGAAACCACTGTGCAGAAAGTACAACAGGACGGTGAACAAATAAAAATTGGCATGCAAACCGTCGTAAATCAAGCTGAATCCACCTCAGCAGGCACACAGACCACAGCTGCCGCTGCAGAGGAACAAAACGCCTCTGTCGAGGAATTGTTCGCCTCGGCAGAAAGCTTAGACGATTTAGCTAAAGATTTGAAGAAGTTAATGGATTACTTTAAACTATAAAACCTATCAGATTTTAAGACTTAATGAGCATTTTGCATTGTCTGAGAAGCCAGATATCCCATGATCTTTTTCTTTAATGCCAGAACTCCCGAGTCCTAGGTTTCTTTCTGTTCCCTAACCGAAATAGCAATCTTATAGAGGATTGTAAGGAGCAGCATCCCAATCGCATAGACCCCCAGTGTCACAAGTATCTCGGTGTAAGTTATCACATATTCAGTGACTCTATCAAAAGGATTTGGAATAAATCCGCCAATCACCAAACCCATTCCTTTGTCAATCCAATTAGCTGCAATGATCGCTATAAGGGCCACGGGCAAGATTTTGTCATTCTTTCGTGTACTCGGAAAAAGCAGCAATCCGATTCCTACAAAGGCTAGAATAGTGGCTGTCCACATAAAAGGAACCAGTTTTGTATGGCCCTCAAGCCCGACGAAGAGATATTTAAGAGGAGCCTTGGCTTCGGGTATATTACTATAAAAGGCTGTGAAAAACTCAAGCCCGTAAAAGAAAACATTTGCTATCATAGCATAGGTAACAATTTTGACTAGCGCTTGAATGGCACCAACGCCCGGGTCTGGGTCAAATCTACTGACTCTTCTTACCAATAAACACAAAAGAATCAGAATTGCTGGGCCAGCTGCAAAAGCGGAGGCCAGAAATCGTGCTGCCATAATTGCGGATAACCAAAGATGCCTGCCCGGTAGACCAGCGTATAAGAACGCTGTCACCGTATGAATACTGACTGCCCAAGGGATGGAAAGGTAAATGATCGGTTTTACCCACGCCGGCGATGGACTTCCTTTGCTCTCAGCGCCTAGTGTCGTCCACCCAATCACAATGTTAAGCACGAGATATCCAGATAAGACCAACATATCCCAAAACATCATGGAATGGGGGCTTGGATACAAAATGACATTCAAGACTCGCAGTGGTTGACCCAAATCGACAATAATAAATAGCATACTCATAATCACAGAGGAGATCGCTAAAAATTCACCGAGGATGACCATCTTACCGAATTTCTTAAAGTCATGAAGATAATACGGCAAGACAAGCATAACGGCAGAAGCAGCGACACCCACGAGAAACGTAAACTGGGCGATGTACAACCCCCACGAAACATCCCTACTCATGCCCGTTACTCCCAAGCCGTAGCTATATTGCTTAAAGTAAGAGTAGAAGCCTACCGCGATGACAGCAAGTAAGAAAAAAACCCATGTCCAGTATCGTCGACTACCTGTCAAAGCTCTTTCAAGCAAGCTCCCCACCCCCTACTAGGTAGTACACGCTTGGTTGGGTACCCAGCTCAGGTTTACGCCGAATCGTGTACTGCGAACTAACAATTTTTTGCACCTCAGATTTGGGGTCATCTAAGTCTCCGAAAATTAACCCTCCGTTGGACTCTTCCACACACGCTGGCATTAGACCTTTTTCCAATCGCTCCACGCAGAAATTACATTTTTCCACGACCCCCTGTGTTCGTGTGGGAAAGTCTGGATTTGTTGTCTTGATAAAAGGCCTTGGATCCCTATAATTAAAGCTTCTCGCTCCGTAGGGACATGCCGCCATGCAAAATCTACATCCAATACAACGATGCATGTCCATGTCGACAATCCCATCGGGTCTCTGAAATGTAGCCTCAGTGGGGCATGCCCTAACGCAAGGAGGATTCTCACAATGATTGCACAAAATTATAAAGGGATAGTTTTTTACACTTTCTTTCATATATCTGCTATTCTGACTAGGAAATGCATGTTCATAATCCTCATTCCATATCCATTTGATCTCCTCCTTAGGATTTCCTAGGGATGGAACGTTATGGACACTATGACACGCCTCAATAACTCGATTATAGTCTTCTTTGGTTTTAAATTTCCTCATATCTACAACCATAGCCCAACGTTTCGCTACCAGACCTTGTTGAGGTGCTTCATATTCGGAAGCCTCCACTTTCCTGTGGAGTTCGGTAATAACAAATGTTCCCCCAATTCCTAATGCAGTAACCATACCAGCTTCTCTTAAAAATCGCCTTCTGCTTATACTCATTTCGTGGGGTCCTTTGGCCAAATATGACAAATCCAACAGTTCGGATTTACGGCTGTATGTGTATGGCATGAAACACAGAATTGGTCAGACTCTTTTGAAGCCGGATCAAAATGACAGTTCACGCACGTTTGAAGACTATTTTCGAATGACTTTCCTTGACTATTAATATATACCGTTTTGCCATTGCGCACGGCTTCCTCTCTCCATTGGCTCAGAAGTTTCATATGATTGGGCCTCATCCATTCCACAGGCTCGACACACTGCTTAACCGCTAGTTTCTGTATAGCTGGAGTATTCAGATTTACTACAGGTCCCTTGTTGGATTTCCCTATATTATAGAAGAACGGTAAGCTCAGTAAAGCAACAAAGACAACAAGCGACGCAATTATTTTTCCTCCTTTGTACATTATCCATTACCCTCCTTTTGCGGTGTGTTGGATTCCCCCTTTAAATGATCCTCTCTTTCTCACAACTTTATCAGAGACCTTGTAACCACAACTCTTATATACCATTAATCCCTACATATTATCTCTAAATTGTAGTCGATTATGTAAAATGAGTTCAGGTAAGATCAGCATACAAAGCAAAGGCGCACGAAGGACTGAATTCACTATCTAGTTTCTAAAGAGATAAAAGTGGCCGAGGAATAGATCCTCAGTCACTTTTATTTTATCAATATTGAACTCTCTTCGCTCGATGATCAAAGCCAAAGAAAACTGCTTCGATTATTCCAACTTAACAATTTAACAATTTAACAATTTAACTTATCCGCAAATTCACAAGAAATTCATAAGTTTTTCATAGTAAGTTCATAAAGATATGCTATCTTGATCAAGCAGGTGACAACTTGTAAAAAAGAAAGGAGATGTCACATGAAAAAACTAATCAGCTTAGCAATCCTTGGTGCTTTTCTAATGCTAGCACCAGCCCAAACAGTTCAAGCTGCAGTGGGGGATACCTTGTTAAAGGTAGGAACAACCAGTTCAGATGTTGTTCAGCTACAAACTGAACTTAACTATCTAGGTTATAACGTCGGCATAGTCGATGGAATCTTTGGATCAAATACTCAGGCAGCAGTAAAAGCTTTCCAATCTGCTCAATCTTTGAGCGTAGACTGAATCGTAGGTCCCATTACTGGAAACAAGCTTAACACTCTTTATGCAACCAAAGTAAGTCAAAAGAATAATACCCAATCCCGACAAGAGAAAGCAAATGCTATTATCACAACTGGTAAAAAGTATATCGGTGTTCCATATTTATGGGGTGGGACATCTCCTGGGACAGGTTTTGACTGTTCAGGGTATGTGCAGTATGTCTTTGCCCAAAACGGGATTTCTTTACCAAGAGTTTCCCGAGATCAGTACTTGGTCGGAACTTCCGTGGACTTTAATAACCTCCAGCCGGGAGACTTAGTCTTCTTTTCCATAGCCGGAAATGGAAAGGTCGACCATGATGGGATCTATATTGGTAATGGTCAATTCATCAACTCTTCCAGTTCTAAAGGTGTCGCCATTTATAATCTTGGTCCCTATTGGAAATCTGTTTATGTTGGCGCTAAACGAGTATTCTGATCGTTCCAAGCAAACTTGATTGGATTTTTAACTTGGGGAGATAACTAAAAGCACAGACCCTTAATAATCGGTCTGTGCCTTTCTTTATCTTATCCTTGGCATCCGTTTGAAATAACAATGTCACTGCCATTGTTATTGCCCATGTATCTGCCCTTTCCGACTACTCACTGCTGGGTGAGTAAAACGAACCTCACTCGCGTGTTTCTTTATTTCATTATAATTCTTTCTTAAAATATCCGATAACAACTCGTGATCATGGAGTAGATTGATTAAAACGTGCTCATCTTTGGTCTGGGTGGTTTGTGTATTGGTGAGAATACTGAAAGGTCGATAAACGAGTGCATCTTGAATTTTTAATGTCTTGAATATTTTCCGGTCGCATTCACTGCTGACAGTCAACGAAGAGATAATGCTAATTCCAAGTCCTGCCGAGACCACTTGTTTAATTGCCTGAATACTTTCTAGCTCCATCGTTACATTCAATTGATTCAGATCAAAGCCTCTCTCTTTAAGGGCTGTCTCCAACACCTTGCGAGTCCCGGAACTTTCCTCTCTTGTCACCAGACGCTCATTTGGGAGTTCAGCTAAGGTAATGCTATTCTTTGAGGCCCAGGGGTGAAAATGAGGAATCACAACTACCAATTCGTCATCCCAAAAATTCTCGACTTTAAGGTCTTTATGCTGAGGGGCTGTCCCCTCAATTAGGGCTATGTGCATTTTTTTCTCTGAAACATCTTGAGTAATCGACTCCGTATTACTGATCTTTACTTTGAATTCCACGTTTGGGTGGGTCTTAGACAAATACGCCATAATATTGGGAAGAATATACTCTCCGATCGTTAAAGTCGCACCGAGATAAATAAGTCTTCTCTGATTAAGTCTTCTCTGATCTTTTGCCCGGGCGCTCATCTCCTCTTTTAAACTCGCAAGAATGTCCAAGATACTTCGAATACACGCATAGAAAATTTCACCCTCTTTGGTCAAAGTAACCCCTTTATTGGTACGGTCGAAAAAACGAACACTATACTCGTTTTCCAGACTCTGAATCTGCAAACTGATACTGGATTGACTCATGTGGAGATTCTTAGCTGATAACGTAATGTTATTGGTTTCTGCCACCTCTTTAAACACAAGCAAGTGTTGTTCCATGATGATGCAGCTCCCTTCCTAAATCCTATATCCACTATATCTATAATTTAAGTTCTCTCCACTTACTGGTGCATCCACCTTAATTTCATTGTCCGACTTTTAGATGCACAATCCCTCACTAAACATGGTTTTCTTAATGTACTAAAACTATACCTTAGGCCGTTATTAAATAAAAAAATTAAGACGTGCCCTTTTAACAGACAAGCCTTAACTATTTTTCATTATATTCCCATTTCAACCTCAACGTTAGAGCCCTTTTTCTGCAGAAGGCTCCATAATGACCGAGCGCGTTATGTTTGGCAAAAAATATGACGCGCTTTTAGTCTATTGCTGTTGCCCACCTAAAATGAGCAGTCGATGCCCCCCATACAAACCATTAACGCTAATCATTTTTAATAAGCTTTTTTTCAATCAAATCACATAATTCATTAAACAATACACTGTCTTCAATTTTCATGTTCACTTTACGCAAGTATTTTAAAAACTCAATAGGAATGCTTTCTTTCGAATTAACCTCATTTGCTACTATGAATTCATTTATTATAATTGTAATTGTCCCAATATCTTCCTTAATAACTATTTGCATGTTTTAGCCTCGGTTCTTTTAAAATAATAATATGATTCCACTGCATAAACCCCGAAATTGCAAAAAAGGTTTTCTTACCATTTGAAAAAGTCATTCGTCTATTCACACTTCCTATCATTGAGCCATTTCCACTCCGTTATGCAAAATTTATTATCATCTATTCGTCACTGGTCTTTCAGTGATCGCTGCTTTATGTATGGTTTGATAGAATTAACTCAGAAACTTTCCCTCTTAATATCAAGGCGATGGTATGCTATCCTAAAATAGAGGATTATACATCTACTGAGTGAGGAATAATCCTTGAATTTGCAAAATTCCCAATGAAAAGGGGCTGTAACAAAACAAGTTGCAACCCCCTTATCAGGTTATATAATTGGCCCACTTCCAGTTACACAATGTCTGGATCCCCTCAATAGAGTAGTGCTCTCCTCTCCTAAACATAAACAAACTTACTAATTATTGATGACCCTGTAACCAGCCTCATCAACAGCTTTTGCAAGGGATGTACGATCAGCGGTTCCAATAACCACTGCCTGTTTATGAACTAAATCCACTTCTGCTTGAGTAACTCCAGGAACTTTCAATAACGCCTTCTCAACTGAACTTTTACAGTGCCCGCAAGTCATCCCCTCAATTTTTAATACAATCCCATCTTGTGGATTCAAGGTATTTCCCCCAAAATGGCCTTTATTCGAATGTCCACAGCAACCACTCATTTAACATCGCTCCTTTTTATAACCTAGATATAATCTTTAGGTCTTTTCCTCAACTAAGGTAGTGCAAAATACCATTTTAGATCCAGTAATTCCCAAGCTTTAAAAATTCATCATGTTGCTACCTGTATTAACTGTTCCACTTCCATTCATCATCGAGCTTCCAGAATTGGTATTCCCACTTCCGTTGGTCATCATGTTTCCTCCGGAATTATTCATGAATTCGTTCATTTTATCAAGGTTATCTTGTCCCATTTGGGCCTTAACATTCGGATCTGAATTCATGAGATCTTGCATCGCCTTAACATCCCCTGTTTGCATGGCGTTCTGCATCCCCGATGAATTATGGAGATCTTGCATAGTCGTTGAATTCATCAAAGTTTGATGTTGACCTGGTGAAAAGGTTTGCTGCATGAAGCCTTGCATTTGACCCATCCATCCGCTGCCTTGCTGAGTCGTTCCAGCTAGAGCTGGTAAAGCTATTAGCCCTACTGCTAAGGTTGCGGTCCCTACGATTGCCGTGATTTTTTTACTAGTTTTTTTCATTAAATATTCCCCCTAATTTTAATCTTCATTCTATAGCTTTGCTTCATTTGGATTTGCTGATCTTCCATGTCCTTAGTGTAACTCTTGGATACGATCATCTCATGAAAAAGTTGTGAATTTCTCATGAAGAAGGGACCCCGATTTAGATTCAGGGTCCCTTCATTTCACTTATAAAATTTGCGTCAGAGGAGCATTGTCCCTTGGGATTTATTTTTCACCTAGAGCTTCCTTTACCAAGGGTTGTAGTGCTGGATCTTTTAGCATAGCCTCAAAGGTCGCTTTCATTTTAGGATCAGACATGATCTCTACCATAGGCTTATACATAGATGGATTAGACATGATATTCACCATGTTATCCTTGTTTTGGCTACTCCCCATTATACCCATCATATTCTTTTGTACATCGCTATTTTTCATCACATCCATCATCACAGGCATCATTTGTGAAGACCCCATTATTTTTACCATGGACTGGCGAGTATCCGGTGAACTTAAAACATTCATCATTTCGGTAGTATTGCTCGTCATATATTGGGTCATGTTGCTGGTGTTCATCATATCCTTATTTTGACTGCCGCAACCAGCTAGACTTAACATGGCGATAGAAATTATAGCTACAAGCATTATCAATTTAATATTCTTCTTCACAACCATCATCTCCTACTCTTTAAATCACTTTAAATAATTTCCGTTAATTAAACAAGCTCAACCATAGGGGCAAGGGCTCTCATCGATTACAATCCAAAAAATGAGCGACTACCAGAGGACAATAAGTACAAAGAATGTCCTAAAAGGCTGAATATTACGAGACTAACACGTTAATTTATAATAGCTCCTATAAACGGTCACCTCCTTAAAACTAAAACGCTAGCTCGATATTGAACAATTCTTACCACTATGTTTAGCTTTTAAAAGCGCTTTGTCAGAAGCAACAATAACATCATGAATATATCGCCCATCGTCCGGATAACTCGAAACGCCCAAGGAAACAGTTATCTGGGGATATGGTTGATTATCAAGTCGACTTATTTCCGACCTAATTTTTTCAGCCATCTTCATCGCGTTCTTTTTATCGCAATCTAATAAGAGCAGGGTTATTTCCTCCCCACCATATCTGTATACTCGGTCGGTCGCGCGGACACAGGCTTTAATAGTCTCTCCTACCTTTTTGAGTACATTATCTCCAATGTCATGGCCAAAGTGATTGTTGAAATCTCTGAAATTGTCAATATCGAGAAATATAAGGGAATACAAACCACTATCGTCAACATCTTTAATATCCTGATCAAAAGCCCTTCGGTTTAGAAGTCCCGTTAAGCTATCCGTCTTTAGGTTAAACTTCAATTGCTGGTTTAAGCTTTTTAGTTTCTCATGCCTTCTATAAAAAAGAACAGCCACAATAAAATTCGTTAACCCAAACAAAGTCCCCGTTATGATGCAATGCAAAACAAGGTTATTGAATAATGGCATAGCCATGAAATACAAGAGTACTACTGAATAAAGTATCCCGGTAAATACCATAGCTATTAACAACCATAATTTACTCATACGGTAAAAACTCCCTCTTCTTAAGTAATCGCCAAAAGTTTCTCTTCACATTCTAAAAAAGCTTCTACCACATCCGGATCAAAATGCTGGTCTTTATCCGCTACAATTCTATTCATCGCTTCTAGATGGGAGAGTCCTTCTTTATAAGATCTCTTAGATCGGATTGCATCATACGCATCGCAGAGGGCGAAAATCCTTGCTTCCAAAGGAATCTCCTCACCTACAAGTCCCTCTGGGTATCCTTTTCCGTTAAATTTCTCGTGGTGATATGCGCAAATATTCATCCCCATTTCGAGAAAAGACTCCGTTAAATGGTATTTTTCAATCGTCTCTCTGAGTACATTTTGACCAGTGAGTACATGTTTCTTCATTTCATCGAACTCTATATCCGTCAGTTTGCCATTTTTCAATAAAATGGCATCTGGTATTGCTACTTTACCAATATCGTGCAACGTGGCCGCGTAATAAAGGTTGTCTAAAAAGTCACGAGTAATAATCTTTTTATACCTTTTATGCGTACTTAATTGCCGGGCTAAGATCACAGCATAATCTCTTGATCTTTCTAAATGTTTCCCTGTCTCTGGATCACGCCCCTCTGCCAAAGTAGCAAGTGAAAAGACGATAGCCTTTTGTGTATTAATCGTTTTATTCAAGACTGAAAAATTTGTAAAGATGCTGACCACAACTAAGCTGAGAAATAGCAGAAATAAGGCTCCGAACAGATAAATTAGTTTACCTAAGGTAACTTTCAATAAAGGATATTGATGATATGCTGCAATAATAAATGGTTGATCAGCAAAGATCTTAACATTGGAATAATGGATCATTTCCAGCTCGGTAACTGGGTACCAACCAGAATTACCCGTTAAGTCATAACCAAGGTTTTTGATATTGAACGTTCCAACTTTCTGATCGAAGAAAACATCTACACCATCATCCGTATGAATAAACAATTGGTTGTTGGGGAGTATCTCAAAAGCGTTGATTAAATCAAGATCAATGAACAAGACTCCTTTTTTCACCTCTTTATCATCGGATAAAGGCAAGGCAAGTGTCATTAATACCCGCTTCGTTACGTTAGTCCCTTCTTCTTCTGTCGCGAAATAAATTGGAGAAAGTGCTATCTGCTCTTTCTCCAATGCAAGAGCTTTTTCGAAGAGTTCGCTATGTATCTCACGATTACTTAAACCATTAGGCCAAAAAAGTGGCCTTTTCGTTTCGCTTTCTACCTTTAACATCTCTGCACCAGACAGATTTGTGACCGTCATCTGGTACGATTGTTTACCCTCCAAAAAACCCTTGAGCACTTTCTCTGCTCCACTTTTTTTTAGCGGGTCAAATTCTTTGGCAAAGTACGATTTTATATCTGGTAGCGCTAAGACAAAGTCTAAGTCCCGCTGAAGGTCTGAAAAATAATTGCTTACAATCGTTTTCCCTGAAGTTACTTCAGCCATGGTTTTTTGACTTCTCCATTGCGCTTCCTCTTCATAGACCTGTCTCGTCCCTAAGTATAAAGATATTCCGAAACTGACTAACAAAAGGAAGATGACTATAAGATATACCAGGTTCTGGCGTATTAATTTTCTTATTAAGAATGAATCTCTTCCTAGCTGAGTAGGGAAACGCATCATAATTTTTGTTATCCTTTGTCCTTAATTTAATAATACCAATGGTTCCCACTTGACATAACCTATTATAGCAGTTATACAGCCGAAGTTGTGAATAAGATATGAATTTGTCTAAAAAAATATAATAATGGGAGTTGATATGGTTCAGTAAAAAGAATAATACCCAACCCCGCCAGAGAAAACAAATGTTAATATTGCAACTACTAAAAAGTATATCGGTGTTTCATATTTATAGAGTGGGACATCTCCTGAGATGGGTCTTTACCTTGGGGAGATGACATAAGGCTCAGACCCTTAATAATCGGTCTGAGCCTTTAGTCATCTAAGCTCTTATACCCTGTTTCCTTCCATTTTTGGTTTAGTGGGGGAATTTGTAATTTGTTTTTATCGAGCTACTTTAGAAATTATCTGCATGGCAATGATCTCCCGAGGCATAATAATGGCTTGTGTTTACGACACATTTGATTCCTTATCACCTTATTCTCAACGCAAATCTTATTTCCATATTGTTCCATTTAATCCACACTATACATATTATGAACTATCTCTTAACAAAGGAGGAAATGCAAATGGCATTCGTTGGTACTGGTGTTGATGGAGCCTGCGGTTGTGGAACTGGACGTGGCTTTGGTGCAGGAATCGCTGCAGTTGTCGTAATTATTCTTTTGCTTATAGCAATGGGAATCGTATTCTAATTTAGGAAGGAGGAAATGTAATGTACGGAATGGGTTATGGTGGATATGGTGGAGCTTGCTGTCATGTTCCTGTCGCCCCAGTTGCACCAGTTGCTGCTTATGGCGGCGTTGGTGTTGGGGTTGGCGTGGGAATTATCGCAATTGCAATTCTAATTCTTATTGCTTTAGGTGTGATTTTCTAACAAATACTATTAAAAGGCTATCATCTTTATTGGTGGTAGCCAGTTCATTATTGATACCTCTTTATAAGGAGTTGATATATGTTTGGTTTTGGATTTCTACCCTTTGCTCTGGGTTTTGGTTTAGGGGCTACTATAGCGAGACCTCGCTATTACCCATCCTCATATCCCTATGCCTATGCACCATATCCTTACGGATGGTATTAGTAAGTCAAATATACAAGCTCATCGCTTAAGCAGTTATCCTAAAAACACCTTCTAAAATTTATTAAATAAATAAAGTAAGGAGAGGTTAAAACTCTCCCTTTTACATCTTAAACATGAACCAATTTGCACGCATTCTAAATTTCCATATTACTATTAAATTAGCTATTTTAGTGCTGAACAAAAAAATGAATCCTCCAATTATAGGATTACTCATTGAAATCAATCCACTCACTCCTCTGAATAAAGCTTCAGAGGGATTGGATTGCGTCTTTTCCTTGCTCGAAACATTGTAGCCAAGCTTGGATTGGCCAGTATAGATAAGCGAAGAAGCTCTGCTCGTATCTCTCTAACAATACTTTGATTTGACTCTCTGTTATTAGCGACGATAGAGTCAAAAAAATCCTGGTAATAAGTAATCTGATCGCTCATCTGTTCAATTGATTTTTTATTTTCCCTTTGCATATTGTTCATTTTCTGTACTTCCTTCAAAACGAGCAATAGCTTATCGTCCTTTTCCACAAGGCTATCCCTCCTAGACTCAGCTCTAATTTCATTATATTCATACATCACTTATCGTGTAACAGATAATAATCACTGTCGATGTGTAATTTTTATTCCAGTCTGAAGGAGCTGTATCTTTAGGTTTATAAGTTTTTTCAGTTGTTCATTTAATCCCTGAACAATTTCGTTAGTAATTTTCAGGGTTAAATACTTATAGATCTAACCCCACTATAGACCCTCCACTTATGCGGAAGGTCTATCAGTCTTGACTTACTGCTTGGTTTTATGACAACTGATACAGTTAGGCCGGTCTAGATGCTTTGTAATCTTTGCACCATTAGCCCCGCTTTCATGGCAGGACTTACAGTCCATATCTTGGGTAACCTCATGAGGAATAGCAGGAATTTTAGCCACTTTTGTGGCTGGAGCTGGGGCTGGGGTTGGTTCTTTGGTTCCACTGCACCCCGCCAGAATAGCTGCTAAGAGAACCGCCAGGATTAAAAGAAGTCCGCGTTTTTTCATGCGATATGTGTCAACCTTCCATGTTCTAGTCTTACTCTCCGCTGCGCCAGTTCCCCTACTTCATTGTCATGGGTAACCATGACAATCGTGTGCCCTTCCCTGTGAAGTTCTTGGAATAGTTCGATCACTAATTTTTCATTGTCTTCATCCAAATTCCCTGTCGGCTCGTCAGCTAAAATTAACGCAGGATAGTTAATTAGCGCCCGTGCAATGCACACCCTCTGCTGTTCTCCGCCAGAAAGCTGGCTAGGCAGGTGTTTGGCACGTTGAGCTAAGCCTACCCGCTCTAAGGCTTTGAGGGCTTCCAGTTCGTCGGTGAGACTATGGTAATACTGGGCCACCATTACATTTTCCAAGGCCGTTAGGTGAGGAATAAGGTGAAACTGCTGGAATACTAAACCTATTTTTTCCCTGCGAACCTCGGTTAATTCTTTGTTTGACCGGGCTGTTACCTCAATTCCATCGATTGAAACAGAGCCACTGGTAGGCTTATCCATACACCCAATAATATTAAGCATGGTACTTTTTCCGGATCCGGATGGACCCATTATGGAAACCCATTCCCCCGGGGCGACGCTTAGATTAAAATCCTTTAAGGCGTGGACATCGCCGTAGGATTTGGTTACATTCTTTAATTCTAAGATGTTCATACGTTTCTCCTTTCTACTCCCCTTTAAGTACCAAGGCTGGTTCAATGTTGGCCGCTGTCCGTACCGGCATGATCACTGCAACCCAGGCTACCAGAACAGATAAGATGATTACCGCCAGAAGCACTGAGGGCCTAAGCGTAATATAGGCTTTAAATACACTCAGCCCGATAACTTGGGCAATCCCCCAACCCACCAGCGAACCCAGCACCCCGCCAGTCATACCCAGGAGAGCGCTTTCCCCTAAAAACTCACCGGCAATGGCTCGGTTGGTTGCGCCTAGGGCCTTGCGCAAGCCGATTTCCCTTCGCCTTTCCATGACCATTGCCATCATGGTTGTGGAGACACAGAGCAAGGTTGAAGCCAGGATTACTATGACTACTAAGTAAACCAAGGTTCTAATTTTCTCAAGGATAACGCCCTCTGAACGGGCAATTTGCTGGATAGGGTTTGCTTTAATGCTCGGCTCGACCTGGCTAATTTTTTCTGCCAAGGTAATCAACTCTGCCGAATTTCCCATAATGCTTAGATAGGCAGTATGAATTTGCCCTTCTTTGCCTAGAAGTCCCTGGGCTTTTTTTAATTCCAGAAACACCTGATAATCTTCCGTGCTGCCGGTGGAAACCATGCCCACCACTTGTACGCTCTCAGTTTTCCCTGTTTCTTCCGCGGTTATGCTCAGTTTCTGGCCAACGTTCAATTCCAGCTGTTCCGCCAGGGCGGAACCCACCACGATCTGGTTATTTTCGCTGGGCCAGGCTCCATCTAATCTCCAGTAAGGACTAACCTTTTGGATCCCGGAAAAGTCTACTCCAACCGCCACGAATCGTTGCTTGTTGCCTGTGACGATCCCATATAGGTAGGGAGAATAACCAATTGTTTTTTCTTGGGGTACCTGCTCCAACACCCGGTTTAGTTTTGCTAACTCCAGGGTGCTGCCTTCTTGCTGCCGGGCAGGTACCAGCACTAGATTTGCACCATAACTGCGCAGTTCTTTGCTCATTTTCAGGGTAATATCTTTATAAACACTTAATAATCCGGAAATCACCCCAATGCCCAGCACTAGGGCCAGCAGGGCAATCGCTACACGAGATTTTCGGTTTTTCAGGGCTGCTGTCACCATTCGTAAATACATTGCTTTTTTAGTCATTTTTAACCCCCTTACCTGCCGTGCAGAACTTCTGCGGGGCGCAGGTTTACCAGCATGCGCATCGCGGATAGGCTGCCCAAGAGGGCAACTCCCACAGACAAGATTAGTACAATGGGAAGAACCATTATTTTTATTGACAATCCGGAACCAAATACCGCTTGACCAATAACCTGGGCGAAACCTAAGCCCATCAGGTAGCCCAGTACCCCTCCGATAATTCCGCTAATGACTGACTCCGCTACAAACAGGGCGATAACCTGCCAACCCTCCGCTCCTAGGGCCTTAAGTAAGCCGATTTCCTTGCTGCGCTCCAAGACCTTGGTGGTCATTAGGCTTGATATCCCCAGGGCGGCGCTGAGCAGGGCCGCTGCCGTTAAGAGCAACATGAGCAGTTGAATCTTTCCTAAGATCAATCCTTCCGATTCAGCAACCTGACGGATAGCATTGGCCCTTACCCCAGGCAGAATTTCTTCGATCTGATAGGTTATGGCCCCAACATAGGCTGTACAATACCATCGTTCATACTCTTCGCTGCTTAAAGACTTAGGATCTTTTGCGGCCCGACGGGCCAGTTCGTTTTCCGGAGTGGTCAGAGCACTTACCTCTACCTTACTCACCTTACCCGAGGTTCCCTGTAGTTTCTGGATGAGGGCTAAAGGCACAAATACCTTCTGGTCATCACCGCTCCCACTGTCAAAAACCCCTGCAACCTTAAGGGCTTGTTCCTTGCTTCCAGACGGAGTGTTTACCAGAACTTTTATGTTGTCTCCCTGTTTTATCCCGGCCTTTTTAGCCAGTTCCGTCCCTACCATGGCCTGATTTTCCGAGCTGTCCTCTGCCCACTGGCCGTTAACCTTCCACCATGCTTTAAGGCTGGCGGCACCCGTAACTACCTTTTCCCCTGCGGGAGTCGTAATTTCTTTGTTAAACCAGGTTCCCACCAGAACGATGTCTTGATTCCCCGTTGTTGCTGGCTGTTCTAGGTACGGAGTAAAGGACAGAATATTATTGGCCCAAAAGATGGTTTTTAAACTGCTTAAACTTGCTTCTTCAAGGAAAGACTGACCCTGCAAGGGATTGTATTCTACGCCGCCGATGTTCAGCGGGACAGTTTCCACCCTGGGTTCTACCAAGATGTTGGCTCCGTAGGTTTTAAGCTCCCGGTTTACCTTATCCCCGATATCCAGGGAGATATTAAGCATAGAACTAGCCAGAGATGCACCAAAGGCGATAGTTACTACTGCCAAGAGTTTGCCCTTTAGACCTTTGGAGAACGACTTTTTCAACATACGCCAGAACATGGTGTCACCCCTATTCTATAAACACTTTTTCTTTTTGCATTAAATCCGCTGTTTTTATAAGAATACTACCGTTTTCCACCTTGTTGAGGAAAGGAATAGGATTACAGCCCCCGGGGAAGCCAATGGTTTGCTTATTGATGATTACATCACAATTTAGGCAGACCACGTTATCACCCCGCTGGTAATATCCCACCACCCCGCAGATTTCGCAGGCATCCAACCCTACGCCAAACAATCCATTCCCTTTGCCAACAACGATAAAGCGCATAGTTACATTATTCGGTGTAACAAAGGTAAAGCGGTGCAGCTTGTTATCATTTACCTGAGTCACCGGAATTGTAATTAGCCCGTTTTCCGCCTGCACAGGAACTGGAGGGGAAAGTTTAACTTTTTTATTAGAGTAAACGTGTCCCACCCCTAAGAGCGCCCCCGTTGTTAAAATAAGCACTCCGGTAACTGCCAGCCAACGAAGCTGGTTACGATATTCCGCTAGGAACTTCCGCCTTAGAGCAGGGTTTTCATATTCCTGCTGAACAGGTTTCTTGCTACCAAGCCTAGCCAGTATAACCTGCACTGCTACCAGTAACACCAGAGCATAGAAAAAGAGCGGGTAGTAGGTATTGATCACTGGGGCTACCACAGAAACTAGCACCGGGGTTACCGAGATATATCCCAAGGTCATTCCTAATTGTAACAAGCTGATCAGATGACGAGCCAAGACAATCGTTACCAGAGTTGCCGCAGTGATGATCACCAGTTGCTTATTCATTTTCCTGGTTGACTTAAAATAGGACCAGCCGAACAGGGCTGCCAGAAAAATTCCGAACAGTGCCCCGATTACTTTCAAAATCAATTCCGTATTGATAAAACTGCGAGCCTGCACGAAAATTTTCATCGGAAAGCCCACCAACTCTATGCCTTCAACTGTAACCAGTAGGACTGTTGTCAGTAACACCAGAGGGCCCACCGCAAACTGGGCGGACTTAGACTTTGAAGTAAAGCGACTTGTTAAAATTAACAACACTAGAATCGGAAATATACTGCTTAACCAGGCAAACTCAAACAGCTCTCGGTTTCCCCAAAAGTCGACTCCATACACAAGGACAGTGGCAAAAACCAAGGCTAGGCTGGTGCCGGTCCATACATAGTTAACTTTGCTCTTCATGTTAGGTGACGTTAGGAAAAGGTTAAGGTAAAGCAAAAGCGAAACAACCAACAACCCCGCCTCAAAACTACTCTTTAAGGTATAGACCAAAATCCCTAGCAAATTTTCTCACCCCTAGCCAATTAAAAATTAATGAAAAGAGCCCGGTCAATAAACCGACCGGGCAATGCCTAATTACCACTTACGGGGTACGAAAGAAAAGTCCCAAGATACCTCGATGGGCTTAGTCCAGAATTTACCCGGAACCCCGGTAGCTTTATCCGTATGAATTAAGAAATCCTGTTTTTCTGGAGACTCGATAATGAACTTTACGGTATAGTTACCTGCTCCCAGCATCTTCACGTTAGCACCATAGTGGGAGCCGTCTGAGGCATTCATGGGCATAAAGCTACCGGACTGTTCCTTACCGGTATCCTTATTTTTCAATTGGTATTTTACAGTTAAGTTAGGTATGAACTCCCCATCTCCAAAGCCCAGGGGATTGTTCTTTATGGCTGAGATATCCGCTTCCAGGTGAATATCAGATTCGGTAGGCTTTAGGCCTGCTTTTTGGACAGGTTCCATTTCTACGGGCTGGAGATATACCGCACCTATGCTCATACCCTCAACTTCTTGTGCATCTCCAATCGGGTATTCCCGGAAGGAAGCATCGCCCGCTTTGGCCTCCTCCTGCTTTTGGGTTGAGTCAGATTGGGCAGTCTTCTGTTCAGAGGTGGCAGCAGGTTTATTTCCTGCTCCACAACCTGCCAGGGTTAAAACTCCTATCATTAGAATGGCTACAAGGCTAAAGTATTTATATTTTTTCATCGGTTTTTCCTCCAATTTCAATTTTAATTGATTTTCATATTCATTTATTTATGGCTGACAATTGTTCCATCTCTTTCATTTTCCTTGAATTGTAATGATATCTTTTCTCATTTCAAGTGAGCCTTGCTTTTCTATTTTTGGCTTGAAATGCGAATCCAGCGACAGCAATGGCCAAAAGTAGCAGTTGCGGGGCCAAGGTTTCCCAGGTGGGGTAAATCCCCAGCCAAGCTACGGTGGGAATGTTTACACTAGTGGAGCTTATTACACCGGCAGTCTGCAGTTCACCTACTCCCTGACCAGCAAACACAAAGGCTAGGTAATAGAGCAGGAAGCTCGTCCCAAGGAAAAAGGGTTTCATGGGAAGCTTAACACTGCCGTAACGAATGATGGTAAAGATTAAACCCAAGGCCAGTATACCTACCCCCAGACCGGCCAAAACCATGCTCAAGTCTGTAGTTCCACTCATCATGGCTTGGTAAAACAACACGGTTTCCGCTCCCTCTCGGTATACCGCTAGGAAAGCTGCGCTCCATAGGGCAAACGTGCTGCCCTTATTAAGTGAACCCTGTACCTTGCCATTTATGTAGTTCTGCCAGCGTTGGGCTTCGGACTTACTTACTAACCAGTAGCTGACTGAAAACAGTACCACCACTGCCAGCAGCATGGTAGCTCCCTCCAACACTTCCCGGCTAGCCCCACTGATACTAAAAACCTTGGTCAGAACCCATGCGGTTAGCAAGCTTGCCACTAGCGCAGCAGCCGTACTCTGGTAGATTACTTTAACCTTTTCTTTGTACCCGGATTTAACCAGGTAGGCGATAATTGCCCCAATGACGAGGATCGCTTCAAACCCTTCCCTGACGATAATTAAGAAGGAAGCTAAAAACGCTCCGAATCCGGTGGAACTCTCGCCCAGATCCCCGTCAAGGGTTTTTGCGTCAACCTGCAACCCGCTAACCAGCTGTTCAATCTGCTGCTTGATTTGCGAGGCAGGCACCCCTTTGACCATGTCCTTTTTTAGCTGTTTGAAAGCCGTCTCCACTTCCGCATTACGCTTAGCGGAGATATTCAGTCGGACTGCCTTCTCCATTTGACCACTTTCATAGGGTCCGAAGTAAGCCTCATCCACCAGGTTTTTCGCACCAGTCATATCGCCCTGCTTATAAGTGGTATAAGCATCCTGCAAATGTTTATCGATTTCCTCGACCACACCGCTAAAGGACTGACCTGCTGCCATAGCCGCAGGTGCTAAACCCAAGATAAGTATTAAACCTAACAACACTACGGCTAACTTTTTTCTCAAATGTCAATCTCCTCCCCCAGATTCAATAATGATATTCATTATCAATTGAGCTAATATTACTGAACTTATGTCACAGAAATGTCACAGGTTTTTAACATTTTTGTGACATAAACTCTAGCAAAAAAAGAGCATCCTTTTACAGATACTCTGACAAAACTAATATACTTTTACATGCCGTTATTAAAGTGGTTCATCGCTCAACAAAATCGATTACAGCAAGAATCTCAATGAGTTCTTGCTCTGTCATTCGCGCTTCTCGCAACTGTTTTGCGTACAGTCAATGATTAACTTAGGGGGTTTTATAAACGAACTTTTAAAAAACAGCCGACTATGAGTACTAAAACTCTCTGTCGGCTGTGCTCCTGATTCACTTTTCTCCTAACACCATTTCCAACTGTTTCAGCTGTGCCTGAATAGTTCTTTGTCTAAAATCCAGGTAAATGACATAGCCAAATAGTAATACCCATATCACTATATATCCCCAAAACAAATAATCCATTGGAACCTCCTTAATAGGCTTTAAGAGCCTCACTTTTAAGATTTTGTATTTTGCGTTCCACTTGCTCAATCTTAATGCTTTTTAATAGTAGTACGAAATAAAGTAAGGTAAAGGTTAACAAGCATACCATTAAGGTAGTAAGCATAGAGGGGGGCAGGCCAATGTTATTGGCTTCAAAAACGACCGGATGGATGGTTCGCCACCACCGAACCGCCATGAACACGATAGGGACGTCTATGAATCCAATGATCCCAAAGACAGCAGCTAGTCTAAGATTTTTTTCATGCCCTTTCGCCGAATTACGGATAATTAAATAAGCTAGATAAATAAACCATAATATCAATGTGGTGGTCAACCTAGGGTCCCATGTCCACCAGGTTCCCCACGAAGCCCTGCCCCAGATTGGACCCGTAATCAACACAATAGCCGTAAAAACAACCCCTACTTGGGCCGAGCTTCCGGCAATAATATCATATAGTTCTGATTTCGTTTTCAAATACATTAGGCTTGCTATAAAAACTATGAAAAACGCGAAGAACGCAACCCATGCTGATGGAACGTGAAAATAAAAAATCTTCTGGACTGGCCCCATTTGCCTCTCTACGGGGACCCATTCAAACACTAAATACAAAGAAACTCCCATTGAAACAAAGGTCAAAGCCAGCAGGACCCTCTTCAGCAAAGAAGTATAGTTCATCAGTCCACCTCCATAAGGTAATCAAACAGCAATAAAGGCACCACTAGAAAAACAATATCGTAAACCAGAATTAGTTTAATCCACGGAAGATATTGCTTAAGCATTAATCCAGCAAAAATTGCTGAAGTTGCCTCTATTGAAGCCAATAAAACTGGCACAAGTAACGGAAATAGGATAACCGGCAGCAGAGCTTCGTTAGACCTGAGATTACTGGTTAACGCAGCAAGAAAGGTTCCCACTAAAATAAAGCCCACCGAACCGAGTAACATTGTTAATAACAAAATCCCTATAGATCCCTTAATTTCAAGATCATAAAAAATAAAATACAAAGGAAAGGTTATTATTTCCACAAAAAGAAGTTGTACCAGGTTGCTTGCCGCTTTACCGATATAAATGTGGTAAGGAGCAATTGGAGATGACAAGATACCTATTAAACAGTCATTAAATCTCTCCCTAGCATAGGTACGGTTGAGACCCAGAATTCCTGAAAAAATCAGACTCATCCAAATAAGTCCGGGCAAAATTTCCCTGACAGTCTGTCTTGACGGTTCGAAAGCCATGCTGAATAGGACTAATATCAGAACCGAAAAAGTAACCATGGTTATAACAGATTCTTTAGCTCGGAGCTCGCTGACCAAATCTTTTTTAAAAATGGTCATGATTAAAGCCAGCGCCCTACTCATTTAACAGACCACCTTTTCATGGTAGATTCTTAGTAAATCTCCAGCTTGAAGATCCTCTGTGGGAAAATCGGCTGCTATCTGGCCTTTATTGACAATTAATATCCGATCAACGTCGTCCATACCCTGTTCAAAACTATGGGTAACCATGAGTATCGTTTTGTAACTAGACTTTAGATCTTTTAATACGTCTTCAAGTAAACTTATGCCCTGCTGGTCTAATCCTGTAAAAGGTTCATCCAGCAATATTACCTCAGGGTTATGAATTAACGCCCTTGCTATGGATAGTCGCTGAAGCATGCCTCGTGAAAAGGTATAGACTGGCTCATTTAATGCTAATATGAGACCTACCTTTTTAATAATCGTAATTATTTGCTCTTCCAGATTGTCAATACCATATAAACGTCCGTAAAACTGAAGATTTTCATAGGCTGTAAGCTCTGGATACAAGAAAGAGCTATGTGAAATGATGCCAATTTTATGTTTCAATTCATCTTTAATGTCAACTAAAGATTTGTCCCCAATTTTAACTTCTCCTGAATCTGGTTTGGAAATTAAAGCCAGTATTTTCAGGAGCGTCGATTTCCCAGCCCCATTAGGTCCTAAAACCGCTACGAACTCTCCCGTAGGAATCCTAACTGAAATGTCCCTTAGTACATTTTTTCTACCATAAGTTTTACATAAATTAGTCCCCTCTATCAATGGTCTTTCCCCTCTCTTCTTCTTCCATTTTCTTAAGAAGAGCCTTGTAACTAGTTAACGTCTTAGTATATTCTTCCTGATTTATCTTCCCTTGGGCAAATTGTTCTTCGAGTTGGCTAGTTTTGGCTAAAATTATTCGCTTTTTGATCTCTGCATTAGCCACATCAACTTTTGGTTCTCGCTCTTGAGCCTTGGATTGGTTTTTACGTCCTCTGTATAGGAAGGTGCCTGGAATAATAACGAGCATTAAGCCAATAAAAGCTACCAAGACATGCGGATCAAAGCCCTTTAACGTGCCTTTATTCCACTTTGCTATATGGCTCGGCGTATGAAACACTACTTTATCCTGGTATCCTGAGGTAAGGGTGGGGGTTGCCTGAACCCCCAAAGCAGGAAGAAGGGAGAAAACTGTAAGGCCACCTAAAACCAGAAGCATTTTAACCTTTTTCATCGGCATCTGATCCCTTAAGACTTTTTAAGTCAGCTTCGATTTCTTCTTCTAATTTTCTAACCAGATCCATTTCGTTTACCCTAGAAACTTTGTCATTATCTTTGAGTAGCCGTACAGCTTTTTCTTTATATAAAGCTTTCAATTCCTGATAATCATCGACCGTTAGCTTATTCATATTAAAGTCAAATTCGATTTCTCCTATGGAGGACATGACTATTTCTTTTTGCTGTTCATAGCCGAGGGGTTTATTTTTCGCCGTCTTAACTTTCAAGTTATGAATATCCTTCTGAATTAAAGGGTATCCGATAATTACTAAAGCGCCTGCAAGCATGACTAACCCTATAACCGCTTCCAATCCGACCCCTCCTTTATAGATACTTCTTAAATTCTTCCTCTACTCTGGCATCATAATAATCATCCAGAACCCCCGGTTTAATTTTTGCATGACCTTTTTTTACACTTGGAACTTTGACCCATCTGCTTAGAGCCAAATATATTAAGGCTCCCCCCATTACAATCCCCAGGAACGGTATAATCCAAGCCATTAGATTAAAACCTTTTTTGGGAGGGTTGGTTAAGATTTTTTCTCCGTACTGATCCACATACGTTTTAATAATTTGTTCCTTGGTCTGCCCTGAGGCAAGTTTTTGGCGAATTTCTTCTTTAATTCGCTGGGCTGTAGAATCTTGACAAGCTGCTACAGACATACTCTCGGCAAAACAAGCTGGGCATATTAAGCTGTTTTCAATATCGCTTTGCGCACTTGCCAAAGCAGGGGAAATATTAAGAAGTACAAGGCTTGCCAAGACTAAACAGGTTAGGCCTATCTTTCTAACTAACCCTCTTGCCATAGGACACCTCTCCTCTCCCAATATATCGGCTTCCAACTCCACTACCCTTTCCGGGCCATAGAGCAAATATAACTCCTACTACAATAACCCATCCCCCGGTCCACAGCCATTTTATCTGAGGGTTAATATGGATTTTAAAAATTGCTGATCCGTCATCCTCCCATCCTGTTAAGAGAACGTACAAGTCTTCTTTAAACGTTGAGATAATTGCTGGTTCCGTCATGGGTTGTTCTGATTTTGAGTAAAAAACCTTTTCCACTTGTAAATTTCCCATATAGTTATTATTGTGGATCACGCTCAAATTTGCGTAAACAACCTCCATATTATCCCTTGTGATTTGCTGGAGTCCCTTAAAGGAGATAGTATAGCCTTCGACAACTGCAGTTTCTCCTGGCTTAAAAGTTTTGATAGTTTCACTGTTAAAAATATTTGAGCCTGTGATCCCAATAATCATCATTACAATTCCCATATGAATTATATAGCCACCATAGCGTCGTCTGTTTTTGCTTAATAGCCTTATTAAAGATACTATAAGGTTTTCTCCAGTAAGTTTTTTCCTTACCCGCACACCTTTTAGAATATCCTGGAGGGTGGAAGAGATTACAAAAACGCTGATAGTATAGGCAATTAAAGCGTAAGGCTTGGTAATTCCGCCTATAAAAACGATCACTAACAAACCTATTATCGCAATGATCCATGGCCACATGAAATTTTTAGCGATATTATCGAAATTGGCCTTCCGCCAAGCAATCAATGGACAAATTCCCATGAGCAAAGTAAATGCTAGACCTATGGGCGCGTTGACCTGATTAAAGAAAGGGATTCCCACGGCAATTTTTTGGCCCACTACCGCTTCTGAGACAATGGGGAATACAGTTCCCCAAAAGATACTAAAGGCTGAACCCACGAGGAGTAAATTATTTAACAAGAAGCTGCTTTCCTTAGAGATATAGGATTCAAATTGATTTCCTTGTCGAAGCAGGTTGATTCTGTCAGCTACCAGATATAAGGCCGCTAAAATGATTAAAGAAGTAAATATGAGGAAGTAAGCTCCCAGGCTAGAACTACCAAAGGCATGGACCGAGGCGACCACTCCACTTCGTACCAAGAATGTGCCAAAGAGTGTTAAGCCGAAGGTAACGATAATTAGGACCATGTTCCATATCTTGAGCATATTTTTGCGTTCTTGAACCATGACCGAATGAAGGAAAGCAGAACCGGTTAGCCAAGGCATTAACGAAGCATTTTCTACGGGGTCCCAGGCCCAGTACCCTCCCCAGCCTAGTTCTACATAAGCCCACTGGGCTCCAAATAAATTACCCAGTGTTAAAAACAACCATGAAATAAGTGTCCATTTTCTAGTTAATTTAATCCACTGGTCACCGGGATTTTTCATAATGAGGGCTGCCATAGCGAAGGCAAAGGGGACTGTGAAGCCGACATAACCCAGATATAAGGTTACTGGATGAATCACCATCCCCGGGTTCTGAAGCATAGGGTTCATACCCATCCCATCAAGTGGCGGGTTTATTAACTGGGCAAAGGGCTGAGAAACAAAATTAATCATAAACAAGAAGAATACACTGACCACCATCATGATAGGGCTGGCGTAGGGAATAAACTCTTTATTTTCTTTAGATGCCGTAACAATGGCTGCTAACAAAACAAGTATCCAAGCCCAAAATAGTAGTGAACCAGCATTTCCTGCCCACAGGGCTGACAGTTTATAGATTGTAGGCAGATCCTGACTTGTATATTGAGTTACATATTCTATCGAGAAATCGCCAGTCATCAAAGCATAAAGCATAGCCACTACGCTAATCGTCGTGAAAAGTGCCGTTCCATAGACTGCATTTTTAGCACTTAGAAGATATTTCAGTCCTTTATTACTATTAAACAAGTAGAAAGCAATTAGAGAATATAGACTTAGCCCTAAGGCAATCAACGAACCAATAGTACCTATACTGGCCACACTTTTGTCCTCCCGATTTCTTATTTATTTTTGTTCTTCATATTTTGAAGGACATTTAGTCATGACTTTATCTGCTAGAAAAATTTGTTCAACGGTGTATTTCCCATCCACTATGACATCAATTCCATCATTAAAATTATCAGGCTTAACTCCTTTATATAAAACAGGCATAGTTTCTTTTTGATCTTCTGAGATTATTTCAAACCTTAATTCCACCTTTGAGGGGTCCCATTTAACACTTTGGCCAACTAATTTACCACTTACTTTAAGATTTTGTTCTCCTAATCTTCCTTTATCTGCGCTAGCCGTCACTTCATTAATGGTCATGTAATACGTTTTGGCATTGTTAAAACTACTAAACATTAGATAGCCAAAGGCACCTAGAAGAACAGAAAGGGCTAGTATAAGCTTTATCTTCTTGTGCATTATCCTCCCTCCTCCTAAGAATCTTCCTCTTCGTTAAGTTCAGCTAATAATTGATGATAGGTTTCCTCGCTAATCCTTCCACTTAACAAGGCCTCTCTTAATTTCTTTTTTTCTGCCTTAAGTTTGCTGTTGCTTGATTGTTTTTTATTTGAATTTTGTATTTTCCTAATTTCCTTATCAATTACAAACTCATCATCTTCATAATCCTCAAAATCCTCTTCACTGTTTCGATTTGCAGGATTATGCTTACTATTCATCGCTTTATAGATGATAAGCCCTAGGACTGCTACAAAAGCGGCTAAGAAGAACAATACAACAGCAGCGCTAGTCCTTTTACTCTGTGGTGATTGAGTCGACTGACCACTTTGGCCTTGCTGCTCGCTTTGGGGGGCAACCGAGGGGTTGGGATCAGACTTAGTGTAGCTGGCCTTTATTTGTACATTATCTCCCGGTTTTAGGTTCTTAAATTCTTTCTTGTAAATGCTAAAGCCATCGTACCCAGTTTGTACTTGTCCAAAATCAGGGGTGACCACCATGTTCGAGGCTTTTTTGGGCTGGAATACGATTACTTCGGCCTGGGCGATAGAATATTCAGGAATATATTCGTAAGCGAAGGTTTTATCCGGGTTACCCTGCAAATTGTTGTAATAATACTCTATTTGAACGGACTTTATTTCACCGGGCTGTAATGGGGTAGGAAACTTCCAGACAATCTGATCATTTTTTTCGCCTTGTTTTATCGTGGGTTCGACATGATTATCTCCCTTACTCTTATCTGCTACCGTATATTTTTTTGAACCCTTAGGAAGATTCCAGACAAACTCACCTGAATAGGGCTGGTCTGACGTATTTTTAAAGTCGACAGAATAAATTATTAAGATATCCGGTGTATCGAACTCTGGCATCACATTAATATCCATATTAATAATTTCAAGTTTAGCCGTTTCAGCAAAAGCAGTTTTTGTACCCATAACTAAGCTAAGAAGGATCATCAGTGCAAAAATCCATTGTTTCGCTTTGTATTGCCTCATAGTTCATACCTCCAAGATTTAAATCTACTAAATAAACTTACCTTAGTCATGTGTCAGGAGTATGTCAGACGTTTGTCAGAAATGTAACATTTAAACGAAGGCTATGTTTTAAGTCAATGTTGTGAATTAATATATTTTTGTAGATAGGTTATATAAAGGGAATATGGATGTTTGGAGGCCGCATTATGATAAACTATAATTACTATTAATTTAGTACACACTTGTATTTTAAAATGAAATAGGGATTATTTATATTAGGGTTATAGACAAAGGAGTTGACGACGATGTATGTTTATGCTGGCAATGGCCATATTGCTGCTATTACAGATAAAATTGATGCAAATATTCATAACCATCTTATGCTTCAAATATCTATTTCCTTTCACAATGAGTTTAGTATATCAGTTGCTGAAAAACAGTTTACCTGCAAGGGCATCATTATAAGTTCAAATACAAATCACACCTTTTATAGTAATCAAGATGCACAAATTTTCTTTTTAATTGATAACACCTCTGTCATTGAGAAACAACTGAACCAGAAGTATTTAAGGGGGCAGTTGTATTATGTTATTGAGGATGAGCTAATAAACTTAATCCGGTGCTTACTGCAGCAGTATTATCCTATTCTGGATAAAGAGAATTACCTTAAGTTTTATACACAACTGCTCCAAGTATTGCAGATAAGCACAGACGTCAACACCGCTATGGACGAGAGAATTACAAGCCTGCTTTCTCAAATTACAACCTGTACCAATCCGGAGCACAACCTTGAAGTAATGGCAAAAAGCGTGTTTTTATCGCAAAGCCGATTATCCCATTTATTTAAAAAGGAAACAGGTATGCGCTTAAGCTCGTATATAGTGTTACATAAATTACAAAAAGCGTTGTTCTACATATTTTCTGGCAAAAGCATAACCGAGGCCGCAAACATGGCAGGCTTTGACAGTTCATCACACTTTGCGGCGGTATGTAAAAAGACCTTGGGGATGTCTGCAAGAGAATTGAGCGAAGATAGCGTTTTTTTGAAAGTAACCACATACTAAAAGACTTATAATCTAATAAAAGGAGGCGTTAGTTTGAAAAACTATTTAAAGGAAACGCATTTATTAGATTATAATCATCCAAAGATACAACAGCTTATTGCCGAGAGAAAATGGGCTAAAAACGACGAGTTTGAAATAATCAAACAAATTTATAACTATGTGAAGGACGAAATCGTTTTTGGCTACAATTCAAAGGACGAATTTAAGGCATCTGAAATTTTTGAGCAGGGTTATGGTCAGTGCAACACCAAATCCACCTTACTTATGGCCTTACTTAGGGGCGTTGGCATACCAACAAGGATACATGGTTTTTTGATTGATAAAACTATGCAAAAGGGTGCACTGGTGGGCTTAACCTACCTGATGGCCCCTGCTAAAGTAAGCCACACATGGGTAGAAGTGTACTATAACGGCAACTGGATAGCACTTGAGGGTGTTATTCCTGATAAGAGCTATTACAATGCGGTTAAAGATAAACTGCAAAAGCGTGATGGCGGCTACTACGGTTACGCTATTGCCGTAAAAAACAACTGTGCGGATAACTTTTGCTTTGTAGGTAAAGATACCTACAGCCAAAGCCTTGCAATTACCGATGATGTTGGCATTTTTGATTCGCCAGAGCTTTTTTTCGAAAAATACAACAATACTCCGTCACCTTTGAAACAATTTTTGTTTGGGAAAATATTATCCAAAAGGCTGAATAAACGGTTACAGAAAATCCGAAATAGAAAATGAACTATAATTACACCATTTTGCAAATGAAACAGTAGTCCCAACACACCAATTCTCAGGATTTTAGCAGAAAAACAGACGGCTTCTAACATACCTATGTTAAAAACCGCCTGTTTTATAATGCGCTTTTGTTCAGTTCAGTAAAAAATCAAGTGCGTTGATTTGACGAATCCCGTTATGGGAAGTGGGAGGGTCGTCATCCAACGTCAGGAGATATTTTGGAAAATGGTCGGCAATTTTCTTTAATGGCTTAAGTTCTCTATCCAAGGTATCTACATCTCTAACAGTAGCAGCTACTTGGTAGTATTCAATCCCATCATTATTCGATACGATGAAATCCACCTCCATATCATCTACCTTCCCTATAGACACTTCGTAGCCCCTACGGAGAAGCTCTAAATAGACCACATTTTCGAGAATATGACCCATATCTGCGCCTTTATTGCCCAAAAGATAGTACCGCAGACCAATGTCAACGATATAATATTTTTCCTGCGTTTTGAGAATCTGCTTACCCTTAACATCATAGCGTTTTGCATGATAGATGATATAGCTATCGATTAGCGCAGAGAGATAGCTGTCAACTACTGTATGGGTTGAGATTTTTCTTCCATCGGAAGTCATTGTGTCACTGATTTTTTTTGTTGACCAACGGTTGCCTATGTTATCAAACAAGAAACGAATAACGCTCTCAAGCAGCATCACATCAGATATTCTTTTCCTCGACACAACATCTTTGAGGAGCACGGTGTTATAGATTCCACTGAGATAATCACGTATCAAACTCCGGTCATTTTTTAGGCTGACGTCATACGGAAATGAACTGAACTAATAAAATTTTTCAATGTTTTAGAAATTTATTTCTAAAACTATATCATAAAAGTTGCCTCTTCTACCGCCTAAACCTCTTACCAATGTCACTTTTAATAATTCGCAATAGGTAAGGAAAAAGCACAATTCCAACAATAGCAGCCGCTACCAACCAGAAGAATTGGAACACTACATTCTCCACAGGGTAAAAGGGATCAACTAAGTCAAAGATCGTCACGTAGACTAAGCATATTAGGAATAATTGACGCCGCGCACCTTTAATTTTTGATTCTTTAAAAGCAAAAATAGATACCATTGCCAGTACGATGGTATCTAGCAAATTTATTATCAGTCTCAAAATTACTCCTCCTTTTGAAAATTTATGACCTAGCAGTTTCGTATAATTGCTATCGGCATGGATGCCATGAAAAAGGGCCATAGGCTTTGCTAATCACAGGGGTGGTTGAAGTATATAAAATCTACTCCACCCTGTTCCCTCGGTATTTTCTCACTACTCCCATCGACACTAATGAAGTTTTCCTTTCCCTGGAGCTTTAGTATGAACTTTTGCAGTACCTCCCTGTTCTTGAACTCTTTCTCCTTGCCCACCAATTGACCTTTTCTATTAACCTCAGTCCATTTTAAAACTATCATCTTTTATTCTCACCCTTCATTTTTTCTTTAGGTTTCTGTCAAGGTGATCTAATGTGTTTTGCTTTTCTAAGGTGATCAGAGTTATCTAATCTTTCGGTTTTTTAATATCTTATTAAGGAAAAGGCCTTCGGGGAAGCATAGACAGGCCTGCTCTGCTTTCTAGAATACATTTAAATCCACTTTCTTTTAGGCCCAACCTTTACTGATCAATTCCCCAGTTAACACCGTAAATCAATTTCATCAGGCTTAGGAAGATCAATAACAGACCAAATAATAACATTCCTAAAACCGAAGAATCAAATGCTCCTATGATAAGTGAAAGGATCGAATCCCAGATATTTTCGCGAACAGAGTTCGTTCTCCATATTTTTACTCCCCAAATAACGAACCCTATTCCAACAATTAGCATAAAAACGTAGAGAAGTATCATAGCTAATTCCTCTCGTAATTTTATTGATTATTACTTGAACCACTTATCTTCGAGTTTGCGGATAAAGACTATTGCGATGAATAAAGCAAGATAGCCTAGCCAGTTATTCAATCGTTCCAAAGTGCTTACAGCTACAACGAGAATAATCACAATTAGAATTAACTTGATATGTCTCAACTGCTTCACCTATTTCATTGCATAATCTACTTAAAGTATATTATGTCTCTCAGTGTAAAAACTTTATTGATAATCCCAAGACGCTGAGCTGGCGTTTCAACTGCACCATTCTTAGTCTTTACCGTCAGACAGAAATTATAAAAGGTCCTTAGAATTGTCAGTGCATACTGAGCATACTTAGGATTACAGTTGGCGTAAATATAGCTTTTGCCTTCTCCACGAGCAGTCATAAGAGGTCTTTCCAAGACGGAAAAAACCCGCTGGTCAAAATTACTTCATGGAGAAGAGGGCGAAAAAAAGGCAGCACGGTGGTGCGAAAGGTGTGGGCACCAGCGGCGGTATCGTAACTGCTCCGGCTTACGTTATATTTGGTTCAGGAGATTTTAGCAAGCTCAAACCTGGCGATGTATTGGTTGCCGTAACGACCACCTCGGCCTGGACTCCATTGTTTGCATCGGCTTCCGCAGTCGTCACCGATATCGGAGGGCCGCTCAGCCACAGCAGTATTGTAGCTCGCGAGTATGGCATCCCGGCGGTCATGGCCACTCGCTCAGCCACCCGTTCCATCAAAACCGGACAGATGGTTACTGTAGATGGGACCAAAGGAACGGTGACATTGGATGAAAACTCGTAACCCTATGGATTTTAAGATTAATCTTCTGGTATTTTCCTCAGCTACGGATTGGTATTGCCGGTTATGCTGTTTGTTTCCCGTAAAATAAACATATCGTTCATTACGATTATCGGAATTTAGTGTTGCATAAACGTCAGATTATGTCTTGTTACTTCGTCTTAAATAACTAGAAGGAGTGTGTTATGAAGAAACTTAGAATCGTTTTAGTGATGCTTATACTTGCATTGATTGTGTCAGGTTGCTCTAATTCTGGGGTTAGTCCACAAATTGAATCAAAGGGAAATACGGTTACTGCTCAGTACGCTATCGATTATGATACTTTTACCACTGCCATGAGAGCAAAAGGTTACTCGCTTGAGGAACTACAACCCTCTCAGAATGAGATTAAGTTCTTCAGTGTGACTGCAAAATCTATCAAGGTTAATGGCGACCTTATTTTTATCTACGAGTTTACAGATAACGCCACTGCAAAATCCGAATCACAAAGAATTACTAGCGATGGACAAATTGGCAACAGTATGATTGATTGGATTGATAAGCCTCACTTTTATCTACAAGGCAGAATAATTGTAGGTTATATCGGAAGCAATAAAACAATATTGGATGATTTGGCAAAGATTATCGGGGACCCGATTACTGCTACCTAATTTGACAATAGCAGAATGGTGAAAAGTGTACTAATAGGGGGTAAACCCTATTAGTCATGGAGAAAATCAACAGTAGAATATAACTGAGCCAAAAAGAAAAAACCAGATAACTGCTGCCTGGTTTGATTTTATTATGAGCTAATTAGCTTTTCAGTTTACATCAATTTTTTAGAATCTTACGCTAAAAGTAGAACCTTTGCCTAGGACGCTTTCTACCTCTACTTGGCCGCCATTTTTTTCAGTTAACTGTTTAACAATGGCTAATCCTAGACCTGTACCACCCGTTTCACGGCTTCGGTCCTTATCTACTCGGTAAAACCTGTCCCAAATATGGGGCAGATCTCTTTCAGGAATTCCGAGCCCAGAGTCACTTATTGATATGCTAATCATTTCCGCACACTCTTTTAACAATATCGATACATTTCCGCCTTGTGGTGAATACTTAAGAGCATTATCCACTAAGTTTACTATGATTTGCTTGAAGGAATTTCTATCGATTTTTAAGAAAATAGATTTTTCTTCAGATATGACTTCAATACTGATAGAATTTTCTCCAACCCTTGCATTGAAGCTTGTTAACACATTTTTAATAAACTCTTTTAGCTCGATATTCTCAGGGTACAGAGGAATCTCCTCTTCTGATCTGGACAAAATTAGAAGGTTATTAACCAACTGAGCTATCCGATCGGTTTCATCATTAATAATCGTTAGAAATCTTTGCTGGGCCTCGGGGGTTTTGCCCTTGTTATCAATTAATGCTTCAACAAATCCTTTGATCGAGGTTAAGGGGCTTCTTAATTCGTGAGATACATTGGCAACAAATTCTTTCATTCTTTCCTCATTGGCTTCAACCTTACTCGACATATCGTTAAAAGTTTTTCCTAGCTGGTTTATTTCTTCAATTCTCGTATCCGTCGGAACAGTGACCTGCTTTTGACCTTTTGCTATTGATTTTGAAGCTTCGGTAATGGTCAATATAGGCCTAGAAAGACGCCTCGATAGTATTACCCCTATTAGAAAAGCAATGGCTAACGAAATAATCCCCGCTGTCAAGACCATTTGAGAAAGGCTGGCTAAAGCTTTATTAATTCCTTGAATTGGAGAGTAAAGAATTATGGCCCCGATTACCCTTTCCTCTTGTAAAATAGGGATTATTACCCGAATAACTGGTTCCTGAAAATATTGAGATTGCCCTTTACGTACAGATATACTGCCTGATTGCAGGTTGCTAAGTTCTGAAGCCTCTAAATAATTCCCTTCGCAGTAGTCATGATTTGCGGCGGCAGCTATAACCGCTCCTTTTTTATCGACTACCCAGACCTCAGTCCCCAAGTTCAAGTCCAAACGGTTAACCAGATTGACAAAATCATGGGGGTCCACTTTTTCAACGAGAAAGGGCTTAACCACCTGGGCCATATCCTGCCCTTTAATAGTTAGCTCCCTTTCTTTCTGTTCAAAAAGGTAGTTATTAAACATAAACGATAAGCTTACCCCTATGACAACCAAACTTATTACGACGATAAGGGTATAGGAGCCAATCAGCCTCGTAAAAATGGTTTTCATTGATTTGGCACCTCAAAGCTATACCCAATTCCCCTCACTGTATGAATGAAAATGTGGTTTTTTTCTTCATTATTGATTTTTTTCCTCAGCCGTTTTATAGCTGAATCGACTGCCCTAGTATCGCCTGCATAGTCAAAACCCCAAACCTTATTTAATAATTGTTCCCGAGTAAAGACTTGCCCCCTATTGCGGGTTAAAAAAGCCAATAAATCAAATTCCTTAGCGGTTAATTCAACCTCCAGCCCGTTTAAGAGAACCTGATACTTTTTAAAATTAATATGAAGCCCAGGTAAGTTAAGAAAATCATCGGAAATACTATTCCCTGTATCGGTGGACTCCGCAAATCCTTTTTTTGCTTCCTTACCTATTAAGCTTCTTCTAATTTGCGCTTTAACCCTAGCCAAGAGTTCTCTGGGACTAAAGGGCTTCGTTATATAATCTTCCGCTCCTAATTCAAGGCCAAGTATTTTATCGATTTCTTCTCCTTTTGCTGAAACCATGATAATTGGCACTTGACAGAAGGTCCTTATCTGCTTGCAGACTTCCCAACCATTTAGTACTGGCAACATTATATCTAACAACACTAAAGAGGGTTTATCCGTTTGGACTTTCTCTATTACCTGAAGACCATTTTCAGCATGAATAACCATGAATTCTTCTTCCAAATAAACCTGTATTAATTCCCTAATTAAAGGGTCATCATCCACTACGAGGATCTTTAACCTGTCTTCCACATTAAAACCCCCTTCCAATAATACTACTCAAGGTGGACTCGACGGCCAATTGCTTATAAGTGACCATGAAGTTATTTCTTTCTTCACTGATCCGATTCAGCCCATATCCTCTTGCATATTTTCGTTACTATTGCCTTGGTGCCCAGAGCATTACAGAGACACCAATCATACAGATTAAAGCTCCAATCCAATCGTAAACATCAGGTGTTTTACGATCTATACCCCAACCCCAAAGCACTGAAAGAATAACAAAAACACCACCGTAGGCAGCATACACTCTTCCAAAACTAGGAAACTTTTGAAAGGTAGGAATTATCCCGTATAGCACAAGAATAAGTCCACCGATAATTCCGTACCATACTGGCTTGGCCTCACGTAACCAAAGCCAAACTAAATATCCCCCACCGATTTCTGCTAACCCAGCTAGAAGAAATAGAATTATTGTATTAAACATAAAATTCAACCCTTTATAATAGCATATTTTATATATTTCTATTATAAGTTATCAGCTCAACTATTACCAAAACAATTACTCTCGCTTATTTTTTACTCCACCCGTAAATTCAGCTTGCGATCGGCCCAATTTAATAACAAGCACTTGCCTAAAGAGTTTGTTAACCCTACTAATACTCAAGAAATCAGAAAAATAATCTTTAAACACATAACATAAAACACGGAAAACCCTAAATGGGTTCCCCGTGTTCGCTCTCTATATGGATCTTTCTAAAGCGAAGTTCTTACCACATTCCTCCATAGTAACTAGCTCCGCCCCAACCACATCCATGACCGTAACCGTTGCCATAACCTGGAGCAAACCCAGGATTTGGCGCAATCTGACCCTGTTGTTGGCTAAACTGTTGACGATATTGGGCAGTAGCGTCGATGTTGGCTTTTGTGGCATCTGCCTGAGCCTTTGAGATCTCTCCTGCTTCTGCATATTTATCCACGATCTGCTTCTGAGTCTCTGTTATTTGTTTGTTGAGTGCATCGATTTCCGCTTTTTGTTGATCCGAAATAGCTGCATATGTAGGAACAGCAACCAAAGCGAGAATAAATACCGAAGCAAAAATAATTGATAACCTTCTTTTCATTTCATTGCACCTCCTTTCCATTGTCTTTATAGTATAAACAAGTTTCTTTACAGGAAAATCACGGTAGATTAACATTTTTGTAACATTTTAAGTTCATAAAACAAATTCAAATATAAGGCAAAAAAATAACTGGGCATTTCGCCCAGTTTAACTTATCAGCAAGTTTTATCATTCATGACCAGATTGGCTACCTGACATATGATTCTCAGACATATTAGTATTATGGTTCTCGTTGTGATTAGTGTTATAACCATTTCCGTTCATACTATTATGCAATTGTTGGTGTTGTTGGGGATTCATATTAGAATGTCCATCATTATAATGATATTGATTGGGTTGCCCTGTGGTGACGGGTGCAGGGGTAACGGTTTTTGCGGGAACGGTTACAGGGGTACTTGCTGGGGTAGCAACCGGAGCAGCAACTGGAGTAACAGCCGGAGCAACAGCCGGAGCAGCGGCCGGAGCAACAGCTGGAGTAGCAGCCGGAGCAGCGGCCGGAGCAACAGCTGGAGTAGCAGCCGGAGCAACAGTCTGTGCAACAGCCGGAGCAACACCGGAATTCGTGTTCATGACCATTGGATTAGGATCGTTTTTAATCCATTCGGCTATCTTCTGCTGATAGTCCGTGGAGGTGGCAGCGCCGGCCACACCGACTGCACCAACTATTAAACCAAGTGATAAGGCACTTACCAAGAATGTGTTTTTAATGTTTCTCATGAAAAATCATCCTTCCATTTTCAATCTTTGATTACAACAATGTTTTGTCTCATCCAGTTATTCGTTAAGGCAGACTATTTTTTGAGGGTAGGTAAAAAAACTTTTTTACATTTCAGATAAAATAGGGCTATTTTCTCTTTCTACGTTGTTAAGCAAAGTATAGAGTTGTCATTATACCGCCCACGTCACAGATTCTTAACATTTTTGTTAAATAGTCTAGTATATTGATCACGGTACTTCAGAAATCGGGTTAACCGCACATCACCTGTTCCTGGGAGCGCATCTAGAGAGGGCTCGTTTGCTATAAATTACGGGAATACCAATAACTTTAGCCTGTCGTTTTACACTACTCATCGTATTGTGATTTATATAGTCGCAAAAGACAATAACTTTCTCTATATTCTTTGGCACAACCTTTTTGCAAGATGATTTATTACGACCGCTCCAATGAATTATTTCCTCAACACCTTCTTGTCTAAGCACTAACGGTATTTTACCAAGACGATCTGCACCGACAACTAGGACCTTCATTAATCGTACCTCCTCATCGCTCAAATTAGGGTTCCGCTAAATTAATTATCGTTGATTTTTACAACCTCACCAATTTTGTAAATTGACATGTTATCACAGCTCACTTTCTTTCCATTTCGCAACCATAACTCATTGAATAGATTCTGTTCACTAAACAATTCGTAAGAGTTTAATTTATTTTGGGGGTAGGACATTTTAGAAAATCTTTACCTAGCACCAGCGTAACTTCTGTTTGCTGTTCTTATGCAACACAAAAGACACATTAATGTGACAATGCTGTAACATTCTACACCCATAATGGGAGTAGAATGTTTTTTTCTACCCCTTGAAACTGCTGCATACTTACGAATAACTATCAAGCGGAGTGATGAAAATGCAAGAACAGGTTTCGAGAGAGACCCTAATATCAGCCAAGAGCGGTGATCCTCCCGTCCGAGAGGAACTTATCAGATCTCATAAAGCATTTATAGCTAGGGTAAGTTCCAAAATCTGCAGTAGGTATTTAACCTGGGATAATGACGATGAGCTCAGCATTGCTCTTTTAGCCTTTAATGAAGCGATTGACAGCTTCGACCCCCATGGAGGAGCTTCTTTTCATAGTTTTGTTCAAATGGTGATCCGCCGAAGATTAGTGGACTATTTTCGCAAAGAAGGCAAACATCAACATCTTTCCCTCTCGCCCATGAACTTAGAGGATGAAGAGCTAAGCCGCTACGATCTTGATACTTCCCAAGAGAAATATCAAGAAATCGAGAAGCAAGATGCCTTAGCAGAAGTCATTGAAAACTACGTCCGCGTGCTATGTTACTATAAAGTGACGTTAGATGATTTACTAAAAGTCTCCCCGAAACAAAAAGACAGCAAGCAAACTCTCCTAAAGGCAGCCTTGGCTCTAAGCAATAACCCTGGCCTTATGGCATATCTTAAAACTTATAGACTTTTACCCATTAAAGAACTGGAGGTATTGACCGGCGTGAAACGCAAAGCCCTGGAAAAGGGGCGAAAATATCTTATTGCACTGGCTCTCATCTTATCTGAGCCGGCATTTTATCCGCTAAAAACTTTCATGCAGATTCCAGTAGAACTAGGAGAGTAGGTGAAGAAATATGGAGAAAACCAAAGGTGTCGTGATGCGAACCTCACCAAAGCTTACTGTCATCTTCACAGAAAAAGGCGACTTTTTAGAAATCTCTACTCCTAAAGAGCCGCCTAAAGTAGGGCAGACGATTGACGTGATTATAAAACCTCAACGGATACCATCATTCCATAATTCCTGGCTTAAATATTCTACTACAGCAGCGGTTTTATTATTTGTATTTATCACTGCCTTCTACCTCCTATTCATTCCTAATATGGCGGTTGCATCCGTTGCTCTGGATATCAACAAAGGTATCGAGCTGCTCGTTAACAACCAAGGTAAGGTTATTAAAGTGCGCGATGTCAATGGTGCATCAAGTTTATTAGAAGGAATATCTATTGAAGGGTTAGACGTTTATCAAACCGTTAATTTAATCGTAGAAAATGCCAACAGCAAAGGAATGTTAAATGAAACACAAAACCTGGTTTTAGCCAGCGTGGTACCGATCAATAGGTGGGGAAACCAATTGATTGATACCGAAATACTCCGAAACACAATCCGTGATGAAATGACTCGCAGGAACCTGTCCGGAAGTGTGGTTGTCGGTCAAACGAACCAGAAAATCCAACAGGAGGCCCAACAACAGGGAATGACGGTTAACAGTTATCTAATTTATGATCGATGTGAAGAGAAAGGTATCACTGTTCAACCCGATACCCTCCGCAATGATGTGCAAAAAGCTCTGGTGGATGCGAATGTTAGTGTATCCAGCCTTTTCCCTGAAGAAAGTTTGGAGGTAAGAGCACAAAACTGGAAAGATAACTCCGCAGATACCAAGCCAGAGCCAAATGTTCAAAAAAGTCCAGAGCACAGCCAACCTTCAGATATGGAATCAAAGACTACCGAGAACCATAGTTATACGGACCGTTCCAAGAACCAGAGCCAGTCATCCGCCGGCAGCACCTCTAGTAATTGGAGCGAACCCAATGATTCCAGCCATTCTGCTGTAAATCAACCTCCACAAGGAACAACCCCTGAACCTCCGCCAGAAACATCCCATGATTCGACCGAACCGAGTTCCGGCGAAATATCCCCTGACTACAGCACGCCGGAAAGTTCTACACCACAACAACCTACGAACCCTCCCTATAACGGGGAAACAGAACAAGATCAAGAACGAGAACAACCCATAGAAAAAGAAGATGGATTTAATACTCAGCTTCAGTCCAAGTGGCCGCAGAGTTCGGGTGAGCACACAGAGAGGGATAGTAGGGATAGTAGGGATAGCAGGGATAGCAGGGATTCGTGATAAAAACCAAACGAGAAGACAAGCGAAATGCTTGACCTTCTCGTTTGGTTTATGCGTACTAAGATTAATCAGCGTATAACGGATAATCCATATACCTTTTTAACATTTTTGTTACAATTATCTTTTCAACAGGACTACAGAGGCTTCATGTCGAATTGTAATATTTATAATCGGTATTTATGCAAATGTTTGGAGGTTTGTCACTGTTGCGTAATCCTTGGCTTATAGCACTTAGTATTACAATAACTTTAGTCAGTTCCATGGTTGTTCCTGCCAGAGCAAATGAGCTTGATGATTTTATGGCTAAGCAAACGGAAATTGAAAAAGCCCAGGATAAAGCGAAGAGCCAGATTAAAGATCTGCAATTCACTGAGGAACAAAAGAAACAGAATCTTAAGGAACTGGCGAGCCAAATTAGCGTAGCTAAAATAGCCCTGTCCCAAAAAGATACTGCCTATCTTGAAGCTAAGACTAGCGTGGAAGCAGCAGAAAAAGAGCTCCTTGCCAAACAAAAGGACCTTGAAAACAGACAGGAAGCCCTTAGCAAAAGGGTTCGGGCAATTTACGAAGAAGGAAACTTCAGTTACCTAGATATACTTTTTCAAGCAAGGGACCTCAGTGACTTAATAACTAGGCTCGATTATTTCGAAGCGCTGATTCAAAACGACCAGGAGCTACTCGAAACGCTTAAAATTGAAAAAGAAAAAGTCATTCAAAAAACTGAAGAACTTAAAGAAAAACGGGATTTAGCCGAAAAAACAAGACAAGAAGCTATCGCCGCTAAAGGCGTTCTAGAGAGCAAAAAACTGGAAGAGCAGAATTCTTTGGCAGAAGTCACTCAAGCACAAAACGAACTCTTTACCCAAATCAACAAACTCGAAAAAGATTCCCAAGCCTTGGAACAAAAGATTCGTCAGTTACAAGCCGAGCGCACCGGCGGTGTGGTTGGCAGCATCAGTTATTGGCCTTTGCCAGATTATCACACCATTTCCAGCCCTTACGGCTGGCGTATTCATCCAATTACTAAAGCCAAGAGCTTACATACAGGAGCAGACATACCTGCGCCGAACGGGACTCCTATCTATGCTGCCGGTGCAGGTACAGTAATATACTCCGGCTGGTATGGAGCCTATGGCAATACAGTGATAGTCGATCATGGTAAAGGGATATCCTCGATGTACCCCCATCAGTCTAAAATAGCCGTTCCAAACGGCCAAAACTTAAATGCAGGCGACCTAGTCGGTTATGTAGGGTCAACTGGTTGGAGCACTGGTCCACACCTCCATTTGGAGGTCCGAATAAATGGTAAACCTACTGATCCCCTTGCTTATTTTCGCTAGAAGTTGTCAGATATTAAATCAAATAATTAAATAACAAAAGAAAAGTAGTCTTTGCATTGCCGTAACAAAATGTTACAGATAGTGCAAAGACTACTCTGGCTAGACAGGACCTAATATGATATCAAAGTAATCTACATCGTTTGTGGAAAAGGTCTTCATCCCCCTATTTTTATAGACCTTTATAAAAAAGGAAAGAATACATTTGATTTCAAATAAGGAGATACCCATGGACAAGAAAAAAATACTCGTCGTGGATGATGAAGAACACATCTGTAATTTGGTAAATCTATACTTAAGCGATGATTTTAATATCACCTTAGCATATGACGGTCAATCTGCCCTTTCAGCCTTCTTACAAAAACCGTTTGATTTGATCGTGCTGGACATTATGTTACCTGGATTAAGCGGTTGGGAGTTGTGCCGAAAAATTCGTCAGGTCACCAATACACCAGTCATTATGCTTACAGCCAAGGACGACCCTTATGATAAAATCCTCGGGTTAGAACTTGGTGCAGATGATTATATTACTAAACCATTTATTCCTGGCGAACTTTTAGCCAGAGTTAAAGCAGTTTTACGACGCTTTAATTCTGCTCCTGCGGAAAACCTTCAGATCATTGAGTATCCAGGCATCTACCTAAACAACGCAACCTTTAAAGCAGAAATTCTTAACCAACCCTTAGAACTTACGTCCAAAGAATTCAATTTACTCTGGTTTTTTGCCAGTAACCCCGGAATAGTCCTCCAACGAGAAACTATTATGCTGAGAGTATGGGGATTCGACTATATGGGTGATACTCGAGCCATCGATAACACTATCAAGAGATTAAGAAGAAAACTAGAGTCTGTTTCTGGGGCTCCCTTATACATTCAGACAGTCTGGGGACTTGGTTACAAGTTCGTGGCTCCTCAAGATGAATAAAAGTATTTTTTCAAAGTTATTGGCCAGCTATATCGGGATAGTCCTGGTAGCAATTGCCATAGTCGGCAGTATGCAAGTCTATCTGGTACAAAACTATCTGATTAAAAACAAGGAACAAGAACTTGTAGTACGGAGTCAAGAGCTGAGCGATATAGTTAAACCATTTCTCACGTCAAACTTAGACCCTCGACCTGTGATACTTACAGTTAATCGGGCAGATAGAGTATTGGGAACAGAGGTTTGGATCATAGACAAAGATGGCAAAGTAATTGTTGCTTCGGCAGATCACTTATACTGCCTGGGAAATACCTTAGAGGAGATGGACCTTGATCAACTGAAATCCGGCAAGGTCAGTATTCGAACAGGACAGACCGAGTATTTCAAGAAAGCTATGATACGAACGATAGCCCCCATTTTTGACGAAAATGAGTTTATCGGCGGAGTCATCTTATACTCACCGGTAAAAGGGGTGAATGATACAACCAAGACAATGAGCAAACTTTACCTTGGTGCCGCCTTGATTGGAATTCTCATCTCAATTTGTATCGGCTTTCTGTTAACTAAACAGATTACCAGGCCTATTAAAAGAGTATGTGAAATAACTAAGAACATTGCCGATGGTAAATTTGATGAGCGAGTGGAAATTAATTCCAAAGATGAATTAAACGTGCTGGCCTCATCGATCAATCACATGACTAAACGGTTATCTGAACTCGAGAAAATGCGACGCAACTTTGTAGCCAATGTTTCCCATGAACTTAGAAGTCCTCTAACCTCTATCCATGGTTATATCGACGCCCTAATTCAGGGAAAAGGAAAAGACAGGCAAGACGAAACCAGATATCTTCAAATCCTTCAGAAGGAAACTCATCGTTTAAGCCGTCTTGTTAATGACCTCTTGGAGATTTCTCGGTTCGATTCTCAAACAGCTAATTTTGATATAGATGAATTCCCTTTACGTTCAATTGTAGACAGAGCATTAACAAGTCTTAAAATTCAGTTGGAAGGTAAGCATTTAACCGTAAATATCGATATTCCCCAAAACTTGCCTTTCTGCTATGGAGACGAGGATCGAATAGAACAAGTAATCTACAACCTTTTAGATAACGCTATCCACTATTCTTCTCACGGGGGAGCAATCATTATCTTCGCCACTTCCCTGAACGAAGAGATTATCGTTGAAATTACCGATTTTGGCCAAGGCATCCCTCCTCAGGACTTACCCTTTATTTGGGACCGTTTCTACAGAGTGGACAAGGCACGGTCTAGAAGCGAAGGTGGAACAGGGTTAGGCTTAGCAATTGTTAAGGAAATTGTAGACAAACACGGCGGACAAGTCATGGTAGAAAGCAGGCTTGAAGAAGGAAGCAAGTTTAGCTTCACCCTGAAACAATCTGAACCTGAAACAGAAACTTAGCCACTTACTATTTCTGAGAGTTGCAGCAGGGAGGAGATATTATTTTAAGCCAGAAAAAAGTTGCTTCTGTAGTTACTATATGTTTATCTTTAGCTCTGATATGGTTCCTTTATCCACATCTTCAAAATGCAAGAGACTTACAGATTCTAATTAATTCGCTAGGTTGGAAAGGGATCTTTTTAGATTTTTTAATAATTTCTGCTCAAACGCTTTTTCCAATCGTTCCATTTGCATTACTGGCAGGTATAAATGTTATCCTTTTTGGACCAATAGCCGGTTATTTCTTATCCTTGACCGGCAGTGTTTTTGGTTCCTCATTAGGTTTTTGCCTCGCCAGATCTTTAGGGCAAGAATGGGCTAAACCTAAACTCCAAAAACTAGGAAGATGGGCAGAGTTGCCCGAATCACGAAGCTTCTTTATGGTCATGATTGGACGTATGATTCCAGTGATTCCAGCAGCAGCAATTAATTACGCCGCTGGACTGTCTCTTATGAAATTCAGGTCATATTTTCTTGCCACTCTTTTAGGCAAAATACCAATGATTGCTTGGGAGTCATGGATAGGCCGTGACTTTTGGTATATATTTAAACATCCCCAGAGTTTTATCAAAGCTTTGATAGCAGGTTTACTTTTATTCGGAGGAACATCTTTAATTTGGTATTTCTCCTCAAAACGCAAAATAGTGAAAAAACAAATTAGTTGATTACTCTCGTTCAGCTAAAGCTGAACATCGCGACTTAGGTGACGAAAGCGCACAGCCCTCAACGAATAATATAGCGCTGGATGATGGGTTTCGGCGAAACCCTCCACTGGAGGCTTTCGTCACCGACGCAGAGCATGAAGGGGCTGAAACAAACTTGAAAACAAGTTTTGTTTCAGCCTCTCTTGAAAGTAGAAAAGTTTTTAATTTTTCTGGCTGGTAGCTTGGTCAAAAAGCCTTAAGTTAATATTACCGTCCGAGGGATTAACAATAAATTTCTTGACCTTAGGTAATATTTTTTCCATCGTTTCTAGGAACAGACGGTATTTTGTGGTATCCTGCGAATATATTTGGCTGTTTTTCTGATATTCTACCAGCATTGTCTCAAATTTTTGGGAATCACCCTTCGCTATGTTTACTGCTTCCGCTTTATAAGACTCAGCCTTGGTGATTTGTTCGTTGGCTTTGCCTCGAGCTTCAGGAATCAGGCTGTTGTAGTACCCTCTGGCTTGATTGATTTGCTTCTCTTTATCTTCCTTTGCTGTTGTAACATCCCGGAAAGCATTGGCAACCTCATCCGGGGGTACAATCGCTTTGATATTAAAGGTTGAAACCTGTAGCCCTGAATTATAGCTATCAAGGATAGCCTGTGCCTTTTTCATAATCATGTCCTGCGCTTTGACTTTTTCACTGGTCAAAATCTCATCCACACCCATGCTTGCTGTCAGATAAACCATTGCAGCTTCTACACTATTTCTAACTAAACGTTCCTCATCGGAATTTACATTATATAAATACTTAGGAGCATCAATAATTTTATAGTGCACAATAGCTTCGGTACTGATAATGTTTTCATCACCCGTCAACAGCTGAATGTTTTGGGGAGGGTTGTCTTTGTGTACATGGTCGGGTAGACTGACCCCCACATCCGCTCTGCGGACCTCCGATACATTAACCTTTTCCACCTTGTCTATAGGCCACGGCAAACGGTAGTGGATTCCCTCAGAAATGGGTTTATCCAAGACGCTGCCAAATCTCCTGATCACGGCTTGTTCACCTGGATTAACCATATAAATACCTGTCAGAACGTATACTAACAGAAAGCCTAATCCCATTGCTAGCGCAGTTTTTTTAGGATTAATATGATTAAACGCTTGGGCAATATCCTCTACAATTGAGATTCGTAACTTGTTATTTTGTGCATTATTATACTTACCGCTGAAACGGTTCTTGAGCATATGGAATAAGGCTGAAAACCTATCCTTTATGATTTTGTAGATTAAAAGAAGACTATCTTTGATAGCTCTTTTAGGGGGCTTATTATCTCCTTCATTCACAGTAAATACCTCCTTCAGTTAGAATTTTACAAACGATCATTTTCCAACCTTGCCATTTTCCAGGTATTTAAGAATTTCGGAATTTGAAGGGAGTACAAGGGTTGTTTTTTCATCAATAGTTTTTTCATAGGTTTCAAGGGCACGAGTAAATTCATAGAATTTTGGATCCTTTTGGAATGCTTCCCCATATATTTTTATAGCTTCAGCATCCCCCTCACCCTTTAGTTTCTGTGCCTGTTTATAGGCTTCTGAAAGAAGTATCTTTTGTTCCTTTTCAGCATCCGCCCTTATTTTAGCCGCTTCTTCGCTTCCTTCAGAGCGATATTTCTTTGCCATTTGCTCACGCTCAGCTTTCATTCTGGCAAATACGCTCTGCTTGTTCGCTTCAGGGAAATTCAAAACCTTTATTTGAGCATCTACCACTTCTATGCCGTACTCTTTAGCTTTTTCCTTAGATTTCTGAACAGTATCCTGCATCATGGCATTGAGTTTTAATTTGTTAGTGTCTACACTTATTAGCTCATCTAAATTATACTGACCCAGTTTAACACCCAAACTTGATGAAAATACATCCTGTAATCTCGCTTCTGCTCCAACTTTGTCCTTGACTGTTTTCAGGTAAGTAACAGGGTCGGTGATCCGCCACGTCCCATAATAGTCGACCTTAACACTCTTTTTATCTGAAGTCAGCAGTTCCAAAGGCTCGGCCTCATAAATCTGAACTCTATTATCAAACCGTTGTACAGATTGTATAGGCTCAGGCAGCTTGATTCTTAAACCGGGTTGAAGCACCGTGTTTACAGGATTTCCGAATTGAGTTACCACGGCATACTCAGTGATGTCGACTGTATAAACTATAAGGTTTAAAGTCAGTAAAACCAGGCCAAGTATTACACCTACTAAAATTTTAGGTTTTATTTTTAACGTTTCACTCATCTTAACACTCATTCTTTCCCGCCTCCTCCATTAATAATAGGATTTCCTACTCCATCATTCGTCAGCCATAAGTCGGTGCCCTCGACTTTGATATTACCGCCCAGCAGTATCTTCTTGACCTTCGGCAGGATTTTATCCATTGTCTCCATATAAAGCCTGTATTCAGTTACTCCCTTTGATTTTTGATATTCTTCAAATTTTTGAACAAAAAGTAAAGCGTCCCCCTGGGCTGTTTTAACTTTCTCATCCTTATAGGCTTCTGCTTCTTTAATGGTCTTATATGAATTTCCCTTTGCCTCGGGTATGACTGTATTGCTGAATGCCAGTGCTTCATTTATATAAGTTGCCTTATCCTGCCTTGCACTAGCCAAATCTTGAAAACTGTCAATAATCTCCTTCGGAGGGGTCATCTCTAAAAGCTGCAGGTTTACAACCTGCACGCCTGTATTGTTTCTATCCAAGGCCTCTTGAAGTAGTTTCTTTGAAGACACTTCCACTTCATCTTTTCCAGTAGACAGTAAAAAGTCAATATTCTTTTCACCCACCACTTGGCGAATGCTTGTGGTGGCCACCGCCTTAATCAAGCTGTCCAGATTGCTGACTTTAAGCGAATAATTTACAACGTTAGAAACCTTGTATTGGATTCCCATGTTTACATTTACAAGATTCATATCCCCTGTCAGTAACAAATTTGTTCCGCTCTGTACATTCCTAATGTTGTCCTTCTTCACCAGCACCACTTTCTCGATAGGAAAAGGCAGCCTATAATGCAGCCCGGGGGATACATTTTCTCGGGTAACCGCTCCGAATCTCCTCACAATTCCCTGTTCATCCCATTTTACAAAAAATATCCCGGACGCCATGTACACTGCAGCAAAAACCAAACAAACTCCTGCCAGCATTTTCTTATTTCTGAAAGAAAACTTAAAGTGTGAATGCTCGTGGCCATCCCTGTGAGCCTCTCCTGAACTGAGCGTTTTTAGATTAGTTGTGAAGATTTCATAAGAGGCTATAAACATAAATACCATAGCTATGATAGCCGTTATTTTATCCAAACTGCTCATACCGAATAAAGAACCCGTCAGGCCAACTAAAACTGCAATAGAACAGTACATATCCATCTTGGAATGGTAACCATCGGCAATAAGGCTTTGGGAGTTGGTCTGCATTCCTACATACAATTTATAACGTGCCATAAAGTAGTTTATTATTACACCTAGGAATGCCCCAGCAGCCGTAACGGCAACATATTTCAGTTCTTTTCCTTCATTTCCTAAGGCTTCAAATAATATCTCAATACCCATATAGAAAATAAAAACAGATACAAACAAGGCAAGAATATTTTCCAGCCTGCTTATGACCTTCGTTGCCTTCGTTACCTTCCTTGCCCCGATACGCCCTATGAATAGTCCCAGGAAAACCACTGACGATACAAAAACGTCTGTAAACGAGTGCCAGGCATTCGCTTTCAATCCCAGACTCCCAGAAATATTTGCCAGGAAAAAGCGTAAAACAATGAGAATCAAATTTGCAATAACGGCAATTAGAATTGTACGCTCTTTTCTTTCCACGACCATCACCTTCCTTCACTTGATTATTTCTTAGTTTATGGTTGCTTCCTTCAGCATCTTTCTAAGAGAAGAATTATAAATCACGAGCTGCGACTTCTTAAGAAGTTCATTCTCCAGCTCCGCTTCCTTCACATGGTGCTTTTCGTCCAACAAGGCCTCTTTTAATTGCGCTTTAACCTCCTCAAACGTCTTCTGCTTTTTAGCTTCCTTCTGCCGCAACTTTACTACATAGTACCCGCCTTCATATTCAAAAACACTGCTTATTTCGTCAGGTTGGAGCCTAAAGATATTTTTTTTCAGTACTTGGTCAAGGAGATCATTATCATAGAGCCATTCTTTTATTTCACCCCCAGCCGATGCTGTCGGATCATTGGAATACTCTTTCGCGATCGCCGCAAAGTCAGCCCCCTCTTTAAGTTTTTGCAGCGCTTCATCAATCCGCTGGCGGGCCCTAGTCTTTTCTACATCCGATGTACCCGTTTCAACCCTGATCAAGCTGATTAGTGCTTTAGGCGGATCAAACAATAAATTCTTTTTTTCTTCGTAAAATTTCTTTGCTTCTTCGTCCGAAATTTGTCCTATTTTTTCGTCTATTTCTTCTTTATGCAATATCTGGCTTATATACTGGCTTTTCAGTTCCTCTATTTCCTTGCTGCTTTCCTTATCCGCTGTATCGTCCCCTGATTCCTCAAGGAGTAGCTCCTTGGCTATTAACTGGTCTATCAAGTCTTTTTTTGCTTCAAAGCCTGCAAATTTAGCTTGAGTTTCAGGAGAAAGCTCCTTGAATTCTGCTTTAAATTCACCTAAAGTAAATCGTTTACCGTGAATACTAAATAATGCTTCATTTTTTCTTAATTCATACTGCTTATCTTCCTTTTCACTCAGGACGCCTGCTTTAATCTCGTTTAGCGCTTCAGCAAAGGTTTTCTGTCGTTTTTCCTGTTTTTCAAGGCACTTCACAATATAGAAGCTGTTCCCATCTTTAAAAACAGAACTCATTTCGTTAACTTGGAGACTGAATACCTTGTCTTCAAAATTTGTTCCCTTCTCGCCCTGCTTTACATAGAAGGCATCTAACTGTTTACTACTAGAATACCTTTTAGAGACCTCCTCAAAGCTTTCACCGCTCATTATCTTGCTCAATGCCTCATTAGCCTTTTTAAGAACCTCACCCTCTGATCCGGATATATCCAACTGAATAGCTAGTATTCTAGCTTTTTTGGGCTCAAAGAATTTTTCCTTGTTTTTCTCATAGAAGTCTCGCATTTCCATTTCCGTCGGGTCATCTACCTTCAAGATATTATAATTCACATCCAAGGCTGCGTTCTTTTTTAGCCTTTCAATGTATTCGGGAAAGAATTGCTTATCCTTCTCAGCGGCTAGATTAGTTCTAATTTCACCCTCAATTTCACTAAAAGGCCTATCCTTGTATTTATCTTTGTTGGCATCATAATAATTTTGTATTTCCCCCTTCTCTATCTTGTCAGGAGAAAGCTGGTCTTTGTGCACTTTATCCACTAGATTATCCAAGCTGACCTCTTCCACAAGATGTTGGAAATCATGCTTCACCTCATTTTTCTGAGTAACGCCTTTCTCCTTTGCCCAATCATCCACAATTTTCTGGACTGCCATCATTTTTATGATCTGCTGGTATGCTTCCATACTGTGTATAGGATGGGTTTCACACACCTCGGTCTTGTCGCATTTACTGTGGTCGAACCCATGTTTTTCGCATAAACCGTGTTCTTTGTCTTTATATCCCTTTAAACTGATATAATTAGATAGCTCTTCTTTAGTAAGGTATTTACCGCTGAAAGCAGCTACTACCTCTTCACTGGGGGGCTTTGGCTCGGTAATAAATCCATATAATTTATAGCCGGGCAATGATAAGATAACTAGAATCGGGATAATAAGGAGCTTTCTAAAGCTCTTTTTTGCAGGGATTTTTCCTACTTCCGAGCCCTCGACCTCTTCTAAAGCAACTTCTGTGCTTTCCGGGCTATTTTCCACTTGATATTCTTTGATATTTTCAATTCCGCAGACAATTTTTTCTGCCTGATTTCCCAAATCGTGCCCTTCGGAATTTTTCTGATCTTCTGCCAAACCTTCATCTAAAATATTTCCTTGACTGCCTTCCTCCAGATTGCTTAAACTTACTTCTGAAGTAGCTCCATCAGCTTTGTCTGGTTTAGGTTCACTGATACCAATATCTTTAACTTGCTCTAAAGGAGACATCCTTTTGGGACCCCAAATCCAGAGTCTAATAGTCTCGAGCAAGTCCTGTGTTGCGCTGGTGTCGGATTTCTCCTCAGTATTTACCGGCTCGGCTTGAGAAGGTTCTCCTTGTCCTCCCTTGAGATTCTTCAACACCATTGTCTTCTCCCCTTCATCCGTGATTTGAGTCCCACTTCCTGATTCCGTTTTATTTCTCGATTTCGTCCATCCTGAATCTTCCTTTGATTAGCCTTGGGCTATACTAGCTTAGTCCTAAATTGTAACAATTCAATGTCCAAAACTTAAAGAATATGTATCAAATATGTAACAAATATGTAAATAAATTTTAGGGAGTCAAAACACTTATAGAATCATCGCCTTATGTAACATAAAAGAACATTAATGTGACAATGCTGTAATTCATAATAAAAAACCAAACGAGAAGGCGGGCGAAATGCTTGGCCTTCACGTTTGGTTTGTCTTCTTTTGTAGAAGGTGCTGACAACATGAATTATACTCAAAAACCAAACCATGTCACTGGAGACTATCCTATCTGAAGCCTCAATGCTCAGCTTTATTTAAACGAGTATACTACGTCTTTATAGGAATATATGTTCATGTATTCATAAATCAATAACGTTATAATACACTATTAATGGAGTGAGATAGTAATGTTTTTTCGACTAAGGAGGGGTACTCTAGGGCTTGTTACTAAAGCGCTTGGATCGGTAAACTTCGACCAAAGGAGGAAGTTTATGTCTAATCGGTGGGGACGTCTGACGCACGACTTAATCCGCCAAACTATGCTGATCTTGTTTAGTAGAGAGCAAACACGGGGAACCCGCTTAGGGTTCTGAGGAGATGAAGCTATGAAACCGCTCAATAACCCAAATTTTAACTTTTATCCTTACATTCTAATTCTTGGTTTTGGATTCGTCTTATTAATTTGGCTTTTTAGCACCAATGTTTCAAAGGCTTTTTTTACTATAACACCGATCAAAGGCTGGAATACAATAGATCCTGACGTCACTACAAATGGCAACACCTTACGCGCCTTAACTTTACTTCAAACGAAAAAAGGCTATTTAACTCCCACTACCCCCTTACCCAGTTTGGTATTTAATAAACCCTCTAACTATTACGGTAAGTACCTTCAGTTTTCCGGCAATGTTAAATCGGTTCAGCCATTTTCTCCAACAAGCAAGCTTGAAAGTATAACCATTGGGAGTTCATCTGAAATAATCGTTTTGGCAAATGACGGAAGAACTATAATCGATTTTTTTCTGATCGGTCGAAATCAAAATTTCTCTTTAGGAGCCCCCATAACGTTTTACGGTTATTCTCCAGGAATTCGATATGTACAGAATGCCCAAGGCGTTGTTACTCCAGGGCTTGTTCTCATAGGTAGCTTGCAACGTTAAATTTCTGATGGAAGGTGAAGATAATGTCAAATCAGTGGGGCAGTATGCCGAGAGTCAAAAAGCGCCAATCGATAGGGAAATTAGTTTCAGTTATTGTACTTATTGGCATAATAGCGTATCAATTCTTCCCTAAATTTATAAATAAGATGTATTCTGTAATCAACCCAACCTATGCAGCAACGAATTCTAATAACTATAGCCTTCCTAATACAAATAATTCTTCAGCTCTGAAATCGCCCACATATTCCATACAAAATTCCCCCAGTACTTACAACATATCTAGTGACAAGAAAAGTGAAGTAACAACTGGATATTGGCTGCTCTTTGTAGTAAATGGTCAGATGAGTCAACTTTCAGCTGACGTTGAAACAACTACTTTTATCCGACAGTTGATCGAAAGCGATCGTAAAAGTACAGGTAATAATACACTCTTTCTGGTCGAGAATGGCCGCTTCCGTCAATACATGGTCAGTAATGAAATCTATTCGGTTGTATCTAATCTATCGGTCATAGATGCCAGAGTGTCTAAGGGTTCGACAAATTCGAATCTAAATAGTTCCGTAAATTCAAGTCTCAATGCTTCTGGAAATCTTGATGTTCCTAAAAATTTAAGCCCGAACAATTCTGTGAATTCGAGTTCTTCTGCTCCGTCATCGGCCAATCAACCCTATAATTCGTCTACCAATACGAGCCCAAATACTTCGATCAATTCGAGCTCCAATATTCCCAATAATTCAGTTAAATAATCTATTCTTGCGGTGTTTCCTAACCTAATGGGCTTAGAAATTCAAGTAAATAAAAATGAAAGGAGGAGGTTTATGCAAAACCAGAGAGGGCGTATACCCTATGGGATGAAACAACAAGAGATAGGTACTTTAGTTTTTGTCATAGCGATTATAATAATATTATACCTTGTTTATCAATTTTTTTTCAAAGGGGGTTCTTACGCTCTGCGCTCCTCCCTTGCCGCAACAAGTCAGATATACCAACCTAGCACTTATCCAACTAATAATTTGAATTCATATAGCTATCCAAGCCCAAGCTCCTCTAACATATATGATTCTTCAACATTTAGTTCATTTGATTATTCTAACCAAAATTCTCTCACGACTTCCGAAAAAAGTGATATCCTGACAGGCTATTGGATATTATTTGATAATAATGGAGTAATTACTCAATTTAACTTAAATGCAAATGATTATGCCTTTATACAACGGTTAATTCAAAATGACAACAAGGGGATTCCGAAAATTAAAATTTTCTTAGTTGAAAATGGACGAACGCGTAAATATATAGTCAGTAACGAACTATATTCAATTATTACAAATATGAATTATATTCTTGACTCAAGGATTGTCAATAATTCGGTAAATTCATCAACCAATGGTTCTCCATATACCCCCCAAAATTCTTATCCCAATTCATCGATTCCTAATACCTATCCTAATTCATCGATTCCTAATTCATCTAATTCATCTAATTCAAATTCCACTTACAACCAGGGTATTAAACCCTAATTATTTTGTAGACATTAGCCCCAGGAACAAGGAAGCTTTTGTACCAGACCCCCCAGCCGGACTGACCCATATTCCAATCATTATTACTGCTCCGGCGGGCATTTCCGGAGTATTAGGTTTTAAGGGAAAATGTGTTACCAACTGATCCTTAAAAGGATTTCCGATAACTACTCAAAATAATAATAATGCGCCCAGTCAAAACGACCGGGCGCATTATTATTATTTATCATTCATGACCGGATTGGCTACCGGACATATGATTCTCACCCCTATTAGTATTATGATTCTCGTTAGAATTGTGATTAGTATTATAACCATTTCCGTTCATATTTGTGCTTTTACTCGTACTGGATGGTTGAGCACTTTGGCTTGGTTGCGTACTATGCATTTGCTGGTGTTGTTGGGGATTCATATTTGAATGTCCGTCATTGTAGTGATAATTGTTTTGTGCAGGGGTGACGGGCGCTGGAGTGACAGGTGCTGGAGTAACTGGTGCCGGGGTAACTGGTGCTGAGGTAACTGGTGCTGGGCTAACTGGTGCTGGGCTAACTGGTGCTGAGGTAACTGGTGCTGGGGTAACGTGTGCTTGGGTAACGTGTGCTGGGGTGACTGGTGCCGGGGTAACAGTTGCAACTGGGTCAGTTGCTGGGGTGACAGTTGTAGCTGGGTCGGTTGCCGGGGTGACAGTTGTAGCTGGGTCGGTTGCCGGGGTGACAGTTGTAGCCGGGTCAGTTGCAGGAATGACAGTCGTAGCTGGGTCAGTTGCAGGAATGACAGTCGTAGCTGGGTCGGTTGCAGGGGTACTGGTTGTTACAGTTGCAGTAGTGCTAGGGTCCACAGACGTTCCTGATGTAGCAGCACTCACTGCAGCTACGGCTCCCATTATCAGACCTAGAGACAATGTACTTACCATTAACGTATTTTTTAAACTTTTCATTAAAATCATCCTTCCAAACTAATTACTAAAATTCACAAATTAACTACAATGGCGCTGCTTTATTGAATAATCTTACATTCGATTCTTTTCCACTGACCACCCCCTGTCTTCACTGAGTTATTCGCAACAGATCATTACTTTTTGAGGGTAGCTTTTAAAAATAAATCATAGATTTCTTCTTAATCCAACTTTGCACCAGCCTTTCATTTAAAAGCTTCAAACGTCTCGTAAAATTCGTACTCCACTTCTAAAATGCTTTTATACCTTTGCTCTACACCCATAAGCCTTTTTAAAAATAACAGTTCCTTTTGATGCAAATGCAATTCATCATACCAGGGACGTTTCTTGTCACCTTTGAATTCAAAAGAAGAGTAATACAGATGAAGAAGGAAATCTCCTAAAAATGCAAAGTCCATGTCTGCCCTGTATTTCTTGTTATTAATCCAGCGGGCAAGCCCAAAATCAACAAGGTTAACCTTTTGACCATCATACAAGGTATTTGGCACCCTTATGTCTCTATGGACTATACTTTTTGAATGCAAGTACTTTAAAATCCCGACAAGCTGGCTTCCTACTCGATATATCTCTTCTCTTTCAAACACGCGCTTGTCAAGATAAATAATATCCTCAAAAGTTCTACCTTCCTTGAATTCAAGTACATAGCCGCAGAAGTCCTCATGCTCAATCTTTTTAATAAACCGGGGAACGCTCTCATGCTGTAAACTCTTTAAAATATCTTCCTCAAACTGGGCCTTTGCTCCTGCTTTCTTCAGCATTCCCCTTTTTAGTTGCTTGAGTATATATGTTTTCTGACCATGAGAAACCTGATAACAGATACCATACCGGCCTTCTCCTATTATTTTCTCGACGTAATATTCAGCTATCCGGTCCGAGGGCATAAATAGTTTATCATGTCTAAATAGGTTCAAGACCACGAGCTTTTACGGTGATGCCGGTTTGGATAATGCACGTTGTGGCGGTTTGAGTAGGACTGAAAATGCCTTTTTGAACCTGTTAAGGCATCAAAGATTTTTCCAAGTATTCCTCCCCTGCCATGTGGTCTTTTATAATGGCCACCACCATGATTTTGATATGGGTAATGTCCTTTACTTCTTGATCTTGAAAAAAAACTCATACTGAATCCTCCTCGTTAATCGTTATTTACCTTCTCTGATAACCAGCTTAATTTTGTTGTAGCCTGCAAATGTGTAAGTTTAAGTTCTTTCTTCAGAAGTTTTTATCCTTTTATTATTTATAAAGGTAGCCACTCCCGGCAATAAAGAAATAAATATGATTGCAAATATTACAAGGGTAAAATTCTCTTTAACAGTAGGTATATTGCCAAAGAAGTACCCTCCGGCTATAAATAATGCTACCCACATCACTGCTCCAATAATATTGTAGCTGATAAACCTCCAGTAGGTCATCCTTCCCATTCCAGCCACAAATGGAGCAAAGGTTCGGATTATCGGTATGAATCTGGCAATTATGATAGTCTTGCCCCCATGCGTCTCATAAAACTCATGTGTTCGCACGAGATATTCTTTTTTTAAAAACCGTACATTTTCTTTATGGAAAATCTTTGGGCCTATGCGCTTGCCAATATGATAGTTTACCGTATCACCCAGAATAGCCGCCAAAATCAATACAAGTGTAATAGCTGCCAAATTCAGCTCACCGCTCGCTGACAAGGCACCAATTACAAAAATCATAGAATCTCCCGGCAGGAAAGGTGTAACAACCAACCCAGTTTCACAAAATACAATTACAAATAGAACAAGATATGTCCAAATACCATAATTTCTAGCCAGTTCAGTCAGGTTGTTATCGAGATTCATAACAAAATCAAACAGGTTCATTATTAAATCCATTGCACACTTCCTTTGTATTTTTTAAATCATTCAGTTCAAGTCATTGTAGACCTCCCAGTTTCAATTAACAAATAGAATCTACCATATGAAAATTACATGAACTTAACGGATTTTTAACATTTTTGTTAAAATACCATAGAAGCAACCGGGCTACACTAACAGCTTCCGGTGCAAAAACGGCTACAGAAATAATACTAAAAAAAGCCCCTCAAAACGCTTAACTGTTCGGGAGAGGCTTGTTTAATACAAGAACTAATAATTGTTTAGTGATCAAAAGTTATAGACTATGTGTCTTAGTGCTAATGTGCATGTCTATGGTAAATGTCAGGAGTATGTTGGTGTTCATGAATTATTGATTCGTGTTCATGAACATGGGAGTGGTAGCCACTTTCTGGTATTTTATCACTAGAATGGCAGTGTGTATGGTGTGCTTCGTTGTGGTAATGCCTATGCTCGTGTTCAGTTAATTCGTGTTCATGTAAATGTTCATGCTCTTCCTTGAACAAAAAGACTGCCCCAATAATCATGATAGGAAGAGCAAAGAAAAACAACATGCCCTGGCTTTCTCTGAACAAGAGCAAAGATAGTACTGCTCCAACAAAAGGAGCCGTTCCGAACAAAGCACTTGTCCTAGCAGACCCTAATTCTCTCATGGCTCGAATAAATAATACGATACTCAACCCATAACTAAAATAGCCTAAGAGCATTGCCAAAAGAATGAATTTGAAAGAAGGCAACGAAAAACCCAAGATAAAGGATAGAATTAAGGAGAAAGTACCGGCACTTAATCCTTTGATTGTTACAATCGAGAGAGGGTCTTTGTCCGAAACGTTTCGTGTGAAATTGTTGTCTATCCCCCACAGAATGCAAGCACCAAGTACTCCAATAGCACCCAATGAAAAACCCCACTGCCCGGATGAACCCCATGAAAGCAATATACTTGCCATGGTAATCAATAGTACAGCCATCCATATCCTTTTCCCAACAGCCTCTTTGAATGCTACAACAGCAATTATGGTAGTTGCTACACCCTCGAAATTCAGCAAAAGGGAAGCCGTAGACGCCGGTGTATTTTTCAGGCTAAACATCAGCACAATGGGGGCTGCTATCCCGCCTATACATACAGCACCAATTATCCAGGGCCAATCATTTCTGGTAAGTCTTGCCTCATCACTGAAACGATTGTCTAAACTTCGGTAGTATCTCTGTACGTAAAGCCCGATACCACTGCCCAGATATAGAAAGGATGCCATTAGAGTTGGGGCAATTTCACCCAAAAGTAGTTTTGAAATTGGGGCACTTGCTCCAAACAAAGCAGCAGCAATTATGGCTTTTAGTATTGGGGCAATATTTCTGTTCTTCATTCTTATTCAAACCTCTCTTGTATTCCTGAAAAATTATGGGTTACTGTATCATTTGTAGATTGGTAAGATAATAATCATACAACGTTTTTTGTATTAATGTAGCGCTAAATGCCATAAATAGCTTATTAAGTATTAACTTCTTAAAACAAAGACCAATATCAGCTGTCACACTAACATAATACCTTGTGTTCAAACTAATAACATCAGTCCTCTCAAGTGCATATTAATTTTCCTCGCTTTTCAGTTCCCATTCGTTGACTTTTAACGCTGAATCGAGTTTCGAGAAGGTCAATAATGAAATTCCCCAATTTAGCGATATCGGGCAATGTGCTGTCTTATGAGCTTGTATAGCTCCAACTTCTTGGGTTTGTCTAAGGTTCTAAACTCCTTAAGCGTTCATAGTATCCATTTTGCGCTACCTCACATCAGGCTATTACGCTATACACTATGTCCTAAAAAAACAATAAATCTACTAACAAAGCCATTTTTTATACACCCCCCGATCTTTTATAGATAAGACGGGGGTTTTCGCTTATTTGGTCTTTGTTATTACGGGGTCGGAGGCGGAGTTGGTGGAGGGGGCGCAGGTGGCAACGGTGCGAATTTAACTTCAACGATAGCTCCCTTAGCCACCACCTTGCCTCCGACAGGGTTTTGCTCAATAGCAAGCCCACTATCACTAAAGTTGAAATGCAATGCCGACTTGCTTAACGTTTCTCCAACCTGTCGCATCGTCATTCCGATAAGATTAGGAACAACAACCTCGCTAGCTAGTGGTGGACGCTCAGGGACGCTCTGTGATGAAACAGATCTAACAGGAACATCGTTTTCGGTGACTGCAATGGTGCTTGTTGCATCATTAGAAAAAGGTACATCAAATTCTTCAAGAGCTCCTTGTATAATTATTTTAGCAACAGGACTACACAGTGGTCCACCCTCATATTCCACACCCTTAGGACTATCCGCAATCACTAAAACTGCAATTTTTGGGTTATCGACTGGGGCAAAGGCTTCAAACGATGCTATAAACGTATTAGGGTAATAACTACGAGTTACAGGATCAATTTTTTGGGCAGTTCCTGATTTACCACCCACCCTAATCCCTGGGATTATCGTTAATTTCCCCGTTCCGTTGATAACAACGCTTTCCATAATCTTTGCCATCTCATCCGATGTGCTTTTAGAAAGAACCTTTCGAATAACAGTCGGCTGATTTTGCTGAACAAGAACCCCCTCTGGTGTGGTAATTTTATCAACGACATAAGGCTTATATAGCGTACCCCCATTAACGATAGCACACAAGGTCGTCAGTAGTTGAATAGGGGTTACCATATTAGATTGTCCAAACGACATGGTTGCCAGTTCGATATCTTTTACATTTTCTTGAGGAATGACTAAGCCTCGTTCTTCTCCCGCTATATCAATACCCGTTTTGTCACCAAAACCAAAGGCTCTAAGATACTTATAAAAACTCGCCAATCCAAGTCTCAAGCTCACCTGAGACATGACAACATTAGACGATTGTTCCATTCCTTTGGTAAAGGTAATACTGCCAGCAGGTCTTACTCCAAAGTCCCAGTTTCGAATCGTTCGGTTTCCGAAAGTTATGTATCCTAGGTCTACAAATAATTCATTGGGAGAGATTAGCCCTTCTTCTAAACCAGCTGACCCCGTTACTATTTTAAAAGTTGAACCAGGCTCATAATTCATACTGATTGCTCTGTTTGTCCAAAGCTCAGGAGCGACATCCCCGTACTTGTTAGGGTCAAACGATGGGGTTGTTCCCATTCCTAAAATCTTACCCGTTTGAGGGTCCATGGCTAAAATAGTAACGCTTTCAGCCTGAGTCGTTGTTTGTAAAGCGACTAATTGTTGTTCTATTATCGTTTGAATCTTAGTATTTAGTGTTAATTCCAAGTTGTTTCCGTGCCGTGGCGGTTCGATGCTAGAATTAGCATCGAGAATCTCTTGACGACTTGTGGTCTTTTCCGACATGGATTGCCCAGGAGTGCCGTAGAGTGTTTTGTCATAATAAGCCTCGATACCCCCTATCCCATGACCCGTCTGATTGACAAACCCTAGGACAGATGAAGCCCATGTACCTAAGGGATAGATTCGTTTGGATTCATTAGCATAACCAAAGCCTGGAAGTTTGAGTTTGCGAATTTGTTCTATTTTTTCAAGGTCTACTTGACGAGCTATATTAATCCACAACACATCTTTGTTGAGTTTGGCGAGAATAGATTTCGAATCTTGACCTAGAATTTCTCCTAACGATTTGGCAATCTCCTCTTTGGTCATTCTGGTGAACTTCTTCGTTTGGATAAGAGTTGTAAGTCCCCTTGGATTTGCATAAACTTCTTGAGCCAACACACTCCGACTTAAGACATTTCCCTTGCTATCAGATATAGTCCCTCGTTCAGGTAATAATGTTTGACTTGTCGTTCGATTGGAAATCCCTTTAGCAGTTAAGGTTTCGGAATTATAGACCTGCATATAAAATAATCGTCCAACGATACAGATAACCATAAATACAAGTGGAATGTAGACTAAGAATTCTCTGGAAAAATAGGCTAGTTTCCTTTTTTTCTTCTTTGGTTTTCTCACATGTACACCCTTCTCTGCCACTTGTGCTAAATCTCTGTTTCCATCCTCTGCCTGGGAACTCCCTATGGACGTCATACAAACGAAAACTTATTCTCACAAAATCAACCATAGGTTGATTTTGTGAGATATCTTAAATCAGCGAAATAAAAGTAACTGGGCGATTTGAATTGTTTCAGCCCAGTTACTTTTTCAAAAGATTTTATCATTCGTGATCGGATTGTCATCGGACTCGCTTTTCATTTCCCATTCGTGGACTTCCAACCAAAATACTTCATGAATGCCGCCTTTGCCACATAGCCTGCTGTACTTCCACCGCTCTCCCCAAACTCGACCACCCCAGCGAAGGCAATCTGAGGATTATCATAAGGGGCAAACGCCACAAACACCCCGTTGTACGTCTTCCCTAAAGCCGTGTTTACGTTTCCAAGCTGGGCTGTTCCTGTCTTAGCCCCACCGGTAAATTCCGGTAGATCTGCGAAGATCCCCTAAGCCGTCCCAGGATCATCTCCTGCACCAGTAACTACACCTCGCACCCCTTGTTTGACCGCCTCCAAATTATCTGGAGAAATTGTTATGGTGTTGATAACCTTGGGTTGGTACTGTCGAGTTACCTCTCCTGTGATCGAATTCAATAGTTTATCGACCACATACAGAGTATAGCGCTTACCGCAGTTCTATAGACATTTGTCGATTTGAATGATCTTAACTACCCCCTTGAATAATTTATATGTTATCTACTTCAAAAACCTTGCCTTCCCAATTTCTGAATACTGCTTTATCTTTATGGGTATAGAGCAAATATTGAGGAAGCATTGGCATTTTGCCGAGTCCATCCGGTCCATTGAATACATAATACGGGACTGCCATACCTGATGTATATCCCCGCAATCCATCCATTATATCAAGACCTTCGTCAATACTTACCCAGAAATGCTTTGTACCCTTTACCTGCTTAGGGTGAAAGATATAATATGGCTTTACTCTTAACAATAAAAGTTGTTGGTTAAGCTTTCTTACTATGTTTTTATCATTATTAATCCCGTTTAAAAGAACCATTTGATTACCAAGGGGAATCCCTGCATCTGCAAGCATTTTGCAAGCAGCCTTGGACTCATTAGTTATCTCTAAGGGATGATTAAAATGTGTGTTGATATATACAGGGTGATACCTTTTTATTATATTTGTAAGCTTTTTAGTGATTCTCTGTGGTAGTGTAACAGGAGCCCGTGTACCCAACCGGATAATTTCGATATGTTTAATTTTTCTAAGTTCGGACAGTATCCACACAATTTTCTCATCCGAAACAAGAAGCGCATCGCCTCCTGTTATCAACACATCCCTGATTTCTGCATTTTCTGTTATGTATTCTAGTGCTCTTTGTATATTGTTTTTGGATATAACACTTTCACATTCTCCAAACAAGCGTTTTCTTTGGCAATGCCTGCAGTATGTACCACACATATTCGTAATATTGATAATCAATCTGTCAGGATACCTGCGAGTTATGATCCCCTCTATAGATGTACCGTTCTCATTGACGGGGTCCAAACTTCCCGTTTCATCCAGCTCCTCCAGGGAAGGTATGCACTGTTTTCTGACAGGACAATTGAGATTTTGAGGGTCAATGAGTGAAAGGAAATATGGTGAGATCAAAAACCTAAATTTTTTACTAACAGCCTCTATATTGAGTGCTTCATCTTTATTTAAGTTGAGAAAATTTGAAATATCTATAGCTTTTGAAAAGGAATTTTTAAGTTGCCATTGATAATCATTCCAGTCTTTCTCATCTGAATTAAGATAGTTAAGTATGAGTTGTTTTCTCTTATTTATTGCACCTTCCATTTCAATACCTGTTTTTATTCCATCTTTTACGTCATTATAGTCTAAATTCATTTTTTTTAACTCTTTAAATCTATCTTCATTGTGCTTATGCGTTTCTCTAAAGCTCTCATGCACCAGTATTCATCCCCCACACTCAAGATGTTATCGCCTTAACAGAAATTTCCACATTTTTTTGTCAAAAACATAGCGCATACACGCTGCAAAGAAACCCACAACAGGCATAGGATCATCCTTAGCTATGATATCATCTTTTATTTTATAACCTTTTCCGCTCCAGAAAGGAGGGTTCATACTTTTTCTGTCCTTATTGAAAATAAAGTGAAGAATATCACCCGGAAAAAGATTTCGACACATGATTCCTGCTTTGTATTCTGCAACAGGCTCAACGTCTCCATCTACAACAATTTTGTACAATAGCCATGGAAAATCCACACCTGCATATATGCCCATCTGAAGCGAATTCCAGAACTTACAGTTTAATTCGATAAACTTGATTTCTCCGGTTTCCCTCTGAACCATAAACTCAAGATCTGCAATACCGTACCATTTGAGTCCTTCCATATATTTAAGTGCCAATTCAAGCATTTCAGGGTAAACAACACTTTCCTGAACCGTACTTGGTCCAGTAACTAGAGGATATTTTCGGACATGCCTTTGCACAAATGAAGCCCTCAACTCGTTGCGAGAATTATATAGAAGTACAACATCATATACCTCTCCTTCTCCGAGATGTTCCTGAATAACAGGGTAAGGATAGTGCTTATGAACCTCAAGATACGTTTTTACTAGGTCTTCCTTGGAAGACACAATTTTTATACCCCTTCCGCCATTACTTTTTACAGGCTTCACCATCAACGGATATTTTAAAAGTGCTGTTATTTCATTAAGTTTGTATGCTCCGTTTGGAAAAACGGTTTTTGGGATATCAACTCCAACAGACATGGCATGCTTGTATGCTTTTCCCTTATCGGATGTTGTTTCATAGCTTTCATTAGACGGCAGTGGCACTGAACACAGCTTCTCCAATTCTTCCTTATGTTCCATGGCGACTGCTACTGTGTCCTCATCCATTGGGAAAAACACTTCACATCCATACTCTTGTATTTTACTTTTTATAAAATTATAGAAATGCTCTGGGTTTTCTGATGCGTTTTGACAAACCAAAGATTTAGTACAATATTTTGAAAAAGCTGCGGGCGAAAACCTTGTTTCTTCTACAACTATTGTTTGAATGCCTTTTTTGCCCAAAGACCTAACGGCTGCTAGCGTCTTTCTTAGCTGTGCATTAGTTAATAATACCTTGTGCATACTTTCTCTCCTTTAACTCCTCATCAGTATCACAAAATTAATTTCACCCACGCTTTTCAGTTCCCATTCGTGGACTTCCAACCAAAATACTTCATAAAAGCCGCCTTTGCCACATAGCCTGCTGTACTCCCACCGCTATCTCCAAACTCGACCACCCCAGCGAAGGCAATCTGAGGATTATCATATGGGGCAAACGCCACAAACACCCCGTTGTACGTCTTCCCTAAAGCCGTGTTTACGTTTCCAAGCTGGGCTGTTCCAGTCTTAGCCCCACCGGTAAATTCCGGTAGATCTGCGAAGATTCCCGAAGCCGTCCCAGCATCATCTCCTGCACCAGTAACTACGGCTCGCATCCCTTGTTTGACTGCCTCTAAATTAGCGGGGGAAATTGTTACGGTATTGATAACTTTGGGATCGTACTGTCGAGCCACCTCCCCTGTGATCGGAGTCAACAGTTTATCGACCACATACGGAGTATAGCGCTTTCCGCCATTCACCAAGGTCGCCGTGTAATTTGCTAATTGCAACGGGGTATAGCTGTTATATCCTTGCCCAATGGAATTGTTGAAACTATCATAGACCTTCCAATCCACATTTTCATAAACCTTTTGCTTATACTCGACGTCAACTGCTTTTTTCTCAGCATCTTTCTTCGTTTGCAGCTTCTGGCGACTTAACGCATCCGGGGCCTGCTCCAATTTGACTGCGTAATCGGCCTCAATGATTGCCAACTTTTTATCGCGTGCCTTCAGAAAAGTAGGACCAAAATACGCTTCCTTCCATTCCGCTGAAGGTGCGATTCCTTTTACCTCTCCCGGCAAATCTACATTACTTTCGACACCTAACCCGAATTCATGGGCAATTTGGCGTATAATTTCCGGATTGGAATCAAACACTCGGCGACCAATAACTTGAAAATATATATTAGAAGATTTGGCCAGCGCTCGAGAAAGATTGATAAGACCAAAGTCGTTCCCTCCCCATTCAGCAGTACCTTGTTGCTGAGCAGCGAGATTTCCCAATGAGGTTTTTTCATCATCAATGAGTTCAGTCGGCGTCGTCAATTTGAGTTGCAAGGCTGCCATGGCTGTCACCATCTTGAAGGTTGATGCCGGTGGATATAACCCGGACAACGCTCTATTCAGGGAAGCAGCAGGCGCTATTTCATTCGTGAAATACTTATCAAACATTGCCTCGGAAATAATGCCGGTCAAATCGTTAGGGTCCATCCCAGGTCGAGAAGCCATCGCAAGAATTTTGCCTGTATTTACATCCATCACCACGGCAGCTCCTGACTTGGCATTGGGATTAGTGTTCTTTTGAACATCTGCAATAACTTGATCGAGGCTTTCTTCCACAACCGTTTGCAGGTCTGCGTCAATCGTCAGTTGGACCGTCATTCCCGGTTCCGGTGGTTGGATTAACTGTTTAGAAACTGGGCGGGCGCGATTATCGACTTCAACTTGTTGAATGCCCTCTTTACCTCTCAACCAGAAATCATAGGATTTCTCTACCCCCATCTTTCCAATCATATCCCCTTGAGCGTACTCGAATCCCGCCTTTTGGGCATCCTCATTTTGATTGAACTGTTCAATCTCCTTGTCCCCTATCTCACGAACATACCCCATGAGCTGACCACCTAGGATTTTTTGAGGGTAGGAGCGAAGCGGAATTGCATCCACACTCACGCCCGGGAGCTCATTCTGATGCTCGGCTATAATGGCTTGGAGCTCTGGAGGAACCTTATCTAGAATCATAACGGGGCGATAGCGTTCCCACTGATGATTCTGAGTATTAACGAATATATCTTCAGTAATCGACTCAATCGATTGATTGGGATTAGGCCAATACGGCTTAATGTATCCCGCTAATCGCTTAATAACATCTTTCCAATCGCTAACTTCGGATTGTTGCAAACCCATCAAATCTAAATTAAGAACAAACTCTGGAACACTTGTTACGAGAATCTTTCCATTTTTGTCTACAATATCTCCTCGTGTTGGGGGAACCTTGACAAGCTTCATGTAATTCCCCTCTGCCTTGGCGGTATAATATGAGCCTTCGGAAATTTGTAAACCCCAGATATTTACACCTAAAACCGTGAAAATGAGGATCACTACGATGTTTAAGCCCCAAAGTCTATATACATAAGGTTTTCGTTCTCTTTTATTGATCTCTATTACCCTCCTTGCGATGAGAGACACGAGCTCTGCACTGATGATCAACTCGAATTTCCACTCAAACTAACGACCAAGTATATGGCATGCCCTTTCATACCCTTTAACAATTAATCCCGAAGAATCTTTTTTTGAGATTATTTTTGCCGGTATTCCTCCAACAGTAACATTGCTCGGAACGTCTTTATTAACGACAGCGTTAGCCCCGATCGTTACATTATCACCAATCGTTATTCCCCCAAATAATTTTGCGCCAGGGGCAATATAGACATTATTACCGATGGTTGGGCTCTTTCCATTAAATACCCCGATGTTGACCGCTGAATGAATTCTACAGTTATTTCCAACCCGCACATCTGGATGTACAACAATACTTCCCCAATGGGCAATACTAAGTCCTGGACCAAAGACGTGCCGTGGAATCGTAAAGCCCAGCTTCGTCGAGAGCCTCATTAGTTTTAGTTTTAAAAGGACTAAAAAAATTCGCCCTAAAATATCTTTCCTGCAGTTTTCATAGTATTCCGCTTTCCTTAACGTCAGCTGAAAATAAATGAGTGGTTGAGAAAATCTAAACACCCATCTGTACCGTGTTTGATAATGAGCAGCTAAGTCTGCTGTAACATAGATCTTATAATCTTGCTTGGATTGAATGATCTTAAACTACCCCCTAAGTCATGTGATCTATTTAAATAGCAACCGACGACTTCTCAGATTAATATTTAGTAAGAGTCCTATTGAGATCATATTCGCCCACATTGCACTTCCGCCATAGCTGATGAATGGCAAGGGTATCCCAGTAACCGGCATAATACCAGAATTCATGCCAGCGTTGACAAGAATGTGAAATGAAATCATAGTTATTATTCCCGATGCTATTAACACACCATACAAATCTCTCGCATGCATGGCAATATTAATACCGCGTAATAGGAATATTAAAAAGAAAAATAGTAGGGTAATTACTCCGATAAATCCAAACTCTTCACTGAAGACTGCAAAGATAAAGTCAGTATGATGTTCTGGAAGGAAACTTAGTTGTCCCTGTGTTCCTTGACGATACCCTTTACCCCAAAATCCACCCGAGCCAAGTGCCCACATCGATTGAAGAATATTATAACCATCTCCTGCACTGTCTGAAGCCGGGTTCATAAAAACAGTCAGTCTTTTCAACTGATAATCTTTCATTGGAAGAGGCAACCCCTCGGCGAATTTGAGCCAACTTGGAAGGTTTGTTGAAAAATGTAGCCATAGTGCTATACCGACAGCAGTTACCCCTGTGAGTAATAACCCGCCAAACTTACGAATATTCGCTCCTGCTATAAACATCATCCCTATAAATATTGCCATAAACACTAGGCTTGTCCCTAGATCAGGTTGTTTGAAAATAAGGAGCATAGGGACTAATACATATAAAAATGGCGCGATAAAATCTCTGAAACGATTCAGTTTACCCTGACGCTTTGCTAAAAAATCCGAAAATGAAAGGATCATAAATATTTTTGCAAATTCCGAAGGTTGGATTGAAAAACTTGAAGTAATGGGTATCCAGCGAGTGGCACCTTTCGCTTCACTTCCGAAAATAAAGACTGCCAAAAGCAATAGGATATTAAACCCATAAATATACCCGCTGAATTTCTGTAACCTTTGGTAATCAATTCGAGTAACCATAATAGCTAAGAAAATTCCGCTTAAAATCCAGATGGTTTGAAGTTCGACATAATAATAGGGTTGCCCTTTCACAAGATTGTAAGACGCAGTGCTTAAGACAATAAGGCTCGTCGCTAATAATAAGAGCACTGCCAGTACAAACTGTAAGTCTATATTTCTTAAATTTATCTTGTCAAACATTCCATCATTCCTTCTCTCCTTCAATGGTGAAATTCATACAACGGAAAAAAAATATCTTCAATCCGTGAACTTTCCAAATAGAGTAGTAGAAGAGACAACCTTTATCGAGGTAGTCTCTTTTCTTGTTACCTGGCGACACTTATCAAGAATGATAAACTGATACCTGCAATTAAGCTCATCATTCTTCTAAAAAATATTAAATAATTATTGATAACTCCTGTCATAAAGCAAAGCAGCATTCAGCACGACCAAGACCGAACTGGCATTGTGAACCAGCGCGCCTGTAATATGTGTGAGCAATCCTATTACTGAAAGCACGATGGCAATAGCATTAATTGCCATAGACGCACTAATATTAAACTTGATTGTCTTAATTGTTGCATTGGAAAGGCGTTTGATGTACCAATTTTCGAAATATCATCACCCATAAGGGCAATATCAGCGGCTTTAATTGCAATATCACTTCCCATCGTTCCCATTGCGATACCAATAGTTGCTGCTTTTAAGGCAGGGGCATCGTTTACACCGTCACCAACCATACAGATAAACTGACCGTCATTTTGCAATAAAGCTACGGCTTCTACCTTACCCTCAGGCAAGAGTGAAGCACGGACTTCAGTTATACCTATTAGTTTGGCTATATGCTGCGCAGTATTTTCATTGTCACCTGTGAGCAGGATGGTTTTTGTGATGCCGTTTTCAGCAAGCTTGGCGATGACCTGTGCAGATTCCTTTTTCAAAGTATCGGTATCCGAGAGTGCAAGAATACCAATCACTGCATTTTCATCAGCAACGACGATAACTGCCTTGCCTTGCTCCCGTAAAGCCATGATGGCGGCATTTACGTTTTCACTAATGGTGATGTTATTTTCTTCCTCCACAAGCTTTTGTTGCCGCAAAGAATACGTCTGCCCTCAATAGAAGCCGCTACTCCCTTGCCAATGGTCATCGCAAAGATATCAAGGATATCTGTATTGTGAGATGCAAGACTACTTTTTGAATGCATTTTCTACATAGCATGGGGAAGTACAAACCAAAATTCAATACCATCATCAAGACGGTTGATACCATATTGCCCGCCATGTGCGTTGATAATGGTTCGAACAATATATAAACCAAGCCCGGCATGAGTCTGAACAGTCGGAGTATGCGCCTTGTCAATCTTATAAAAGCTTTCCCATATCCTGCTTTCGTCATCAATCGAGATAGTACTGCCTTCATTAAAAACGGAACAAACCAAGGACGCCTTTTCTGTATAAACGGATACCTTGACTATTTTTTGTGATGGAGTATGGGCTATTGCATTATCTAGATAATTAGTTAAAGCTTGCTCGAGATAAAAAGCATCGCCTAAAACAAATAAATCATCCTGAATGCTTTTGAGCAACGTGATCTTTTGATTATCAAATAGGACCTGTTTCTTCGCACAAAGCCTAAGGCACAAATTTGAAAAGTTAAATGTATCATATTGCATTTTTGTAAGACCGTTTTCGAGGGATGATATATCCAATAGTTTTTTCACTAGTCCACTTAATCTTTTACTCTCGTCTATAATTACATCATAGTAAAAATACTTATCGATATTTGGCAAATTGTTTTTTAGATTTTCACAATACATAACCATTAATCCTAATGGAGATTTTAACTCGTGAGAAACATTAGCTATAAATTCCTGGCGCATATTGTCAATCTGCTTTTGATGACCTAAGGCTTTTTCCAGTTGAGCATTTACAGTTTGCAGGCTGCCAATCATGTCAGATAATTGTTCAGACATGGAATTAATATTTCTGCCAAGTCTTCCTATTTCGTCATCAGAGAAAGGCCCTTGCAGCTTTTGGGAGAAATCCAAGGAAGATACACTTTTTGCCACATGATCGATTTGTATAATAGGCTTTACAAAATGCTTGCTCCAAAACCACGTAAAGATTCCACCAATGATTAAAGCCACAATAGCAATATATATATTTAATTCACTGATCAGTGCAGCACTTCGCTCTACCGCTGAAATAGGAGTATCTAAAACCACAAAAATAGTATTATTTGATGTCTCAATTTTTCCAAACAACATTAAGTTTTCCTTTTCAGAACGCGGGTTAACTGAATATTCTACCTCAGGTGTTTGCGAAAAAACATAATTGCTTTTTTGATAATATGTTATATCAATATTATTGCTATTATAAATTGCTTGATTATATTTGTCCCAAACTGAAACATTTATATTTTCATCTTCCTCATAATGCAACATTGCTTGTGCAATATCATCATGCGATTGAATACTACTTTTAAGTATTGCGAAACTTTCTTCCATCTGGTGTGTTTTCTTATTAATAAAATAGGGCTTAACAAAAAACAGGTTGCAAACAACTTGAATTGCAATAACCGAAAAGATTATAATGACAACAAAAATTACTAGTTTTATTTTTATGGTTTTTTTCATTACTCCACCTCAAAACGATAACCCACACCGTGCACTGTCTTGATATATGGACAGCTTTCCGTTAATTTGGCACGTACTTGTTTTACATGAGTATCTACCGTTCGTCCATCTCCTTCATAGATATAATTCCATACGGAATTGAGCAATTGCTCCCTGCTTAACGTCATATTTACATGAACAGCAAAATGCAGTAATAAATCATACTCCCGCTGTGTAAGACAAATAATATTATCTTTAACATATACAGCTCTTTTGGCTGTATCAATTGTCAGATTGGCAAAAACAATAGGCTGAATTTGAAACTTTCCAGTCCTTCGTAATACAGTTTCAATTCTGGCTATTAGTAATGACGATGAAAACGGCTTTGTGATGTAGTCGTCAGCACCATTTGTAAGTCCTTTGAGCTGGTCACATTCCGCTTCTTTTGCTGTAAGCATAATAATTGGAGTAAGCGAGCTCTCGCGTATTTCAGTAAGAACCGAAAAACCATCCTTTTGCGGCATCATAACATCAAGTAGAATAAGATCGATACTGCCACTGTTGGCATAAAATATATCTAATGTATTTTGTCCATTATCAGCCTCAAAAACAAAATATTTATTCGATTGCAGTAAATCTTTTATTGCTCTGCGCATGCGCATATCGTCGTCAGCTACCAGAAGGCATATTTTATTATCTAGCATCCAAGCCACCTCCCATTTTTTAGTAATTGTGCAGTGCCTTTAATATTCCATTCTCTGAATCTTTACCCTTTTGCCAATGAACGGAAAAATGGATTCCAGGCCCACCGCCAGCACTTTTCCCGTATATAGCGACGGCCTGATACATAATTGTATCAGGCTGTTTCTTACATTTTAAAGAAAAGCCTTAATAACAAAAAAAGCAGGATTAAATGTGCTGGATAAAATATATAGAATCCCCATTTTAAGGTCTTTGAATTTTTACCTTGCCTTCCCTTATATAATGATAATAACGGAATTGCTAATGCGATAGCAAATTGATAAAAATGTGCCCAATCCCAATCCAGTAAGGAAGGTATAGCAATAAAGAAATATCCTATAACAAGCATAGCGGTCATTTGCTCCTTAAACTGTCCCCTGAATACACCAAAACATACGATCCACAGTACCGTGATGTAGTTCCAATCAGCAGGATAAGCAAGTAAGCAGCAAACGCCTACAGCCAAGATTTTTTTCCATGTATCAAGCTTGTCACTTTTTACTGCTGTTAAAGCAATCAGCCCTAAAGCAAGACCCCAAAATACGCTTGTGGCTTTCCACCACGGAAGCTGAAGATACATCACATATGGAAAATGAGATATAATGGCGAAAAGCAAAAGCCGGGAAATGTATTTTTTAACGTTAGATGTATAGTGATACCCTTCTGCTATAAAAAAGCAAAGTGTAGGAGCCACAATTCGCCCTGTTATTCGTGAGATTACCCCGATCACACTTTCGTGCGGTAAAGCGACCAAAAAAAAGTGATCGGCAAACATAGCAATCATAGCTATTATCTTCAACGCATTAGCAGTAATATCATGTGTGTTTTTTGAATTTATTGTTATCTGGTTGCCCATGTAGCATACTCCTTCAATCTTATAATTGATATTTCCTGTCATAAAGAAAAGCGGCATTAAATATAACAATCACCGAGCCGACATTATGTACCAGATGGTGATGGTGATGCAGGCGTGGGAGCATTGGCTTCGCGGTATTGCAAATAATCGTCAAATTTTACGTCAAGCCGCTCGTAATTCATGTAAGTGGGCAGATAGTAGTGCCACCACTCGACTGACAACACCTTAAACCCAGCCTTCGCCATAATACTCTTGAGATAATCACGGTTTTTGGTCTGCGTCTCACTGGCGCCCTCATAATTGGGATACGTCGCCTCGGTAAACTCGCAATAATCGGTAGGCATGTCAAGTTCAACGCCATTTTCGTCTACCAAAGTTATGTCCACGGCGATGCCTCTGCAATGCTGCGAATTGTTCGACGGCGCTGGAACAAAGTGCTTCTTGTCATCGGGCAGGCTTGCATTCATCGCTACTTGCACAGACAGTGGACGGTACGCATCCCAAATCTTGATTCTGTAACCGTCTGCCATTGCAAGCTCTTGCGCTTTCATGAGCGCCTTTGCTGCGTCAATGTTAATCAAACACAAATCGTGCACATACTGCACCATGCCTGTTATATTGTCGGCAGTTGCATTTTTGAGGTCGATAACAAAGCTCGGGTCCACTTGTTTAAGCTCAATGAGCCCAGCATACGCGTAAACCTCGTCAAGTGACTTAGGCAGCGGTGGTTGCTCAACGGATTGCGCCGTCGGAGTCGGGATAGGGTCTTCATTCGACTGAATAGATGTATTGCAAGCACTAAGTGTGGCCACAAGGAGCGTCAAACCCAGTATATACATCACCATTTTAAGGAGACTATTATTTATCATAATTAACACCTCATTTTGTACTACTGTTGCAATACTGCCAAAACTATCCAAAGCCCATAAAACTTAAAAGTTACTTCTTGCTGCAAGTTCATTTTATTATAATTATAAGCGGAAATTGTGAGGTTATTGTGAGGTAAAAGATTACTTTTAAATGGTATTTTCTGAAAACAACTGAAAATGTAAAAATAGAACTCAATCTCACACTCAGACAATTCATATTTTGCTATGTGTACAGATAATGTAAGTATTATATTCCGCTATAGGGGTGATATTACACCTTTTGTATTAACAGTGTTTCGAGCAAATCGCGATATGGATTTTGTAATAACCATATCTATGTAGACCTGCACGGCAATCCGCGAGAAGTCTTTGATTTGTTCTCGGTCATCTTTTGTCCCGGTTAATGCTTCATCAGTATAGACTCCGACATATTGCCAGTCTCTATGCTTCAAAGTACTTTATCTTTATTTTGCTCCTTGGGTCTGATAATTAGCGTTTTAAAAAGAGCTGCCATTACACTTCGGCAGCTCTCATTTATTAAAATTGGTAAGTCTCCCTTGGGCCAATATGCAGTATGTCTATCCTGAAAACAGAGTACTAGGGCCATAAAACCTGAGATAAGGAATGCGCCGCTGTTCACACCATTGGCGTAACGGGGCAAACTTTACAATGCTGGAAGGAGGGCTGGCATCAAGGATTAATGAAGGCGTCTTCAAGCAGGTCTTCTCTGTCCAGGTTTGCAAACGCATAAACTCAAGCCCTCTAATATCCAGACATTTACTAATCTCACGTGCTGCCGCCGTTTCTCCCAAAAGCATGATCATTTTTGTTAACCTCCATAGCCGTTATAAATAACTAAAATATTCAATCCTAATGTGTATGGGATATATGACAACTTTGTTTATTACTAATGTGCATGTCTATGGTAAATGTCGGGAGCATGTTCATGGACATGAATTATAAATTCGTGTCCATGAACATGGGAGTGATGGCCATTTTTTGGTATTTCATTATCAGAATGGCCGTGTGTATGGTGCGAGTCGTTATGGTTATGCCTATGCTCGTGTTCCGTTGTTTCGTGTTCATGTAAATGTTCATGCTCTTCCTTGAACAAAAAGACTGCCCCAATAATCATGATAGGAAGAGCAAAGAAAAACAACATGCCTTGGCTTTCTCTGAACAAGAGCAAAGATAGTACTGCTCCAACAAAAGGAGCCGTTCCGAACAAAGCACTTGTCCTAGCAGACCCTAATTCTCTCATGGCTCGAATAAATAATACGATACTCAACCCATAACTAAAATAGCCTAAGAGCATTGCCAAAAGAATGAATTTGAAAGAAGGCAACGAAAAACCCAAGATAAAGGATAGAATTAAGGAGAAAGTACCGGCACTTAATCCTTTGATTGTCACAATCGAGAGAGGGTCTTTGTCCGAAACGTTTCGTGTGAAATTGTTGTCTATCCCCCACAGAATGCAAGCACCAAGTACTCCAATAGCACCCAATGAAAAACCCCACTGCCCGGATGAACCCCATGAAAGCAATATACTTGCCATGGTAATCAATAGTACAGCCATCCATATCCTTTTCCCAACAGCCTCTTTGAATGCTACAACAGCAATTACAGTAGTTGCTACGCCCTCGAAATTCAGCAAAAGGGAAGCCGTAGACGCCGGTGTATTTTTCAGGCTAAACATCAGCACAATGGGGGCTGCTATCCCGCCTATACATACAGCACCAATTATCCAGGGCCAATCATTTCTAGTAAGTCTTGCCTCATCACTGGAACGCTTGTTATAACTTCGGAAGTATCTCTGTAAGTAAAGCCCGATACCACTGCCCAGATATAGAAAGGATGCCATTAGGGTTGGGGCAATTTCACCCAAAAGTAGTTTTGAAATAGGGGCACTCGCTCCAAACAAAGCAGCAGCAATTATGGCTTTTAGTATTGGGGCAATATTTCTGTTCTTCATTTTTATTTCCTCTTATCCAATTTTAACCCGCTAGATCATTCTTTACAGGAATGCTTCTAAACAAATCTTCCCTTGTTTTTGGCAACGGGGTAGACGGAGGTAACCATCCTTTTTGAACCAACTCAATATGCATTTCTATCAGCCATGGAAGGGCTAAATCGGCACGTTTAACAATCTCTGGGCGCAGGAATAGTTTCCCAGGTTCTCCGTGGGCAATGATCTCTCCACTGTACATTATTGCTATCCGATCTGACCAGGTATAAGCTAAATCGACATCGTGAGTCGATAGGATAGTCGTTATACCCTCCCTGCTCAGCTTTCCTAGAAGCTGCATGAATTCCTGGGAGTGACGCGGGTCCAGCCCTGCTGTTGGTTCATCAAATATTATGACTTCTGGTTCCATCGCCAGAACGCCAGCGATAGAAACTCGTTTCTTCTGCCCATAACTTAACAGGTGAGTGGGTTTATCTTCAAGGTCTGTCGTTTCCGTATCTGCCAGGGCTTGTTTAACTCTCTCTGTCACCACTTCTTCCGAAAGTCCGAGATTGAGAGGACCAAACGAGATATCTTGATACACACTAGCGGAAAACAACTGACTATCCGGATCTTGAAAGACGATTCCAACTTTCTTGCGTAATTCGATCAGAGCCTTGTTTTTATAAGAAATATCTTGTCCGCGATACTTGATAGAACCTAAGTTCGGACGATAGATTCCGTTAAATTGCATGAATAACGTGGATTTACCGGCACCGTTTGAACCCAGAATCGCTAGCTTTTCTCCTTTTTCAACCTGTAAACTCACTTTGCGCAAGGCCTTTGTACCATCAGGATAAGAATATTCTAGGTCAACCGCTTCAAGTATAATTTCCGGCAAATTTATCCCCTCCCTAGTAAATTCAACAAGATCAAAGGAATCTCAAAAACAGTTATAATCATGTAATTTCTAAGATTAATTGGATATTTCTTGGTCAGCACCTTAATCTCTCCCGTGTAACACCGCGCTGCCATGGCATTGTATAGTTCTTGAGATTTGACGAAAACCTTCCCCAGAAGCGCAGAGAAGAGCCGACTCATAGAACGGAAAGAACTTTTCATTGAGATAAAGCCTGAACGAGAGGCCTGGGCACGATGAATAGTGGTAGCTGTTTCCATAAAGACAAAGATAAAACGATAAATCAGCACCATTAATTCAGTAATAATACTAGGAACTTTCATCTTATGGAGTACTGTAATTATTTCAGTCATGGGAGTGGTTAGGGCTAGAAAGTAAAGACAGGAAACAGCCCCTATCGATCTTAGAAAGAGATGAACTGCGGTGATCAGATCTGGGTAGTGTATTCCTACTGTTAGGCCATTAATAGTTTGAGCTAACCAAAACCCCGAAGGATTGGTCGAGACTGAAAAAGCAATCGTTAAAACGCTGATCAGGAGAAACGAAAGAGGAACAAGCATTAGCTTGACAAAAACTCGGGCGGGGATGCCTGCTTTGCAGACTATCCCTATAGCCATTATGGCTAACACAATAAGAGGGGTGATTACTGTAGGAGAAGTTAGGCACACTACCATGGTGATTATCGCAAAAAGAGACTTTTCCACCGGGTGAACTGTTTTTAGATTATTGCTATAGGCGTAACAATCAATGCTAATCATGCTTGATCCTTCTTGCAGACACTGTGTTTACCCTTGGCATAACCTATATAATAGAAGAAAAATCCGCTTCCGAGGGCTGCCTGCAGGGCAAACAAGAAAGTTTCGACTTCTCCGCTCGGCGGTTCATATAAGGGTTTAAACCAAGATTCATAATTAGGAGCGAGAGTGCTGATAGCTGCTGAGGCTCGTTGATCAGCTCCGGCGAATTCGCCACCACGTACCAGAAAAAGGGGACCAAAGGCCAGTAAAACTACAATTAACAGTAATATCCCATTCTTTACAATCGGTTTCATGCTTTTACCTCCCGTTTGTTGTTAGGTAATTCTTTTCCAGTAAATACGCCTAAAAACTGCAACTCTTTTTTACTGTAGGTACTTAGAATATTAATCACCAGAACAGTAAGGATACCTTCGCTTATGGCTAAGGGAAGCTGAGTGAACGCAAAGATGCTCATGAATTTTAGTGCGGAAGCCATTACTCCGCCCGAAGCCGCGGGAAAAGCCAGCCCCAACTGGAAAGAGGTTGTAATGTAGGTCATTAGATCCCCCAAAGTGGCTGATAGAAAAACCGATAGCCACAGGGGAGCTCCCAATTTATTACAACCCTTATAGATACCATAAGAGACAAAAGGTCCCACAATCCCCATAGAAAACGTGTTTGCTCCGAGGGTCGTTATTCCACCATGAGCTATTAGAAGGGCTTGAAAGATTAAGACAATCATTCCCAAGACGGTCATCGCTAAAGGTCCGAACAGAATGGTACCTAGACCTACGCCTGTCGGATGCGAACAACTACCAGTTACCGACGGAATTTTCAGGGCAGACAAAACAAAAGCAAAGGCTCCGGCCATACCGAGCAGCATCTTTAAACTGGGATGGAGAGTCACTGTTTTCTTAATGGAACGTACCCCAGCAATAACAAACGGAATCATAACAATCCACCAGAAGGCGGCCCAGTTAAAGGGCAAGAATCCTTCCATAATATGCATAGCATAAGCATTATTAGGAAAGATCATATAGACAACCAGAACGTAGGTTATTAATAGGCCGATATTCTTAAACTTGCGTAGACCCATAAAATTAACAACTCCTTTTGATTTCTAACCCATTATCTTCTAATGAAGAATTTGTCCCCCACTGATCATAACACCGTACCCTATACCCCATGCTTTGGTTAATAAAAACAAAAAAACCCTTCACCAATAGAAGGGTAAAAAGCTTAACCAGTATCAGGTAACAATAGCAGTCCTGAAGACACAGGTATCCACCCCCTAACATTCCCGTAGGTAGTTGCAAATTCGGAATAAGCAGGTCTCCTGGCTCAAGATCTTCGTCAAATCACGTCTTCCCGGATAAATTCCAGTGACAACTATGTGAGTTAACTCCCTTGTACAGTGGCGGGCACCGCGTCAGCTTCAACTGACTTCCCTTTTCAATTCTTTCCCTCGGAAAAGAATCACTCATTCCTATATTTAATTGTCTTTTACAGTAACATAAAATATTGCATCTGTCTATTACTTAAAATATATTCAATATCAGTAGCGTTGCATAAAGCTTTTACGCAAAAGTCAAATTCTATGTTACAAAGAAAACCAACGGAAAATGGCGTAAACTGCAGATATCCCTGATTATTCCTGTCAAAACCATAAAAAAAGCCTTATAATTAGAGTTAGGGTAGTTCTTGCCCAAATCTCTAATCATAAGGAGATAAAAAATGCAAGGCAAGAATACTACAAAATCCACATTTATGCAACTGTTTCAACCGGTTTTTTCTAAAAATATTTGGACTAAAATTCATCAAGAAGTTCCAGACCTTGATAAGCGAGTCCAAAAACTTAAAACAAACCAACTCGCGTTACTTATCAGTAATGCTCAACTCCAAGAATTTAAAGCTTTACGAAAAATCAGTGCCAGTGTTCAAAGTAATGACTTCAGTCGTACCATTGGCTTAGAAAGCATTAGTCATAGTCAAATTTCACGAAGACTTAGAACTCTTCCTGTTAGAGTCTCGGAAATGCTTTTTAAAAACCTATTAAACGAAGTAGCTCAGAAAAAAGGGTTCGGACTGATCCAGCAACGCCTTGGAAACCTGTTCATGATTGATGCATCTACGATAAGCTTGTGCCTTTCTAAGTATCCTTGGGCTGTGTTTAGAAAAACCAAGGCCGGAATCAAAATGCATCTGCGACTAAGTTTCGACGGAATGGCTGTCCCTGACGCAGTGATTATTACTCCGGCAAAGACGGCAGACAAGAAGAAACTGGATGAACTGATTGTCAAAGATACTGACGCCCTTAATATTTTTGACCGGGGTTACGTGGATTACAAACTATTTGATGACTACTGTGAAAAGGGTATTCGATTTGTAACTCGCCTTAAAGAGAATGCTGTGGTTGAGTTTCTTGGACAACGAAACGTTGAAGAAGATGGTCCAATTGAAGAAGACGTTGATGTTATTCTTGGAACGAACAGCCGAAAAATGAAGCATAAACTTCGTGTCATTACCATTGATGATTCGGTCAACGAACCCTTTTCCATCGTCACGAATGACTTTAATCGAAGTGCCGAGGAATTTGGTGAGATTTACCGGTATCGCTGGCAAATAGAGCTGTTCTTTAAGTGGCTGAAACAACACGCTCAGATCAAACATTTTTACGGCACAAGTGAGACATCAGTTATTAACCAGTTACTTTTAGCACTCATGACTTATTGCGCACTCGTTCTTCTAAAACTTGAAATCGAGGATAAAAGAGACTTACTGAATTTGCAAAGAAGCGTTATCTCTTGTTTATTTGAAAGCTATGATTCGTTTCTAGAAAAGCTTCGGCGAAAATGGGGAAACGGTTCTCGGAGAATCAACTATGATCGTATTTACAAAATGACAGAGCATCAGATTATGAATGAAGAGACGGATTGGCTCAATGATTTAACCTACGATCCCGTTATCCCCTAAAGTTATATTATGTAAAAATGTGGAAAAGAACTACCTTCTATGTCAACGCTCCTTTGGCCTATGGGAGGAAAAACCACATGGATGTATACACCAATAATGGTATATTAAGTAATTATAGAGAAAGCATTTTCTTTATTGACATGACTCGATCTAGTTTGATGCAACGCTACTGATTCAATATATTTCTGAGAGTTTAACTGGGCTGCCTCAATTTGATTGCAAAATCACTTTTTTGATAGGGTTATGCTCATAATTCACTTATTTTTTTAGTTAATCTAGTGGTTCAAAGTGGATGTGAACATTCTCCAAACGAGCCACATTGTTTTTCAGTTCGCTTTTTATACTGTTTGATATCGTTTCCAGTTTATCCACAGTAAAATCGCCCCGAACTCCACAATGCAAGAACGTTGAAACCTTGTTCCCCTTGCGGTATAGCTTTATGTCATGGCAGTCTACATTGTCCCTTATTTTTAGGACTGCAGTTTTTATGTTATCGATAATATCCTGCTGTGTTTCAGTAATATCCTCAGTTTCTACCACTTGTTCAGCTCGTTCAAAGTAAAGACTCACATTGTCAACATTGTTTATTGCCTTCTGAACCATGTTGCCAATCCTATGGGATAATTCATGGGAATCCTTTAGGGTTAAGTTTTCCTCCAATTCTATGTGTGCAGTAATCTTCTTTTTTCCTTCAAGTTCATAAACATGTATATTATGAACATTTGTACAATTAGGAATCTGGTTTATTAATTCCTCTAAAGTGCGGTTAAGACTTAAATCAGCATTCCCGACAGCATCAACAGGAAATGTGCTGACCACAATATCACACCTCGGTATTTTCTCTGAAATCCTTTCCCTGATTTCATGAACTATAGTATGAACGCTTCTATGGCTTTGATATGGGTCAACGCCAACATTTATATCAATATACTGAACTGCCCCAGAAGGTCTGAGCCTGATTTCTGCAACCTGAATAACACTGGTGATTTTGCAGATTTCCTCTTCGATCATTTCTTTCATCCCGTTTGGTGCAGTATCTAACAAAACATCGATGGTCTCTCTGCCAAGCTTGATGCTCACCTTAATAACAAGCAGCGCAACCCCCAAAGCAGCTACTGGGTCTGCGTACTTTAAAACAGGTATGTTGAAATAATCACCTATCCAAACACACATCAAGCCCACTATAACTACTGAGGAACTCCATATATCACTGCTAAAATGAAGTGCATCCGCTTCTAATGCCTGACTGCCATGTTCCTTGGCAGCCTTCTTCAACACTCTTACTCTTGAGGCATCAACCATGATTGAAATAATCATGGTTAATACGCCCCACTGAATTCCAATTAATTCCACACTTTTGCCCAAAAACAACTTTTCCACAGCTTCATATATAATCCATACACAGGTTATGAGGAGTAAAGCTGTCTCTATAAGAGCTGAAAAACTTTCTATCTTCCCATGTCCATAGTGATGCTTAGAATCTGCAGGTTTATCGGAAAACTTTACTGCAAAAAAGGTTATAAGCGCAGCGCATAAATCCAATGCAGAATGCAATGCCTCAGATAAGATTCCTAAGCTGCCTGTAAAAATACCCACTACAGTTTTCATTAATGTGAGGAAAACTGCTGCAAAAACAGAACTCAATGCTGCCTTTTGTTTGTCTATAACCAAGATCAGACCACTCCCATTAACTTATTGAATTAATAAGTAACTTGAAAATTCAACTTGTTAATTATACTATCGTAAGTATTCAATTGATTCAACCGTGACAACCAGTATGTCAAGTTCCTCCATTTTATATTTACTGATTTTCAGCATAGCACTTTCTACTTAAATGATGGAAGCAGTATTTCGACCCGAACCCCTCCATCCGTTCTATTCGTCGTGGTTATCTTCCCCCCGTGCTGATCAAGGATGCTGTGCACAACAGATAACCCCAACCCGGTACCTTTTTCCTTCGTCGTAAAAAACGGATCATAAATATAGGGCATGTCGTCCGGTGAAATACCTGGTCCCTCGTCACTGACGGCGAAACCTACAAAGCCAGCTTGTCGAACTCCCTCTAGCTGAATCACACCGCCATCTCCCTGGGCATCGATGGCATTGAGTAAGATATTCAGTATGACCTGCTTAATCTGATCCGGGTCGACCTCAACCACTTGCTCCTCAATTTGGCTTCGCGCTTGTATTAATTCAATATGATGTTGCCCCAGGGCAGGCTGGATCAGGGAAACTCCTTCTTCCAAGAGTTTCCCTAACTCAATCCCACCACGTACAGGCTCTTTAGGACGGGCAAAGGACAGAAACTCGCTCACCAAGCGATTTAACCGTTCACACTCTTCCAGAAGCACCCTACAGTATTCTGAAACAACTCCATCCTCAATTTTCTCCTGCGCCAGTAGTTGGATGCTCACTTTCATAATTCCCAAGGGATTGCGTATTTCATGGGCCAACCCGGCGCTCATATGCCCCAGCGCCGTTAATCGTTCCGTTTGCCGTATCTCACCCTCCAATCGTTTTCGTTCCTGCCCTTCTTGCTTTAACTTCTCCACCAACTGCGTTTGAACTTGCAAGGCGAGCTGATGTTTGCGTGACGCCTTCCGTTCCTGCTCAGTCAAGAATCCAGTTAACCAGCCGATTACGTTTATCAAGCCTATTTCCACCCACTGCGTATACATGGCCGATGGCGCCATTGCCTGGAGATATATCATCAACGGCAGGATGAGGACCGTAATGACCAAGCCGGATATTATCCCCCCAGCAGGGCCAAAACGCATGGCAGCATAAATCACCGGGAGGTAGTACGCGAATTGCAATAAAATGTGATAGTTCATTTCGTAATGGTAATTCGTGTAGTGAATGACCGTCAAAATCACTACAACAATCCCAATCGCGATAAGATCAAAGAGAGTCCGAGCACGATCTTGTGCAGGGGGTTCATGATTTAGCAAAGAAGATCTCCTCTCTATCCTTTTATCCTCCCCTAAGTGGGGATCTATTCTTGTATTTTAACATATACAAGAGTAGGACAGGCACCCATTGTAAGCTGCTTATCCTACTCTACCCTTTTCTCTTTACAATTCCTTGTTACCGGACATATTTAATGATCCTATCCTTTAGCATAATCAAATTTCAGGATTAACCTTTTTTCAAGCACCTTGCTTTCGGCTAATTCGTTTTCATGACACGCATTGCGTTTATGACAGCAATCACCGTTACGCCGACATCAGCAAACACTGCTTCCCAAATAGTAGCGATACCCCCAGCACCTAAAACAAGTACGACAGCTTTAACGCCCAAGGCGAAAAATATATTCTGCCAGACGATGCTTCGTGTCCTTTTGGCAATTTTAATGGCATTCACAAGCTTTGAGGGTTCATCTGTCATGATCACAATATCCGCAGCCTCTATGGCTGCATCAGAGCCTAACCCTCCCATTGCCACGCCAACATCGGCACGAGCCAGTACCGGGGCATCATTAATACCATCTCCGACAAAGAGCAGCTTCCCTTTGGTCTGCTTTTGTTTTTCTATGAGCTCCAGCTTCTCAACCTTCTGATCAGGGAGTAATTCAGCAAATACTTCATCAAGGCCCAACTGACGCCCAATCGCTTCTCCCACTAGCTTGCTGTCTCCGGTAAGCATCACTAGTTTCTTTACGCCAATCCCCCGAAGCTCTCTTACCGCTTTTTCAGCATCATCTTTTATCTCATCCGATATTACAATATAGCCTGCATAGTTGCCATCAATGGCTATATGAACCACTGTACCGGTTTCATCAATTACATTATAGGTTATATTTTCTTTAACCATCAGTTTTTTATTACCGGCTAAGATCCGTTTACCCTTAACCCTCACTTTAATTCCATGCCCCGAGATTTCATCATAGTTCTCTATTTCGCTTTTATTAATTTCTTTCCCGTAAGCTTTCAGGATTGAAGTGGCAATGGGATGGCTGGAATAGCTTTCGGCAAAAGCAGCATACTCTAGCAGATTCTCCTCTGATTCACGACCAAGTGAGTAAATTTTTGTAACCTTAAACACGCCTTTGGTAAGGGTGCCTGTCTTGTCAAAAACAATTGTGTCCACGTTATTTAAGGCTTCAAGGAAGTTGCTGCCCTTGACCAGGATGCCACTTTTAGCAGCTCCGCCAATACCACCGAAGAAACCCAAGGGAATCGATATTACTAACGCACAGGGGCAGGACACAACCAGAAAAACCAAAGCCCTATAGATCCAATCTGAGAAGGTCGCACCTGTAACAACCAAAGGGGGAATAACCGCCATTGCTAAGGCAACAAATACCACGACTGGTGTATAGTATCTTGAAAATTTAGTGATGAACTGTTCAGTTGGAGCTTTCTTGCTATTGGCATTTTGTACCAAGTCAAGGATTTTGGAGACTGTGGAATCTCCAAACTCTTTCGTTACCTCAACTGTTAATAGTCCATTCTTATTGATGGTTCCTGACAGAATTTCGTTTCCTGGTTCAACTTCTCTTGGCACAGACTCCCCGGTTATGGCAGACGTGTCAAGCATAGACATACCCTCAATCACTTTGCCATCAAGGGGGACCTTCTCGCCCGGTTTTATAATAATAATATCTCCAACACTTATTTCTTCAGGAGATACCCTCTTAATATCCTCGCCAACCTTTAGATTGGCATAGTCGGGGCGAATGTCCATCAAAGCACTGATTGACTTTCTCGAACGGTTTACGGCCATAGTTTGGAAGAACTCGCCAACCTGATAGAAAAGCATGACTGCTACTCCTTCAGGAAATTCCTTGATTGCAAAAGCACCTATGGTAGCAATAGTCATTAAAAAGTTTTCATCAAATACCTGACCTTTTAAGATATTTCGAACAGCTTTTAAAACAACTTCTCCACCGACTAATATATAACTTACTAGGAATATTCCAAACTCAGCCCAAAACGGAAACTTGCCTAAGATGGCGACAAAAAAGAGAGCTGCACCTATACCTAAACGTATAACTTCTGACTTGTTAATCCCTCCATCTTCCTTGCTGTCCTCTTTCTTGTCCTCGTTTTCAACTACTTTGATTCCTGATTCTATCTGCACCGCAATTTTAGAGGCTTGCTCGACGACCCTAGGCAAGTCGCGTTTCTGGTCCACTTCAATGGTTAGTTTTCTCGAAACAAAGTCCACAGTGGCGGAACTAACACCATCAAGACTATTAACCTCTTTTTCAATCTTTGTAGCACAATTAGCGCAGTCTAATCCAATTAATAGTAATACCTTTTTTTCCTTTCGTGACAAAGCTTTGTCTTTAATGATAACATCAGGTTCAAGTTTATTAATTATTTGATTAGCTTGAATTAGCACATCCTCTTGATTTCCATTACTGTCCATATTTATCGTAAGAATCTTGGTTACAAAATTCAAAGAAGCGCCGGAAACACCTTCAACCTTTTTGACTTGCTCCTCAATTTTAGCAGCACAGTTTGCACAATCCAGACCCTCTAAAATAAGCTCTTTCTTTGCCAGTGAACTCACATAATTCCCTTCTTTCTGAATCACTTTTATATTGCATCATCATGACTCAACTATTCATTAATATGGATTAATCCTTGGTCGAATATTTGCTTTATGTGTTCATCTTCCAATGAATAAAATACAATTTTTCCGTCTTTTCGATATTTCACCAGCCTTGCCTGCTTCAAAACTCTTAACTGATGGGATATCGCTGATTGGGTCATATTTAATAAAACAGCAATGTCACAGACACACATTTCAGCTTCGACCAAAGCCCAAAGTATTTTAATTCTTGTCGAATCACCAAAGACTTTAAATAGCTCCGCAAGGTCATACAAGTTTTCTTCCAAGGGCATTTTGGCTTTGACCTGATTTACAATTTCCTCGTGTATTACATTGCAATTGCACCTATCGACATCATGCCTTTTATCAACCATCTCGATACCTCTTTTCTGTTAAATCCAAACACTTGAATATCTGAGTATGTGTTCATATATTAACTTTTTTCAGTATATTGCTTTTTACGGTATAAGTCAATATTTTTTATCAGGCAAAATTCACCTATGCTAGTCCAAGACCACCGAACTCGCTGACAAGTCCACTTACTTGTTAATTTGTTAAGTTATGGGCAGAAAAAAGCGGGTTTCTAGCGCAGGCGTTCGGCAATGGAACCCGGAAGTCATTATGACTGATAGAAATGCTGGAATATCGACGAATGGGCTGTCTCTATAGCAATTTGCTTGGAACAGCCCATTCTTTTCGAAAATTTCTTGATTTTATAGTCTTAACGCAAATAATTCAAAGGATTGGTTGTGTCCCCTTTGACAATAACCTCTAAATGAAGGTGAGGCCCGCTAGAGCGTCCAGTTGAACCCACCAGTCCTATCGTTTGTCCCTGAGAAACCGTCTGTCCTGCAGCAACAAGAAGCTTCGAGGAATGAGCATAACGTGTCATAATTCCGTTTCCGTGATCAATAAGAATGCTATTTCCGTAATTCCCATTCCACCCTGCACTGATCACTTTACCCTTGGCAGTTGCTACATAAGGGTCACCTAATGAACCATTGATATCCAGAGCATTATGGAAGCCTCCATTCCTATATCCATAATAAGAATTAATTCTTCCTCTGATCGGCCAAATCAGACCGGATGAATTCTGTCCACTTCCCCGTGAATAAGCAACAACTACCGGTTCACGTTTAGCCCCCTTGGCAACAACTTGGGGAGCTGATTCTTTTATAACCTTCTCGTCCAATATCGTCTTGGTTATTACCTTGTCATTCTTTTGTTCATATGAATACTTGATTTCTTTTTCTCCGTCACTACCTTCTTGGATTATTTTTGTTTGTCCGCTGGCAAGGGTTGAGTCGATTTTCGTAACTTCGTCGAATGGAATGATTTCTTTATCCGTCCGGGTCCCTTTACTCATAACAGTTAAGTACGGAGAAACCTTTTCTAGGTTAATCGTTTGACCGGGCTTCAACACTGTGTCAACAGTTGCCCCCGGGTTAGCAGCTAAAACTTCACTTGTTTTCAGGTCATTTTTGCGAGCAATGAGCCACCACGAGTCATTTGGTTGGATAATATAGTCTTCTTTCTGCACGTTTCCCTGCATAAGCTTTTCCAGTGCCTGTTCATAGGTGATAACTTTTTCCGGAGAAACTCCTACTGAGTTTGTCCCTACCTCTTCCTGAAAGGATACAGAGGTAATCTGATTCGTCTCATCGGGCTTAGCAAACAACTCTTGATAAGATTTTAATAATTTATTGATCTCGTCCTGGCTAGGAAGTACAAAGATAGGATTATTAGCTACCCTTAGCTCGAACCCTTCAATATATACTGCTAATTTTTCTTTTAGATTCTCTTCAGAAAGTAGTTTATAGTCCCCATTCGATAGTCGTACAGAGGAATACTCAATCTTGTCATTAGTTTTAGCTGTGACACCTAAAGAGGATCCCTTATCAGCCAGGATTTTATCGATAAGCTCTTTTGCACTGCTAACATTGGAAACAATTCCTACTGTTTCCCCGTTAATGATGACATATGCCGCCGAAGTTGTAGATTGGTAATAATATGCCCCTCCTCCCAACATCAGCAATAATACCAACGAGCTTCCAATCACTTTCGGTGATTTCCATGGCATTTTTTGAATCCATCGGATAATGTTGTGTCCCTGCATGTTAACCTTCAACCTTTTCATTATGTCCCTCCACTGTTGTTTTAGACCTGTTAACAGTAAGAATATTTAGATCAAAATTTAATAAATATCACTCGATCTAAAGTTGCAAATTCAATATATCCCTAAGTAACCAAAGACAACTTATCATAAAAATAAAAGATGGATGTGAAAAATCTATGAATATTTTGTAATTTTTTTGTACGCCCAATACTATTAACCTGACAACTATCTAAATGTAACTTTCTGATAATACTTCACGGCAACTACCGAGAATTCTGGCCAAAAAGAGCCAGAGAAGCAGCAGGATCCATGGCGACATGACGAGAATAATAAGCAAGATGATAGCAAAGATCACTAGCAGGTAATTTATTAATGATAAAAGACGAAAGCGGTTTGAATTCAAATCAAACCGCTCTCATATTTAGTGCATTATTCCTCATTATCCGATACATAACCGATTTGATAGTTAATCTTGATTTATCCGATCTCTTCCATTTTACTTAAATCCCTTTCCATCTTGGTAAAACTTAGACCTTCAGATGGCAAAATTGAATGAATATCAAGGTTACTCTACTACAAAATTAGATATGTAAATAAGATCCCCAGGAAAAGACCCGTAATAACGCTAGGAAAAAGATGAATTCTTCTGGTACGTTTTATTGCCTGGCCCAAGATCTCGTGCCAGGTAACCATGAAAATTGTACCAATTGCAATCCCAAAGAATATGGCTAATAATTTCGGATTAATTATTCCTAAGCTGGAACCCAAAAAAGACCCTAGACCGGCTGGAAGAGCTACAATGCTGGCTGTAAGAGGAATGGAAATACGGCTAAGCCCACTGAGTGCCAAGGGGAGTAAGATCGCAAAGCCCTCTGGAAAATTATGTAATAACATTGCTGTAGCTAAATCTAAACCGATCTTGTCATAGTTAACTAAACCGATTCCCATGGCAAACCCAACTGGTAAATTGTGAATAGCTACCCCTATCGCGAGTAGTATTCCGGACCGAATAAACATTGATTTACTCGGGTTGTCAGTAATAATCACGACTTTATGAAAAAAAAGCTCCAAACGGATAATTAGGATAATACCCATGATGATACCTATTCCAGTAGCAATTAAACCACCTGTACTGACGCTTTCAGGCAGCAGTTCGAATGTCAGAAGAGAAAATATAACACCCGCTGAACAAGCTAGGATTAGTCCTGATATCCTTTCGAAGTATTTTCCCAATCCGTAAGCCACTATGCCACCTAGGGCAATACCCGAACCACCGACTCCCAATCCCATCAAGGTTGAAAATAACTGACTACTCATCAAAGCATCTCCTCCTATGGTAATTGTTTTACACACTAGCTTTACGCCTTTAGGTGTCGTGGGGTTAGCTAGGTCAAATGAATATTTGCTCATATGTTAAGATAACAGTTATCGATTTAAGTAACAAGTAGTTGCTCGTCCTTTTTCTAACTAAATTATTGCTCATTTTATCTAGCGGGCAAATACTTTTATAAAAATAATATAGTGTAATAGTCCTGTGGCAATCGCAGATAGTCGTTCAAGATTGTATGTCCGAATCACCCAATTTACAACAAACACTTTTGCCTACAGAAGTTGAAATCCCTACTCAATTCGTAAGCAATTGAAACAATAATCTTTATACACATAACATAAAACACAGGGAACCCTAAACGGGTTCCCTGTGTTCGCTCTCTACATATGGATCTATCTAAAGGCAAAGTCTTACCACATTCCTCCATAGTAACCGCCTCCGCCCCAGCCCCAACCACATCCATAACCGTAACCGTAACCGTAACCGTTGCCATAACCTGGAGCATACCCAGGATTTGGCGCAATCTGACCCTGTTGTTGGCTAAACTGTTGACGATATTGTACAGTGGCGTCGATATTGGCTTTTGTGGCATCTGCTTGAGCCTTGGATATCTCTCCTGCCTCAGCGTATTTGTCCACGATCTGCTTTTGAATCTCTGTTATTTGTTTGTTAAGTGCTTCGAGTTCAGCTTTTTGTTGATCCGTAATAGCAGCATATGCAGGAACAGCAACTAAAGCGAGGATAAATACTAAAGAAAGAATAACCAATAACCTTCTTTTCATTTCGTTCACCCCCTTACCAAGAATAGAATAACCTAGACTAAAGTATAACCAAGTTATTTTACAGGAAAATCACAACAGATTAACATTTTTGTAACATTTCAGTCTCTCAAAAAATTCTTTTTAATCTAACACTAACTTGTCTGTTCTTTTAACTTTATGTAACGCAAAAATAACAAAAATGTGACAATCCTGTAACATTCTATATCCATAATGAGAATAGAATGTTTTTTTCTACCCCTCGAAACTGTTTTAGTTTTACGAACTACTAGTAAGTGGAGTGATTAAGGTGCAAGAACAAGTTTTGAGAGATACCTTAATATCAGCCAAGAGCGGTGATCCTCTCGTACGAGAGGAACTTATAAGATCTCATAAAGCATTTATAGCTAGGGTAAGTTCCAAAATCTGCAGTAGGTATTTAACCTGGGATAATGACGATGAGCTCAGCATTGCTCTTTTAGCTTTTAATGAAGCGATTGACAGCTTCGACCCTCATGGAGGAGCTTCTTTTCACAGTTTTGTTCAAATGGTGATCCGCCGAAGATTAGTAGACTATTTTCGCAAAGAAGGCAAGCATCAACATCTTTCCCTCTCGCCCATGAACCTTGAAGATGAAGAGCTGAGCCGCTACGATCTTGATACTTCCCTAGAACATTATCAAGAAAACGAGAACCAAGAGGTCTTTACGCAAGTCGTTGAAAACTACGTTCGTGTGCTCTGTGACTATAACGTAACGTTAGATGATTTAATAAAAGTCTCCCCGAAACATAGTGACAGTAAGCAAACTCTCACAAGGGCGGCCTTAGTTTTAAGCCATAACCCTAGACTTATGGCGCATCTTCAAAAACATAGACTTTTACCCATCAAAGAACTAGAGTTACTGACCGGCATAAAACGCAAAGTCCTAGAAAAGGGTCGAAAATATCTTATCGCCCTGGCACTCATCTTATCCGAACCAGATTTTTATCCGCTAAAAATATTCATGCAGCTTCCAGAAGAACCGGGAGAGAAGGTGTAAGCAAAAATGGAGAAAACCAAAGGGATCGTTATGCGGACTTCGTCAAAGGTTACTGTCATCTTCACGAAAAAAGGTGACTTTTTAGAAATTCCTACTCCAAAAGAGCCACCTGTTGTAGGTCAGACTATTGAAGTTGATTTAAACCCGCAGCGATTATCTGTGTTTCATAATTCCGCCTTGAAGTATGCAACTACAGCAGCAGTATTATTACTTGTTCTGAGCATCAGCGTTTTTTCCCTCTTATTTATTCCGAATATGGCAGTAGCCTCGGTCGCTCTAGATATCAATAAAGGCATCGAGCTATTGATCAACAAAGAGGGCAAAGTTATTAAAGTGCGAGATGTCAATGGTGGGTCAAGTATAGTGGATGGAATATCAATCAAAGGGCTGGACGTGTATCAAGCCGTTGATTTAATCGTGGAAAACGCTAATCATAAAGGAACGCTAAACGAAACTCAAAACCTGGTCTTAGCCAGCGTGGTACCGATAAATAAGTGGGGAACCCACATTATTGATACAGAAAAACTTCGAAACTCCATCCGTGATGAAATGACTCGCAGGAACCTGTCTGGAAGTGTGGTTGTTGGTCAAACGAACCAGAAAATCCAACAAGAAGCCAAGCAACAGGGAATGACAGTTAACAGTTATTTAATATATGATCGATGCGAAGAGAAAGGTATAGCTGTTCAACCTGATACCCTCCGTAATGATGCCCAAAAAGCTCTGGTGGATGCGAATGTTAGTGTAGCCACCCTTTTTCCTGAAGAGAGTTTTGAAGTAAGAGCACAAAATTGGATAGATTACTCCACAGATGCCAAGCAAGAGCCAACTGTTCAAAATGGCCCAGAATACGAACATCCTTCAAATATGGAATCAAACACTACAGAGAACCATAGTTATATGGACCGTTCCGAGAGCCAAAACTGGTCATCCGGCAGTAGCTTCAGCAACTGGAGTGCACCTAAGGCTTCCAGCAGTCCTCCTGTAAATCAACCTTCGCAAGGAACATCCCCTGATTGGAGCAAACCGAGTTCCGGCCAAGTCTCCCCTGACTACAAGATGCCGGAAAGTTCCACACCGCAACAACCTACGAACCCTTCCTATAACGAAGATCGGGATTATGAAAATCCAGATGAGGAAGAGCACGACTATTATAATAATCAAACCCAGTCCAATTGGCCACAGAATTCGGATGAGCAGTCAACGTGGGATAGAAACGGTTCGTGGTAATAAAACCACTCAGATAGAAAAACACGGGGAAGCCTCAATTGGTCCTCCCCGTGTTTTTATTAACTTGACAAAACCGCTTTTACCACATTCCTCCGTAATAACCATTACCGTAATAACCGCAACAGCTGTAACCATAACCATAACCGTTGCCATAACCATAACCTGGAGCCTGCTGTCCAGGTTGACTTGGGGCTGCCGGTTGTGCCGTCCAGTATGTTTGCGGATAGGCTGGCGCTGCAGAGGCAATAGGTGCCCCTACCGTAAGTAAAGCAACACTTACTAAAAGAACTCGGGCTATTTTAGATAACTTCATTCTGTTTCCTCCTTTCTACGTTGCTAAGCAAAGTATAAAGTTGTTATTTTACGCGCACGTCACAGATTCTTAACATTTTTGTTAAATAGTCGGGCATATTGATCACTAAGCTTCTTCATCACCTTCCCCCATCATCTTTGCTTGATTGGAAAAATATATTTTATAACTCCCATTTTATTATGCCGATTTACCAGCATCACCAATCCTTATAGGCATTATTCCAGCCATTATTACGAGGACTATTATACCAATAATATTTAGGCTGATTGTTAGGATTCATCGGACTGTACCACGATCCACTTACATCAGGGTTAGCTGGTTGCCTTACATCCGGGTTAAGTTGAGCTTGATTCGGGCTAGCAGTAGGGGCTAGCTGCCAAGGACTGGGTGCCGCAAATGCTCTTGATAGAAAAAAACCTGTAACAAATAGAGCAATAACAATAACTATCAATAATGCCTTCTTCTTCATTGTAGTCCCTCCATTTTCGATTCATAAATTGATTCTATCTTAAGAGAATTACATGAAGTTAACGGATTTTTAACATTTTTGTTAAATACCCTCTCCTAGCAATCAAGATGACATAATGATAACCTCCTGCATTTAGGTGCAGAAGGTTATCATTTAGCTTAGAAGTGCAAGTATAACCTCTAAATCAAATTTTCATGACGCGCATTGCGTTATTACTGCAATCAAAGTTACACCTATATAGGCATTAAATTCCGCTTCCTTTATTATGAATCTTTCCTAATACCCTTTAAATTTAAGAATTCCGTCATAGACCCCCATTCCTAAGAACAACATCCCTACGAGACCCCATTTTAATTTTGCCATATTATTTATTCCTCCACTTGTTTTACCTCTGCTTCTGCTACCGTGACACTCACGGCGTCACACATATCCATGTCTGGTGCTTCGGCAATGATCGAAAGCACTTTGCCATCGACCAGGATTATGCCGTCGTTTAAGCTTACCAAGCCACGTTCTGTGGTTCTTATTTTTGTCTATAAACCACCCATTTGATCGACCACCGCCCTATACTTAAGCTCACCACTCGCCCAAGCACGAGGCAGATAGATCCACCAGAGCTCATATTTGATGCCATCCGTACTGATCGTATACACTGTTACCTTGTTTCCGCAGACTTTAAACTCAGTACAACAATCTGCGCAGAAATACTGATCCTTGCCGATAATTCTTACCGCCCGGCTTTGACACTGAATGCACTGTGCTTGTTTCTCGAAAGAGCCCCTGATTCGTTTTACTTGATGCGTAATCTTCACTTTTTCCGACTTAGACATCTTTCACACCCCAAAATTCACGTTAGTTCCTGACCTGAATCCAAAACGCCTTTCAATGCAGCCAGCGCGACCTCAAGCTGGGCATCGTCTGGCTCCCTCGTGGTTAATTTCTGTAATAACAAACCTGGAACAATCAGCCAGCGAAACCACGGCGATTCTAAATGCCGTGAAGAGAATTTCAGGATCTCATAAGCTATCCCCGCAACTAAAGGCATAAGAAGCATGCGGGAAAGTATGCGCCACCATAAGGGATGCAATCCTACAAAAGCGAATACTAAGATGCTTACAACAACCACAATCAAGAGGAAACTTGTCCCGCAGCGCGGATGCAACCTGGAAAACCGGCGCGCATTTTCTACTGTCAGCTCTTCCCCTGCTTCATAGGTGAAAATTGCTTTATGCTCTGCCCCATGATATTGAAAAACCCGCTGGATATCTTTGAGCCGAGAAATTACCAAGATGTAGAGGAAAAACACAACGAGTCGTATTGCCCCCTCCAAAAGATTCTGCCATACGACCCCGGTAATCTTTCCTCGAAGCAAGTGGGCCATTCCTGTAGGCAATCCGACAAAAAGCAGAAGACCCAGGCCAAAAGCTAACCCTATGGTCAACGCCAATTCCCAAAATCCAAGTTCTGTTTCACCGTTCTCTTCTCCGCCCTCTTCCCCTCCCATTGAACGGCTAGCTGAAAAGGTCAAGGCCCGCGTTCCTACAATCAGAGAATCTACTAGTGCTACAAACCCTCGAAGCAATGGTAATTTAAAAATAGGTTTTCTCGCCCATGCATTAATCTCCAGGCGCGTAACCTCAATCTCGCCATTTGGCAACCTGACCGCAATAGCACTCTCACGAGGTCCACGCATCATTACCCCTTCTATAACGGCTTGACCGCCATATTGGACCGGCCTACCCATCTCTCGTCCTCCTCATCTCTGAATAGACTCTAGGCAATCGCCGAGCCTGTTGGGACAAAGGTTTCCTGACCCAACCTTGTAGATTCAACCCTTGGTACACCAAGGACTTGTTGACTAACTTGAACGTAATTTTTATAGTCGGCTTTTATATCATCGACTATTTTTTTCTCCTCAGAGTTAATCTTCAATTGGTTCGCTTGTTCGAAAGCATCTTTTATCTTCTGATCAATTGCTTCGATCTTGTTCCTATTCTTAGAGTCTTGAGTCACTATATAGCTCAACTCGGACATCCAGCGTTCCGCCAGACAATGATGATTCAACTGCATAAGTCCCCTACCTTCTTTACCAAAAAGGATTTACCCTCTCCTTTCAACGTTGTTAAACAAAGTATAGAGTTTTTATTTTACGCCCACATCACAGATTCTTAACATTTCTGTTAAATAGTCTGCTAAGTTGATAATTCATGGTTATCTACAAGCCCATACGACCATGATTTTGAGTTCACAAAGCTAGAATTTTCCTCTATTTCGTCATCTATAACCATAAGTGTGATCAACAATTTTATTCGATTCTTGTTCTTTTTCCCTACCGTCTTAAGTGAAAAAGTAGGACAGGCGCTCATTGTAAGCCTTTGTCCTACTCTAGCCTTATCTTTTTACCAGCCATGTTACCGAACATATTAATGGTCCGATCCCTTTAGTATGATTAAATTTCAGGATTGACCTTTTCCTAGCACCTTGCTTTTGGCTAATCCGTTTTCATTACACGCATTGCGTCCATTACCAAACTATATTTCCTAAATTTAACTAGGCTGCCTCAAATTGACTCAGCCCAGTTAAACAATTCAGTAGATTTTACCATCCATGTCCGGTTCGGCTACCAGACCCACCCATATTGGTATGAGAATTCATATTAGCTTGCCATTGTACATCATCATCGCAGTAATATTGACTGTTTTGTCCCGTAGTGACAGGTGCGGGGGTGACAGTTGCAGCTGGGTTAGTTGCAGGAGTAGTGGTTGCTGCCGGGTCAGTTGCAGGAGTGGTGGTTGCTGCTGGGTCAGTTGCAGGAGTGGTGGTTGCTGCTGGGTCAGTTGCAGGAGTGGTGGTTGCTGCTGGGTCAGTTGCAGGAGTAGTGGTTGCTGCTGGGTCAGTTGCAGGAGTAGTGGTTGCTGCTGGGTCAGTTGCAGGAGTGGTGGTTGCTGCTGGGTCAGTTGCAGGAGTGGTGGTTGCTGCTGGGTCAGTTGCAGGAGTGGTGGTTGCTGCTGGGTCGGTTGCAGGAGTGGTGGTTGCAGCTGGGTCGGTTGCAGGAGTGGTGGTTGCAGCCGGGTCAGTTGCAGGAGCGGTGGTTGCAGCCGGGTCAGTTGCAGGAGTGGTGGTTGCTGCTGGGTCAGTTGCAGGAGTGGTGGTTGCTGCTGGGTCAGTTGCAGGAGTGGTGGTTGCTGCTGGGTCAGTTGCAGGAGTGGTGGTTGCTGCTGGGTCGGTTGCAGGAGTGGTGGTTGCTGCTGGGTCGGTTGCAGGGGCGACGGTTGTTACCGTTGCAGTAGTGCTAGGATCCACAGATGTTGCAGATGTAGCAGCACTAACTGCTACGACCGCTCCCATTATCAACCCAAGAGACAATGTACTTACCATTAGCGTATTTTTTAAACTTTTCATCAAAATCATCCTCCTCAAACTAATTACTAAAATTCATAAATCAACTACAATGGGGCTTGCTTTTTTGACTTAGCTTCCTTCGATTCTTTTCCAATGACCACCCCCCGTCTTCAGTAAGTTATTCGCAACAGTTTGTTCTATTTTGAGGGTAGCTTTTAAAAACTAGTAAATTAAAATCACTTATTTTGATATTAAAATAAAGCACTAACAAGATATGGTGCAATTCTTACCACTTTGTTTAGCCTTCAAAAGCGCTTTGTCAGAAGCCACAATAACATCATGAATATAACGCCCATCGTCTGGATAGCTCGAAACGCCTAAGGAAACCGTAATTTGGGGATATGTTTGATTATCAAGTCGACTTATTTCACATCTGATTTTTTCGGCCATCTTCCTCGCGTTCTTTTTATCGCAGTCCATTAAAAGTAGTATTATTTCCTCTCCACCGTATCTATAAACTCGATCGTTCGCACGAACACAAGCCTGGATTGTCTGTCCTACCTTTGCTAGTACGTTATCCCCAATATCATGACCAAAATGATGAGATTAAAATCTGTAGAAGTAATGGCTGATTTTAATCTCTCATTTGTTTTTAGGAACACAAAAAAGAGGATTCTCTGAATCGCTCTAACAATTCGTTATTTAGAGACCTTACTGACAACAATGGATCATGGCTCTACCCAGCTATATCAGGGTTTACCTTACTGATTGGAGCTGAGAAAGTTGAGTTACCTAAGACGTTCTTCATGCCCTTGCTGAAAACAGTTCCAGCGTCCTGATCAGGTGAACACCATTAAAACCGATTTTAAAAATCCAACCTATATGACGGTCAGTCTTCTTAAAAGCATAAATAATGAAAAAATCCAAAGGGCATATTTCGCCATTGCTTCCGGATTTCTCATGCACTTTAACAGAAAAAGGAAATTTAAACTCCGTAAAATTTCCACGGAAGTGGGATGAGTTTCAAGCTCTATTTCACATTAAACTGGGAGCAGTCGACGAATAATCGTTCATAACCTTTTGTCACGCTCAATTCGATATAATCAAAGGCTCTGGCAAGCGTTACCATCTCTTGACGGGTTTCAAGGGACATCAATCCCAGATAAGCCCCTGTTTTTGAGGAATTACCAATATAGGTGATCTTATCTTTGACAGCCTTCGGTAAAATATCCGTCCCGACCAGACTTTCGACAGGAAGATGAGCGCCGAACTGACCGGCCACGATCACCTCATCCAGATCCGAAAGTGTGAGATCCCTAGCATTTACCAGAGCTACAAGCCCTGATAAAATCGCACTCTTTGCCAGTTGGACCTGGCGAATATCCCCCTGGGTAATCAGGATTTTCTTTGGGCCCTCTCCAATACAAATTCGTCTTTTCTTGCCATCGAGGTCGATATAGGGCAGTCTCGGGTCCCCTACCTCGAGCTCCTCAGGCTTAACAATATTTCCACGGGCATTGATGAAATTATGTTTCAACAATTCTCGAATAACTGCCAGTATCCCGCTACCACATAAGCCCACTGGAGTTTTATTTCCAATAACCACCAGTCTAAAGCCCTTCTCTTCATCGAAATGGACTTCCTCGATAGCCCCATCGGCAGCACGCATACCGCTACTGATATTCATCCCTTCAAGGGCAGGTCCCGCTGCACAGGAGCAGGACACTAATTTTCCCCCGTTGGACAGAACGATCTCTCCATTTGTACCGATATCGATAAAGAGCACTTTATCCTTCCTGTCATGGAGCTTTGCCACATAAGCCCCAGCCACGATATCTGCTCCAATATAGGAGGAAACCGCTGGTAGACAATATACCCGACCAAAGGAGGAAAGGGCAGTCAAACCAATATCTAGCGCAGAAATATCTTTCATCTCTACAAAAATTGGTGCATAAGGAGATTTACCAATAGATAGCGAATCCACCCCAAGAACCATATGCATCATAGTGCAATTAGCAGCAATGGCGATTTCATAGATGAAGGAAGGGGAGAGATGTTGCCTTGCACACATGGTCTGGAGCATCTCATTTAAGGAATCGACAATAACCGTCTGTAACTGATCCCGCCCTTTCTTACCATGATCGAGAACATAGGTGATGCGAGTAAGCACATCCTGCCCAAAATTTTTCTGGGCATTGATCGCCGCTTCGCAATCTATTTCTTCTCCTGTCCTTAAATTGATAAGTGATGTTACAACGGTGGTAGTTCCGATATCTACGGCTACTCCGTAAAGCATCTCACGGGTATCCCCTTTTTCGATACCGATAAGCTGATCCTGATTGAATACTGCAGTATAAGTTCCCTCCCCCATGGTGATTTGACGGAGCACATCCCAGGGTAGATGATTGATATCCAATACTTTTTTAAACAGTACTTCGTAAGGGGTTTGGTCTTCCAGAGTAGGCTTTCTGACCTCGATGGTTTTTTTCCAGATCGCCGGATTACGTTGATACTCTGGTACATAGCCTTCTGTCAGAACCGGGTGATTTTCCTCCTGATCGATGATGTCAATCTCCAGATCTGCTGCAGGATAGATAAGACAGGCTAAACGGATACCTTCTTCGATCTCTTTTTTTGTAAGGCTGTTTTCCTCGTCGGCAGATAGAGGTGGAAGATCCCCTCCTAAATGTTTAATCTTACACTTACCACAGCTTTTTCGGCCACCACAGGGGCTTTCAATGAAAATCTGCTGGGCAATAAGAATATCCAGGAGACTGTCCTCTACCCCTATATCATAAGTAAATTTTAAATTCTGTCTTGGTAAAGCAATTGTATGCATTCTAAAAACCTCGTCTTCCAGTACAAAGCCCTCAAAATCCTAAGCTTCCTGACTACTTTCCTGAACGATATTTAACATCGCCTGAATATTTTCCAGAGAGGACTTAGTTCCCAGACCACAAGCAGGCGCGATGATATCTGACCCATCATCCATCACCTTCTGGGTCATAACGCGAATGCGGTCAACATCCGCAAACTCAAGAGCATAGGTACTCACATTACCTATCATAATCTTACCGGGCATCATTTTTTTCGACTCTTTGATACTGACAATAGAGTCGAAGCTGTGAGCATCAGCACGAATTTTATTCAGTTCTTCATAAACTTTATGCATTTGCCCGCAGATATGCACGATGATGGGTAGTTCCGGATTTATCTCATGGAGCCCATCAATCAACTGATTCACATAGGTCACCACAAATTCATCAAATAAACGGGGGCCTAAGATTTCCCCTGTGCCGCTGGGATCAGAGATTGCTATAACATCTGCTCCTGCTTCGATCTGAGCCTTGCCAAAACTAATGAGTGCTTCAGTAACAAACCTCATAAAAGCATGGGCATCTTCTTTATGGCGTTTTAAGGCCTTATAGTAATTTACAGGTTCCATCAGAGAAGTAGCTACACTTACAGGTCCTGCGAGATTACCGATAATAGGCACACGATCATCGTGTTTTTTCAAAATTTTGATGGCATCCAGCACCACTTTTGCCCGTTTGCCATAGGGATCGAAAGGAGTTAATTTTTCCCATTCGGAAGGGTTATCGATGACATAACCTGTGACATGGGGTTCGTAGATGGTGGAACCTAAGTTCACGACGGCACCCATCTGTTCTGCTTCGATGGTCATACAGAAGGGTACGCCATAATTTTCGAAACAACCATAATCATAGACTGCCTTGGATAGTCCCGCCATTTTAATAGGATCTGTATGCGCTTGAGGCCAGTGAATATTTGCCTTTTCCATCAAGGCAGTGACCACCATATTCATCATTCCACCCGGGCAAATACACGGTGAGCGATCGGTATTCGCACCCTTTAAGGCTTTTAGAAGTCTTTCTTTTGAATCCATTGCCCTTCCTTTCTGGTCCTATGTCTAAGCCATTCCAACTAATTTTTTTGCTAAGGAAACCGCCCCGATGGCATTGATGGCATAACCATCAGCGTTGATTTGATCACAATAGGCCTGGGAAATAGGTCCACCGCCGATCATTACTTTTACTTTGTCTTTAAGTCCTTCTTTTTCCAGCATTTCCACTACTTCTTTCATGCCAGGCATGGTAGTCGTCATCAGTGTTGAAAGACAAATTAGTTGCGCATCCACGTCCTTTGCTTTTTCGACGAAACTTGTCAGAGGCACATCTCTGCCCAAGTCATACATTTCAAATCCTGCCGTCTCGAGCATAATTCGTACAAGGTTTTTGCCGATATCATGGGTATCCCCTTCTACGACGCCGATGACACATTTGTAGTTGACAGCGTCAGCATCCTTGTCCTGAGGTAGATGGGGTCTTAAGACTTCCAGACCATTATACATAGCATCAGAACACACCAAAAGGTCGGTTACGAAATACTCTTCTTCTTCATACATTTGACCAGCGCGGTTCATCCCGTCTACAAGCCCTTTAAGGACCCCGTCAAGTGCTTCGTAGCCTGAATCAATATATTCTTTGGCAATATCTGTTACATTTTCATCTTCCATTTCGAATACGCAATCGGATAATTGTTGTAATAATTCTTCTTTTGACTTAGCCATAACCTTCACCTTCACCTTCTTAAATTAGTTCTATTAATCATTAGTTGTCGGTTCATTTAACAACGCTTCATCGATAGGGTAGCGTCCATATTTACGAACCGCTTCCATCATATGGTCAATATTTTCAACAGGAACATTTTGCGTAATATCACAACCGGAAGCGATAATATAGCCTTTCGGGCTGTCTTTTCCCTTGCGGATACAGGTCTTAACGGATTCGAAAATATCCGATCTAGAGCCCAGCATAAGCACATCGACAGGCGGTACATTGCCCAGTATGGGTATACGTTCTCCCACGTGTCCTGTCACATATTCCAGATCCACAAGGTTGTCAATACTGAGCATATCCGGTCCTGTATCCACCATGTCCATCACAATTTTCGTCGTATTACCACATATATGATAGCAACACATCCCCCCCAATTCATGAATATGGTTCATCAGTTCCGTTGCGTAGGGCTTTACGAATTCTATATATTGGCTTTTTCGGAGAAGTGTACCCGATGCAATCGGATCACACATGACAATGATGATGCCCCGTTGGATATATTCTTTGTAAATATCTTTAAGTGCATCGGTACACAGGCGAAGCAGTCGATGGATAGATGCCGGATCTTTACGGGTTGCCCTTAAAAGATTTTCAGTGGGATAGATACTTGATACGGCTGTAAAAGGGCCTGTAATCAGCACCCCTGTTGGGATCTCCTGTCCCATCTTTTCCTCACAGATTTCACAAGCCTCTAAAGTTTTCGCAAACCAAGGATCATTTTCTTTTTTTGTTTTGTCGAAATCCAGTTGATCGATATCCTTAAGGTCTTGTAAAACGTGATTCACAATTGCAGGCAAACTATCCTCAGGATCATTCATTTCTGTCCCCAGTGCGGTTCCTACACCGTGAAGGCCATATTCAATGATCATCAGATCATTCCCATAACGTTTATAACAATCGATTTGCGACTGGGCCTGCTTTGCTGCCGAAGTACGTTTTTCCCGATGGGACATCCCCGAAACTCTGTGAGAGATAGAAACTAAGATAGGCATCGCAAGGATGCGATCCATTCTTTCCCCTTTAATGAAGGCCTGAAGCCGTTCATTGGGTGTCATTTGGTCTTGTTCATGCATAAGTAAATCCTCCTTATTATTCCTGATTTTTTAAATTAGGTGTCAAAAGCTTTAACGTCTTGATCTGAGCTTCTTTAAGTACGCGATTACGGTTATGGATACAAATATTACCTACCAGGTTGACTTTACCGTGAAGTTCTAAACAGGCTTGGGCATAGGACATGGGCTCTGGTATAGTGTAGCTTTCCCACACAGCCATTCCCAACTGCACTAACTGGTATGTAGTCTTGGGACAGAGATGAAATACTACTTGTCCGCCAATTATATTAATTGATTCTTCTACGAAAGGTTTTGAAAAACGACGACCCTGCTGTTCAAAATATTTGGGACCGAGGATATTGAGTCCCCCCACCGGATCTTCAAAGGTAATGAAATCCACCCCGGCTTCTAGGGACTTTTCGATATAGCGTAACAGCTGGAGGCGCATTTTCTCTACCACTGTTTCAATCACTTCCGGCTTTTTTCTCCAGATTTTAAAGAGTGTACCGATATCGATTAAATTGTTTAAGGTGGTCATCGGGCCGCAGATCTGGATGCCAACAGATTCCCTTGCTGCTTTAATTAGTTTAACTGCTTGCAAGGTCTCTTTTAATCTACCTTTCTCAAAATCCAGTTCGGGTAACTTCAACAAATCTTCTTCATCTCTGTACACCGGTGCTTGGCAGCGTGGTCCAATCGTCGCCGTTCCCAGCTTTATATTGCCGCCATAGTTCTCCGCTTCTAAAGTATGACAGAATGGCACCATGCAAAGGGCGCTTCCTTCTGCTTCACGTACGGTTCGAGCAATCTTTGCCATCCCTTCTCCGTAAGTGTAAGCTTCTGGAAAAGGTAAACCTACTTTTTTCACCACTCCCTCTGTAAAACCGCTGGTATCTGACCCTTCAGGACATTTAAAATCTGTAAATACGATCGTCGCTTCCCTCCTAACCATTGTCCAACCCGAGCATTATAGAATTAAAATAATATATCTTTTCGCTAATCTTTATATATAACTAAATAATTATAACATAACTCTTTAAATGTTTATACAGAGATGAAACATGATTTTCTCAATTGACAGAATACATTTCTGCATTCTGCCATTTAAAGAATCTTGCAAGCAACAATCTACAATTCACCAAAGCTATAATTCACCACTCCAATATGCTAATTCTTAATAAATTGATTAATCTTCCACTAAATAATGCACGCAATAAAAAATGACGCTAAATCTATTTAGCGTCAGATTGTCTTTCAAATGATTCGTGGGTTTAACCACCACAACAAGCCGAAGTTCGATAAGGTCAAAGAGAGTCTGAGCACGATTTGTTCATGCTTTAGCAAAAGAAGATCTCCTCCCTATCCTTATATCCTCCCCTCGCACCCCAGCGAGGGTCTATTCCGCATCTAAACACATACAAGAGTAGGACAGGCGCCATTGTAAGCCGCCTGCCCTAAATCGTTAAATCAATTCGCTCTTTAAAAAACTCGACGGGCACCAACATAAACGGATTTCCAGTACGGTCCAATCACATAGACCGTAACCCCTTTAGACGACGAAGCATTGATAAATTGCCCATCGCCGAGATAAATACCGTCATGACTTACTACACCGTCACCAGTAAACGAGAAAAAAACCAAATCTCCAGGTTTCTTCAAAAGCAACCTGGGTCCCTACCGTATATTGATCACGTGAAACCCGTGGCAATGAGATTCCGTTTTGGGCAAACACATATTGAACATACCCCGAACAATCAAATCCAGTTTGAGGTGAAGTCCCACCCCATAGATACTTAACACCAAGATATTGTTTTGCAGTAACGATAAATGGAATCGACTTTATTCTGACGCTGTTTTACTAAATAAGCCTCATTGAGCGACTTTACGGTCAAGGGGCCTACAATCCCATCGCCCACCAAACTATGTGCCTGTTGAAAATTAATCACGCCCTGTTTTGTTTTACTTCCAAAGATACCATCCACTTTCCCTACATTAAACCCCACATCATTAAGTTTTGTCTGTAGCTCTACGACATCTGCCCCCGTGGATCCTACCTTAAGTAATACATTCCCCAGCGCTGCCTGGGCAGGAGTTGACAGCGAAAGTGAAAAGATTATTAATAAAAGCACAAGGATACTTTTGTTTTTCATATTTATGTTCCATCCTTTCAAGATTAAACACCTCACAGGTAACGGAATCTTAGAAAGAAACTGGTATAACCAATTAATTACATTTCCGGTTTCCATTATTGAAATGATTCATGGTGCCACTGTTACAGTAGCAATTCTTTTTTCCGCTTTTGATATTCTCTCAAATCAATCTCACCACAGGCATAACGTCCAAGTAAAACATCTAAAGCCTGATCTTGTTGGATAATCCGACGTATAAGAATCCGGGAAGCTATCCGCCGAAATAAATTAATAATTAAGGCAATCAATACTAACCAAAAAAGCAATTGGATTGCCATCCCTAGTATCCCCATCCCCCAAAATCCGTCGCCAGAAAATGAGCCCCAACCGCCAAGCATAACTCACTCCTCCTTTCCGTGAACTTTCAATCAAAACATCCACAATAAAGCAAGGTCTCTTTCATCGTTGTTAAGCAAAGTATAGAGGTTTCATTTTACGCCCACGTCACATATTCTTAACATTTTTGTTAACGTAGCCTGCTGGGTTGTCAAAACTGCAACTTGATAGATTATCTGCGTACAGCCGTCAGTTGCATTAGAATCTCTTTAAAGGGTTTGTTTAACGTGAGTGTAGCTCGGGTTATATTAATTAGCCGATCAGTAAAACCCCTAAGGAGCAGGACAGGCGCCTATTGCAAACCGCCTGCCCTGCTCTAACCTCATTTCCTTACCAACCCATGTTACCAGACCAGTTACCGTACATTCGGTCATCACCCCAACAATTTCCATTATATCCATTGTATCCATTGTTATAATTTTGCATCGGTTGCTTAGGAACAGTTTGTTGTGTACTGCTTTGCCGTGTTTGATTGTTTTGTTTACCACTTTGTTGAGTCGCTTTGTTAGTACTGGTGGTAGCAGCACTTTCTTTTGACCACTCCCTGTTTTCATTCAGTTATTCGTTAAGGGAGAATATTTTTTGAGGGGTAGCTCATTGTTACCGTAGCAATTCTTTTTTTCGCTTTTGATATTCTTCCAAATCAATCTCACCACGGGCATAACGTTCATTCAAAACATCCAAAGCCGGATCTTGTCCGGTAAACCCTCGTGTATGAACCCGAGAACCTATCCTCCGAAATAAGTATATAATTAATGCTATTAATACTATCCAAAAAAGCAATTGGATTCCCATCCCAAGTATCCCCATTCCCCAAAATCCGCCGCCAAAAAATGATCCACAGCCCCAACCGCTAAACATAAATCTCTCCTCCTTTCCGTGAACTTAGTATAAAGTTATCATTTTACGCCCACGTCACAGATTCTTAACATTTTTGTTAAAATAGTCTGCTAAGACATGAACTACTTGTAGAATTGCCTTAGCCCCAGAATGTTGGCTTTGGCGGCACCCACCTGAACCTTGCAAATTCACAAATGCAACTTTCTTGTAGAGCGTGCTTTTGATTTTGATTTGCTCTCCATAAACATATAAAAATTGGACAGGCCCGCATTGTAAGCAGCCTGTCCTACTCTAACCTTATCTCTTTACCAATCCATATTCCCAGACCAGTTTCCGGACATCTGGTTCCCAGTCCGGCTATTTCTATTGGATCTATAGTTATTTACACTGCCGTCTTTTTGCGCATTTTGCCATTGTTGCTGCATTACTGCTTGATTTTGTGGACTTACACCATATTGCTGCATCATTTGTTGATCTATCTGGACACAGTTATTGATCATTTGGTTATAGAGATCGTTTTGGCTTGCAACCGGGGTAGTAGCCGGTGGAGTAGCCGGAGTTGCTGCCGGAGTGGCAACCGGAGTAGCAACTGGAGTAGCTGCCGGAGTAGCTGCCGGAGTAGCTGCCGGAGTTGCTGCCGGAGTTGCTGCTGGAGTTGCTGCCGGAGTTGCTGCTGGAGTTGCTGCTGGAGTAGCTGCTGGAGTTGCTACCGGAGTTGCTGTGGTATTCATGTTCATGACCATCGGATTAGGATCGTTTGCAATCCAGTCGGCTATTTGTTGCTGATAGTTTGTGGAAGTGGCAGCACCGGCTACACCTACTGCACCTACTATTAAACCAAGTGATAAGGCACTTACCAAAAATGTGTTTTTAATGTTTTTCATGAAATAATCATCCTTCCTTTTTAAACCTTTGTTTACACGATGTTTTAATCCAGTATCATCCCTTAACTTACAAACTTGTGTTAACCACGCTCTTCTTTCTTTTGACCCCCCTCCGTTTTTCATCCAGTTATTCGTTAAAGAAGACTATTTTTTGAAGGGTAGGTCAAAAAACTTTTTTACATTCCCGGTTTTAACCACAAACTGTTATTGACTAGCCCAAATGGCCATGCTTTGAGTTCACTAGCCAGAATTTCCTCAATTTCGTCATCAACATCCATGAGTTTGATCAACAATTTCACACGATTCTTGTTCTCTTTCTCTAACGTCATAATGACTCTATCTCTTTCTTCACGTAAACTTTCTAACCGTTTCATGGTTAGATACCTCCTTAATTGTGACGTATATTTTCATTATTATGCAGCCTCCAATTCATTTTCGAGAAAGACAAGCATTGTTCGAGGGGGGCTATCAATCGTCTGAAATTCAACGAAATAAAGTATGGATACATCATCACTGCCTAATTCGATTTTTTTAATAACACCGGCAAGTCCATTGAAATCTTCGTTGTCCTGATCATTAACTTTCACGATATCACCAATTTTGTAAATTGACATGTTATCACTGCTTCCTTTCTTTCTATTTTCGCAACCCTGAGTTATTAATAGATTCCGTTCACTAAGTCATTCGTTAGAGTTTGATTTGTTTCGAGGGTAGGACATTATGATTTTAGCTTCTGTCATAAGGAAAACCGGGCCTGTAATAGGCTATCTTGGTTTAACCGAAAACTATTCTTTCGTAAAGAAATTGTTCTCAAAAGCTAAAATTATGATTAGCAGTTAATTAAACTATAACTATTTACCATTTTATAAGAAGAGTTTCACAGCAAAGTTACAGGTTTTTAAATTATTTGTTATTTTGAAGTGTTCACCGATTAAAAGCTTCTCTGGAGTGGGAAGCCAACCTATGGACTTAGCCACCAAAGCATACAAATTGACACAGGGTTTGACCGTAAAATCAGGATACAATAAAAAGTGCCCCGGCCTACCATAGCGTTACGCCTGGTAATAACCCGGGGCTATCTTGCAAATTAACGAGGAGAAATGTTCAAAGCAAACATTCCGCTCCAGCTTCTGCCTCAACACCATGTCTGTTTCCCACTCCCTTACGAATTTACAGCAACACTCAACTTTAACTTTGCCAACTCGGCATCAACCACAGAATTGAGACAAATGTACCTGACTTTGCGTTCAACAACATCTTTGCTGTCAGCAAATGTTTCCCTATACCAGCCTTGCTCGATTAACTCGTTAATGGCAAGTACCCGTGCCCGTATGTCTTGAATACGTTCCTCAGCCCGTCTCACGGTTAGCCCAATATTTTTGGATTCCGTTCCTAAAGAAGTTACAAGCTCTTTAACATTCAAATGTGCCTGAGAAGCGCCATAAAATGCTTTCAATTCTTCAATCATGCTCCGAAAGCTTTGAATCTTCAAGCGAAGTTCCTCCTGGTTTTTGACTATAGCCTGGAGTTCTACATCCATAGCCGAAATTTGGGAATCCAACACTTCTACCTGTAGTACAGCCTCTACTTTCCTTATTAGAGCTTCCTTTGCGAGGTCTTCCTGACTCAGTTCCAATGCTTTTCGAGCTTGATCAGCGTACTTACTAATGACTTCCGAGAGGGCATTCCGTTGTAGTTCCAGCCTCTTTTTCATCGTAGCAAGTTCCATTGTATTACCGACAAGGGACTGTAATCTCTCTTCCATTTTAACCATATTGTAATCCAATTTTTCTTTCATTAGATTTCCCCTTCGCTATTTCCTGAGCTTAGTTTATCCGGTTTTCTTTACGAAAAAGTTACGTTTATCAAACAATTTTGTTAAATTTCACTCTCAACGCATCACGTAACCCTCGAATTCCAAAACAGCGACTTCCAGAATTACAACCGGGTTGCCCTAAATCAGGGAACCCGATTGGTGACCTATACATTAACTGAAATAACTGACGCGATCTCTCGATCAACTGCAACTTGTGTGTATCCAACTTGAAAAACGTAAGATGGAAATTTTTGGATTAACTTAATCCGTGTTCCAGGTAGAATTCCCATAGACATGAGCTTCCTCAAAATGCTCCCATTATCCGTTACCAGTTCAGCGACAACGCCCTCTTGTTTGTTGTTCATATCGCATAATGATATAAGATGAGAGGATTTATTCACTTTTCTCCCTCCGTTTCTTCTTAAGCCAGGTAATTAACTTCGGCTCCTTTGGAATCTCAAAACCACAGTTTGGACATTTTACTTTTCCACAGGATTTATGCAGGGGACATCCCTGACAGCCCACTTGACTATCCATCTCTGAAAATTCATAACCGCAAAAGCTACAGGTTATCATGGCAGTACCTTAAAGGTAATAATTACCCAGTTTAAGGCCCAACCTGCTATAAAAGCGAAGGGAAAGATAAAACCTGCAATGGCTATTGCGGTTTTGACCCCTCTCTCTTTTAACATCATCGAAAATTGGGCAATACATGGGACAAACAAGGTTAGTGTCGCAGCGGCTACGACCAATTGTCTGGGGGATAATAAGCCCGCTTGTTGTAAGTCATACAATCCTGCTGCTCCAAAGTCTCGTCTAAAGAAGCCAAAAAGGAATGCCTCAGCTGCCTTGTCTGGTAAGCCGATGAAGTTTACGATCGGCTGCATCCAACTGATAACAACTCCAAATAAGCCAGTAAGATTTCCGAACCAAATTAAAAGACTTGCTAAGATAAACAACGGAACAATCTCAACGAAATACCATTGCATTCTGGTATAGGTTTTTGTAAGCACATTAGAAACCTTTGGTAAGCGTAAAGGCGGGACCTCCATGTAAAAGCTTGGCTTATCCCCTGGAAGGATTTTCGTCGTAAGAAATCCGATCAATAGGAAGATGAACCCTATAAAGGCCAGCCAAACACCTAATGCCCCCGGTGCGCCTGATAATAAGGCCAAGATTACCCCAAGTTGCGCCGAGCACGGGATAGCTAGGGCTAACAACAGCGTAGCTATTACTCGCTCCCTCTTTGTCTCTAGAGTTCGACTCACCATAGTTGCCATCGTATCACAGCCAAACCCCAAGGTCATGGGAATAACAGCTCTACCATTTAAGCCAATTTTCTTAAAGACCCGGTCAACTAACATCGCCAGTCTCGGCAGGTATCCACTATCTTCAATGATAGAGAACATTAGGAAAAATGTTCCGACAATCGGCAAGATAATCGCAACAGCGTAACGAATACCAAGGGTTATAATTCCGTAATCATTCGCTAATAAATCTTGCAGCCAGGTCCAGGGAATATATGTTTGCACAACTCCATTAACCCACGGATTGATAAATACACCAAAAACATGCTCTTCTAGAAAATCGACAACGATTCCCGCGCCAAACTCTCCCACAAATTTATAAAGACCATAATAGAGTACTAACAATAGAATGGGTACACCCGTTAAAGGATTCATGGTTAGCCGACTTAAAAAATCAGCAATCCGGTTTTCTTGGCCTTGAACCTTTGTCATCGTTTCTTTGGCGATGGTATCAACCTTTTTTTGCCTGGAAAGCGAGATGATGTAGTTAAGCGGTCGATTATATTTTTGTTTCGTGCTTTCAATAATCTGAGAGATCTTTACGTAATTGTTTTTCTCCTTTTCTTTGACCATTGCTAAAATATCTTCATCCTCTTGCAATAAAAGTAAAGCAATAGCTCGTTTAGATAGAACATATTGATGCTGGAGTATCTTGCTAATCTCGCTTACCGCAAATTCAATCTGCCGATCATAAGTCACTTCAAGCAGCGTAGACATACTCACCGATCCTTTCCTTCAATACCTCTATTCCCTTATTTAAAGCAGCGACAGTTGATAATACAGGAATCCCAAGCTCAGCTTCCAACTTCTTAAGATCAATTTTAAGTCCCAAGCTTTCTGCCTCATCCATAATATTTAAAACCAAAATAACCGGTACATCTCCCTCAATCATTTGGAGGGTTAATGGCAACATTCTCTGGAGATTCTTCGCATCGACAACATGAACCACAGCCTTAGGTCTCTCTCGAAATAATAGGTTTCGGGTCACTTTCTCCTCCTCTGTAATACATAATAAGGAGTACATTCCTGGTGTATCGATAATCTCATATTCCTTGGTGCCGATTTTTCCTTTCCCACGCGATACTTCAACCGTGGTTCCGGGATAATTAGAAACGGTAACGTAGGCTCCGGTCAGTATGTTAAATAAAACACTTTTCCCAACATTAGGACTCCCGACTAAGGCAATTTTTTCTAACCCTTGAGTCACTTGATTCACTTCACCGTGACAATTTCCTGTACCCAATAATGCAGTTGATAATTTTTTATACCAGGGTACTTTCGTACTGCAGCATTCCATTAGAACCTCACTCCTTTTTTGATAACGATTATCATTTACATCAAGTTAATATTACCGAACTTATTTAACAGAAATGTAACAGGTTTTTAACATTTTTGTGACATAAAACTCTAACAAAAAAGAGCATCCTTTTACAGATACTCTTTACAAAACTAATATACTCTTACATGCCATCATTAAAGTGGTTCATCGCTCCAACAAAATTGATTACAGCAAGAATCTCAATGAGTTGTTGCTCTGTTATTCCCGCTTCTTACAACTGTTTCGCTTACAGTCTTCTACCGTAATCCTTTACCAGCCCCAGTTTCCGTAATAACCGCCACAACAGCCGTAACCGTAACCGTTGCCATACCCATAGCCATAACCTGGAGCCTGTTGTCCAGGTTGATTAGGGTCTGCTGGTTGTGCCGTCCAGTATGTTTGCGGATAAGCTGGCGCTGCAGAGGCAATAGGTGCCCCTACCGTAAGTAAAGCAACACTTACAAAAAGAACTCGGGCTATTTTAGATAACTTCATTCTGTTCCCTCCTTTCTACGTTGTTAAGCAAAGTATAAAGTTGTTATTTTACGCCCACGTCACAGATTCTTAACATTTTTGTTAAATAGTGTAGTATGTTAATCACTAAGCTTCTTCAGTTAAAGGCAAGTACACGGTAAAAACGGCTCCATGACCGGGCTCACTTTCCGCCGATACTTTTCCGCCATGCATTTCAACGATTTTTTTAACAATAGAAAGACCTAAGCCTGTTCCGGTTCCACGCCTCGATCTGGATTTATCGACCTTATAGAACCTTTCCCAAATATTTTCAAGTTCTTCCCTGGGAATGCCGGGACCGGAATTTTTTACAGATATAAACGTATCATTATTCTTCATACCCAACACTACGCGTACTGCACCACCAGCTTCCGAATGTTTAATGGCATTGTCCAATAAATTCGTAAGAACCTGTTTGAGTCGATCAATGTTTCCCCAAACGGTAATAGTTTGCTCTGGCACAGTTAGGGTTAAATTGATTTCTTTAGAATTAGCCATATATTTTAAGCGTTCAACGGTGATTTGGGCGAGTTTATTCAAAACCACATATTCCATTTCATCAAAGGCTTGGGCAGCTTCCATCCCTTTTAAGTCGAGTAAATCATCCACTAAGCGCCTGAGACGCTCGGATTCATCAATAATGTTTGTTAGATAGAGCTGTTCCTGTTCCTTAGACTTGACTAGCCCGTCCAACACTGCCTCGGAAAAGCCTTGGATTACTGTTAAGGGAGTGCGCAACTCATGTGAAACATCAGAAAGTAGTTCCTGCCTTAAACGGTCAAGCCTCTCGATAGCCTCAATTTTTTCTTTAAGCTGATTAGACATACGGTTAAACGAGCGGCCAAGACGCCCGACTTCATCTTCCGAGGTAACCTGAATTTGCCTACCGAACTCACCTTCTGCAATGTGGCGTGCTGTTTCTTCCATTTTTGCGAGGGGACGGATCAGCTTTCGGGACACAAACATACTTAACACAGTAGATAAAACAATCCCTATCAGCGCTCCTATTAGTGCAATTCCCCTAATGCTTTCAACATGCTGCTTCAGGCCTGATAAAGGGCTGCTGATCACGACCGAGCCAATGATCTGATTTTCTCGTCTTAAAGGAACAGCCACAAGAAACAGCTCTTCATGGACCCCCACAACCTTGCCGAAGAAAACGACATTGTCACCACTGAGGACTCTCTCTTTAAAATCTGGCTCTAATAGTAAATTGCTTGGCGACTGATCTTTGGCCGTTTGACCGTACAGAATGTTTCCATCTATATCCATGATGGCCGTATTAGCACTTAAAAACTTAGCTAAGACATTCAATCTTTCGTTGATAACCGATCTCTCAGTGTTTTCATACATCCTTACGACTTCTTCCGCTTCATTGATAAAAAAGCGCGCTTGTTGATTATAGACCAGGGATGTGATCTGCTGAGCTTGTATCACAAGGGAAAACAGAAAGACTCCTAGTACTATCAGTACAATTGTCAACCAAAGCTTACCTACTAAACTATTTCTTAATGACCACTTAATTCGAATTTGTAACCCACCCCTCTAACGGTCTGAATAAAGTCACTGTAACCCACCTGACTTTCGAGTTTGGACCTTAAACGATTGACGTGGGTATCAACAGTACGAGAATCTCCGCAGTAATCGTATCCCCAGACCATGTTGAGCAACTGATCTCGACTATAGATTTGCCCCGGTCGTTTTGCTATGCAATGCAAGAGGTCAAATTCTTTAGCCGTTAAGTTTATATTTATTCCATCAACCTCAACTTCACGAGTAATCTGATTGATCTTTAGACCAGAATAGGAGAGAATATGTTCGTTACTTTGTTCCCCTTCCAACCTTCTTAGAACTGCTTTGACTCGGGCACCGAGTTCACGCGGGCTAAACGGTTTTACGACGTAATCATCGGCCCCTAAATCAAACCCTAACACTCGATCATTCTCTTCTCCCTTGGCTGTTAGCATGATAATAGGAATCCTGGTTTCCTTTCTCAATATCTTGCAGACTGTCCAGCCATCTAATCCAGGCATCATTAGATCGAGGATGACAAGATCGGGATTATCTTTCCGAACCATTTCCAACGCTTGACTTCCATCCTCTGCCTGGTACACGTCAAAACCTTCCGCTTCAAGGTAGAGGCGCACAATTTCGCGAATTCGATCGTCATCGTCTGCTATCAGAATCTTATTGTTCAATGTAGCTCCCCCTTTTATCCAGTCTTCAAGACCTCCACTTCTATAAACTTCTATAAGTGGGGGTGAGTTCTTCGTAAACTTTATTTACCAACACCACCAATCCTCATAGGCATTATTCCAGCCACCGTTACGAGGACTATTATACCAATAGTATTTGGGCTGATAGTCAGGATTCATTGGACTGTACCACGATCCGCTCGCGTCAAGGTTAGTTGGTTGACTAGTATCAGAATTAGGTTGGGCTTGAAAAGGACTAGCAGTAGGGGCTAGCTGCCAAGGACGAGGCGTAGCAAACGCTTTTGATAGAAAAAAGCCAGTAACTAATAGAGCAATAATAATAAATATCAATAACGCCATCTTCCTCATTGTAATCCCCCCATTTTCGATTACCAAATAGATTATACCTTAAGAGAATTACATGAAGTTAACAATTTTTTAACATTTTTGTTAAAATACCCTCTTAGAGTTAAAAACATCTTTTGGATGAATTAAAAGATACTCGGCGTTTATAGCCAATTGTTTTTTTAATTAAAGGGAAACAGTATTTCTACCCGAACCCCACGATCCCTCTGATTCGCAGTGACTATTCTCCCCCCATGCTGATCAAGGATACTGTGCACAACTGATAACCCTAATCCGGCCCCTTTCTCCTTCGTCGTAAAAAACGGGTCATATATGTAAGGCAAAGTTTCCGATGAAATACCATGTCCCTCGTCACTAACGGCGAAGCCTATAAAGCCCTCTTGCCAAACTCCCTCCAGATGAATCACACCACCTTCCCCCTGGGCGTCAATGGCATTGAGTAAAATATTTAGTGTGACTTGCTTAATCTGATCCGGGTCCACCTCGACCTCTTGTTCGTCAATGTGACTTCGCGCTTGCACTAACTCAATATGGTGTTGCCTCAGAGCCGGCTGGATCAAGGTGACTCCTTCATCCAAGAGTATCCCCAACGCAATCCTTTCCCTAACCGGTTCTTTGGGCCGGGCAAAGCTCAGGAACTCACTCACCAAGCGATTTAAACGTTCACACTCTTCCAGAAGTACCCGACAATATTCAGTAACAGCTCCGTCGTCGCTTTTATCCTGGGCCAGCATTTGGATGCTCACTTTCATTATACCCAAAGGATTGCGTATTTCATGAGCCAACCCAGCACTCATATGCCCCAGTGATGTTAAGCGTTCAGTTTGCCGGATCTCCTCCTCTAATCGTTCACGTTTCTTACTTTCTTGCCTTAATTTCTCCACCAACTCTTTTTGAGCCGTCAAAGCGAGCTGATATTTGCGGGTCACCTTCCGTTCCAGTTCAATTAAGAATCCTGTTAACCACCCGATTACATTAATCAAGCCGATTTCCACCCACTGTGTATACATGGCCGATGGTGTCATCGCATTGAAGTTAATCATGAACGGCAGGATAAGGATTGTAATAACCAAGCCGGATATTATGCCCCCAGCGAGGCCAAAACGCATGGCCGCATAAATCACCGGGAGGTAGTACGCGAATTGCAATAAAATATGATAATACGTTTCGTAATGATAATTCGTGTAGTGAATGGCTGTCAAAATTACCACAACAAGCCCGATCGCAATGAGGTCAAAGAGAGTTCGGGCACGATTTTGCGCAGGGGGTTCATGATTTAGCAAAAAAGATCTCCTCCACTTTTTAAGCATAGTATAGATTGTAAAGATAATCATTATTAGAAATGTGCTGATATATGACCGTAAGATGGCCGGAAAGGCTCAGACCGATTATTAACAGCCTGAGCCTTGTTTCCATGAAAACAGCTACAATAAAGTAATGTCAAGCATAGTATAGAATGGTCATTTTACGTCTTTGTCACAGATTCCTAACATTTTTGTTAAAATAGTCTACTATGGCATGTGCTACATTGTCCTTATAAGGGGGCTAGTTCATCGTACATAGTCTCTAGTGTTCATACTATGTGTGTTCTGCAACATCAACGGTAACCACATAAGAAATAGGACAAGCGCCCATTGTAAGCTGCCTGTCCTACTCTAACTCTAACATTTCCAGCTTCTCAACCTTCTGATCGGGGAGTAATTCAACATGTACTTCATTATCAAAAAAGCTGTGTCAATCTTCGATAAGCGATTCAAGTCCTATACTTATAAGGTGGAAAAACGGATCTGTTGAATTTGTCCTAATATTCCTTGCTAAAGCGGGAATCCACATTTGAAGATGATCATTTAAAAATTCATTTCGCCAACCCTCCAGTTCTTGAACTTCTTCAGCAGAACAGTCAATTTCAACCTTGTAAAGAATTCCTCGAGTTAAAAATTCCATAAACTCCAGCTCTGTTGCAGCATGATCATCTGGGATCGTATGAAGTGCTTTCACCACTAGACATAGCGATAGCCTCCATTGCATCCATCTATTGTTGCCAACAACACGCTCTCCAGTTTTTTGAAAAATGTTAAGCGATTAAAAATACACAATTATTCAATCAATTTTTTCTGTCTTAATTTCTTTATCTTCTTTTCTCTCTTCACCCTCACTAGCCGATTTAAATTCTTTTATCCCTTTACCCAATGATTTCCCTAATTCCGGTAACTTTCCTGGTCCAAAAATAACCAAAGCAATAACAAGAACTATACCTGCTGTCATAGGCGTAATAAATCCAAAGGTTGTTAGCATAATTGTCCACCTCCATTATTATACTACCCACAATTCTAAAATTTGTGCGCAACTCTTTATGTTTACGCTACAGTAAGTTGAACTTACTGTAACGTGAAAAAATAATACCCCTGATTTGCCTTAAGGGGCGTTTAAATGAAGCTGTTCATCAAGCTTTGGTATGAAAAATTTATAGACCATAAAAGTCCAAGGCTTCATCGGCCTTGGACTTTATTTGTTTAGTTTTTTATTCACCTCCAAGTTCTCTGAACTAAGCTTTAACAACCTTTACACGGGTATCACTGAAGCAAATACTTCCTCCAGTGAGATCCTGTAGCCCAACATTTTTATGAATAGGATCTACATACAGTCCACGATAATATCGCGAGACCATAGGTAAAGTGGCCAAAACTACATGGAAGGCTACGCTTCCGGGACGAAGGAGGGATAAAGTAATATTATCTCTAGGGTCAAATGGGCAAGATTCTTGTAAAAAAGATTCTTAGCATGTTCATTGATTCGATTTGTGAAATCTCCAATCCACTTGCCAAGGTATTTATTGAGGAACGTTTTCATCTGTACTAGCCATTGTTCATCCCCGGTCTCGAGGTATTTGGCAATAAGATAGTATATAAATTCCAGCTCAGTTACAATATAGTCTGGGGGCTGTTTAAAGTCGTCAGCTAAATTAAGGCCTGCTTGGCGGTAAAACCGTAAGACCTCCATAGTGGAGTCTCCCATGACTTGGCGTTGGTCGTCTAAATAGATCGAGCCATAAGGAGGAGCCAAAAGATCGAATGGGCCAATAAATAATCTCGCATGATCTACTGTTAATTCTTCAAGCTTTGATTCGCTATCAGACAGAGTTTTCATTTCTAATACAATGGGAACTAATTCAGGTCTAAGACTCTGGATGGTTTGCTTTAAATGGGTAAGCACCTCTTCCAGTTCTTCGGTAGGTGGACCATAGAGCAGGGAGAGAAGTTTATAAGCATTTGCTGTTTGGGTTAAATTTTGAGTGTCTACGGAAAAGGTCATTGCTAACCCAACCTTTCTAATTTACATTAAAGAGGAGGACTCTACCCCACTTGGAGTTTACGAAGACCCCCCCACTTACAAGAAGTGGGAGTCTCATAAATTGGATGAATGGAAGCGGATACTGTAAGGGAGAAAGGGGGCGCTTCAAAAAGGAAGCGCTACCCCAAATTCCAGGTGAAAATTAGAGGAGGCTAAAAGTGACGAATATAGTATACTTTAGGTTGTGTTCCGGCATATGGTTTTAACTGTTTGAAACCATATTGAGCAATCAACTTATTGACTTCACTATTAGGATCATCAAAGTCCCCAACAATTCGGGCACCTGCAGGGCAGGAATAGGCACAGTAGGGCTGTTCTCCTTTAGCTAAGCGATGATCACACAAGGTGCATTTTTCAACGATTCCTTTGGGGCGGATCCCGGCATAGGTTGTGGCTCTATCAGGGTTATAGTAGGGAATTTTCTCCCCTACTTCGTTAGCGGTCTCTTGTCCGGATGAGGTTCCTTCATTAATAACCATCGTTTTATCTCTCCAGAAACCATGCGGTTCTTTAGTATTAAAGGAAATCACACCATAAGGACAAGCGAGCATACAACTCTTACAACCGATACATTTATTAGGATCATTTAGGGTTAAGCCTTGACTATCTTTATGCATCGCCTTTGTAGGACAAGCTTTGACACAGGCTGCATTATCACAGTGATTACAAAGGGTGGGTACAAACTCATAATTTACATTAGGGAAGACTCCCGTTGTACGAATTAAGTGGTGAGACCAGAACATATCCCGATCAACGTTATTTTCATTCTTGCAAGTTATTTCACAGGCTCCACATCCAACGCATTTGTGCAAATCAATAACCATTCCGAATCGTGCCAATGTCGTTCACCTCCGTATTTTAAATTTTCGATTATACTTTTTCTATTTTAATTCTCGTTACGCCACCATGACGGGCCGTACTTCCGCTCAATCTCTCAAAGTCAGCAGGAAGAATCTCGTTGTTATTTCCTCCTCGAGGGGTACGCTTACCGTAATCCAGGGAGGCGATTTTACCATATGCCCAGTGGCCTTGGCCATAACACTTACCAATGGTTCCGGGTCTTACCCCTTCCCAGAGCTTAGCGGTACAAGTGATGCTGCCAGTGGGGGAAGTAATGCGGATAGCATCTCCGGTTTTGAGGCCGAGCTTTGCTCCATCGCTAGGATTAATTTTAGCTACGTCATCCCAAGCCTCATCTCCTGGATCGACATCCTTAAATTCTTGATACCACAGAGTATTCGCTGAACGAGCTTCCCGGTTAAGCCTTGAACGATGCTCAAAGAAGATAAAGGGATATTCAGCACTATCTCCCCAACGGAAAGGTTCCTCGTAGTGAGGGACAAAAGCTTGTTCTCCTCGGGCGAGGTATTTTGTGGTTTCCATAATATCGTCGACATTGGTCTTATGCTTTTCTGCATGACCCTCAAGGGCTTTCTTCAGGGTTTCACTGTAGAATTCAAATTTTTTAGATGCAGTGCCAAAATCTTCCCATTTTCCGCGATAAGGATACTCGACTGAATTCCAGACCCCTTTATCCACAAATTCCTGCCAGCCGTTAAGGGCGTCCCCTTTTTTCTCTTTGCTCGGATCCCACAAATTTTGGGTAAACATTTTAAGGGCATACATGTTAAATTCCATTGAGTTAGTGGGGGCCTTACCTGTTTCCGGATCTTTAAACTCATTTTTGAAGTATGCAAAGAGGTTAGGGAATCCTTTTTTGGCCATTGATTCGGCAATCATCCAGGGAATTTCACTTTCGTCAATTCTTACATCCCAGATTGGTTCGACAACCCGCTGTTGGATAGAGGCATAGGCTACTTTATTGGCTTTACTTTTTAAGAAGGCCCATTTTTCAAAGGCACTCATGGCTGCAGGAAGCACAATATCGGCATACTGGGTCATCTCAGATGGGTTAGTCGTAATGTGAGCAAAGAATGGAAGCTGTTCCATAGCTTGTTCCCAACGCTGGGCACCAGAACATGAAAAGGCGAAGTTATTAAAGTAGCCAATAGACACTTTTACTTCGTAGGGGTCTTTAGCAAGCATGGCATCTGCTAGGCGGTTCGTAACAACACCGCCGCCTGATTTTCCACCATTTAAAGCAGGAAATTCCTTTGTACCGCGTTGATCAATTTTCTTATTCTTTGACCCTTTCTTAGCGATATCATCGAGGTAATTTTCATAACTTGGGATCGTCCCAGACGGGACTTTGGAAGCTCTTAAGGTGCCGCCTTTATTGTCAACAGATCCAACCAAGCCGTTAAGAGCATGGGTTGCCATAGCGACATAGCCGCCGCGCACTTGCATGGAGGCACCAGGGGACAGCCAGGAAATAGCATAAGGAGCGGCCTTAGCAAATCCTCTGGCGACTCTGATAATTTGCTCAGCGGGAACCCCGGCACGTTCAGCCGCCCACTCGGGAGAGCGGTCTTTTAATTCCAAGTTCCACCATTTAATGACTCCATTGGTCTTGTTCTCAACAAAGGACTCCTCAGGGACGGTTTCCCCTTTTTTAAAGAGGTTTATTCCTTCTTTGAAATCGCCTACAAATTCTTTATTCCATAACCCCTCGGCGAGAATGACATGAGCGATAGCGACGGCTAAGGCCCCATCTTCACCAGGAATAACCGGTATCCATTCATCAGACTTGGCTGCTGTTGCCGAAAGGCGGGGATCAACAGTGACGACTGTCGCTTGGTCTAAAACCTTACCCCACATACTGATAGCATGAGGAACCTGGCGGTTCGAGGCGAGTGGGTCAGCCCCCCAGAGGAGAACATAACGGGTTTCATCAAGGTCGTAATCCCGATAATCCCAGTAAGCTTCCGTATAATAGGGTCCAAATTTTTCTGCTTCTGCACAAATAGCACTATGGGAAATACCATTTGGAGAGCCAAAAACTTTAGTGGTGGCATCATAGATAATATCCCTAAGATAGGAATAGCGTCCGCGCATGAGTACGTATTTTTCAGGCTCATTATTATTGCGAAGCTCCATCATCTTATCAGCAATCGTATCAATAGCCTCTTCCCAACTGATGGGAACAAACTGAGGGTCTTCATTACGGCCTTTTTTTGGATTCGTTCGTTTCATGGGGACTTTGATCCGATCTGGGTCATAGAGCTGTTGAATGGCGATGTGGGCCCTAGGGCATACTTGCCCATGGCTTGCCTTACTATTCGGGTTACCCCTGACTTTGATAACCCGCCCGTCAACGACATAGGCTTGGATTGCGCACCAGGTTGTACATCCTTGACAGGTTGTACTTAACCATTTTCCTTCAACGGATGCCGATGTATTTTCACCTTCAGCCAAAGCTTGGAGAGCAGGGAAGCCTGCTCCTGCGACAAGAAGTCCTGTCGCTGCTGAAACCTGCAGAAATCCTCTGCGTGTGATTTTCATGGATTCCACCTCACTTATATTTCTTGCCAACAGAAGAAGTTGATCGAACTACAAATCTTTTAGATGAATGCAAAATTCTAGAACGGAATAGGAAGCTTGATTTGACCTGCCAAAAGAACAATATGCTTAAACGTAAATCCTCCGACAATGACGAGAGTAGAAAGAGTCAGTGCCATTCCCTTTGTCATTTCAGCTGTTCTGTCTTTGATCAGGGAGTAGAGACTACCCAAGAGAGGAAGGGCTAATCCACCAATAAGGACTAAACCAGTCCATAACCCACCGAATTGATCCATCATGCCGTTTGTCGCCGTAACCGTTTCCAGCCCTCCACGACTGAGGGAGACTTGCCAGCCCAGTACGAGAATCAGTTGGAGAGCACTTAAGACGCAAAATAAAACGGTGAAATTTAAGCCTTTAGTTTCGGATGCAGAAGCTACTTCGCTTCGAACCTTCTGGGATACTCCGAAGGAAATACCCAATTCTTTAATCAGCAGAAGGAGTGCAGTTCCTCCTAAGAAAGACGATACAAGGAATAAAGCCGTAACCATACCGCCGACCCAGAGCGGACGACCAAGAGAAGCGAGTAAGAGGCCATGATATACCCCAACGAAAAGGGCGGATATCGTACCGATTCCTAGAACTGCTCTGAATAAAGATCCTGAAGTTGAATTTTTGAAGTGAAGCCAGGCGTAAATTAATGAGAGTAGGATAAAGATCGTTTGGAAAAGACCTCCCCAAGAGGTGACCGACTGGGAATTGAAGTTATAAAGGGTTGTAATAAAGCGTTCAGGGCGACCAAGTTCGCTTAAGAGGAAAAGAATCCCTCCTCCGACCAATACCGGAGCCAGATAAGCCCCCATTGCTGCGAGTTTGTGATAACGGTTTTTGTCATAGACCGTGAGCAGGACAGAGAGAAGGAAGATTCCCACTCCCAACCCTCCGAGGAACAGATCCAGAGTTACACGAATGTCCCATGGAGCATGCCATTCCATAAATTTACCTCCTTTATTTTGATACGTTTGCTTTGTACTTACTTTCATTATTACATATAACGGTTTATGTAAAAATCAGTAAAAACCCTAAAATTCTATCAGGGTTTTTGCGAAGGGGAAGATGAAAAACCCCAATACCCTTTTCAAGCAACTAAGGTAGACAAGGGGACGGTTCTTCTGTCTAAATTAATTTAGACAGAAGAACCGTCCCCTTATCTCTTCCCTTATCTCTTCCCTTATCTCTTCCCTTATCTCTTCCCTTATCTCTTCCCTTATCTCTTCCCTTATCTCTTCACTTATCTCTTCACTTATCTCTTCACTTATCTCTTCACTTGTCTCTTCAACGTGGTCTGAAACCATTGCTATTACTAAGTTTGGAAATTTCCGTCTCCAAACTTGGGATCAAATATAGCCTTCTTGCATAGCATAGCGAACAAGTTCCGAACGCCTTTGGCACCCAGTCTTTTCCATAATTCGCGCCTTATGAGTCTCGACTGTTTTAATGCTGACCGCTAATTTTTCACTAATCTCCTTATTCGTATGCCCTAAGGCAACTAGCTTTAAAACCTCTGTCTCGCGACCGGTTAAATTGATGCTCTTTTTTGATTCTTCTCTAGCTTCCGGACGGAAGATGGACTGAATAAGCATGCTCGCCATCGCGGGAGGAAGAAATATCTCTTTCCTCGCGACCGTACGTACTGCCTCTAAGAGTTCAGAATCTGCAGCTTTTTTTAAAACATATCCACTGGCACCTGCCTGCATGGTCTGCTGAAGATACTCTTCTGCCTCGTGCATGGTCAGCATGAGAATCCCGACGTCTGGAGTTAATTGCTTAATCCGGGTAATGGCCTCTATTCCATTCATACCTGGCATGGAAATGTCTAAAATCACCACATCAGGTTGGTGTAATTGTACTTTCTCCAAGGCCTCCTCACCGCACACCGCTTCGCCAATTACAACGATATCCTCCTGAGAATTAAAAAACATTCTTAGCCCGGTACGCAAGATGGTATGGTCATCGACCAGCAACACCCGTGTCTTTTCGCTCATATTTCCTCCCCCTTTCTAGCGGCAACCTGACATAAAGCGTAGTCCCCCGACCCGGTTCGGATTCAATCTCGAATGTTCCACCTAATAGTGCTGACCTTTCTTGCATACCGGCAAGCCCTAGATTTTGACGTCCCTGGTTTCTTTCACCTATAACCTGCTCTACATTAAATCCTACTCCATCATCTTCAACAATCAGATTCACACCCTCAGGGCGTATTTCTAAAACGATACTGACATTTCGAGCCTTTGCATATTTTACTACATTCGTCAGTGCTTCTTGTACAATTCGGTATAGAGTCGTCTCGACCTCACTTGGTAAGCGTTCCATCACTTGATTATGAACTTCAAGATCTACCACTGTCATGTCCTGCTTACGTTTATATTCGGTGACATAACGTTCTAGAGCCGCGACCAAACCCATATCATCTAAAACTGTAGGGCGCAGTTCAACCGCTAGGCGATGCACATCTTCTAACGTCATGTAGGCAACTCTTCTTAAATCTTCCGCCATACCTCTTGTTTGTTCTAAGTCATTTTCTTGACTTAGAAGTTTCAACCCAATGATCAAGGACGTCAAGCTTTGACCCGTCTCATCATGAAGTTCGCGAGCTATTCGCTTTCTTTCCTCTTCCTGCGCTGAAATCACTTTCTTCAGTAATTGTTGGCGAATCTGTTCTTTGTCCATTAACTCTGCCAATAAAGCTTCTCTTTCTTGAGTATACCGTTCCAAGCTCTCCGCCATTCCATTAAACGAATGACCAAGCTGTCCGATCTCATCCTGCCCCCCAATGCTCACTCGTTGGCTTAAATCTCCTTCAGCCACAGCTATGCTCGCGTCGACCAAGCGTTTTATAGGTCTCGTCAAAAGATGAGACATGATAAAGCCACCGAACAAACCTAAGATAGTTATTCCAATAGTTGTGACCATCAGCTTTATCGAGAGAGCATTAATGGTTCGATTCATATTGGCTTCAGACATACCAATACGCACCCAGCCTGTATTTTTCCCCAGCGGGACTAGGACATCAAGTATAACACCCTCCTCGGAATCGACTTCTATTACATCCGCTCCTGTAGAGTCTTTCTCAAGCTGGCGTAATTCCAGTAAGCCCACTGGAATCCCTTGTCCGAAGTTATGCGCAACCAATTGTCCTTTCTCATCTAAAATAAGAACATAGCGAACATCTTCATTATGCAATGCAACCGTTTTTGTCTTCTCATAAAGGCCGATTAAATCCCCCACGAGTATCAGATCCATGCTTTCAGCAGCTACTTCGTTCCCAATCGTAACCGCTCGTTTCCTTATTTGATCATTTAAAATTTCGGTCATATTAGACCGCATATCAATAATAACCGTTAAGCCCAATAAGCATATAAATACTCCAACAATCCCCATAATTTTGACAGAAAGAGGAACCGCCTCTTGGATTTCTTGAAGTGTTTGAGCCGTTAAATACTTAGTAATTCGTTTCGTCTTATTGTTCATTTAAACTAAACCCACTTCTTGTGCCATTACCTGTATTTTTTCATAGATTCCTTGGTCTGGATGCACAAAACGATCAAAATGCAAAAGTGCCATGGCTTTCCGTCCCTGTTCATCCATATGCATGGTCAGCAAAACATTCTTTAAAGTTGCTATTAGTTCCGGATCGGCTTTATGTGAGACAACTACCGGAGGGTTCCCCATCGCTTCTGATTGATCAATCACTTTAATCTTTCCCATGATGCTTTTATCACGTGCCATGGTTAGGTCATAAATCAAACTGTCAACGGCGGCTCCATCAACAATCCCTTCAGCCACCGCTCGAATCGACTTATCATGACTATATGTAAAAATCGTCTGCCTAAAAAAATCATCTGGTTGATATCCCTTTCGTTTCAGCATTACTTGGGGTGCAATACGACCTGAAAACGATAATGGATCCATGTAGGCGAAAGATTTTCCTTTCAAGTCTTTAAGCGACGATGCTTTAGACGATGAAGGAGCGACGATGTAGGAACTATACGTAGTAGACCCGGCAATTTGCGGAGTAACAAGAATTTGTTTGATTTGATTAGCCCCGCTGTCCCCCATAAGAGCCCCGGAACAAATAAACCCTAACTGTACCTCCCCAGCTTCAATCAGACGATTCGTCTCACTATAGTTTTGCCGTTGAACCATCTTGACCTTCATATTGACTCGCTCTCCGATGATATTAAGCAAATCCCCATAAAGATTAACATTTTCCATCGGCGAAATGACAGAAGCGACCGCAATATTTAACACGGCCTTCCCTTCCAATTCAGGTTCCTGTTTTGGAGGAGTCTTTAGTTGAGAAAGCTGAATCTTAGGACGTTCCGGCTTTTTCTTTATGTTCCAGAAACCAGAGGCTGCCGTGGAGAGAATTCCTAGCTGAACAACCCCTAAAGCACCCATCCAAATCACTTCTCGACGTGTAAACTCTTTGTTTTTGGACACTTTAACGACCCCCATTCAGCGATTGCTTATTATTAAACTCTCCTATATTCTACCTTGTTTTACTGCACCGTGTCACGGAATAGATCTAATTTTCTTTAATCCATCTTTTGGATTTAGATTATCATCTTAATCTAGCAAGCATTTTAGCTTGTTCCAAACAAGGTAAAATGAAGAAACTAGCACTTGCTCAAAGAAAAGCAAGTGCTAGTACAATAATACATTGATGTTTTTCAATTTTTACTATGTTAAACCCACCCATCCCCAAAAGCAAGAACCTTTCACACAATGGCGAAAGACTCTTAGAAATTTACAATATTTATGGGGTGGGGATGCTATGCTTTTATCGGCTCTCCCTTTTTGTTAAAGTACTTCCTCCCGAAGTACAAACTAACATTAACTAAGGCGATCATGACAGGCACTTCGATGAGTGGACCGATGACTGCCGCGAACGCTGCTCCAGAATTTATTCCAAACACTGCGACAGCAACAGCAATGGCCAGTTCAAAGTTATTGCTCGCTGCCGTAAAAGCTAAGGTGACTGTTTGACCATAAGGAAGTCCCTGTCGCCAAGCCATATAGAAAGAGACTAAATACATAACTGTAAAGTAAATCAACAGAGGTATCGCAATTCTTACAACATCTAATGGTACGTTAACAATAGTTTGGCCTTTGAGCGAGAACATAATGACAATTGTAAAGAGCAAGGCAATAAGCGCAAGTGGGCTAATCTTGTGGATAAATTTCTTCTCGTACCACTCTTTTCCTTTCATAGGCAAAAGTATAAAGCACGTAAGCATCCCCGCAAAAAAGGGAATTCCCAAATAAATAAGAACACTTTGGGCGATCTCCCAAATACTGATGTCAACGTTAATATTCAGAGCGAAACCGAGCCAGCTTGGTAGGACGGTAAGAAAGATGTAGGCATAGATTGAATAGAAGATAACCTGAAAAACAGAATTCAGAGCAACCAACGCGCAGCATACTCTGAGTCTCCTTTAGCCAGACTGTTCCAGAGAATGACCATGGCAATACAACGGGCTAGGCCAATCATAATAAGTCCAGCCATATACTCCGGGTAATTATGCAAAAAAATTGCAGCTAGAGCAAACATTAAAATAGGTCCGACAATCCAGTTTTGAATTAACGATAAGGTCATGACTTTACCATTTCTAAAGACACGTCCGATTTCCTCATATTTTACTTTTGCTAGAGGCGGATACATCATCACGATTAAGCCAACGGCAATCAGAATATTAGTCGTTCCCATCTGAAATTGGTTAATAAAATCAGAGGTACCCGGGAATACATACCCTATCCCAACACCCACTGCCATCGCCAAAAAGATCTACAAGGTTAAATAGCGATCCAACGTTGAAAGCTTACGACTTACTGACAATTCAACACTCATACTTTATCAACTCCTTATATTGTTATCTAATAGTTATACCCAGCCCCATTCTTAAGTTTTACATCCTTTGGCAAGCATTAGCCGTTCCTCGTCTTCCTCAACCTTGGGAAACATAGGCAAAAGTAAGGTTAACAGCGGATTTCCCATATTCAGTGAATAATAAGTCCAATGTCCTCCGCGACGTTCATTCACAAATCCCGTTTGTCTAAGACGCCTCATATGTTGGGACACGCCCGGCTGGCTTATTTCAAACACTTCTGTTAAATCACAGACACATAACTCTCGTCCCTGAAGTAATGATAAAATCCTTAACCGCGTTTTATCTCCTAATACCTTGAATTCTTCGGCCATTGCCTCAATACGCGGTGTAATACTCAAGTGCTTAACTCCTTTCTGTTAAACTATATCGTTTTATAGTAAGATATTCCTATATAATTATATCATTATATATTCTGTAAGATTTCAACTACGATTTTGTTATTTACATAAAAAAGGGCCTTATCCCTATATGAATTTTACCTTACACAGAGACCGTTAATCGGTCTCTGTGTAAGGCGTCCAATTAAGTATCACAAGGTAAGCAACTTATCCCCTTTGATTTCATCGGCACTCCAAGCTATGACGGCAAAGTTTCCATCCGAATGTTCATCGACTTTGTTGATCCACTCAATCTCGTTGCTTGCCTTGGCAGACAGTAGTTGATTCGTTGTACCAGTGTGATATAGTGAAGAATTGATGACCCACCATTTGGTCGCAATACCTGCACGTTTCAAATCTTCTTCGAGACGCATTGCCTCATACACGGGCGTGGCTTCAGCAAGCGTAACAATGATGACCTCGGTCTCGTTTGCATTGCGGAGCCTAGGCAGCAGATTTTTCACAGATTCGGGAATGTCACCTTGTGAACGCTGAATTTCCTTATGATAGCTTTGCGTGGAATCAAGCAGCAAGAGTGTGTGACCTGTCGGGGCAGTGTCGATGACAACGACTTGATCTTCTGCCTTTTCCACAATCTGGGCAAAAGCTCTGAAGACAGCAATTTCCTGCGTACAAGGGGAGCGCAAATCCTCCTCGATATAGGCAATATCCTCCTCAGACATGGTTTCTCTCGCTTTGGAAAGCACTTCTTCTTGATATTTTTCCAGTTCAGCCTGCTCGTCAATATGACTCACGGTGATGTTACTGGTTTCGTCGATCACGAATTTAAGATGTGCCGCGGGATCAGTGGTGGTAAGGTGTACCTTTTTACCTCTCGCGGATAATCCCATCGCAATTGCCGCCGCAATGGTCGTCTTACCCACACCCCCTTTGCCCATGGTAAAGATGACCTTTTTATTGGTGTTGTACAGATCCTCAATGACATCATTAAGGTGTGGGATTGCCTGAGCCTGTACCGTTTCATCACGGAGGATATAATTATCCTTAGTCAGCAATGCTCTTACATTGTCCATACCTGTAATGTTATACGCTCTGAGCGGTACCGTATAAGTGATAAGGGTTTGTAAACCCTGCGGCATTTCAGCAAGCGCTTTCTGCTGCTTTTGATAGAGGCTCTTAGAAATACTATCATCATACGAGGTTAGTACACCATTAATAACCATTACCTGATTGTTTACGCCTATCTCCGCAAGCTCTCTGGACGCTCTTTCTGCCTCCTTGAGAGGTGCTGCTTCGGGACGTGAAACCAGAATGAGGGTTGTCAATTTGCTATCGGCTAAGGTTTCCACAGCCTTTTTATAAATCTCTTTTTTACTTTCCAATCCGGATAGTTGTCCTAAGCAAGATGCACCGTGGGTGCTTTCACTAATGAAGTTGCTCCATGCGGATGGCAGTTGTAGCATTCTAAGTGTGTGACCTGTCGGAGCAGTATCAAAAATGACATGGTCATAGTCTATTTGGGTTTTATCATCGGTTATGAAGTTGGAAAACTCATTGAAGGCAGCAATTTCCACCGTACAAGAGCCAGAAAGCTGTTCTTCCATGTTATTTAGGACTGCATCGGGCAGTTTGCCACGATAGGGAGCGATGACACTTTCGCGATATTCCGCTGCTGCCTGGATGGGATCAAGGTTGGCAACCACAAGATTCGGAACTTCTTTGATGGGAACACCCTTATTCGTCAACTCAATGTTAAAAACGTCCTGCAAGTTTGATGCAGGATCAGTACTGATGAGAAGCACCTTCTTACCACTGTCCGCAAGGGTGACTGCAGTAGCACAAGCGGTAGAGGTTTTACCGACGCCGCCTTTACCTGTATAAAACAAATATTTTGTAAGCGTTATCTTCTGTGGATTGAAAATCTCCATACTTAATTTACCCCCGTTTATTATTGGGTCATTGGTCATCTTTAACAACTTCCGTCGGAACAGCCACAGCCTGAGTTTTTAGGATGAATATTAAACGTCTTATCTTCCTCACCCAAAAAGCTTAGCGAAATATCGAGGAGCTTCGCAAATTCTTCATTGCTAGGATATCTCCCAGTGATTAATAGCTCACCCTCTAAGACAGTAGCTGGCAGTTCATCTACCCCTTTAGTTTGGAGAAGATCGTTCACCGCCTTATTGTTGACAAATTCCATCGGTGCATTTGTAAGATTGAAACGGTCTACCTCAATTCCGTTTTTCTTTAATGAATTGAGAACGGTAGAAATTCGAAGCAATTCAGTGTCAACTCCTACACCACATAGACCCGTAGAACAGCACATAGCGGGTTCGAAAATCTGCATTTTTTTCATAAAAGTCACTCCTCATTATATATTTATAAAACAACTTACTTTAAGAGGAGTCTTAAACTCCTTCTGAAGTAAGTTGGACTTAATCAAACATCTTAGTGTAAGATCTTTCTCATTATGCCTTATCGTTATAATTTCATTAAAAATACTGCTATAGGCTGCCATCAATATGCCAGCCTATTTATGTTCCCATGCTCCGCAAAAATATATATCTAAAGAGCGCACGACAAGTGAGCTTGTATGAATCTCTTGTTAAAGGTAGTACCTAATAGTCAGGTAAAAATAACCCCCGAAGTCACTAACTTTGGAGGTTAAAGACCAACAGTTTTGTCAGACTGTTACATTCTCAAACCATTATTGATACTTACTTTCATTTTTCGCTTTCCTAATTCTTGCTCTACTAAAATAAGGTGTTGTACAGGGGGCAAAAGTTCGCCGTCTTCAATAATTCTCTCGATAAAATATAGGCAGTTGGGTTTCTCATCTTGGGAATTGCTCAAACTTTTGTACTTAAAACAGCGTATAACATCGTTGTCTTCTTCGATACCTAAACCGCAGCAATGACATGTCTTCATGTTACAACACCCTTTCTTCCAGGTACGTACATAACTCAAATACGTCATCAATATAATAATCGATTGAACGGTCCAGTACAACGGGTAGTCTTTTTTCAAAACCTTAAAATCTTTTTATCTTTTCCCAATGTCGCCTTATCGCCCGTTTAGTAGTTATTTAAAAATAGTTAAATCAAACCATCTTATTTCTGATTTCTTCATAGATCCTGGAGTTGCTAATACCACCGTTAAAGCATACCTTTCCCTCAATCGCGACCAAAGGTAAGGCATATCCGGTTTTGAACATCATGTGGGCAGTATCATAACCACTCAAATCATCCTCAAGCACATCAAGGAATCGCACCCGCACTTTTTCAACCAAATCACTTTGCATTATAAAGCGTTTCAAGTCCTCAAACATTTCCCCCATAGTTTTTTGAGAACTTGAGCCACAGGAACCGCCACAACTACAAACCCCTGTCGGTTCCTCGTCTCGAATTCCAAACACCTCAATCTCGATCATACCTCTTCCCCCTGAATATTCTTGTCGCCCTTACTTTACTTATTTTTAGCTGGATTTAACTAAATATTGTTTATATGCCTCAAGCAAGGCTATCTTATAGTCTCTTTTAGCACCTTCCACAATATAATTTTTCCGTGCCACTATTTCCAATAGTTTTTCGGCAGCCTCATCATTCACTAAGTCGAGGCTCTTTACATCCAGAAAAGCCTGTTCAAGTCCTATTAACCCCACTAGTGAGCCACCAATGTTTAGAGTAGATACTTTGGGTGCTTTAGGATCACAACATTGACTCATATCGTAGATTCTGTCCTCCTTTCGTTTTAATTTACCACAAATTGTTTATTCTTCCTTTTAAGTCCCTAACCTTCTGTTCGATTAATTGGGCAGTTTTTATAAATTCATGTTTATCCTTCCCCGTAGGATCATCCAGTCCCCAATCCTCCCTGTATTTACACGGCAGAAACGGACACTCCACGTTACATCCCATGGTAATGACAACATCGACAGGAGGGATGTCAGATAGTAATTTTGAGCTTTGAGTTTGGTTCATATCTACGCCATAGAGTTCATTAATCACTGCAACGGCAGCTTGATTAATCTGTGGCTTGGTTTCAGTCCCTGCCGAATAGGCTTCAAAGTCATCCGCTGCGATTAGCTTTGATATCGCCTCCGCCATCTGTGACCGACAGGAGTTATGAATGCAAATATAGGCGACTTTTATTTTCTGAGTCATATATCAAATCTCTCCTTAAAAGCCATGCTTTGGTAGGCCATTTTTATCAAAATACTTGCCCTTGAAGAAGAGCGCTGAATTTACCAGAGCAATCATGACCGGCACTTCAACTAAAGGACCAATTACCGCCGTGAAAGCAACATCTGAAGCTATACCAAAGACAGCTACAGCAACTGCTATGGCTAGTTCAAAGTTATTACTTGCGGCTGTAAAAGCAAGGGTTACCGTTTGGTCATATCTGAAACCGCCCTTAAAGGACATATAAAAGCTTACAAAAAACATAATGGCGAAGTAAATTAACATGGGTATGGCAATTCTAATGACATCGCCTGGATTATTAATAATCTGTTCTCCTTTGGTGATAAACATAATGACAATTGTATAAAGCAGGGCTATCAAAGCTAGGGGAGATATCTTTGGAATGAATACCTTATCGTACCACTCTTTTGTTTTAATTCGTATTAAGCTAAACCGTGTCATAAAACCTGCAGCAAAAGGAATACCCAAGTAAATAAGGACGCTCTTTGCTACTTCCCACATGGAAACATCTACGACCTGGCCTCCCCAGGAAAGTCCCAGCCACTTAGGTATAAGAGTGACAAAGATATAAATATAGACAGTGTATAACAGAATTTGAAAGATCGAGTTAAGGGCTACCAAAGCAGCACAATACTCGTTATCACCTTTAGCCAGGGTATTCCAAACAATAACCATGGCAATACACCGAGCAAGCCCAATGATAATAAGTCCAATAGCAAACCCAGGTTTATCTCCAAGCAGCAATACAGCCAGCACAAACATCAAGATAGGACCAATAATCCAGTTTTGGATCAGCGAAAAGGAAAAAATCTTTTTATTTTGTGTCACTTTTCCGATCTCTTCATACTTCACCTTAGCAAGAGGTGGATACATCATGATGATCAGACCTATTGCTATCGGCCAGGATATTGTTCCAGTGCTGAACTCACCCAATGACTTTGCTAAGTCAGGAAAGAAATACCCACCAAAGACACCGACTGCCATTGCGATAAATATCCATAGTGTCAAGAATCTGTCTAAAAACGACAACCTAGCTTGTTCAATCTTTTCCACTTCAATCATCCTCCATAGATTTATTCACAGTTCATCGTCTTGCGCTTTAACCAATCCTTTAAGTTTTGCAGATCATTTTGATATAGTTCTAGATTCCTCAAATTATCATAAACCAAACTATCTATAAACTTTATACGCTCATCGATAGCCAACGAATAGTAAACCCACTGGGCGTGTTTGCGGTCTTTCAGCAAATCAGCATTCTTAAGATAAATTAAGTGCCTCGATGCTTTGGCTTGTGATATTTGTAAGGTTTCCATGATATCGCAAACACAGAGTTCTTTTTCGTACAACAGGTTAAGAATCCTCAACCGAGTTTCATCGGATAGAGCCTTTAATGCATCCAACAGCTTTTCCATTGATTCACCTCTTTTCTAACCTTATATACATATATTCGTTTAAGCGATTATATGTATATAATACACCACAATCCCCTAAAAGAGAACAAAGTATTTTGGAAATTTTTTTTAGAAAGCTTGTCTAGCACCAAGCCACAGAAGAAAAAAGAAGCCTTTTCAGGCTTCAATTTAGCATTACCGGTTAACAGCATTTACCCGTTAAAGAAGGAGTACAGCAGGGTTTACTAATCTCACGTTCTTCTTTTGTTGCTTCAATGATATAAGAAGCAACAAACTCTTCAATATTCTGATCGGGTGCCCAGGACTTTACAATCTCCTTGCTGTTATCCTTGGGAGTCAATCGGATATCCTTAAAGCCCACTTTCTGCAACATTGCATGGATGTCTCCGACGTATTCGGCACCACCAATACAACTTGCAATCAACGCTAAATCTTCCTTAATAGTTTGAGGTAATTGTGCAGTAGCAACGACATCCGATGTTGATAATCTTCCACCAGCCTTAAGAACCCTTAAAGCGTCTTTAAACACCTGCTCTTTATCTAGAGAAAGGTTGATGACACAATTAGATATGATCACATCCACTGAACTATCGGCTACCGGCAAATGTTCAATTTCACCCAATCTAAATTCTACATTGGTATACCCACTTTTCTCGGCATTATTCCTCGCTAGCTTAATTATATCGGGGGTCATATCAACCCCTATCACATGTCCGGTTTCCCCCACTTGCCTTCTGGCAAGAAAGCAATCAAAGCCACCTCCGCTGCCAAGGTCAAGGACTACTTCCCCCTCTTTTAAAGCAGCAATAGCGATAGGATTCCCGCACCCAAGTCCCATGTTGGCTTCCGATGGCACATTTAAAAGATCCCCTTCGGTATAACCAATTTTGGCGGATATTTCACTAATATCTACCAGAGAACCACTGCAACTGCATCCACCACCACAGCAGCCCCCTTCAGATCCTTTCTGAGCAACTTCTGCATAGTTGTTTCTAATAAATTCTCGAATCTCTTCCTTATTGTTTGTCATACATACCCTCCATACCGTTTTCATTCAATAGGTCTCCACTTATAAAGACGTAGAAAAAGAAAAAAGGACGCATACTACGTCCAGTTTCTTAACAATAATCGCATTCACTATTCTTATGCTTATAGTCAATGATATTCCCTCTTCTATCAACTTCCAACTGACAGCAGCCCAACAACATTTCTTTTAACAATTTCCTCCCACGCTGAACTCTTGATTTGGCCCCTGATATCGAAATACCCAGCTTCTCACTTAATTCTTTCTGAGTCATGTTTTGAAATTCTGTCAGAAGAATTGCCTGCTTATAGGTCTCCGGTAAACTGTCTACCATGACTTTTAGGCAAGCTGCTATTTCAGTATTTGTCGATAGTTCCTCATCTTTACTGCTTTCCAGATCTTCAGTGAGATCTGTGACTTCAAACTTATTATGATTTCTCCTATAGTAGTCCGTCATAGTGTTACGGGCTACTCGGTATATCCAAGCATGAATTTTATCTTCATCCAAAACGCTACCGATATTTTTATGGATTTTTAAATATATCTCCTGAAAGATATCCTCGGCATCATGCTCATTGACAACCCGTTTCTTAATAAACCTTTTGAGGGGTAGACTGAATTCCTCCCAAACACAGTTTATACAAGTACTCACAGCAAACCACCTCATTTTAAAGAAGCTATTCCATAGGATATTTAGGGAATCTATCAATTTCTACTTATAAGTTTCTAGAATCTTAGCGATATCTTTCGGCTTCAAAACCTTACCAACAGAGACAACCTTCTCATCAATGACTAAGGCCGGGGTCGACATTACCCCATAGGCCATAACCTCCTGCAGATCGTTAACTTTAATTATTTCCGCTTCTATGCCTGTCTCTTTTAATGTTATCTCGGTATTTTCTTTCAACGTCTCACAGTATTTACATCCGGAACCCAAAATCTTGATGATCATCATAATCCACTCCCTAACTTTTATCTTAGAATCCCAAATAAAACATATAAAAGGCGATTAACACAATGAATGTGCCCATTAAAATTCTTAGAATTTTACTTACACCGCCATACTTCTTACTTGATGAAAGCTTATGTACAAAACCCACAGAGGTTCCTGCAATCAACACCAGGAAACTATGTCCTAAAGAGTAAAGCAGGAGTAGCAATATTCCCAATAACAAGCTTCCCTCTTTGGCGACCATTGCAAGTAATACAACCAAAACAGGTGTTGCACAGGGCGATGAAAAAAAACCACCTAAAACTCCGGCAAAAAATGCTCCCATAAAGCCACGTTTAGTACTTATGCTGATAGCATGAGTAGCAGGAATGAAATTAAATATCTCCCAGGTTTGTAAAGCCATTAGAAGCATAAGTACACCAAGGAGTATATACCACCAAGAGCCGGTTCCTTGCATTAGCCTACCAAGAAGCGAAGCAACTGTCCCTAAAATGGTAAAAGTAACAGCCATACCCGCTGAAAACACAACAGACAACCAAAAGGTCTTTTTGGCGTCCCTTTGTCTTGTTCCTCCAACATATCCTATGACAAGTGGTACACTTGTCAACGAGCAAGGAGTAAGGGAAGTAAGTACCCCTGCCAGTAAGGCTAAAAACGGTGCCAACCATAGATTAGTGGAAATAGTTGCTGAAATAGCTTCAAGCCACTGGTTCGTTATAATATCCATTATTTCAACCCCATTTCCTTCAAAACGCTCATTAATTGTTCTTTGGTTAACCCTCCTTCATGAGCTGTAAAGACGTGCTCCTTTGATTCTCTCAACGAATAAAGTTTCATCTGCATAGCCTCAGGATCCGATGGATTGTAAGGATTACCTTCTGCATCAATAAATATCTGTGTTGGTATCAGACTGATTGGATAACCTTCAGCAAGTTTCTGGTACTTCCAGACATCGACAAACTTAATGATTGCTTTTCCTTGAAGCTCCTCATTTAATCCTTTTAAAACCGGAGCCATTTCTTTGCAGGGAATACAAGAGTCTGCACCAAAATCAATCACCATAGGGAGTCCATAGGATTTCAATTTTTCAAGATCTAAGGCTTCCGTTACATGTAGTGCAAAGTCAGAGTTGTTGTTACCGACGAGTTCAGCATCTTCTTTATTATTTTTAATGACCCATATACCGACTATAACACAAATAAGCAGCACCGGAATTATAATTTTAAGCGCTCTACTTTTAAAATGTTTGGTATTTTCAGCATTCATTCACAGCATCCTCCATTATCATTTCCCCATGAACAAATTATATTTCCACCCCTCTCTCCATGGTCACCCCCATAACTAATAGCTTCCACAGGACAAAGCTTTCCGCATCCATGACATCCTTGGATGCAATTTTCCGGACTAATTACAACCGGTGTAGGTAGTTTTTTGAGATCATACACCCCATGTTTACATTTGTCCGTACATGCACCACACTCAATGCACTTTTCATAGTCGATTACCGGATACCAAGTTTCTGACATATATTTGACCTCCTTCTCAGTTTTTAGTTATAAAAAGCTGTTAAGCCTACATCAATAGATAACCAAAGGCATTGAAGGAGTATCCAATGATCAGAATCCCCAGAGTAACAATCCCCGCAAAGATCACTAAAAGTTTCATCTTCACAACTTTCTTTAACAAGATCATCGAGGGCAGTGAAAGTGCTGTTACGGCCATCATGAAGGATAAAGCAGTTCCAAGTCCTACACCTTTTAATACTAAGGCTTCAGCGATGGGCAAGGTTCCAAAGATATCCGCATACATTGGCACACCAACAAGGGTGGCTAATAAAACCGAATACCATTTATCCTGGCCAAGTACAGCTGAAATGATGTTTTCAGGAATCCAATTGTGGATGGCAGCACCTATTCCAACGCCGATGAGAATATATAGCCATACTTTTTTAATGATCTCTAAGACCTGGTCTCTTGCATATTCCATTCTTTCCCGAGTCGTCAGCTCTTCTTGTTCAACTTCAAGTACCTTATTGCCAAAAACAAACGATTCGACATACTTTTCAAGCTTTGCTTTACTAATGATTGTACCGCCAATAACTGCAAGGACAATCCCAACAACCACATAGGCTATGGCTATTTTCCAGTTAAAGATACTGGCAAGTAAAATAACCGATGCTAAATCGACAAGAGGAGACGATATTAAAAATGAAAATGTCACACCAATCGGCAGACCTGCACTGGTAAAGCCTATAAACAATGGTATGGAAGAGCATGAACAAAATGGTGTAACAGTTCCAAGTAAAGCACCTAATATATTTGCTGAAACTCCCTTGTATCTACCTAATATTTTTCTCGTTCTCTCCGGTGGGAAAAAACTTTGGATGCATGAAATCGTATAGATTAAGACTGAAAGCAATATGAAGATTTTTATGACGTCATAAATATAAAAATGAATGCTTCCACCTAATCGATCCTGAATGCTTAACCCAAAAACGTTTTCTACCAAAAGCTTTACTAAATTATAAAGCCACTCCATTCTAAGTAATTGATTATTTAACCATTCAAAAATAAACAAACGCACATCTCCTTGAGATTAATCACAACCTTTTGGGGCCTCCTCATACAACATCGTTCATTCTCTCCTAAAGTTCTTGTAGACTCATTTTTGTGATATTCCATTCCAATATTCATAATTGCTCCTCCAATTCTGCTTTTATCCTTGAATGCTTGCTTTAAAGCTGCTTTTTACGAGGAATGTACTAATTGTTACGAGCAATAGGCCTATACCGTAAATTATAAACAGGGTTTCAAAGCTGGACGCAGCTACAATGCTACCACCAATAGCAGTTCCAATTCCACCACCACCCATAAAGCAGAAAGCAACTAGCGACATGGCTATACCCCTTGCTTTAGCGGCAAACTCTGTAGCAATCGTCAAGAATGTAGAATGAGCCATCATGAAACCAAGTCCCATTAAGCCAACAGCAATTACTACAATAGGAAGAAAACCTCCCATAGAAGCCAATAATATATCTGCTAAAAAGGCAAAACTTAATCCAATTGCAGCAGTTTTTTTACGGCCTATCTTTGCAGCAGTAGTACCGGATTTTCTACCTGCAAGCAGGGCCATAATACCAAAAGCTGTCATAACCATACCTACAGCAAAATTATTAAGATTAAATGTTGTCTTTATAAAACCCCCGAGAAATGAAAAAGAACCTAGCAGAAAAAAACCTTCAAATACAACTAAAACATAAATGATAAGACTGGAAGGATTCCTTAATAAGTTTATGTATGGCATTAATGCTTTACTTTCTTTATTCTTTGTAGATGGTATCTTTCTACCTATGGTAAACAGCGATACTGAAGAAATGACAGCTAGACCTGCATAAACTGCAAATACCCCTCTCCAATTGAGGAAATGAGCAATTGAGCCACCAATTGCCATACTAAGACCTTGACCAAGGAAAGAGATCCCCATAAAAGAGCCAATAGCAGACTGTCTTTCCTCCATAGGGAAAATGTCTCCGATAAGTGCAAGAGAGACTGGCATGACAGCAGCAGCAAACATTCCAGTCAATGCCCTATATACTGCTAGGTCAGTAATGGAAAATGCAAATGCGCATAGTGCAGTGGCTATCGTAAACACTGAAATTGAAACGGTTATAACCTGTCTCTTTCCTAGGCGCTCTGCAAGATACCCATAAAGTAACTGAAAAAGACCAAAAGGTAGCATATACGCAGTAATAACAATTGACGCTGAAGCAACATCCACATTTAAGTCCTGTGCGATGGATGGAAGTATTGGAGAAACCACCCAATTATCTGCCATTGCTACAAACCCTGCAAAACCAAGTATCAGAATAATTGTTCTCTTATCCATACAATCCTCCCCAAATTACAATAGTTAGAAATACTATAGCATCCAAAACAACCTCATTTATTTAGATAATGAAGTCTTTGTTTCTTCTATTTGACGTAGAATAATTGCTTCGACGAGATCAATCATCTCGTAAACTTCCTTGTTTTTTATTGAATAGATAACCTTAGATCCATCTTTTCTGCTTTCAACAACACCCTGATTTTTTAACACTGTAAGATGCTGAGAAGTATTCGATTGTTCAGAATCAAGATTAGGTAGTATATCACAAACGCACAGTTCACCTTTTCTTAAGAGCTTAATTATTTGGATTCTTGTAGGATGACCCAAAGCCTTAAATACATTTGAAATAAGTTGGTTACCCATATTTGACATTTTAACACCTCATATAATTATTATATTAGAAATTTCTAATATAATAATTATATGAGGTGAGTCTATTTTTGTCAATGAAAACAACAAAAAACTCTCAGATCAATTCTGAGAATTAAAATCAGTTATTTACAGCAATTATTGAGCCTGAGGCCATTTTCCGTATATTGAAAAAGGAATTAAACCACATTAAAAGTATCAAATAAGATAAATCATTAATTAAAAATTATTCTAAATTCCTAACATAATTATATATCCCCATATGTAGTACAAAATTTCCAGCACTTCATTTTTGAATAAGGGATTTAGTAATTATATTCATCTATTTACTGTGAATCAATTAGTCTTTGCTCGCTCCTCAGAAATGACAGACTGCACTACTTTTCGATCTGAGTGATTATCCTATCTACGTTAACTATTAATAACGAAAAAGTTTAGTGCCTGTTCAAATGGACAAGCATTAAACTTTTTTTATTTACGTAGAAGTTCCGCCAGAAGAGCAATAAAAAGCCAGAGTGAAGAACAATCCACAAACTGGTTTTAGCATTTATAACGGTTACGATAAGGATACCAGACACCCCGCCCCACCCATACGCCTCTGCAGTTATGCTTTCAATGACCCTCTCTGACTATATTATCCTAACCTTTATTTAAATCCTTGGTACTTTCAACATGCTCCAGATCAGTAGTCGCTGATCTGAACTCCTTAATCCCCCGGCCTAAGGACTTACCCAACTCTGGTAATTTTCCAGGTCCAAAAATAACGACAGCAACAACTAGCAGGACCACGGCAGTCGTCGGTGTGAGTAATCCAAACGTTGTTAACATACTAATCGCTTCCTTTCACGTTGAACGTAAGAAGATACTTTTATCATGGTTTTCTGCCCTTGAAGATGCTTCAAGTTAAAACAGAATCACTTTATGCTGTTCCCCATCTTTAACTAATTCATTAGGGCCCAGATCCAAAACCCCATTACATTCGGCAAGGGACTTCAAGATACCGGATTTTTGTTTTAAAGCAAGAATAGCGATCCTACCCGATGATGTTTCCTCGACTCGTACACGTATCATTCTACGAATCCCACATGCCTTGTGAACTTCTCCGCTAGCCACTGCGTTCACTATTTTTAAGTTTGTATTGGTATGACCAAGCATTTTTCTTAGGAGTGGGGCCACAAGTAATTCAGCTCCAATCAATGCAGCAGCCGGATTCCCAGATAGCCCAATAACTAGTTTATTTTTACAGTTACCAGCGATTATCGGTGTCCCAGGTTTAATGGCTACTCGCCAAAATAGAAGCTTTCCGCCGATATGGGTTATTGCGTCTGTGATAACATCATAGTCTCCAACGGATGCTCCACCGGTCGTTATTACCAAATCAACTTGTTCTAAAGCTTTATCCAAGGTTGCAGAAATTGTATCAATCGAATCTGTTACTATCCTCAGAGGTACAGCTTCTGCCCCTAATTCTTCGACCAGAGCAACAATTGAATACAAATTACTGTTATATATTTTACCTGGTCCTAGCGGTTCACCCGGTATTACTAGTTCATCGCCTGTCGATAAAATTCCAACCTTGGGCCGTCGAAATACAGGTATTTTCGTGAAACCTTGACAAGCGAGCAACCCTACACACGCTGGTGTAATGACGGTTCCTTGATTAAGCAACTGTTCGCCTTCATGAATATCTTCTCCACATAAAGCAATATTGTCGCCCAAGGACCAGGGCTTCTTAAGCATTATATTACTGCCTAGAACCTCGACATCTTCCTGACGAACGACTGCTGTTATTTCAGGGGGGACGTGCGCTCCCGTAAAAATTCTAATACCTTTGCCACTGGTGACAAACCTAGTATAAACATGACCTGCAGGGATTTCGCCCTCGATTGAGAATTGCCTGTCCCCAGTATCGTTGGAGTTTACTGCGTAACCGTCAACTGCCGCTCGATTAAAAGGGGGAATGTTAAGTTTAGCTATCAAATTTTCTGCTAGTACCCTCCCCCGAGAGTGTTGCAAAAGGACAACATCAATTTCTGATAACTTATAGTTTTTCATGATAATGCGATTTGCCTCTTCAAGTGAAATGAATTCTAGCATCTTGTACACTCCTTCTTTAGGCCTTCCCTAATGGGCAAACTGGATATCTGCACTCTGAACATTGCAGACAAAGTCCACCATGTGCTAGTTCAAGCAAATCTTGCTTCTCTAATTTCTCTCCAACTAAAATTCGGGGGAGAATGATATCAAAGGCTGAAGCTTTACTGTACATCACACATCCAGGAAGACCCATGATAGGAATCTCGCCATAGTAAGCTAATAAAAACATTGAACCGGGCAAGACTGGTAACCCGTACGTAATCAAGTTTGCACCAGTTTGTCTAATTCCAACAGGTGTTACATCATCAGGATCTACAGACATTCCACCAGTTACTGCGATAGCTTCTGCACCTTTGGCTATGAGAGTTTGAATTGCCTTAGAGATTTCCGTTGAATCGTCAGGAACACATATTTGTTCAATAATCTGACTTCCTAACGCCTCAAACTTTTTACTTACAACAGGTCCAAAACCGTCAACAATTCTTTGATGGAAAACTTCACTCCCAGTAACTACCAAGCCAACTTTATAGTGTTTCAGTGGTAGTATGGACATTAAATCTGATCGTTGAAGTAACTCTTCAGCCTGAATAATCTTCTTTTCTTCAATAACTAACGGTATTACCCGTGTACCCGCAACGACATCACCCTTACCAACTAAACTGTTGTTATGTCTAGTTGCAAAGCTAATTTGATCAATCGAATTCAGCGAATAAAGAAGGTCCTTATTAACTTTTAGCAAACCTACTGTCTCAGAAATTAGATTTACTTTTCCTTCTGAAGGCTCAGATAAGGTTAGATTTTTCCCGCATGCACCCTCTGCTAATCGATATGCGGCTTCATTTTCATGAATTTCATCTTCTTTTTGCTCCCAGACATAGATATTTTCTTTACCAATCCTAAGAAGTTCATCAACATCTTCCACTCTGATGATGTGTCCTTTCTTAAAAGCTCTTCCTTTGAACTTACCTGGAACAATTTTGGTTATATCATGAAACAGTATTGTCCCCACGGCTTCAGTCACTTGAATCATTCTCATTTATGTCGACCTCCAAACACTATTTATTCTTTAAATTGAGAGACCCTTACAATACTCATATGAAAACTGCCCTTGCTTAAACAATTTAAAAAGCAAAAAAGTGCAAGTAATATTAGCTGTATTTGTATCCCGGCGGATATTGTTACCATAAATAAATAATACACTTAAACTTGTCCGAAATATCTAGTATATTGGAGGAGATTATGGATATAAAGCCTAAGCTTGAGAATCCAGAAAGAGTCCCATTACTCAGGCAATTAGATGCTGGACAGCATCTAAAAGATCAAGATACCACCTTCATGCGGATGAAAAAGATCCCATGAACAGAAGATACCTAAGCCGGGTTACAACGTTGAAATCGAGACAGAAAATCAACTTATGGTTGTTTTCAAGATCAATGACTACAACCTTTTATAACAAAGACAAGAAGGGGGCGTAGTGAAACAAAAGTTTAGTTACGTCCCCTTGATACTATAAGCTTTATAAGTGGGGACACGCTGAAACCTGAATCGCGTTTGTTACAGATACTATCGTTTTAATGATCTACTACTCTTCCACTAGGGATTCCAGTCCAATACTTATGAGTTGGAAAAAAGGTTCCGTTGAGTATGCCCTCATAGTTTCAGCTAACGTCGGAATCCATTGCTGAAGGTGTTCACTTATGAACTCATTTTGCCAGACCATAATTTCCTTAATATCATCTTCAGCGCCATCTTGTTGAACAAGCCCTAATATCCTTTGTGCGAGAAACTGCATAAACTCTAACTCTGTAGAGACATGATCATCAGGAATGGAATACAAAGATTTCACGACCAGACCCGCTCGAAGATAGTGTTGCCGGACATTAACGGTGGTTTCTTGCATGAGCAAACCACTTCCACAGTAAACCGACTCATAAAGATTAACAGGCACCTGCCCAGGAGCAAAAAAGAGTCGTTCATACTCCTGCGTTAAACTATTAAGGTAATGATCAAGACCAGTCTTCTGAACGTTCTCAATTAATTGCTGATGGAGCGGAGAGTTCGTGTCACCCCAACTGCCCACAAGTTCAAGGGCGGATTTTAGCCACTCCTTGCTCGGTTTTTCTCGAAAGAACGTAGAAAAGAAATTATAGAAATTAATTTGAGCTTTCAAGTCCTGGATCGACAAATCCATACAGAGTCCTCCTTTGAGCTAAGTCGAAACAGTATCAACATCTAAAAAGAAGCGTCTAGAGGCTGACGAATCAGCCCCTTTTCGTTTGGTAATTTAGATCTTTTTAATCTTGACGATCATATCTGCATAGGTAGGCATTCCCATAAGCGGGCTTAAGCTATCCGGGTCTACTAACATATTATGGCTCGGTGTGTAATCCTTATGCTTATAAGTCCCACCAAGTCCAGGACTGAACCGACCACCCGTACCGAAGCCCATTTTTACGACTCCAGGCCGGATACCTTCACTGACGTAGACCTTACTCTTAACAGACCGCTTTAAGGGATTCTCAATTTCGATCATATCCCCAGTTTTCAGTCCCAGCTTCTCTGCATCTTGCGAGTGCATGAGCAGGGTTCCGACACACCAGGTATTGGCTTTAAACTTTTTGTTCTTAAGCTCAAAGCCTTCTTTTTTCGCAGGGTTTGCCTCGAGAATTTCATGTTCAAACGCATTGTTGAGCGGCATATAAATACCTTCGCAGGGGGTTTGGGCTAACCACGGGATCATTTGAGTTCCGCTCATTGCCTGATGTACCCGGCCGACAATGAGTTGGAACGGAAATTCTTCGGCATACTTTTTATATTTCGGGTTCGTATGGGGGTTCCAGGTGGTTTCGAACCAATAGAAGGTTGATGGCAGATGATCCCAACCAATCTCCTTCATTCCTCTCGGTAGATCCAATCCCTCCTGAATCTTTTTATCAATGCCAGAGTACAAATTAAACTTAAACTCAATAAGCTTGGTTTTTGTATTCGGGAAGGCTTTGTTCGCTACATAGTCCATACTCGTTGCATCAAACTTACGATAACGGTACCAGCTCATCGGCCAAACAGCAACACCCTTGTTTTTCCTGAGCCACTCGACAGTCACCGCGTCTCCTTTAATTTCTTTCTTTTCATTGTCAATGGTAACTCGACCAGCCTCTAGCGAATCGGGAGTTCCGATCAGCTTGTAGCCTTCTGGAAGCTTTGGATAAGGAAGCGGTTGTCCGACATTATACTTGCCCGGAGAGGGTTTTAGCATTTCATTGACAAAGTCCTCTTGACTCTTGTATTTCTCCCAGAAGTCTTTGGGTTGAATATCCTTATCTCCAAGCTCATACAGCTTTTTGGCAATGAGATTCATAATCTCTGTCGGGGGTTTAGATTCGTGAAGTGGCTTAATCACTTCATCCCTTAAATAAATCATAGGATGGGGCGGATAAATGTCACTTAGACTCATTCGTTCTGCGTAACTAGCCTCAGGTAGAATGACATCCGCATAAAGAGCACTTTCCAGATAGATGGTATCAATCGTCACCATGAGCTCGACCTTATAAACACCAGAAGGCTCTTTGGCGGTCAGTGCTTCTTGCCAACGATAGGGCGCGCTTCCTGTAACCACCGCATTTCCCGTACGCTGCAGAAACGCTTTGATGGGATATTTATGGCCTTTGAACGCTCCGTATTTTAACGAAACTCCTTCCATGAAAAGCTTTGGAAAGTCCCCAACGACATCATCCCAAGCAACAGGCCAGTCACCAAAAAGATCCATGTGGAGCTGCTCAACGTCGCCCTCTACCTCAACACCATTCACTGTGCGCATAATTTTTTTCTTTTTAAAGTCTTTACCGGTTGCACTTCCGCCCTTATCGGACTTGGTGATTTCAGTATCGACAACGCCTCCAGGCACATCGAAATTTCCAGTAATCACGTTAAGCGTTGCCATCAAGATTGAGGCCACATAACCGTTGTAATGATGTCCCGGACTTTGCATACCACAAACCAGGGCAGCCGGTTTCGTGCTGCCATACATATGGCTAAGCTCAATAATTTGTTCCTTTTCAATACCTGTTCGTGCCGCACACCACTCAAGACTGAAATAAGGCAAGTTTGTGATCGGATCAATTTTGGTCCACCAAGCTTTGAAGGCTTCTAAATACTCGTCCCATCCTTCGCTGTACTTTTTGAAGTCCCAATCAATATAACGGCGATCAATACTATTAGGGTTATCGTTTTCTAAGATATAACGTAACATCCCAGCAAAAAGCTCACCATCTGTTCCCGGACGAATCGGCAACCACAGATCAGCTTGAGAGCCGGTATTTGTTAAAGCTGGGTCAACGACAACGATTTTACACCCATTGTCCACTTTTGCGGCGAGTGTTCCCCGACTTTCATAGTTAATCCGGGTCGCCACAAAGGGGTTCCAGCCGACATAGATTATCAACTTATTTTTGTAAGTCAGGTCCTTTTTCAGGCTTCCGTCAGGTTGACGGACAAATACGGGACGCATGACATCGGGCTCAACTCGTTTCCCTCCAAACATCAACTTGGGTCCGTGGCGGCGAGGAGTATCACAAATGGCACCATGTTCCACAACATTAGGTGTCCCAAAGGCAAAGAATAGGCGCCAATACTGGTCTCGGTCTGTGACATCCCCAGCATCCATAATGACACTTTCCGGGCCATGCTCTTTTTTAATCTTGGTTAATTTATTACCAATATAGTCAATGGCCTCATCCCAAGTGGCTTTGCGGAACTTACCTTCGCCTCTTTCTCCTTCACGGATCATGGGGTACTTGATGCGATCAGGCGAGTAGACCAGCTGGACTCCAGAAGCACCCTTAGCACAACACGTGCCATCATTAAACGGTACCGCCTTATTGCCATATATCTTGGTCAGACGACCATCCTTCACCCACATTTCCAGGCCACATTCACTCGGACACATTACGTCTGCTGTATATTTAACGTCTACACCTTGGTTTTTTAGACTTTCTAGTTCATCTGCTTTGACTGGGCGTAGTTGAAAGAGCCCAGCCGATCCTAATGTCACTGCCGCAGCCCCTGCGCCAGTCCATTTTAAGAACGAACGTCTGTTCATCATACCTTTAACCTCCTTCATTTTAGTTCCACAAGCCCGCCGCTTGGATTCCAACTCCAACAATGCTAAAGCGCAGCAAGAGTCCTCCCAGTATTACGAGTAGAGCTCCAATCATTAACACAGGTTTTTTGTTGAGTGAGGGTTTATTTAACAAGACTAAGGGAACCAGAATCCCGAGCAGAATATCTCCGACCAAATACACGGGATCTTTCCATAAAAGTTCTAAGGCTTTTTGTCCTTGCAAGCTCGTAGCACCGAGTGTAATCCACTGAGAGATCACGAAGAAGATTTCTAAGGCTAAGGCACCTTGGATAATTCTCACTATCGTGCGAACAGTCTTCTCTTCAGGCTTCTTGTTCAAATACACGATCAGCACGAGCGCTGCGCCCGTGACAATAGCCGAGGTCAGGAAATAACCGGGTAATAGCGCACTGTTCCACAAGACATTTCCTTTCACAACTCCCAGCAGGAAAGCCGTGTAGATATCAGCAAGTAACGCTAAACTTAAGGTTAGGATCGATAGCCCACGGAACCCAAATCCCGAAGTGCTTTGACTTGCGCTGGCACTTTCTTGTACTCCTTTGAGAATTGGAATTGAGATTCCTTGACTCATTGCCAAACGGGCAATATACCATAGTAAGCAGAGCGGATAGAGAATGATCAGCCAAGTCCCCCAAGAAATGACGGACATAGGATTAAAATTAACTAACAAATGCCAAAACCTTAACGGCTGATGCAAATCAGCGAGCAATAAAAAAGGTACAGGGATAAAAGCTAATAAACTTGTGATAGCGGCAGGAAAAGCAAGAGTTTTAAACCGTTCCGATCGAAAAACTGTGTAAAGTGCTGATATGCACAAAGCGCCGACGCTTAACCCTTTGAAGAATATATATAAGGGAACCAAATAATTCCACGGACTAGCATTCACAACAACATATACATCATGTGTGCTCACTCTTATTTACCCCCTTTATTAGGCAGTTTGTTAATTTCCGCATCAATATAGAAGACATGCGGGTTCGTACCTAAGTCTGGTCGGAGGGTTTGAACCCCATTTAGAGTAATATACTGAGAAATTTCACTCAATGGATCATTGAGATCTCCGAATATGCGTGCCTTTCCCATACAGTTATGGACACAGGCCGGTTCTAATCCCATTTCCACGCGGTGGTCACAAAACGTACACTTATCCGCAACTTTTAACCCCTCATGTAAGTAACGAGCAGAATAAGGACAAGCTACGATGCAGTATCCGCACCCAATACATCGTTTTTGATTCACCAGCACAATTCCATCCTCATTCTTGTAACTGGCTTTAACCGGACAGACAGTAACACAAGGCGCATTTTCACAATGGTTACATAGCTTTGGAATAAAATTGCGTTTGACCTTCGGAAACACTCCCCGTTCCGTCATGTCAACCCAAGACCGGAATCCATCATAAGTGACTCCATTTTCCATTTTGCAGCTAATGGTACAAGACATGCAGCCAACACACTTCCGTGTGTCAATAACCATACCATAGCGCTTTTTCTCTGTTGGCATCTTGGCATCTCCTCCTTAAGAAAATACTTTGTTTCACATATAAGTATATGAAAAAGGAATCTCCTCGTATATCAAGGAGATTCCTAGTCTTCTTTCCTAAATCCCTAGTATTACTTCTAGGGATTTCCCTAGTTAATACCTATACCAGACCTTGCTTAATAGCATAAGCTACCAACTCCGATTTATTCTTCAGTCCTAGCTTTTGGGTTAAACGAGCACGATGAAATTCAACTGTTTTAGGGCTAATATTTAATAACTCCGCGATTATCTTCATCGTTTTCCCTTGAGCAGTTAAGATGAGAACCTCCGTTTCACGATCAGTCAATGATTCTTCCCCTTGTTCGCCTGCCTGCCAGGCGTCCATTAAGACTTGGGTAACGGTTGCATCTAAATATTTGCGTCCGCTATGAACCGCTCTTATAGCGGTTACTAATTCGTCAGCCGCAGCACTCTTCAGGAGATACCCCGCAACGCCTACCTTGGTGGCGCGCAGGATATATTCCCGGTTTTCATGCTGAGTCACCATTAAGAGTTTAGCGTTCGGCAAGCGATCGAGTACGCTACGAGCCACAGTAATGCCATCAAGACCAGGCATAGATATATCAAGGACGACCACATCTGGTCTACATTTGAGGATTAATTCTAAGGCTAGATGCCCATCACTAGCCTCTCCTACGACCTGCATATCCGACTCCATTTGTAATAACATGGTGACTCCGGCCCTAAAGAGGGTATGATCATCCACCAGCATAACCTTAATTTTCTCCATTACTGTTATCCTCCTTATTCAGCGGAATAACCGCTACAATGGTAGTGCCGCGCTCAACTTCAGAATGAATTTCCACACGTCCACCGATTAAGGATGCCCTCTCCATCATGCCAATTAACCCTAAAGGTTTCTTCCCTTGCTCAAATTCAAACATATTTTCGTCCCAAATGAACCCTTTTCCATTGTCCTGTATTTTTAGTATTGCTTTAGTCTCTTCAACCCTAAATTCTATAACTAGGTGAGTTGCTTGCGAGTATTTTGCAGCGTTGGTAATCGCCTCTTGCCCAATGCGATATAAGGTCGTTTCCACTTGGGAATCGATTCTTTCTTTAGACCAGCTTCCCTGAACATCGACTTCGAGCGGTTCTTTCCAATCCCGACTTTCAGCGAGCCATCTTAAGGCTGGAACAAGCCCTAAATCATCCAACAAGGTGGGACGTAAATGAAAGACGATATTATGCAGTTCTCTCATAATCCGCACTGCTTCATCCTTGGATTCCTCTAATAAAGCTTCTGCTTTGCGGGTGTCTTTGTGAATCCAACCCATTGAGACTTTTAAACGCATGGCTAAAGCAGCAAGGGACTGGCTTGTTTCGTCATGTAACTCTCTGGCAATCCGTTTACGTTCATCCTCTTGCGCCACAATGACTTTTTCTAGCAGTTGGCTCACTTTGGCTTCCCGAGCCTTTAGTTCTTGCCAAAGGTTTACATTTTCAATCATGGTTCCAAGCTGACCGCCAATCATTTGCAGAGTTTCCAAATCAGCGGCAATGAGCTCTTTGTCACTGAGGAGATATATCGCTCCTAAAATACGATCACTGACAAAGATCGGGACCCCTGTAACCTGGTAGTTTCGCCCGTCCTTAAGTAAGGAACTTTTTGATAGGCATTGACCTTGCTTAATCCTTGAAAGGTCACATCCACAGAATTCACATTCCGCACAAGGGATGATATGTTCTTCGATTCCAAGGGTAATTATGTTCTCAATCCCTGTTGTCTCTCTAACACGCAGCTGAACCCAGCCTCCACTTAAAGCGAGGTTTTCTACAATCTGAACGAGTGCGTCTTTGAGGACTGTGTTGATATCTTGCCCCAATCGAATCGTTTCCGCGACTCCGTTGAGTGCCGAAAGCTCTCGGTTTTTAATGCGTTGCTCTTCCTCGGCAACTCTGATTTTCGACATACTTTCTTCTAGAGCAGTCAGCATTCGATTGAAACTATGAGCTAATTCTCCGACTTCATCCTTGGTAGTAATGTCTACTCGGTGATCCAGTTGACCATTCGTAATTTTACGGGTTAAAGTCGTCAGTGTTTCAATCGGGGACGAGAGATATTTACCTAAAAAGCCTGCGGCTAAACTACCAAAAATTACTCCAACCAGAGTTAGCGCTATGATCGTTTTAAAAATACGTGTTAAGGTTGCCTGGATATAGTCCTCTTTATACCCTATATGGAGTTCACTCTTTAAGCCATCAAGGAGAAATACTCCCACATCTTCGACTCTTTCTTCGTCAGCGGAGAAGGACTTTATGGCATGGGATTGATTAGGCGTCAGGCGATTGAGTTCTACAAGTTCGGAGGAGATGTTGCCCTTAAAGGTATGTAATATACTGCCATCCGGTAGTATGAGAAAGGCATACAACAATTGTCGATCTTCTTTTAATCCCTCCAAATTTCTTTGGACGGTTAAATAATTCCCAGTCAACACTGGGTTCGCGAGGTTACTGGCAACGACTTTAGCCAAGGAGATTTCCTTGTCTTGCACAGTCTCGTGCAAGGTATTTCCGACAAAATGACTGATCAGGGGTACGGTCGTCAAACCCAGCACTGCTATAATGGCGACAATAACTATGGATATCTTTTTGCTAAGTTTCATTCTGGCCCTCCGTCAAATAAGCCGAGACGAACAGCCCACGTTCTTGCTTTTTCGAAGTCTTGATCATCCGTTGAAACAAAGCCAAGTGGCATTTCAGTTTGATCCCAATGGTATAGTATTCCCTTATCCTTACCTTCGGGTGCAAACTCTAACAAGGCTTCCTGGACCTTTTTTACTACATCCGCTGGAAGAGAAGGCGAGACTGAAATGGTACTGCTGGGAAATTCATCAGACTCCGCCAGGATCCGAACCAGTCCTTTGTTTGCTAATTCTCGTCCCAAGGTATCTTGTATTCCGCCTGCGGCGTATCGTCCACTAATAACCGCATTGGCTGTGTCGAAATGAGAACCGGCAAACGTATAGCCTGTAAGGTCTGTTAAGTTAACCCCCGCTTCGGTAAGCATGATCAGCGGAATGAGGTAACCTTGCGTAGAGGTATCTGAACCGAAGGTAAAGGTTTTCCCCTGTAAATCATGAAGGGAGCGGAGTTTGCTATTGGACGAAGTAATAATTAGAGCTCTGTACTCAGCTTTACCTTGTTCCGTTATGCCTCGAACAACAGCACGAACTCCATACTTTTGATGAGCTTTTAAGTAACTAAGCGTACCTATTGCCGCAATATCCACCCGTCCTGCTCCCAGTTCCTCAATTAGGTTTTGGTTTGGAGCCATGGGTCGAAGTTCGAAATTATAACCTGTTGCTGTTTCTAAGTACTTCAGGAAAGTCGCATACATTTTCACATCCTCTGCTGGATCCATCCTACGGTCATAGCTAAACGTATAGACTGGTGAAGTCACATCCATCTTGGCAGTAACCGGGTTTTGATCTTCCTGAGTGAGAGGAATGACGTTTTCTTTTGTTAATGTTGAACATCCCGTTATAGGCCAGAGAAAAAGAATCGCACTAAAGATTATTAATAGTGCCTTTGGCATGTGTGTTTGCTCCTAACCATTAATCTAAGTCTCTTTATCCTTACTAGTTCACTCCATGATTGTGCATAAATGACCTAAAGTCACGTATGGTTATCTTGTCAGTGAGTGTAGTGCTTACACTCTAGTTTATCTAATTTGTAGTCGTTTGCAATCTTTGCCACTTGTTCAATAAAAATAAACCTTAACAAAGATGGAAACAAACCCCTCCTCTGCGCCACAATTGCAATTTCGCCTAATAATATCATCCTTTCAATTTTCATCTAGGAAAACACAAAAACCAGTAACCTCCTCAACATTCGTTGAAGGAGCGTTGGGTTATTCCCTTCGCCAAAATTTTCCATATCTACTATAAAAATAACGTTATTACTGATACTAATCAAATACTTTTGTAAAATTAGTTTAATACATGTTCAATCTTTGAGTATTCCCGACGCTGTGTTCAAATGTTCCCTTTATATGTTCGCCCATCAATTACTTTAATCCAAAGTTATCTCTAGAAAGTCGCATAAAACTAGCTTTTATAGCCAATTATCCGTTTTGATCCCTTAGCCAATAGTTATATGACTTAGTAATATGACTATTGTTTCTTTTTCTGATGTTAAGTTATATCTTCGAGTGGGTGGTTCACTGCATAGCTCACTGTGAACTGTACTATAGTTCATCAAATGAGCAGACCACGCCCTTGGTTTATAAAAGTAAGTTTTTTTAGAGCTTCACATAATACATGTTACTGCTTCTGCCGCCGTTTTCCCGCCATCTATTTTCCTTGCGAAGATGTCCCGTCCTTTCAAGATCTGTGATGGCTCGTTTTACGGTACTTCTTGACAGCTTCAGCTCCTTGGCGATGGTACCAATCGCCGGATAACACTTGCCGTCCTTGTCAGCCCGATCATGCAAGTACATATAAACAGCAACAGCTCGATGTGGAAGCTCTGATGCATAAAGTGATGAAAAGTATCCCATTTCATCCCTCCTTAGTCTGTGCGCAGCGGTGGTTCCTATTCCTGTAGATCCCGAAATCGTGAACCCTTTATACTCGAACAGCGGGGGGATGAGCAGTAACTTGGTGCCATTCAGTATACCGCTCCACCATCGGCAGATAGATATGTCCGTTAATATTGTTCTCATACAGGTCATGGGAGGATTCTGCTATCAGAATATCCTTGTTTAACGATTCTCTGCAAAATTCCTGCAAAGGCTTCGGCACACACAAACCTAATTTATGGATGTCCATATCCTTACAGGCATTTAACACTTGCAGATAGTCTTTTGCCTCATGGGGCAGGATGCTTCCGCAGAGCAGACGGATGTCCGCCTCCCTGAATATCGTGGGTGGTTCTTTGATTTCCCCGCAGTCGTAGATGATAAAGTTGTAATCCTTATCCAGCTCATTGGTAAAATAGCAGTCGATACCGCCGACGGGATAAGCTTCTCCGTCTTTTTCTGCATCATAGATATTGACGATCCAGTTCAAATGCCGGTTGGTATTGGCCTCTACATAGCAGGCGGAAGCCCCACGCGCAATGAGCCAGGCCGCTAGGTTAAAGGCGGTGACGGTAACGCCGCTGCGCCGCTGTGTGCCGGCAACGGCAATCTTCACATTCCGGGCGTCCCACTTGTATTTGACTATCTCTTTCGGCTTCGGGGCTTCTTCAAAGGCGGTATCCTGCTTAAAGCTTTCCGGTGGCCGCTTATAACTCTGCATACCGTCCTCCGAGAGACACTCGGCAAGCTCATCCCTGATGCCGTCCAGGCTGTCGGCGGTCACAATATCCGTCACTCCGATATCCACCAGCCTGCCGGTATAGGCGTCTGCATTTGCCATATCTGAAAGGATGGGGATGATTCTCACATTGAGCATCATTTGCATGGATTGGAGGGCAACGATGAAATCATCAAGCTGTTCCTCTATACAGGAAACATCCACAAGGAAATACTTGCAGCCTATATAATTCCGCATGTCCTTTGCGGCAAAAAGCTTCAAGGAAAACCTGCCGATGAGCTTCTTTATCACAAGCTCCTGCCCCTCCATAAAGTCTGTCAGTCCGCTTTTCCCATTACTTGAAAGATACAGCAGCAACGCTAACACCTCCGTCATAGGGCTTGTTTTCCCGCTCTTTGAGATTTGCAGTAAGGAGCAGGATGATCCCGATCACCACAATCAGTACATAGATAAACAGTTCCATCAGTTTTTTGCGGTTATTCATGTTCTACCTCCGCTCTATAATGCTCACTCAAAATAAAGGGCTTTTTATTGTGATATAATCCAGAATGGGCCGCTCGCTCCGGCGCTTTTATGGGCTTCGTTCAGTATGATAGATAAATCCCACGCCTGTTCGCTGCGTTTTTTGCTGGCCGGGTCGGCCACTAGGATTTTTCCCCCGGCGATCACGCCCCTAAGTACGATGAAATGCCCGCTGGACGTAAAATGCCCCTTGCCCATCAGGGCGACCACCAGCTTGCCGGAAGACAGCGCGTCAACAATTTTTTGCGGTTCCTTTGCTGGGCAGCCTTCCACCTGCAAGCCAAAGGCTTTCGCTGCGCCCGGAATAAGGGAATGATAGGAACCGCCGCCGGGAGCCCAATACCCATTATCATAAGACCATTCTGCCATTTCCACCGGGTCAACCGTTTTATCCGTCAGGCTGGATACTACTATAGCCATTGCGGTGGGACCGCAGCCATACCCGCCGATGTTATCTGTCCCGTAAGGCACGTCTTTATATCGTTCATCTCTCTGGTTGTAGTACACCACCGCCGTGGCTCCATCGGTGAAGATCACGCCCTCATAGGAGGTTACGCCGCTTTCATAATTCGTTGCCGCAAGGTATTGGTACATCCCGTAGTCGTTTTGCAGTCGCTCTACCTCGGTAATGGCCCGGCTATCGAAAAACTCACCCAAAAATTCCAGCGGGTGAGTAAGGATATAAACGAAGGCCGTCAGGATAAGAATTACACACAGCAAGGGTGTAAGAATAATAATCAGCAGCCTTTTTCTTGCTTCCTCATCGGATGCAAGCTTTAAGGCCGCCTGTGCAAGAAGCTTTGCCGATGCCGGATCAATTGCCATAAAATCAAATCACCTCCATTTAAAGGCGCTCCTGTCAGGAGCGCCTTTACGGTTCATTGGGCTGTGTCGCTAGTGTTTATTAGAATCAGTTCGCACTTCAAAGGTATTGGGGTCAATCAGAATCACAGTCTTTCCCAAGGTGCGGGCAAAAGAAAGGATGTTGCCCGCGCCGCCGGGCTTGCCGTTCCATACCGCAAGCACATAATTACTTTGCTTGACCATGTATTCCTTTTTCTTTTTGATGCAATCCTTAGTATAATGACGCTGCAAAAGGGTTTCCTTATCGCATCGTTCCACAATAGAGAAGTACCTGTCACGCTGCGCTATCGTCCATTTTGCCGCCTGATCCTCACAGGGAATAACGCACTCCAGGGTAATTTCGGGATAGTCTCTTTTGAGGTTAAGGACGATTTCTGCGGTAAACTGGCCGACACCTAAATCGACACCGCTGATGAAATGGGTAACTCCCAAAGCTTCAATCAAATAGACCGCCTGTTCCTTCAGTACCTGCTTCAACCGCAGGCAACCGGCGTTTTCTTCGTCAAACCCAAGGGGAAGGCTTTGAGGGCGGGGTCCCGCAAAGCAGCAAGCAGGCCTTATATTGGCTTCTTTAATAAGCATCGTCATTTTAGGCAACCACCTTTCTCATAATAATAAGGAATTAAGGCATATATTTTCTTACATTATATGGAATACGTTTCCCTATGTCAATAGAAACATATACTGTAATTCCGTATAATGAACCGATGTATTGTCTATAATCATATATACAAGGTGGTGAATTGTAATGTATGAGGATTTGTTTTACGAAAGATTAACTAGGCTCCGCACACAAAAAGGGGTTTCCGCAAGGGATATGAGCCTGTCTTTAGGTCAAAGCGAAAGCTATATCAATAAAATTGAGAACAAAAAGTCGCTGCCGTCCATGACAGGATTTTTTTATATCTGCGAATATCTGAATGTCCCTCCAAAGGATTTCTTTGATGACGAAGTAAGCTTTCCGACAAAATTAAATAGCTTGATGGGTGAGTTAAAGAAGCTAAACGATGGCCAGTTGGAGCATCTTCTGGCTATCATTAAGGACTTAAAGACAAAGTGAGAAAAGCAGGCTGCATGAGATATACAGCCTGCTTCTTTTTTATCTTCCTCCAGCCTTACCCATATAGTCAAACTTGTATTCAGGTATCTCAAAATTGACGTGCAGACGCTTGGAACCGATCACAAATAAGGCGTGGCCTCGTTTCTTGCTTTCCAGCAATTCTTCCTCCGCTTCGGTAAGATTGTAAAGTTCCTTTGTTTCCTGCAAATTCTTTCCGTCCGTACCCATAATGATTTTGATACAGGGGATGTCCAGCAGGGCCTGCCCATACATCTTGATTTCAGGGGAAAGAAAATCCACGACGCTGTGGGAGATGATGATTAGTCCTGCTTCATATTTTCTGGCCCGTTTTTCCACATTGCGCAAAAACACAAGGCTCTGCGGCACCTGGGGGTCGATCATCAGGTAGGCTTCATCGCAAATGAGCAGTACCCGCTCGCTTCTGTCTTTGGACATCTGCTCCCAGCACCAGGTCAACAGGTTGAAGTATTGCGTCCTTTTGATGTTTTCGCTTGTGTTTTGCAGGGAATGGGTGTCCAAACAAATGCAGCGGGAATGGGTTTCAACGGCAGTGTGGCCGTTCCACAAAAAGCTGTCGCTGCCGTTGGCTACATCATAGAGCAACAAGGCCAGGTCACGATAGTCGGGATTGTTGCTGTCCTTCTCCGCTTTTTCGGAAATCAGCTTGTGCAGATTACTGAAGGTGGGAAACTGTGTGTTGGACAGGGTGGTGATATCCGTGTTCCAATAGATGCCGAAGCGGTTGTAAAGCTCGATGACGCTCTGTTTCAGGATGGCCTTCTGCATGTCCGTGAGGCTGGGCAGGTAGAGATTGAAGAAGATCTCCAGATTCTTAACGTGGAGCGCCATGTCCGACATGCCGTTGCCCTCGTCCCGATACAGCTTACCGCCCTTTTCGTCCGGCTCATCCTCACTGTCCCTCGGCGCTGGCCGGATTTGCAGAGGATTGATTTTGCCGTTGGCACCGCCTCCTGCGTTAATCCAGTCGCCATTCAAATTCAGGCACAGGTCCCGGTATTCCGATTCGGGGTCGATGAAAATCAGCTTGGTGCCTTTCATGTATTCGGCCAGGGCAATATGCTTGACGGCGGTGGACTTACCCACACCGGCAACACCCATGATGACCATATTGGAATTGGTGCGGTCATTGCCGCGCTTCCAGGTGTCTACTATGATCAATCCGCCGTTGTTGTCCTTCGCAAAATAGTACCCGGTGCCGTCATTAAAGCCGCTGGACGCAAACGGAAAGCCGCCCACAAAGGTGCTCATGGGGATAATCCTCTGTACAATGCTCTCCACAACCGGATTGGAGGGATAGGTGGGGGAAATGCTCTGCAAGCCCTCTTTTTGCAGGTTGGCAAGGGTTCTGACCTTGCATTTCATCACGTTGACGACACTCTCCACCCTTCGGCACCCCTTGACAAAGCTTTTTTCGTCATGGGCCACTGGCATGATGACAAGGCTCATCAACGCCACAGTTTCGCCGTTTTGGTCGATCTGGAGCATAATCCGCTCCCCGTCCTCTGCGGCTTTTTCGCTTCTCTGTCGGGTCAAGGGGTCCTTGGCGCCGTCGGCGGCAGCCCGGTTTTGAATAATGCTCTTGGATATGGCTGAAATCAAAGCACTGTTGTCCACCGGCTGGATGCTGATGGAAACAAGGGTACCCGGTATGTTGGTGATTTTACTCAGCCAACCCGTATCCACCTTTTGCGGATAGCGAACAACGCCGTAAATCTTTCCTGTGTTTTCACCGATCACCAGGCTATTTCTCTTGATTTCAAGCCCCATCGGAGAAATGACGTTTAACAGGGCCTCATTAACCGGTACAAACTCGGTCTTTTTTCTTGAGATTCCTATCAAAATACCACACCTCCGCCTAAAATGGGAATGGAAGGCGTAAAGTCCGTGTCCTCCAAGTGCATGTAGGCGGGGTTGTTGATGAGGTTGCAGAGCCGTACAATATTCTGCTGTTCCAGGATTTCGCTGCCAATCCCGCAGTCGTCGAGGTTTCCCGCAAAATCCTTGGCCTTCACCAGCAACTCCTTTTCTGCGCCCTCGTCGGCTTTTTCCCAGAGAACGATGTAAAATTGTCGCTCCACCACCTCGCCGGACAGGGCAAAGGTGGTCATCTCCAGGATTTCCTGTTTGAGAAGTTCTTTTTGCTTGGGGTCGGAGGTGGCAAGCGCCGCCGACAGCTCGGAGATCAGGGGCGTAATGTCCACCGGACGGGATACGGCAAGAAATTTAAAGGGGTGCTGTATGCCGGACATATTCGCTGTGAGCTGCTTGATCAACTGCTGTTTTTCGCCCTTGCTGAACAGGTCGATGGTGATGGGGTTTATTTTCAGATAACAGAGGACAAGCTGGTCTCTTGTGTAGAGATATTTGCCTTTGATGTCCTTGACGTTGACAAACTCATTGGCTGTCTTTTGCTGGCCGTCCGCTGCCGCAACCTGTTTTTTCCTTTTGTCCGACAGCCTGATGAAAAGAAAAGCGCCGCCCCCCAGGGCAGCGCACACCATAATCATAATGATTGGGAAAATCAAGCCATTTCCACCTCGCTTTCTTCGATTTCCTGAATGCCTTCGCAATCTACAGATTTGAATAGGCAGTTGTACCCCAGGCGTAACCGCCTCCAGATAAAAAAAGAGCGGCACCCGTTTAGGTACAGCCCCGAAAGCCCTGCTAATTATAGCTCCATTTCGTCTTCCTCCTCATCTTCGTCATTAAAAAGAGCCTTAAAGAAGTCGTCACTGCTATGGTAAAATTTAACGCTGTTGTACCTTTAGAAGAACCAGCTACTACTGATCAACCAGCAAAATAGTACGGTTTAATGACAACGCCCTCCTACGCAACAACGTGGGAGGGCATCTTTCTTCATTCTGTATACATGCTTTGTTTAAATGGCACTTAACACTATTGAAGATTTGCCGGAATTTCTATCAATAGGGAACGATCCGTTTCTACTGCTAATACGCGCTCATTGTACATTTCTAAGAGGTTACGCCAGCCATGGGATAATGAAATCCTACCAAATTCGTTCATTTCTTCTATGTTTTGTCCGACAAACGCTTCTATCGCATATAGACCAATACGATTCAATATCCCTCTCATTTCTGCCATTTGTTTAGCTGCTTGAGTTTTAGAATCAGTTACTAACAAAATAGCTCTATAATTGTTTCGCAAGTTTTGGTCACATTTCTCGACAACTGCAGGCATAGGAGCCACAGTCACATGAAACACCGTATCCCCAACAACAAAATCTCCTGGTCTACCTAACTGAATATCAGCAGTTGTATATGAATGGTTTTCAATTTCCATATGGGGATAACGCAAGGCAAGTTTTGCTCCTATAATATGCTGTGCAACGGCTCCAGCAACTCCTTTTTCATTTGCTGCATCTAGAATGTCTGCAACAATTTGTTGTCCAGATCGGTCTAAAGAAATTTCAACTTCAATTTTTCTCCGCTCAAAATATTCTCTTACTCGTTGAACCAACCATCGTTGAAGACTTTCCATAACATCCTGTCGTTCAGAATTGGAAAGCCTAGAGAGAACTTCAAGTGAATTCAATCGCCTGACCAATTCTTCTGCAGAGGTTCTGGTTCCTCTTGTTGTCCTACCACCTTCCCGAGCATATTCGCGTGTTTCACCAAATCTCAGCAATAGAGCCTTTATAGTTGGCCCCCCGGTTTTACGAACTTGATTCTTCTCTGTTATGTAATCTCCTAACGACAGAGGAAAGGTGTCCTTTATTAGCTCAGTAATAGCAAGTCCAGCACAAACTACATAACGTTTTGGTTCCTGGTCTGGGCTAGGTTTTTGACTCTCATACCAAGACCTGAGTGCTTCTAAAGCCACTTCCATATGAGAATTTGTCGTATTCAACCTGTTCTCCACCTTTCTACAAGTCGTTGCGTAGAACGATACGAAGCAATAACATCCTGTCTCTCGATCATTTGACTACCTCCGCGAGCAAGACTTCCTAATGCATTACATGCTGACTGTAATGGTTCAAGTAATTGTCGTGACAACCAAGATACGACTGGTACAACGAGACCATCACCCATAGCTTCATAGGCATGGTTGTAAGCATCTGGTAACCAAAACGTGTCTTCGACCCCCATTAGCCTTGCTGCCTCCCGAGGTGAAAGTAAACGTGTACGAATTACCCCATTCTCAACAACGACAACAGTTTGTCTACTTGAACCTCCTCTGGGTGTCCGTAGACATCCCGCGATACCGTCAAAACGAACCTCAGCTCGCTGTACCCCTTGCCTAATACGTTTATAAAGAAAGCCGACTTGAACACCACCAGCTAAACGTGCAGCTTCAACTTTATTACGATTTCGATCCGTCATCATCGAGAGCAATCGTTGCGTTTCTTCATCCGAATTCCATGATACCCCGGTTGGTTCACGTTCGATAATTTCGGTGATATTTGGTATATAATTGTTCTCTGGAACTGGTACATTCCACCATCTCCATACAGCTTGAAGATGGGCTGGAAGCTTTGATTTTGCCTTTAATAAAGCTTCCGGGAACCAAATTGAGTTTGCAGCTCCGTTAATTGTAAAGTTGTCAACAGGAACAGTTAGATCTACAGCAACAAGAAATACTCTTTGGCGAGATTGAGGCACAAAGTGTGATGCGTCAATTACCAATGTTCCAAACTGCATTCCTAATGAAAGCAAAGATTCACATAGACCTTCAAAATCACCGCTGTGAATCAACCCAACCACATTCTCAATAACTATTAGTGGTGGTCTATTACCCAACTGTAAAAGACAAAACATATGGTTCCAGAAAGGCCAAAATGCTCCACTTCGACGTGCTAGCATTCCACTTCGCCAACCGGCTAGAGATAGGTCTTGACAAGGGAAAGAAGCCCAAGCCATATCAGCATTTATCGGAATGTTTGATACGTCAGCAACATCTCCAAGTACAAAATGACTTGCTTCGTGGTTCATTCGATAGATTTCTGCTTTTTTGGAGCTGATGTCATTAGCCCAAATACATTCCCAATTATGGCCTAATCCCAATTTGGCTAAGCCTACTCCGGCAAAGAATTCAAGAAATTTATATTTTTGCCGAATCAAATAAAAACCCCCATTTGCGAAATTATATATCATTTTCTTGCCAAGAAACCCTAATTGTTTTTATTATAGCATAGTAGTTAAACGTAGCAATTTTTTTGTATGAGGTGTACGTAAGATGTAGGGCCGATTGTCCGAATCTAATTCCACTAAACCACTCCCATTCTTAATTCTCTGTACAACTAACTTGATAAGAAAAAGCCATTCTAACCCATGTGCTTGAATTATTACAAAAAATCCTATTTCTTATAATCCGAGTCTTTTGACCTCAAGGTTATGTCTAGATTTCATAGACTCCAATATAACTTTTCCATTCTTGTCGGGGTAACCAATTGATCTGTTCAATAACATATCAATAGAACTATTGGGGTCATGAAACAATAAACTGTATTTACCACATAGTTCTGGTTCCCGTGTTTTTTCTGCATATACAACACGAATTAAAGTATGCCAATCAGCAATTTTTGCAGAGAGAAACTTTACATCTTCCTTTTTTGATACTGGTAATTCTAAGAGTTCTCCATTTAGGCTTTTGTCGAAAATCGTTATATCTGCAATAAAATAGAATACCGATAAGCTAACTCTTGAAACGAAATCGTCATAATTAACCCCTCTTGGCAAAACAAAGAAGTCAATTCTCACGTTACATTCTTTATTTACCTCTACGACAAAATTGTCTTCTCTATTTGAAATTGTTGGGATATATGATAGCTCCATATTAGCTGGGATATAACAACTACAAATTGGAAATAGAAAAACATTTTTCTTCTGAACTACCCCCGCATGACGAGGGCACCAAACTTTATTCTTATTATCCTTGAAATTAATGACCGGTAGTTTTATTCGCTCTTCACTTTCGTCATAGAAACCGTGCCATGATACAGCGTTAATATGTCTATCACAGTAAATTCGGCCTTGTTTTGTTTGTAAACATGCGATATCAAAATATGTGTTTTTAGCTGCATCAAATAATATATCTACCTCACCCATATGTGAATTGTATCGTTTATGAGTTTCCTTTAACTTAATTCTCAAAATCTTATGACCATTTTTACTTATGATAATGAACTTATTGTGTTTTTCCAATAAATTTAGTCTCCCCTTACCGAGCCAACTTATTGCCTTCCATGTTATTAATTGAGACTCTAGGTTATCATCCAATACGTTCATCAACATATTTCTTGAGAACCTTTATAAACTTCTTCCATGCGGGTGGATATTCATTGCTTCCAGATTTATAAATTTCATGCCCTTCGGGAAGCCCAATTTCAATATGCCACTGCGTCCCGTCTAAAATCGTACTATTAAAATAGTTATTATTCCAGTATTCAACTTCACAAGCGACAATCTCATCAATCAAGTTATACCATTGTTCATTTGACAACTCTTTTTCAGTTAGAACGACATCTTCCATAGCATAATACTCGGAAGGGATTTCATTTTTCAAGTCCAATAGATTATATCCATTGGATGTTTGTCCGTATCTAAGCCACTTCTTCTCACGTCTGCCGTCTATGTAAACATGGTACGATGTACCGAAATAACCGCCAACATAAAAGTCAAAGGAACACATATTTTTTAGTTCAGAGTTATTACCACCAAACCGTTGTCCGCAATTCTTACAAGCTCGGTTTGGACTGTTAGGAGAGATACAGCACCCGCCAAGCATAATTTCCCTACGCTGCTCATCCCGATAAGCCTCTTGATTCGGCATACCGTATAATAACTTAACAGTTTCTGTTGACCCGCAAGCAGGGCATTTGCGTTTTGCCATATATTATCCCCCTATTACAGCCAAAATCCGAAAGCCTATTTTATCCATTCTTCTCAAAAATCAACGTAAATTTCCTTCATGTAAATATGTTGCACGGTTATGGTTATTTTCTGTTGATTACGTCCCTTAATGTGACAGCCCTGGAACCACACTTAGGGCAACGTTCCAGATCGCGAATTTGTTCATTTGGTATAAGTGCCAACGGTAGAAATCCTAATGCCAATAGATCTTTTCCCGTATCTTTCATTCGTTTTCCTTTTTCTCTTAGTATATCGGCCATATTAAAATACCAGTTGTGTTTACATACGCTGCAAGTACCCTGAGTTTCTCTCACATATCTGTTTAATTCGAAATAAATTTGTTCAAATTGAGATAGATTTTGTTTGCTAAAATAAGTGAAAAATTCCTTCTTTTTATTATCAATCAAACAGATAATCCTCATTTTTCCTGGTTGCAGCAGTCCGGGTTTGTTATACTCACTTATAAACAGGTCGGGTATTCCTACTAATATTTCTTTTTTAACTAATCCTTTCTTCTTGATAAGTACGTCTCCGGGATGAAGTTCAATATCAAATGAGTTCCCATGTGCAATGATGTTTATAACAGGTATACCAGGAGAAAGGCTCTTTGCAACGCCATTAATTAGATTAAATTCCTGACCGCAGACACATTTACGAGTGTTCTTAGTCTTCAAGCCCTCTGTAGTTTGCACACAGATATCTTTTGGTACTTTTACGACTTTTTCACAAAATTTGCATTCAGCCAAAACATAGGTCTCGTCTTCACCAAAATAATCCAAGAGTATATCACCTCCTACCGAGTCCAAGCCAATCTCAAGTAACATTCTACATGTTTCCTGAATATTCCTCCCAAAACAAACAGGCTGACATTCGATATTCTTATTAGGACAGAGAAGTAAGTGATTTCATGCGTGAAAATGATTGTGATATTGAAGACGCATGCAATGCTCTGGGAATTAACTATACCGAAGCTTATGACTATCACTTTAGTAAATGATAATTAAATTGTAGGATTATGGAGGGAGAAATGTATATGTTTGACCCTAAAGTAAATCTTGATTTAGACCATTTGGATGATAAAACTATAAGCAATATTTACGAGGATAGTGTATTCACAAGGGATTGGGATACTGTTTCAGATATTGAAGATTATGTAAGGGATAATGACAAGTGGGATATCCTGAATGATAATTGATTAGATTACCGGAAGCTTTTTATAGCTTCCTTTTTTTATCAACATTCTAGCCCCCCCTTTTGATTCACCGTAAGGGGGTAAAATAAAAAAGACAAGTGCCGGAATACTGATAGAACTTGCCTTTTATGCTTCAGCTCTGACCCATTTTATCTCAGGATCTTTGGCAAAAAATCATAACCACCTCCAGATAAAAGAAGAGCTGCACCCGTTTAGGTACAGCCCCGAAAGCCCTGCTTATTATAGCTCCATTTCGTCTTCGTCCTCATCTTCGTCATTAAAAAGAGCCTTAAAGAAGTCGTCACTGCTATTGTAAGATTTAACGCTGACATAGCTCGTGTCCTCGACCTCTTGGACTGTATATAATTCCGGCTCCCAAAATCGTCTCATGTATTTTTCGATTTGTTCATCCGTAAGAGAAGCTTCTTCACCTGTTCCATCTTCACGGCAGATGATAAAAGTCCCCGCCACAATATCACCGTTATCCAGCTTGCGATTTCCTGGAAGCCCCAACAGCTTGCCTTCCTCATTGCAGTAGAAGAAGGTGTCCCTGTCAAGTCCGACATACTGTATATTTCCGCCCACCATCTCCTGCAAGGACCGGAGATTGTTTTCAATTTCAGCAACATAAGGCGGCTTTTCAGGCTCTACAATCAAAACACGAAGTTTTTTCAGATCCGTTTCGTTTTCCATAAAAATATAAACCTCCTTCCGTACTTATGGGTTAAGGGGCGCAAGGTGCCAATCGTCATAGAGTGAGCCGGAAATGCTTACATCATCCCTTATGCTGATTGACAGCATACCGGCAGGGGTCCAGGCGTCCTGAATGTAGGTATCCACTGTGTATTGTCCGTTGGGATACCAAATCGGAAGAAAATGCACCCTGCGGTTGTAGGTGGAATACCTGTTTGTCTTAAACTGAAACTGCGCGGAGTATCCGTTGGCCGTCCGGTCCAGCAAGCGCCAGTAATCCTTGTAATGGAATTCGGGAAAATAGGCTGTCGCCGTCTGCGCACCCGTCACATGGGAGGGCGGCGCGTTGGTTGTAAACTGTGCATTGACGGTGGTTTTTAGCCCATAGCCCGATTTCATGGTGCTGCCGCTGGCGGTGGGTACTTTATCATCCGGCAAAAGGCTCATGCTGCCGGAAAGGGATGTAGAATAGTTGTCTCTGAAAAAATCATACCAGCCGTGGTCCTCCCACCGGCCATGATCTTCCCAGCTTCCATCCTCACCGCCAACCCACACCCAATGAGATATCCAGACCCAATAGGGATGCCACTGCGCCCACCAAACTCCCCAGGAGGCCGAGGCTTTTACTGTCCTTGATGGAATACCGACTGTCGAAAAACCGTCATTTCTGTCCGTTGCCGTCGGATTCGGCGGTTCATTTTCGTCCAGACGGATAATCTTTGCATGAATTGACGTTTGGCTTAATGTGCCTTTTGAACTGCTTACCGTAATGGTGATTTCCTCAGGGCTGGAGGGTGTGTGCCATTTGCACCACACAAGCTGGCTTTCGCCTGCGGGTATGACGATATTGCTGACGGTGTACGTACTGCCCTTGATCGTAAAAGTCACTTTTGCAGGACTGTCGGGATTAATTTCCCCGGAAGCGTAGAGCGTGACCGGAGTGATTACGTCCGTATCAACCCTGTATTGATAATCATAGCTTGTCACAGGAGGCGGGGTTGGCGGTTGTCCGGCAAACCGTACGATACCCATTCCGAGACAGGCGATAATGGTATCGTTAGACTGGCTTTGGCCCGTCACCCCGGAGTAGACGGTAAAACCCAAATCCGAGGTTTCCAGGAACATCGATAAAGGCAGGTTTTTATGGGTCAGAGAGCCCATCTTGGAGCCCAGACCACCGCTTATCAAATTGTCGTACATGGCGGCTTCCGTTGCAGTCATGGCTACTTTCTGCCCTTGAAAAGTAAAATAGGCAATAGGCTCTAAGAAGAGTTTGTATTCTCCGCTAATGAGTGTGTCATAGGAAATTCCTGTTGTTTCTGCAATAGTTTGTACTGCATATTCAGAACAGAAATATGCTTTAATTGCGTCAATATTTACGCTACCGTCTGCGCTGACAATTCTTGGCATAGTTATATCGGGATTTTTATAGTTGTATGTCCCGGTAATGACAGATAGTGATGTTCCACTTAGGTATTGGATTTTGCTGACTTTCCCGAAATGATATTGTACTGTCGGCGTTATATTGGTAATGTCAATAGACGTTGTCACTGGTGAGCCTGTGTTCGCATTGACAACCGTTACACGAACCCCGTCATTACCGCCGTTCCAATAGTTTTCACCGCTTCCTCCTCCAAGGCCGCCGCCACCGCCATCCAGGTTCCCACTGCCACCCGTATCGGCAAGAGCAGCAGTTGGCAAAAGGCTGCACAGCAGCACAAGGCAAAGCATGAAGGACATAATTCTTTTCAAATGAGCACCTCCAGTCAAAATAAAAAGGAGTACGGTTTTTTACACCATACTCCTTGCACTTTATTCATTTCTTATCAATTCATTTGGCCTACCTGTTTATTGATGTCACCATTAGAGCCAATTATTTCGCCCTGACTGCCGCCGCCTTCATCCTTCACCCATCCAAAGCCGGGGATATATACCTGGCCGTCCTTTTTGTCCCCGCTTTTGGGCTCACTGCTTTTTTTCTCCACAGTGGTCTGCTCTTTATCATATACAGGCGGCATATCGGGATTTTTCAGGGCACCTGCATCCTTGACCACAGGTTTTTCCGGTTCAGCCGGTTTTTGTGGGGTTTCGGCAATCGGTACTTCAACGTTCTGCTGCTTGCTTATATCAAGGGCTACATTGCTTGATGTTTGGCTTTCCGTCCCGTTGGTGGGGGCCGTAATATTAGGGACGGATACCCCGGCCTTGTCGTCGGTTTTTATATCATCTACTGTTACGTTATTGCTTATGTTATTTGCGACATTTGATTTATCCTTTTCACCGCTACCTCCGACAAGGGAGAAAACGGCAACGGCCAGAACGACACATATGGCGGCAAGTCCTGAAATCAGCAGCCTCTTTTGGGTTTTGGCACTTAGTTTGCTCATAAGATCAACCTCCTTTATAGGGTTTATCAATAAAAAACGAAGTATATTTTCATACATATTATACCATTACAATTTGGGCCGCGTCCAGCGGCCATTAGTCCTATAATTTTTTAATTCCTCCGGGATAAAATGCATAATGTTTTTAGAATTTTGGTGTAAATCCTCCTTTCAGCTTCATGGTAATTTTTAAGGGTGGAAGATGTCCCCACCCAAAGGATAGGGGCACTTCCACATCCACCGTCCCCGTCGCGGATAGCTGCGGAATGCCGCTGGTACTGGTCGGGGCAAGGGGCGCGTTCTGCATACTGACGGAAAGGTCGGACAGGGTGTATTCCACATCGGGGCCTGTGTATTTTACATATTTTCCGCTTTCCGTTTTTACGCCCAAGGTGCTCTCCAGGCGGGAGTATACATCCCCGCTGTCCAGCTTGACCACCCAATTCGTCCCGCTTAAGGTATAGCCTCCGCTGTAGCCCTCGCGCAGTCCGTTGTAGGCGTCGTCCCAATTCTCGGTGGCAACGTCAATCATTGCGGATTGAACCGCGTCCCGCACACCGCTCGCTATGACCATCAGCCGCATATATTCAAAGACCGTGCAGGACAGGATAATCACGACAAGGACAATCGCCAGAGTCAAAGGGGCAGAATTGCCGGAGGTGTGCCGGAGGATTTTCTTGATTCCTACCATTATTTGTAATACACCTCCGATACACCTGTCGCCTTTGCGATCAGGGTAATGGGAAAGGAGGAAAAATCACCGAACAGGCCGATATTGACCGTATTGGAAAGGGTTACTGAAAATTCTTCATTAAGCTGGATGTCGCCGGTTTTCGACCAACTGATGGCCGGGTCCAAGCCGGTCTCATCTTTCAGCCGGTTGGCTCTTGCCGTGGTTTCGCTCCCCACGCGCCCGGCGATTTCAGCCGTGCGGCAAAGCTCCGCCGCAAAGGTGTCAAGTTGCTGTTTGGCGACAAACACCGGCGCAACCCTGACCACCAGAGCAAGTACCATCATTACCGCAAGGACCACCACGACCGCATCAATATATCCTTTTCCGCTTCTGGATTTAAGCACTTTTAGCATGACTCCACCTCCTAGAACAGCTTTCCAAAGGCGTTCATAATTTCATATCCGAGAACGCCGAGATACATCAGGAGAAAGCAGCCCAGCAAAAAGAAGGAATACTTCCGCACCTTGCCCGGCTGCTTCATGGCGATGAGCTTCAGCCGCTGCAATTCCAGCAGCTTAAAATCGTGGCTCAACATTTCAAAGTAGACTGCGCCGTTGTCGCCGCGCTTGACGGAAATAAGCCCCCGAACCACATCGGACAGCATGGTGCTCCCGATTCTTGCCTCCAATCTTGTCAGCGCCGTTTCCTCATTGCCTGATTTCATGTCGGCGATGGTGATTTCAAGCTCCTGACGAAAGCTCTCCCCCGAATTCTTTTGATAGGAATTCAAAATGGACAGCACATCGCGGGAAACCTTTAGCTCCTGGGATACAGTAGAAACGAACCTCGGCAGCTCATATTCTATCCTTTCACGTTTCTGCCTCACAATTTCGTCGGCCACCTGCTGTTCTCTGAAAAAGACCGCCACCGCCAAAAACAAAATGACAGGGCACAAAAGCGGGAAGATAGGCAGCAGGGGGAAAATCAAAAGCGCTATCAGCCCCGCCTTTAACCAGGCCCTGGCGATATAGGTTTCGGGAGTCAGCTTCATCCCCGCGGATTTCAAAGCGGCCTCCAGCTTGCGGCGCTTGTAGCCATCCAGTCTGATAAGCCCGGAAAACCTGGATGAAAGCTCAAAGACAACTGTTTCAAGGTTCATGGTCTGTTTTTTATCCTGCCTTGCCACCGTCAAGACCGCCTTTGTAGTTGCAAGGGTCGGCAGCTTCAATACGTCGGCAAGGACAAGATACGCCCCTGTCGCGAAGAACAGGACGAAGAAAAATAGAATGGCGTACAAGGGTTTCACCTCATTTCAGAATTCTATTATCGCTTATACTCAACCGGCTTTGTCAATCGGATCACCGCGGCCAGGGACACGAAGATCACCGCGCCGCAGACCGCCAGGATCGCCTTGCCGAAGGACGTGTCCACCAGCACGGAATACCAGTCCTTGTTCAAGAAATAAATCAGCGGTATGTTGCCGACCAGCAGCAGCACCATCGTGATAAACTCCTTTAAGGGCTCATACATCATATAATCCAGCTCCCCCGATACCACCCGCACGTCTGACAGCTTGGAAATTATAGGGGTCAATGTGGTTTTCAAGGTTTTATCCTCCTGGCAGGCGGTCATGGCGTCCAGCCACTCATGGAACACATCGTTGTTCAGCCGGGACTTCATGGCTTGAAGGGCCTGCTTCACATTGACGCTGATCAATTTGGTGTCGGCGAGAAAGCCCTGGAAAACATCCGCGACCGGCGGGTTCAAATAGCTGAGGTTTTCCTCCACCGCCGTGATGACGCTCTCATTTCGGATATAGGAGGTCGTAATAATCGACAGCGCCGTTTCAAGCTCGGCGTTCATCTGCTTTTTATAGGAGTGAGACGTGAACAGGATGTACCAGAAAGGCAGCAGCGCCATCCCCGCCGCCGCCACGGGCACCATAAAGAAATTTTCCATCAGCAGGGAAACCAGTACGCCAACCACAAGCAGGAAAAAGGAAAGGACGCACAACGCTCCAAATTTTGTGCTTTTGCCTGTGAGCGCCAGCACTTCTTTGGTTTCCTGGATGGTCTTACGAATGCCCCGTGCCTGCCTGGGGAATTTTGCTTCCTCAATCTGCTTTCCGATGGGTTTTTTCCGGCTTTGCAGCGGCTTGATGATGCTTTCGGCAAACTCAAAGGGGGAAAGCCTTAGAAGCAGGAAACTACCGGCGATCAGGCCGATGAACGCCACCATAATGAGAAAGGTCATGCAGCATCGTCTCCTTTCGTGATTTTGTTCAGAAGGCTCACCGGCATCCCGTTTTCCAGCAGCCTTTTCTGCAAGCTCTCGGACAGGGTGTTCACCCTCTGGAATTCCCCGCGGACGCTTACCTTGCCGCCCACCACCGCATTTTCCTCAACATGAAAACGGAAAAGCGTATGAATCTTTCTTTCTCCGTCCGGCAAAATCTCACATTCGGTTATTTCCATGCACTTCCTTGAGCTGTCCTCCAGCTTTTTTACAAACAGGACAATGGGGAACGCCTCGGTGACAAGGTTATACAGTGTCCGATCGCCCAGGTCGTATTTTTGCGTGCAAAGCGTCACCATGCGGTAGTAGGTGGCATTGCAGCTATTGGCGTGGGTAGTGGTAATGACGGCGTGACCGGTCCGGGCCGCCTCCTGCGCGGCAAACGCTTCGGCTGATTTCATTTCGCCCACGCACACCACGTCAGGGTTGCAGGTCAGGGCATACTCCAGCAGTTTTTCCTGGTCGATATTCTGCCTTTTGTCCTCGGAATACCGGGTGACGGTATGCACCACGTTATTGACCACATGGCCGTTTTCGTCCTCTTTAACAAGGTCGAATTCACGGCAGCCGTTTTCAATCGTAAACACACGCTTATCATTGGGAATGGTGGACAAAAGCCAGCTCATCAGCGTGGTTTTTCCGCTGCCCGTGGAGCCAGTGACGCACATGGAAAGTCCGTACCGCAGGCAGACGCTTAAAAAGTCCAGCATTTCGACGGTCGAGGTCCCATTGCGGATAAAGTCCTCCCGCGCCAGTTTCTGCGGGTTGACAATCCGGATGGAAGCCGCAACCCCCTTGCCTTGGTCGGTCAGCGGGTTACCCAGGACGGTGATGCGGATTTTGTTGCTCAAATGCCCCACGACGGCAGGCTGCGAATGGTCCAGAATCATGCCGGATTTATGCAGCAGGCGCCGCACCACATCAACGGCATGTTCAGGACTGTTGAATTTTTCATCGGAGGGAACCACCCTGCCGTCGGCATAGGTGATTTTTACGTCCTTCCAGGAATTGATGTTAATTTCCTCAATATTTGTGGCAAAAAGGTAGGGAGTCAAAAACGAAAACTCTGCCATTTCACTGTAGAGCCTTTCCATAAGCTCATCCGGCGTCAAGCCCTCCACACCCAGGCAGTAATCGGTCAGATACTTGGAGATGTAGGCGATGATCTGCTGTTTTTGCTCCGCCGGATTGCCCGCAATCACAGTGGCATACTTGCTGGAGATGTATTCCTGCACCTCCTGTAGAATCTCGGAAAACAGCTTTTGGTGCTTTGCCGTGTTGAAGAAAAGACCGATGTTCTTAGCCATTTCCAAACACCCCCTCTGCAATTTCCCGGATAACGAGCTCATACTCTTTTGCCTCTTTGCCGGGAAGACCGTCCAGCAGGGAAAGAGAATAAAACTGTTCCTCGATGGCATCCACATGGGGCAGTTTGTAGGAAACGCCACCGTAGGCGTTTTCGTACCCGCCCGAATCCTGCCGGCACTTTACATTGGACAGCACCCTGATGTGCTTCTCCGGTTTGAACCGGCGGTCAGCAATGAGGGGCAGGCTGGACATGAAGTAGGACACGCCTTTTAAATCACAGCTTCCCAACCGCAGTACCGCGTCGGCCACCTCCAGGGCTGCCGTGGACAGGATGCTGTCGGTGAGGCTGCTTGCGCAGTCTACCACCACACAGTCGGCAATGTGGCGCAGCAGCACCAGCAGGTCCACCGCGCGTTCCTTCGCATAGTCCGCGTAGGTAAAGACATTTTCTCCCGCCTTGTAGCCGAGAAAGCTGATATATGGATTTTTGGCGGGGCATACACAGTTTTTCAAGATAAGCTCCTGCGTTACGCTGGGTGCGGCCAGCACTTCGCCGATGGAGCCCTCCACCGGCTTTTTGGTTTTCAGCACCGTGGGCAGGGCGGGGCACACCCCGTCACAGAAAACCACCGCCACATTTTTTCTGTTCATGGATAGCTCCCTTGCGATTTTCACAGCCGTTACAGTTTTGCCGCTGGACGGGCTGCCCCAGACCGCCAGAATCTGCTTTCCCTTATTTGGCATTGCTGTTATCCTCCTGGGCTGCGTTTTCTGCTTTTTCCGGCTGCGGGCTGCTTTCAATGATGGCGGCAGCCGCGATTTTACCCGTTTCAAAGTACCGGTCCTGCGCCGTTAAAAATTTATCCGCATTGGCCTTTGCCCCGCGATAGACAAGGGTTACATGGAGGTTGCCGTTTTGCTCAAGTCCGGCCAGCACCTTTGTCTGGGCGGAATTTACCAGCAGGGTCAGGGTGGCGGGGAGTTTCTTTTCCTCGTCGCCGCTCTTTTCCTCAACCGCCTTGTATTCCCTGTCCACCCCCGTGCCCAACGTGACCGCCAGCACCTCGACATATTTTAGCTCCGGTGGCGTCACGATAATCCCCGTATTGCCGGAACTCGCGGAAATCAGAGATATGATGTCGCCCGGTTCCAGCTTGCCGGACAGTCCCGCCGCAAAGGATTTGATGGTGATGGACATAGCCTGTTTTGCACCGTCAAGTCCGGTCAGGTATTCAAATTCGGCAAGGGGCGTCCCGGATAATTTGGTGGAAAGGATGTAATCCCCCTTTTGCAAGTCAGTGGAGGCATATTTGCCGATGGCCTCATTTTTGTTTTTCACCAGGTTGCTCGGCAGGTTGTATGCGCCAACCTGTACCGTTTCCAGCTTGTTGGCGGTGAGCACCTCGCCCTTTTTAACGGTATCCGTAATCCGCACGATTTCCGTTTGGGCGCGTACTGCGCTGCCCCAAAGCGGTGTCAGACCAAAACAAATGATCAGGGAAAGGATGATGCAGCCCAGGCCGATCACGGTCCTGTTTTTGAAAATGCTTAATTTCATAATCGCTAGTCCTCCTGTTTTTTAGATTGAGGCGCTAATGAGAAGCGCACAGTAAACAAAGATACCCCCTGCACAGAAAAACGGTGCAAGGGGCAGTGTAACGGTATTCAGCTTTTTTGTTCCCCGGTAAAGGCAGATGCTGATACCGACGGCAAGGGAAAGGGTCAGGGCTGCAATGCTTTGAAGGATACCACCCCAAACACCCAAAACAAAGCCGCAGGCGGCCATCAGCTTGATGTCGCCGCCGCCTATGGAAAAGTCTTCTCCTTTATAGGAAAGAACTGCCGCAAGCAGATACGGCAGCCCTGTTACCACAAGCCCGGAAAAAGCGTCCAGCGGATTCATTTGTGGAATACCTGTTAGAAAGATGAGCAGCGGTATCCAATCAGGGATCTCACGCCTGCGGATATCCCAAACCGCCGCTGTAAGGAGCAAAGCCGAAAACAGCGCGCCTTTCCATATCAGTCCGTCCATCATGGCTCCGTATATACACCCCCTGTCACTTTAAAATATACTTGTTCGCAAGCTTGCCGCCGTCATCGGTAAATTGGGGCACGATTTCAATCAGCCCGTTTTGCCGCTGAAGGTGCTTATTGCGGCTGACAGCGGTTCTTGAAATGCCGACGGCGGCCCCTGTTTTTTTAGATGACCTGGCAAGCCCCCACTTGCGGCCTACGGTATCCGTAAGATAGCAGTAAAGGAGCTTTGCCGTGCTCGTCATAGGAAGCCTGCCGTACAGCATGTATTTAGCCGTCTAAACCATTTTTTTACCCTCCCATCTTATTTTGTGCTTCCAAAATCCTCATGCCGATGGTGTATACCACCGTTACGGTGACGGAGTTTCCAGCCTGCTTATAAAGCTGGCTGTCTGAATTGACCGCCTTGGCCCTGTCAAACATCCCGTCCGAAAAGCCCTGCAAGCGCCAGCATTCCCTTGGCGTCAGGCGTCGTATCCGTCCGCAGACTAGGACAATCCCCTGACTGCAACTTGTATCCAGGGTTTGCGCCAATCCTTTGCCGTCCCGTCCGCGCCGTGTTTTGCTGCCGGGGAAGGCAAGGCTGATACTGTCGCCGTAGCCCTCTGTTTGATCCTCCCGTATTTTTAATTTCGGGCAGCAGTCGGCCGCCTTGCAGTCCATGAGCAAAACTCCGTGCCTGTCCTGTGCCGTAAGGGTAAAGCTTGGCTGACCGCACGCCTTGTTGCTGGGACTGTTCTGCCGATTTTCCGCACGGTCCGGCGTTAAAACCGCCCTTGCGCACAAATGCAGAACGCCGGAGTTATCCGAGCCTCTGCTGGTAACTCCGGCGTTATAATGGGCCTTGATGCACCGGGCAATGTTGGTCAGCTTCGGGTTTTTATTCAGGTCGATAAAAGAGAAGGGGCAGCCGTTTTTATCCTCCGGCTGCATGCAGGCTTCACAGCCCTCCAGCACAGCGTTTTGCGTCTGGTTCCGGTCCAGTCCCCGGTAGTCTCCGGCAGTGATGGTATGGGCAAACTCCAGCCTTTCTTTGATGCCGTTAATGCGGTTTACGCCCACACACATGCAGTAAAGGCCCGTTTTGGTGCCACCACCGCCGCCCTGTGCGGTGAGGGTGGCGCTGATGCCTTCGGGACAGTAAACCCTCCGTCCCTGCATCCCGCCTATGATTTGGATAAGAGCTTTTCCATTGCCGCTTGGGAGAGGAAATATCCTTCCGGTACATCCGTCTCCAGTATGTCGATGAGCGACAATGTAGACCCGTTCTCTGTTTTGGGGGACTCCGAAATCCCGTGAATTAACAAGTCCGTACTGCAAATCATAGCCGAGTGAGGCCATTTCAAAGAGAACGGTCGCAAAGTCCCATCCTCCATGAACGGAAAACAGGTTTTTAACATTTTCAAGGATAACCCATTGGGGGCGATCTTCGGCAGCTTTGCCTTCGATGAGCCTAACAATCTCAAAAAAGAGGCTGCTTCGTTCTCCGGCAAGCCCCCGCTGGCTGCCAGCGATGCTGATATCCTGGCAAGGGAAGCCGGCAGTCCAGAGATGGGCGCAGGGCACATCTCCCGGTTGGATTTTGGTGATGTCGCTTGCAAACCATTCATCCTCCTTCACATCAAATATAGCCCGATAGCTTTTATCCGCATATTTGTTGATTTCACAATGTCCGATGCATTTCATGCCGCAGGCTTCAAGTCCCGCGCGAAAGCCCCCGATACCTGAGAAATAGTCTATGAAGGTCGTCTGCATGGGCGGCCTCACATTTCCTGTCCGATACCCTCATTAAGCTCCATATTCAGCTCGTTTTCTTCCTCAATATTTTTTTGCTTTTCTATTTTCATCAGCTCTTTGAAAATATCGTTAACACTACAGGGGGGTACCTCGATAGACGGGTAATATACGGGTATCATTGCGTACATCAGCCCAACCTCCATTCATCGCCGTACCGGTACGGATAAATCTTCTGGCTTTTCGCAAACCGGGTCATATTCTGCACCTGATCCACCACCGATAGATTGGTCTGGTCCTTGGTGGTCATCATCACCGAGCCGACAATTCCGACCAGCACGCCGATGACGGTGAAGGTGACGCTTTGCGAAAGCAGCCATACAAAAGCAGAAACAACTCCCGCACCCAGCGAACCAATCACCGATTGCAGGAGCTGCTTTTTTCCGAAGCCGGGGAAAAGCTCGGCTTCAGCCTTTACCCCCATGGGGATATACAGCTTTTCATCCTCCATAAAAACCTCCTTTTCCAATAATCATCATTATGCCGTTACGTTGCATAATGCGTCATGGGGTATAGTAATACAGCACCAGGTCCTTAATCTGCCAAATACACTCTACCAGCACATAGAAAATGACGGTGTTTTTCGCCCGCTTCTTATACTGCGTCTGTTCTTCCTCTGCACCTGAGAGCCTGATCATGCAGTAAATAAACCTTGCGACGGCGCCCAGGCGAACAAGGATGATAATCGCCTCGGAAATGTCGTCCATCGTAACCAATATCCATCCACCGCCTTTACTTCGCTAATTTTTGCGCCATGCCGATCAGCCTTACGGAATGGTACACATTGTTGATAACCCCACCACCACCGCCGCCCGTCGTGATGAGGAAGTCCTGCAAGAAGCGCGGTGTCCGTATAGCAAGCATCATGCAGGCCAGGCCCCAAAAGACGTGCATGTTGAGCATTAGCCCCACACCGAGCTTGGAGAGGACAATCTGCACCACCACGGCCAGCATGGACTGGAAAAACTTGTTGAGATACGCCTTGAAAACGCCTTTGTCGTTGTCCAGGAGTCCCACGCAGGCAAGGGGAACGCCCACCCGCAGGATAAAGATTTCAAGGCCCCGCATGAGAAACTGGAAGTACAGCATGAAATAGCAGATGATAAAAATCAGCCCGAAGATGGCTGTCACAAGCCCCATCGAGGAAATACCATTCACCCATGCCTGCCAGCCATAATCCGTTGTCACCCCGATGGCGGTCAGCAGTTGGTTGGTCATATCCTCCACAATGTCTGCCATCCACTGATACAGAGTGGGAAAGCAGACGGCCACCGCCAGCGCCTTAAAAAAGTTGGTCAGCAAAGAAAGGGGTTCTTCGTCCGCGTCTCCGTCGCTCCAAAGTATATAGGTTTCAAAGCCTTTTTTAAGAAACTTCAATACGATGAGAGACACGCCGAAGCCGAACAGGATGTTAAAAAGCGTAGCCGCGATATTGGAGCCGGACACGGTGGTCATGTACTGCTCCGCATACAGGGTCATGGGCACAATCCCGGTCAAAAGGTCGTTGATATAGGCAATGGCTCCGTTTAACAGCGCGACGATAAGCAATACCAGGAGCACTTCCAAATTGGTTTCACCTCCCTTTCGGGGGAGTACCACACAGCGCGGTACTCCCTCCAGGATTTTGCTTTACGAAGCGTCGCTGTCCGACCTGTCCCCGTCCTGTTTGCCTTTGGCAAGCGCCTCCTGGTAGGCGTCCAGCACTTCTTTTTCGATTTGCTCCCGCACCTCGGATCGGATGGGGAAGCAGATGTCGGAATATTTTCCGTCGGCATTTTGACGGCTCGGCATGGACACAAACAGGCCGTTTTTGCCGTCGATCACCCGCACGTTTTTCACGACAAAGCAATCCTCGATCACAAGGTTGGATACGGCTTTCAACTTGCCGCTGTCCTGAAAAATGCTCCTGATTTCAGCTTTAATCTTCATTTTCAAAATCCTCCGTAAAATAAAATAAGCAGGAGCAACGTGCCCCTGCGATCAGATACAATAATTCTACTGCTGGTAATCATCCATGATAGTTAAACATATCCTTGATGCGGTCCGTGATGGTGGGGAGCACCGTAGCATTTAAAATGAGATACAGGCCGCCAAGGATAAGGGCTCCCAATACAATCGAAATTAAAACTTGGATAGCCGTGTCAAGGGCTCCCTGGCCGCTCTGGTTGGAAAGGGCGGTCTTCGCCCTGTCAAGAGCCACCGCCGTTTTTACCTGTACCTTATAAATAAGGTTTTGCATAGAAAAATCCTCCTTCAATATGTTTGATAAAAGCAGTGTACAAAACACTGCTTTTTCAGATTTCTGCCTGGACTACTTATAGTAACCGATAATCAGGTTCAGGGTGGCCGAGCCGAGTACGGCACCTATGCAGGAAACAATGGCTACCACAATACGGTTGTTCCATTTTTTCGTGTCCATCTCGTCGGCGGCGCTACGGCGGATGAAGAAATAAATGATAAGCAGGCCTGCCACCACCGGAGCTAGCACCATCAGCCAGGTGGTGACATCGCCGATCAGCTTTTCCGTCCCCGTGACAATCTTGCTGCCCTGAACGCCGTCAGCGGCGTAAGCCGGCACCGCCATCATTGCCTTTGCCGCTAAGACGGCAGCGGAGAGCCGGACTTTCTTTAAATGCCTTGCGGCTCTTTGGGTTGCGTTTTTCGGTTTCATAAAGTCCTCCTTTCCTCAATCCATATCCGCTTCACTGGCCACTGATTGTCCTTTACCCTCCACGGCCTTTTGCTGGAGCTTGCGCATGATGTCCTTCTGGTAGTAGACCCAGATATTCCACAGGGCGATTTCCTTGCCCACGTCGGTGATGACCGGGCGTTTCTGCTCCCGTTCCACCCGCAGCTTCCGGTTATGCTCCTTGTCCCCCAGGCCCAGCATCTTGTTGAAATACCACTCCGACAGGTCGGGGGAAAACATGATAGCGGGATGGGTCCGGGACGTGACGATCTGGTAGGGACGGGAAACCCGCCGCACTTCGTCCACATTCAAAAGCTTGCGCTCAATCAGGCTGATGCTTTGGGAGCTTGACGGAGTGGTATACTTCGCGTGATTGGCCGATAGCTGATAGCTGGAAACGGTGTAGGTCCCCAGCTTTTCGCTGATCTCCCGCAGAGTGTCCATGTCATCAGCCTGTAGATAAGCCCAGGTCTGGCAGTTGGCCTTGATGGTATCCGAGATGTTCTCATCGTACTTTTCTTTCAGTTGGGAGAAGGACTGGATAAACAGGTTGAACCGCATCCCGCGCCCGCCGCCGACTGTGAGTTTGTTCGTAAAATCACTTATGGTGGTGAAATTTCCGAATTCGTCCAGCATGAAGTTGACCCGCTGCTTGAGCCGTCCACCTCTTGTATCTGCCAGATTCGCCAAAAGCTCATACTGCTGCGACACGATGAGGGAGGCAACTGGATAAAAGGTGGTCTTTTCGTCCGGCAATATGATGAACAATGCCTGCTTTTCCTGCCCGATGTCCTGCAATTCAAAGTCGCTGGCATGAGTGACGGAATAGATGGATCTTGAAGTGAACAATCTGAGGGTTGTCAAGGCGGAGGTGTAGAAGCTGCCCCTTGTCCTTGACGGTGCCACATCGGAAATGGAAAGCAGCGCCTTGGCGGGATGGGAGGGCGGCAGTTTTTTGACGTACTCTAAGAGGGGCATTTTGTTCCCGATCATCTTTACCATTTCAGCGATAAACCAGTAGACATTGGTGAGGTTCTGGTAATCGGGCCGGCGTTTGTTGTCGCACACCACGCAAAGGATAGCAGCGGCAATAATGGAACATTCGCCGTTTGTCCAGATTTTTTCGCCCTCCGGCTTGCCGACAAAGTTGTTGGTCAGATCCCAGGCCAGCATTTCCGCTCTGTCAGTGTCGTCACGGTTGACAGCATTGATAATAGGCTGCAACAGGTTGTAGCGCATACTTTTGGACGGGGTTTTGAAATCCAGCACCAGCACCCGGTAGCCGAGTTTTTTGAGAAACTCCGCGGTGTAGTCGTACAACTCCGCTTTCGGGTCACTGACCACGATGGATTCCCCGGCCAATCCCAGTGTGCAGATGGACTGCACCACCAAGTTGCGGGTCTTGCCGCTGCGGGTGGCGCCGATACACAGCAGATGGCTGTCCTCGCCCACATAATAGATGTGCTCGTTATCGCCCTCCTTTTTCATGCCAAGCACAACGCCGCCCTCGCGTAAAGCAAAGGCGGCGTCTTCATCGGTATCCGGTTTTGGTTTAGGGATTGTCTTGGGATGAAATATCGTCCTCAACCTCCTTTTCCTTCTCCTTTTTGTTTTTTAGGAAGTCTATATTATCATAGCCGCCTTTGATAAGCGTCTTGATAACCTTGTTGTGGGGATTCAAGGCAAAGCTTGCAAAGGCTTTGTCCTTTTCCCCGTCTTTGAGCCATCGCGCCGAGCCGTGCTGGTACTGCCCCACCGCAACGGGCGTTTTGATATCCGGGGTAATTTCCGTCAAATCCGACTGATAGGGCCGCAGGTTAGTGAGAAAGTACATCACCGCCAGAATCAGTATGAAGCCCTGCAAGCAAAGATAAAGAAGAAAATGCTGTTTGCTTGAAAAAAGACTGGCAAGGCATTCACCGATGGGCAGCAGCTTCAATACCGTCATCTGCCTTGACAGCAGCCCATGGATGGCTGTTGAGAAAAAGAGATTGACAAAACCGCCGGTCAAAAATATCAGGGAGCAGATCATCAGTTTTGGTCTTGTTTTCATAGCTCCACCTCACAGTTCCAGTTCAAATTCGATCTCGTTGAAGGTTTCAAAACCCGTATCGTATTCCGCGTCATCAAGCTGCTTCAGGGCTTCCTGCCTTGCAATAAACTCCGGGTCGGTGACCAGTCCCTGCCGGACCAGCTCGTCTCCCACAAGGGAGGTAGAAAGCTCATTGGTAAAGCACAGGTTTTCGCCCTCCGGCTCACCTCTGGCGGCAACTGCTTCGGGCAGTATTTTTTCGGCATCCGTCTTTGACATCATAATGCCCTTGTTTTTATCGCCCACAATCTCATAGATGCCAAAAGCGATTTCACCACAGGTGATGATATTGCCCCATAGGTTAGCGTTGGGCCTGCTGTCCGGCATGGATTCCGCCTCCCTCCGCATACGGCATAAAGGCGACAATGCTCAGATAATCCTCGCCCAGCCGCAAAATCAAATCTTCCTGATGCTTTAACACCGTATCCACCGTACTTTCGGGGCAGTATTTCAACAGATCCTCCACATACTGCCCCACCTCAAGACCGATGGGCTTTTTCATATACTGCTCGTCTGTCATGGCCTCCAGCCGCTTGTTCAAATCGTTCTTATAGGCCAAAAACCGCGCTATGGCAATGGTCTGGTTTCTTTTGCTGCCCATGCTTCACCCTCCAATCTCCGCATCCATGTCCTGCCGGAATTCGCCTTCAAAGTCGAAGTCATAGTCCCTGCCTTTCAGTTCGGGCACAATGTCCTCGATTTTGTCAATCATCTGCCCGACGAAAATCATGTCGTCATTGGCAAGATTGTTGTCCAGCAGCGTCAGCTTTACTAGGTTAGAGTGAAGCACCATCAGTTCAGTTTCGGAAAACAGAGCCTTTTCGTCCACCAAACCGCTTCGGATGGCAAAATCCTGTGTGGCGGCCTCCTTGTTGTAGAAAAACTGCCGCTGCACCGCCTGGTCGTTTTCGGGGGCTAGGCGGTAGGTGGAAAACACATAGTCAAACAGATGGTGGAATTTACAGGCCAGCACCGCGCCGTTGTACTCGGCCAGCTTGTAGGAGCCGTTGGGGAGTTTTTCATTGGCGTCGGTGTAGGGGCGCTCGGAGCAAATGCCGGCTCTGACCGCAGTGGTCCTCGCGGTGTCGTTGATGAGGTTCAAAACCTTGTCTTTGACCGCTACAAAGGGATTTTTCTCAAGGGTGTCGGCTTTGGTGTAAAAGGCAATAAGCTGCTTTTTATAGTAGATGTCGGCAAGGTAGTCGGAGGAATCGGAACGCTTCACCTCAAAGCCCCGTCTTGAAAGCTGTTCAAAAAACTGCTTGTAAAAATCAATCTTGCTGCGCATGGTCACACCTCCAATTCGTTTTCGGATTCCTGTTCAAGCTCCGATTCTTGAGCTGCATGTCAACAACAAGCTTTTCAAGCCTTTGGGTCATATTTTTCAAGTCCGTATAACCCAGCTTCTGCACCCTCCTGACAAACGCTCTAAAAAGCGGTTCGCTCAGTTCTTTCATGGCAAGTATCACTCCTTTCGCAATTGCTCTCACGGTTTTTCAGGTTTTTAGAAAAATAAAATACCCCGGCTTTTACGCCAGGGCATATTCTGTGGTGGTGAAGGCCAGGATCGGGGTATCGTCGTTAAGATAAAAGATGATCACCGGTTCATAATGGTGAGCCAAGGAACTTTGTTGACGTACTGACCATCCACTTTTGTCTCAATTGTCTAAAAATTTATCGTTCCATTTCTTCTTCATTTGCCTGATCCGCCGTTAGCTCTCTTTGCTCTGTTTTCTGCATGATGAAAGGTTGCATGGTATTGTAAAAAGCTACCGCGTTATCAATCTGGCTTTTTGCTTCTTCCTGGCTGATTTGTATAAAATCATCATAGTCGCTTTTCTCTCTGAGCCTGCTGGCATCCCCAATCATGCTGGAGTAGGTGGAGTCAAAAACACCGGTTTTAATATAGTTCTTTCGAAAATTTGCAATAACTGCAGAGTGTTTCTTAAAATCCATACCGTCGAGAATCAATAAGGCGCGAATGGTGTGGAACATGGAGTAATAAGCCCTGTTTATACAGGCTAAAAAATGACCGGCACTAAAATCATGTTTTGCTGTTTCTAAATCCTCTTTAGCCTTTTGCAGCCTATACCGTGATAATTCTTCTTTACTATAATCAGGCATTAACTACAACTCCCTCGTTTTGCACGTTTGCATAGAAAGGCAATACATTTTTCCAGTTTTGGAAATGATTATAGTCCTTTACTATGACGGATAGGACAACATCATAGTTTAGTTCTAAATCATTACAGTATTTCCACAGCTCCTGTTCAAAAAGTTTAGTTGTATGATCATCGCCATTGACAAGGACCATGACATCAATGTCCGACCATTCTTCATAATCGCCACGCGCATAGGAACCGTATAGTATAACTTTAACAAGTTTATCGCTAGCAATTTCTTTCGCTTTATTTGCCAATAGGGCAACTATTTTATTGATAGTTGTTGGCGTGTGCATTTTTGAGCCCCCCATTTCTATCAAATCAGCTACTTTCCAAAGCCTGTTTTAAATCCACAATCAATTCCGGAAATTACTCACAGCAATGCTATCTTCTTCAGCATAGAGCAACACTTCTTCACCGTGAATTTTTTTAAGAAGCTTTCACTCAAAGCACCGGTTGTCAGCAGATCAACCTGGACCTCTCCGGATGAGATAGTCTTGTCGCCACAAGTAGAAGATATTCTTACAGTCATTATACATTGCCATGTTTTTACAGTAAAGATCACATTCAGATACTCGTGATAGTTATTCCTGCGATCTGTCTGGAAATCATCTCCTTTTTTGTTCTGTCTTTTTGGCGGATTGGCTTCATCCCAGCTCGGCAGTATCTTCTTCATTTTCGAGCCTGTATTTTATCTTGGAAATCTCATAAATAACCCCCACCCGGAAGTCATATAATTCTCCGAGCCTATTCCCGTTGTGCTGGTTGTACCAGCAGTCCCCATCCGTGTAAACATGGTCTAACATTGGAATTATATCAACTGTTTTTGCTTCAATAAATCCTTTTTTATGCCCAATGCCTGCTGATATAGAGTGAGTGCCATTGTATGCAAAGCATAGATCTACACCCGTATAATAATACGCTAAATGGTTTCCTTTAATATATTCAAATGAGTTCTTAGCTATAATTTTTATGATATTTCTCATTCTATCCCTATGCCAGGCTAAAACCAAAACGCAGTCATTCGCTAAATCAACCTTTTTCATTTTCTCTTCATCTGGTTTAGCCCAGATTTTGTTTCCTGCTTCATCTTCATAATATATGGGAAATGGATGACTGATTTTCTTATCGAAGTTCTCTTTGTTATAGAGAATTGTCGTCAGTAAATCATTTTTCAAGTCTTCCTTAATGATTCCCAACATATATTCCAAGATGATAATCTGATCCTGTTTGCTCTGCTCATATTGTAAGGTTTGCCGTACAAAGTCCATGGCATAATTGAATTCCCAGCCAGATTGTTCCGGTTTCTGCACATCTTCTTTACCAAGAATCTTTCCCCAAAAGCTTCTTAACATCTATCGTTCTCCTCTATCTGTAAAAAGGTTTCCAGAATTTTCACGGTATTATTATAAACTCTTTTCTGGAAAAAAGGTACATAATGCATGAGGGAAAGCAATTCATTACATACTCTCAAATACTTGTCTTCCTCAAATGCTTTTTTAATGTCTACAAAAAAATGCAGATATCGAAAATGCGCTATATTATCTTTTTCATAGTTTGTTGCCGGTTTTCGTTTTAATAAAGTTTTATAAAAATCATGTAGTGCTTCCTTTGCCCGCAGATTCGTTTCTTCATCTACGTCATTATCCCATATGTCATAGGGCTTTAATATCGCTTGAAGTTCCCTATCCATGTCCTCATCTCCCATAATAAAATAATCGAAAAAGAGTGGTTCTTTGTCCAAGTGCCTTAGAGTTCCAGTTTTTCTATAGATTTTATCTTGATTCATTGAAGCTTTATTACCGTTCCATGCCCCTGTCCTTATGCTGCAAGTACCATTCCTTTTTTGCCGCTTTTGAAAGCTCGGTGCTCATGGCTTTCTGCTTGTCGCCATATTCCATATCAAGGCTTACGATGTTCTGTTCCAGCATCATCAGGATTTCACAGATCATCTGCTCGGTACAGTAGTGCTTCCTCGCCTCAGTATACTCCATATGGGACAATTCCCGTTCCTTGTTCAGCATGGCTTTGATTACGCCCAGCAGTTTGTTGGCAACCAGCTTTTCCACTTCCTTGACTGCCTTTTGCCGGTGTTTTTCCGTATTCTCCGGGTCGGTGTCGTAGAGCATTGCCAGAGCGCATTTGCTACCCGCGTATTCGTCAATCATCTTGCGGATATACTCGTTGCCGTTTTTCAATTCCTCGACAAAGGCGTCGACCTCCGCTTTGACTTCTTCGGGCAGCAGCTTGTAATACAGGCGGCCTTTCTTCGGCATTTTATCTTTCAGGTCGAACAATCTGACAATCAGCGGGGTTAAATCGGTGTCTCCCAGGATACCGTCCAGGGGAGCCGCGCCCAGTTCGTCCGCGTCAATCCGTCCCACCAGCTCCTTTAACCGTTTGTATTCCTTCGGATGGGCCGCCTTGACGTACTCATCAAATTCGGATACCAATTCATCGGTGACGGCCTTGATGTCGCCTTTGGCTTTGTCCTTCGCCCTGCAATACTGCTCGATCTTATCCGCAAAGGTTTCTTTGATGAGCTGTATGCGGATGCTGTCGGGGATTTTGGGGTGGACGTAGTTTTTCATCACCCTCTGGTTTTTGTCCCAAAAGACAACGTGGCTATGGGGATGGCTTCGCTCGTTGTGATGGGCGCATACCCAGGACAGGTTTTTTACGCTGATGCCGTTTTTTTGTGACAAGGTTTGGATATGCCGCTCGATGTACTGCTCCCATGCCTTGTGGTCGTTTAGCCCCAACTCCGCGGCGGTTTCGGGAGCAAAGGAAATGATGCTGCGAAAGATGTTGACCTTCTTGTAGGAAAGCTCTCGGACTTCTCTGGCGACTTCCTGCCAGGTTTCAAACTCCACCAGCTCGCCGGGGGAAAGCTTGCCGAACAGCCCGTGCCGCATTTCCTCGTTTTTGGAGGCGCCGGGGCGGGTGGCGATATAGCCGATATGGGCGTAGTTGCATTTGGGGGTCTTCCGGTAATTGGGGTTTCTGAACCGCTGCTTATACATCAAAATCGACATAGGCCGGGGTCCCTCCCTTGAGCTCGCTGACCGCCTTTTTCATTTCCTCGTCATCCAGAAAGGCTTTGAGCGCGTCGCCGCTTTTCAGGTTGGCATAGGCCAGGGCGCGTTTTCGGGCAAGACGTTCGATTTTTTCAAAGGAGGAATAGCGGTCGGTGTCGATGAGGTCGGCAATCAGGGCGATATTAGCGTAGTAGCCTGCCGCCGATATAATGGTCATGCGGTTGATCATCCCGGCCAGGCGATTGCCCAGCGCCTTGATGGACACGTCGATTTCCTGGTGGATAATAGCGGTGATGAAGTCGATGTTTTCCTCGTAGCTTTCAATCGCCAGGCCCTTTTCTATATACTTGCGGATTTGCTCGTTGCGGGAAATATGCTCCCGGTCCGCCTTTTTATCAATTTCATCGCACATATTTTTTGTAAGATAGATGGACGTGGTGATTTTTTCGACCTGTTGTTTGCTGGCTTTTGCCATAGGACACGCTCCTTTCCTTATTGTTAGTCAATCAAAGCTCCCATTCGTCCTCATCTTCCTGGTCGTCCGGTTCTATTAGATTAAACTCATCCAGGTCTGATTCATCAAAATCCGAAATGTCTGCATGAAAATCTGCTTTATCCTCCCCGAGCCCCTTATTGTTATCCAGAGGAATAACATCGTAGCTTACATCCCTGGAGGGCTGCGGCATACCCTCCTTCTCGGCCATGGAGTGATATTGGCTATTAGCGACAATAATATGGTCCAATACGCTGATCTGGAGCGGCGCAAAAATGGATATCAGTCTTTCGGTGATATCCCTGTCTTGAATTGACGGAATCCGACTTCCCCCAGGATGATTGTGTGCCAGGAGGATGGACGTGCAATCGCAGTCAAGGGCTGCTTTCAAGATCATTCTCGGATAAACGGCTGCTTCTCCAATGCTTCCCTCGGAGAAGATCCTAGTCTCGATGATGTTGTTGCCGGTATCCAGAAAAGCAGCCATAAACTTCTCCCTATCCTTAATGCCGCCCAATAAGGATGCAAAGTATTCTCCCGCCACCTTAGAGGAATCAAGTACCAGCTTGTTTTCATTCTCCTGTAGCTTGAGAAGCCGATAAATAGAGATAAATTCGTTCAGGACATGGATTTTTTCAAGCTGCTGTTTATTAGGGTCAATGGTCTTGGGATGCTCCAGCACGTTAAAGAGATTGTTTTCGGCGGCGTATTTTTTCAGCTTGCTTTCGGCAATTCCCGTAAGGCGAGTGATACTTTTTATGAAGCTGGAGGCGTGAGCCTCATCATAGTTTTTCTTCACTGTTATGCACCCCATTCCGGCTTTTCAAGCTTTTGTAAATCGGGTACTGCTTCTTCGCCCATTCCAAACAGCACCATTCTGACAGCCTTCAGTTTTTCAAAAACATCTTCTGAAAAATCGAAGGTCCCAAGGTTTCTGAAAAATCCATTGGCTCCGTAATCTAGGAGGCATCTGTTGATTTGTTCCGTAATATCCGAATCAACGTCAAAGAGCCTCCCTAAAAGTTGGGAAGCCCTTTCATAGTCTTTCTGCTTGATTGCAGGTTCTTGTTCCATCATCGTGAAAACTCCTTTGGTTTATTCGATTTTTACGCCATAGGCAAACAACACCGGCCTCATCCCCAGCCCGCCTGTTTCCACAGGCTTCATACAATACTTCCACAGCTTCGGGTGCGTCACTTTCAGCCGTTGAAATCGGTTCGGCTCTTTCTCAAGATGGCAGCCAAAACCGCAGAAGATGCAGCCGGTACGCTTGCACAGGGTTGTTTCCAGCTTTGGAGGGTCAAATAAAGAATGCTGCCCGATTGCCGGTACGACTTCGCCGTAGCATCTAGCAATGGGCAGTTTTTCTATGACGATATACTGTAAAACATCCTGCTCCGTCCAGATGGAGATGGGGCGGGACTGGGGCCGCTTGAGCTGAAAGGCGTTGCAGCCGTCTTTCAGATAATTCTGTTCCCGGCGTTTGCTCTCAGCCGCCATAATACCAAGAATGGGAAACACGCCGTTTTTCTTTTCAAACGATTTCAGCGGCGATTTCTTCATTACTCCGCAGCAGTCCGCGCTGATTTTAATTCCGCTGTCAATGAGATAATGCCACTTTTGCGGGAGCTTAAAACTGGTTGGCCGTCCGCTGACGCAGATCCCGTTAATCACTTTATTGCGGATCGCCTCATTGTCCGGCGAACGCTGCAGCCGGTGGATATAGTCGGCATACTCCTTGGAGATAATGGGATAGCCATATTTCTGCAAAACTTCCTTAAAAGGGACTTTAGCTTTCAACCATTCCACGTTGGGCATCTGCTTTACATGCTCCCGCACTTCGGGATACTCCAGACCCGTATCGCAAAACGCTGCTGTCATGGACGGATACAAGCGGCGGCAAATATCCAGGAGAACAGTGGAATCCTTGCCGCCGGAATAGCTTACATAGGTTCCGTAAATGCCATAGTAATCCACCCACTCCCGGATTCTTTGCTCTGTTAATATTATCTTTGCTTCAAGCGGGAGACTCTGGCGCTGTACCAACTGCCAGCGTTCCATGAACACCGCCTTTCGCTTTAACAAAAAACTAACAATCTATATAGGGTTTTAACAACGTTGCCGACACTGTCGGCAAGCCGTTTTAACGATTTGTTCAACAAATCTATTCCTGCCTTAACTGAAAAAAACGAGGGTCTTGCGACCTTCGTTTTTTTCGTTTCGGGCTTCCCCGAATGGGGAAGAGGTGTACCAATGAAAAGAAAATTAGTCAGGGTTCCAGTTCGTCCTCCGATTCTTCCTCCGGCTCGTCCCGTGCCTCGCTTTCAAATTCGGCTTCCAGAATGGAAAACCGCATGGCGTCCAGTTCCTTCGGACTTTTGCCTTTACGGGTCTCCGTCAGGTCCTGGTTGAAATCTTTGAGGTGGGGCCGGTGGATGGCGCAGGCATAGCCCTGTTCGCCGTATTTTTCGCAGTATTTTTCTGCCGCCACCTGTCCGTAATTGGGAGCCCGTTTTCCGTCCTTGTCCCTGGCGTTATAGTCGTTGTCCAGGGCAAAGACAATTTTTTTGATTTCAGGGTGGTCCTTCATGTATCTCTCCAGGGCGCCGTCCCAGGTACAGCCGAGGGATATGCGGTGATCCTGCTTCCAGTCCATACCGTGCATTTTGGCAAGGGTGGCATGGCTCATCAGGTCGATAGGGCTTTCGGAAACGATGACGGTATCGCTTTCGCCCTCCACATAGAAGGGGTAGCTCTTGTCGGAATTCTCTTTATCCTGCTTAAAATTACTTTCCGTGCGGGCCGCCCGCATGGAGCAGTATTTCGGGTTTTTGTCCCTGTCATAGCCTACAAATACGCAGTTGCCGTATTTCGCTTCCTGGTAGATTTTTCGCTCGTTCATCAGCAGAGAGACAACCTCCGGTGCAATTCCCCGGATACTCACCAGATACCAATAAGCCCGTTTGAAGTTGGCGGCCTTGTCGGGTAGGACAAGGGGACCTTTTTCTGCTTTTACGTAGGGGATACGCTCCCGGACATACGGCTCGTAGCTTTCACCAATTAGCTGTGCCACCGCTTCGGTAAAGGTTTTGCCGTCATACTTCATCACAAAATCAATGGCACCGCCCTTTGAATTAGAGGTCCAGTGGTAAAAGCGGTTGCTGTCCTTGAAGATGTAGAGACCGCCGGAATTTTGGGCATGGAAGGCTTTGCGCCCTCCCTTTTCCAGCTTAAAGCCGTACTGCTGGGCAAGCTCCACCAGGCTGACCCGGTTGGCCTGTTCGATCTGTTCCTCTGTGAAGCGAAGGGGTTTTGTTGCCGTTTGTGCCATAGGCTGCGTCACACCTCCAGTTCGTGATCAATCTCCCGCACATTTTCCGCAGGTTCAAGAGGGGCAGGAAGCACCCTGTCCAGCTTATATACGATAGCTTCCAGGGTTTTAAGCGCAGTTTTATCCAGGTCGCCCGATTGTCCGGCGGCAATGACCAGGGTGTAAATCTGATTTAACTCTGTCCGATTAAAAAGCTCTGCCCGGTTTTCAGGCAGAGCCAACAGATATTCCAGCAGCCGTTTGTCTTCCGTCGCCATGCCAAAAATACCCTTGTGAAAGATATGATAGCTGATTTCATCGGTGCTGGTGACAGGTTCCCTGATGTTGTCTTTGGACAGCATGTAAACAGGAACCTTATGCTCCAGAGAGTCAAAGGCGTCTTTGGGTGTGGTGAATACCATATCGTCATGGGTGTAGCCGTAGCTGTGGAAGCGTTCCTTTACCATGGCGGCAAGGTATTCGTCCAGGATTCCGGCGGTGGTATTTAATATTCGTATCTGCCTTGCTTTGCACAGAACATCTTGCAGCCGCTGTTCATCACCCACCTCATAGCGCAGGGTTTCAATCTCACCGTAACGCTGGCCGATGCTGTACCAGTTAGTGTTGTACTCGTCGATGTCAAACCTGCGGATGTATCCGTTGCTGCTGTCGGGATGCTTGAAAACCGCCTCAACCGCCTGTGCGTTGAAGCAGTTTTTCCGCACATCCTCGATATGCGTTTTGTAGTCCAGCTCAAAAACATGGCCGACGACAGTTTTGTCCTGCAAGGCTTCGATCTCTACCGCGAAGGCTTTTACGTTTTCGCTGGAATGATTATAGTAGTCCCAGGTGTTAAAGGCGTGGGTGTTTCGGATATAGACGTCCCGTTCTTCAAAACACCAGGTGCCGAACCCTCGGGACAGCCACAGGAAATGTCGGCTGCCGCGGCTGTCCTCCACGGCTCTTTGCAGCCTTTCGACGTCAAACTCAAAATCGGATTGATAATGCTCAGTGTTGTGCTGCATGATTTTCCGCAGGGTGTCTATCACATCCACATTCTCAAATCTCATCATCGTACTCATCCTGTTCCTCCTGTTCCTCTGAAAGCTCGGGATCATCTTCATAAAAACGGCTGTATCCCTTTGAGCCATATTCACTGACGGCTTCTGCTTTCAAAAGGTCTTTGCCTTTCAGATAATTGAAGCAGGAGAGGATGATTTTCATCTCATCCTCTCCTGCTTCCCGTTCTTCACCTTTACCATAGGAAAAGGTATGGGACTGAACAAAGAAGTCTTTTCCGCCGTTGTCGCAGTGGCGCTCCATAAAGTCGATGTAATCATCTGTGTTATAAATCATCGTGTCATGGGGATTTCCAGGTATAAAAAAGGTTACAATCTGACTATCGTTGTTGTTCAGGGTGATTTCAGAAAATACAATTTTACTGTTATCTGCGGTAATCAAATCGTCTAACTTTGCTTTTTGGTACTCGCCGAATTCGTTATCATCTTTCCAGCGCCATACAATGTTCATACTGTCAGGTGTAATGCCCTTACTCTCCAGAAACAGGCATTGCTGTTGAATCTTTAAAAGCGAATTTCTGGCGTCAAGTGAATGTATCCACGGGCTTGAATAATGCTCAACTGCTTTCCCTTTGAACAGGATGTATCCCTCATGGTCCTGCGTCATGTGTTCGACGCCGTGAAGAAACGGCTGTTTATATTCGCCGCTTATAACTTCCTCATACAGCTTGTTAAATGCCTCGATGCCTCTGTCATTCAAAAAACCGTTCACAGCCATTTCGGTAAGCTTTAAATGAGTTGGACAGAGCAGATTGCCGTCTTGCGTGTTGTGTATGATTGCGATTGCTTTATCGAAAATGCTTAGATTTGTTTCAGACATTATATTCCTCCTTCCTTTCATAAAGCTGGAACCTGACACTTGTTGCCATTAGTCCACCTCCAGTTCTTCTTCAATTTCGGTATCAGGCTCCGAGGCGAGTTCACTTTCCGACAACAGGCGGGGAATATCGGCGCAGTGCTCCGGCAGGCTCTGAGGCTCACTGGTTTGTGCGTTACAGGTTTCGATGACCATGCCGTAATTAAGCTTGGACAGATTGACTTCGCCGTTTGCATAATCTTCCTTGAATTTCATAAAGCCGACCGTAGCGGTTTCGCTGTCATAATCCATATTGCCCGCCCTGATTTCACCGCCGATAACTGCATACATCGCTTCCGCATCGGTGGTAGCGGCAATCAGTCTGCCGCTTGCGTATTCCTTCCACTGGTTGCAGTTGAAAATCAAATGAATTGTTTGCACACTATCCCTCCCGTTTACATTTCCATTTCATCGTCAAGCTCATCATCCAAGCCGCAATCAAGCTCGTCCTTCTCTTCATGTTCCTGAATTTCCTCCAGGATGTCCTCCACGCTGGCGTTGTCCCAACGTTCTTGCAGAATTTCCACAATATCCTTGCACTCATCAGGCAGGTGCTCTTTGATACTGGCCTGCACGTCCCTGAAATTGCCCATAAACCCCCAGCAGCTATCCACTTCCTCGGCGTTTTCGTACAACTTAAAGCCATAACATTGGCCGGTAAGGTAGTAGTCATATTCTTTTACTTCACCGTCCAATAACTTTTCAGCCTTTTTAATGGTTTCAGGCGTGACCTCTCCGAATTCCTCCTTTATCTTATCGTGGGGAGCATAAATCCACCCTAAGAGGCCGCTGTCCCAAGGGCAGCTAAACCCAGTCGTGTTTACTGTCAAGCCGCTATGGTCGTACATATAGACAGGAAGAATACAATATGCTTCTTCAGATAGTGTTTTCAAGTCCTGCCACTGCATTTGCTCAAGGATCGCTTCGCTCAGTTCGGTTTCGCTGCCTTTTATCGGCTCGGAGAGGGTATATTCGGTATACCACTTCTTGAAAAAATCAGCGTAAGAATTAAGCTCCCATTCATGAGCGGACTTGTTATATTCCAACTTCAAACCATCCACATTGCCATTCTTAATATAGGAAATAACATCTTGATCCGGGATACTCTCCTGCACCAGTTTTTGAAAGAACTCTTCCGCGTCGTCGTAGTGATGTTCGTCGCCCAGCGTGTACCGCCTGTGGAAGCAAACCATTGTACCGAAATTCTCCCATTCTTCGCGCGGATTTGTCGGCTCGTCATCGGGCACAACAAACAGGGTGTAGGGCCTCTGTGTTGCCACCATCGGCATGGGTATCACATCCTTTCTAAGAGATATAGTTACAGATCTTTATTAACTTTGAATACAAAAAGCCGCCCACATGGTAGCAGCTTAGTTCGTTGAAAAAATTTATATTTGATATTTATGTAATTATCCTCAAAAACAATAAAGAAAAAACAAGCTTTTTACCAAAGAATTGGTAAACGGATAAGTTATGCAGCATCGAATTGGCTGGGAATTTCCTTCTTCTTTACTCGAAGTATTGCCGACATGATTCGAATACCTTTTGCCGTGGGTCTGTAGCGATACGAACGAGGGATTTTCGCAATTAACCCATGGGCTCTCAACTTCGCTAGAAGCCGAGTTGTTTTACCAACTAGGCGGGGGTTATACTGCATGCTACGCGGATAGATAATCCTTCGAATATCAGCATTGCTGAATCCTTTAATGTGATTTTTACCGTCGAGAATAGCGGCAAAAATTATTTTTTTGGCTCTATTTCAGAGAATCTTATTCTCGCACCATACTATAATTGGTATAGAAATGGTAGACATGTTTAATTTTCCATAAAGTAATGAAGAATATAATAAGGAGCGGGAGACAAAGAAAGGGGTATGAAATGAAAATAAAAAAGATTATTAATTTTACAATAATTATCTTATGTTTATGTCTTGTCGTAGGTGTTGGTACGTTTATCTACAATACCATAAGTAGTTATGAAATCAGTAACGATTTTGTAAGTGTTCCACTTCAATTCAACCCCGATGACTCGTCTTCAACTTATCAAATGAAGAATGCTCAGGTCACAGTTTATGGCGGTTTTGTAAAAGGCATCCAAAAGGGTAAAAATGGTACTGAAAGCCTTGTCATAAGAGCATTATCCCCCCTACCGACGATACAAGTAAAGGGTAGTAATGCTGCTGACATCTTGTTATTGATTGAAAATATAAACCCTGATTTTTATGTAAAGAGCATTAGCGGTAATAACCAACCCATGACGAAGGAGACGGTCAACACCTTACAGTTAAGCATTGCAGTGAGTGCCGAGAAAACTATAAAAATTGAACCGGTACAGCCAAGCGACGCAGACAACACAGGAAAATATAAATACATCATCCTCGGTGATAATAGGGATGGCTATGATACCTTTGAGCAGATTATCCAGCAGATAAATGGAGAAAATCCTGTGTTTGTTATTGACAATGGGGACCTTGTGTTCAGTGGAAAACCGAACCAATATAGACTGTTTGACCAGACGGTATCAAAAGTCTCCACAACCCTCTCCACAACTCTCGGCAATCACGATATTCGTGGCAATGGGCGCAGCACCTATACAATGCTGTATGGCCCGGCGTATTATTCCTTTGATTTTGCAGATAGCCATTTTGCGTTTTTGGATTCATCTCCCGGATGGTCTGAAAAACAGGCGATTACAGACGAACAATACACATGGCTAGAAAAGGATTTGAAAAAGGCCCAGGGAAAACGCATTTTTGTTATTACGCATATACCACCCCATGACCCAAGAAGCGGTGTAACCGCCAATGAAATTCCAAACTATGTAAACGCAGTGAAAAGCGGCGAAAATTGGGCGGAGCAGAAATTAGATAATTACAATGAAAGCAAGGATATGGAGCATGGCTTCCAAGACCCACAGGAAGCGGTAAAGTTTGAAAATCTTATGAGTGCCTACCATGTAGATACCGTGTATTTATCCCATATCCATAGCTATTTGGAATACACTAAAGATGGTGTGCGCTATCTGATTTCAGGCGGTGCAGGTGCAGAGCTATTAACCAAAAACAGCTATTACCACTATATGATTGCAAAAATTGATGTTAATACAGCCACAATCGTGGAATTGCCCTCACCTGCAAACAACTATCTAACGAGATATGGGGCAACGGTGCAACTCTTTGCCATTGCAATGTATGAAGAAAATCCGGTTGCGGTTGTATTAGTCATTGCGGGATTCGTATTACTTATATTTTTGTTGATTGTCAAGGTTTATTTACGCAAAAAGCAGCCAATTGATACTCTGTGGAAATGGTTGAGTGATATCGGCAAATATGCTGTGAAACGGTTTAAGGAGTTGTTTGGTAACAGAAGTTAAAAATTGAGGCAGTAATCGAGCTATAACGAAATTAAAAGAGCAAATCAGTCTGAAGGATAAAAGCATATCAAAACTAACCACCCTTGGGACTATCACGGTCATATGTCTTTCGCTGGTGGCTATTGTAGCGACCTCTTGGATAGAACTGCGCAAGCACCAGAGTAAGCAAGATTAGAATAAACTATAAACGCTCCAATATAAACGAGACCTCCACCCATTTTTACGGATGGAGGCCTTTTATTGTGATCTCATTGAATAAATGAGATATTATTTACGAATAAGCTAAAACTTTTTCTGATTATAAACGTGTAATCATTAAAGGCTTAAATAGAATATGGCTCACCAGAAAATGGTAGCCTATAAAGAGAGTTAGTTAAGTTGACTCATCAGGAGGTTAAAATGAATTTCATAACGGATCTATTCAATCAATATGGATATATCGTATTATTTGTTGCACTCATGCTGGAACTTATAGCTTTTCCGACACCAGGGGAAGCCTTAATGACCTACTGTGGGTTTCTTGTATTTCAAGGAAAGTTAAATTTGGGGATCAGTATTATTGTTGCAACCCTGGGAGTTATATTGGGCATTACGATTTCTTACTTTATTGGCCGCACTTTAGGGACTCCATTTTTTCAAAAATACGGTTCTTACATTCATTTAGGGCCAGATAAATTGGAGAAGACGTCACAATGGTTTGAAATGTACGGCAATGGTTTGCTGGTTATTGCTTACTTTATACCTGGGGTAAGGCATATTACAGGCTATTTTTCAGGAATTGCCAAGATCCCTTATGAAAAATTTGCTTTAAATGCATATATTGGTGCTTTTATTTGGACAGGTACTTTTATTTCCTTAGGCAAGATTTTAGGATCGAATTGGGAAAAATTCCACGGTGCGATTAAGAAATATCTGATTATAGGTGGAATTGTTCTTGCGATCGTTTTGTTATGTATCTATTTCTATCGGAAATATAAGGTATCCATCATTGACTTTATCTTTAAATCGTTAGAAAACGGAATCCAAATATTTCATTCTCTTGGGAAGATAAAAGTAGCTATCGTTGGAGTTGCTGCAATTTTTTTTGGCTTATCGATTGTCTTGATTGGACTCATTCAGGACCTTTTAGCCCATGAATTTAGCCAATTTGATACAGTTGTTACGTATTTAGTGAGCTTGATCTTTCCAGAAAACTGGTCCTCTGTAATGGGATTGTTTAAGCTTTCAACGGCTCCGGAAGTGTTGCTTGCCTTGACGTTGCTGATATTGACGTGGATTATCCTCAAAGGCAGGAATCGACTTCTGGAAACAGGGTTTCTTTTCATTACCGTTTTTGGGGGAGCGCTATTGGAAGTGGGATTGAGACTTATTTTTCATCGCGTGGGTCCGAGTGGAATTATCTCCACCTTTCCCAGTCAAGAAACCTTATTAGCCGTAGTTGTCTATGGCTTTGCCTCGTTTATGGTATTGCGTCATGCCAAAAACAGGTGGATTGGCACATTGCTGTTCATCATGACATTAGGTGTTTGTATAGTCACGGGCCTAACGGTCATCTTCTTAAAGATACAATATCCGAGTGATGCTGTCGCTGGTTATGTTTTTGGTGGAGTCTGGTTAATTTTAAATATTGTGGTGATGGAAGTTTATCGTGTCTTACCCAAAATCCCGCGTGATCCAAAGTAGAACATATTACCCTAATGCTGGCCGAAGATTGAGGTGATCGTGAATTGTGGAGGAGAGCAACTTAATAAAAAAGTGTCAGCGAGGGGACAAAGAAGCATTTCAATTATTGATAAGCCAGTATCACCCTTTAGTCTATAAATTCCTCGTAAAAACAACCGATAATGAACAGACTGCCGAGGATTTAACCCAGGAAACTTTTATAAAGGTTATCCGGAATATTGACAAATTTGACACGGCTGGTCAGGCGAAGTTCTCAACCTACGTTATCGCGATTGCCAAAAACGCCTATATTGATTATTTAAGAAAAGAAAAAAGGCTCAAGCAGAATGTTCCTCTTCCTGAAAACTTCAATGTAGAAAATGTCAATATCCAGGTTGAGGATATCGTTATTGATAAGTTATACGGGCAAGGAATTTTAGCGAAAGTGGAAAATTTACCTGAAGAACAAAGAATAGCCATCAAGTTGAAATATATCGAAGGTCTAACCCTGAAGGAAATTGCTGGTCAGCTCAATCTTGAAGCCAAAACCGTAAAAAGCAGGATTCATAACGGTATTGTTAGGTTAAGAAAATTATTAGAGAAGGGTGATGAAAGATGAATATAAAAGAAATTGATCAAAGGGCGACAGCCGTTTTATTAGCTTTATTGGACAGGGAGCTCGATCTGAAGTGTATGCAGCTTAAAGAAAAACAGAAGGAAACGAAATTACAAAAGATATTCTTTTTAAGCTGTCTCTTTATTTTATTTTCTTTTTTATTACAAGCCTTGTTTAATGTCATTAACTTAAATTTCTTATGGATCTTTTTGATTTATCAGGCTTTGGCCTTATCTCTTTTAACACCTTTCGTGCTTAATTTTAATAGAGGGGGTATATCGCGATGAATAGGCTGGAGGAGTTCATCCGTAAGCTGAACTTTAAAAAGGCAACTATAACCTATATTGTCATTTCGGGGGTACTTTTGCTACTCTGCTTATCGAGCATAGCGTATGTATCGATGGATAAAATTTTCATGGTCATAGATTATCAAAGAGTTTCCGATACCTTTGCCAAAGAGGGTGTGACCGATAAGTTAAAAACCCAATTACAGAAGTTAGCCTCTGACTCAAAGGATATCAATAATGTGGTTGTTTTGGATAAGGATAAAACGATTGTTTTTAAAGCCTATAATAACCTTATCGGCGACAAGACAAAGCTACAATTGATACCGTATGGAGTGGGCAGTGGATACCTCCAGGACAGAGACAATCCAGATCAACTTTATAAGGTTGTTAAACAAGAAAACATGATTCTAAACAAAGACTATATTCCAAATGATCAACAGGTAAGGCAGTCTATTGAGGATGAATTGTCTTACGAAGCGGATTTTACCTCGAAAGAGGTCTATTTACTGAACTATTTAATGGACAGAAGCACTCAAAGCAAAGTTCTTATGATAAGGACGGTAAATCCCATACCCTATGCGGAAAGACTCCTTGAAATTACAGGGGTGGTATTAGGATTGATCATGGCAATCTACTGGATAGGTTTAGCTCTTTGGGTCTACAAAGATGCGGGTAGAAAGAAGTTGAATGCTTCGTTATGGGGATTACTGATTTTAATTACAAATTTGGTTGGGTTTATTGTTTATCTGATCTATAAACAAAATAATCTAACCTGTTACAAGTGTGGAGCTTTGCAGAGCAAGTTCAATTCTTTCTGCAGCAATTGTGGGAGCGAGATTAATGAATCTTGTCATAATTGCAAGGCGATGATCAGTAAAGAGGATAACTATTGCAGTCGATGCGGGAGCAAGGTTGACCGATTTTGAGGAGGCAATGAAACGTGAATTTTATAAACTATGGCATTGATGTTTTACTTCATCTTGATAAGTATTTGAGTGTGATTATTCAGAACTATGGCTATGGTACTTATTTGATCCTATTCTTAATCATCTTTTGCGAAACAGGGTTGGTAGTCACTCCGTTTCTCCCAGGGGACTCGCTCTTATTTGCGGCAGGTGCCTTTGCGGCGATAGGTTCCCTGGATATTAAGCTATTGCTTTTGATCATAAGTATAGCTGCAGTGTTCGGAGATACCGTTAACTATGCCATTGGTAAATCGATAGGTCACAAGATCTATGAGATGGAAAATGTTAAATTGATTAAAAAGGAGCACTTGTTAAAAGCACGTGATTTCTACGAAAAATACGGAGCTGTAACGATCATCATAGCCCGATTCATCCCTATTATTCGTACCTTTGCTCCCTTTGTCGCTGGTATAGGGGAAATGCGATATATGAAATTCCTTTCTTATAATATAATTGGCGCGCTGTCTTGGGCGGTCTTGGTTTCGTTGGTAGGCTACTATTTTGGGAACCTGCCTGTGGTTAAACATAACTTTTCGTTAGTTATCTTTGCCATAATCTTCATTTCGATTATGCCAGCAGTTTTTGGACTTATGAAGCAAAAACTGAAGATCGGAGAAGACAAAGCATGACCGTTATACAGAGTTTAGATTTGGTGTTTTTGAACTTTATTAATAATAACTTCTTTCACAATTCTTTTATGGATAAGTTAATGATTATACTCACTTCCTTGGGCGATATGGGACTCATTTGGATTCTAATATCTATAGGCTTATTGATTACTCCCAAATATAGAAAGGTTGGCTTCATGACCATTTGTGCATTAATATTAAGCTCGATTTTAGGTGAGGGATTATTGAAGCATCTCATACAAAGGCCAAGGCCTTTTATAGCTGATCCAACAGTTCAGCTTCTTATCACAAAGCCTCTATCCTATTCCTTCCCATCAGGACATACTACTTCCGCGTTTGCAGCGGCAGGAATACTTGTGAGGATGGTAAAGAAATACAGAGGCTATGTGATCGCCTTGGCTTTGATGATCGCTTTTTCGAGGATGTACCTCTTCGTTCACTATCTTTCAGATATAATCGGAGGGATTATCGTAGGACTTATTTGTTCAAAAGTTGTATTGTACTTCTTTGAGCTTGGGAGTCAATGGGCTACTCATAAGGATGAGGGCAAAGGGGGTATTAGTATATAAGTTTCAGGTACCCTTATACTGAAAACTTACCAGAATTGGTATATTACCTTCACCCTAATATTTGTAAGTCAAAATTCATAAAGGTTAAAAAGGAGTTAGGTTTTGCAACCTAACTCCTTTTTTAACGTGTAATAGACATGACCGAAAATAATCAAAAGGGGCAGATGGATAAATGTTTATGAATGTACCTGTATTTAATGCAATTAACGGGGTTGCCCAGGTGAATGGAACGCTTGACGAGATCATGATTTTGTTTTCAAACTATAGTCCACTTTTCTTTGTGGCTGCACTTACAGCACTCTATCTTTATGGAGTTTATCGTAAAGATAAAATGTTTAGATATGCAGCAGTCGATGCATTGGCCATAACTCTAATGAGTTTATTTTTAGGCTTTGTAATCGGCATATTTTATTATGAACCAAGACCTTTTGTCACTGATCATGTTAATTTACTAACACCCCATGCTCCAGATGCTTCTTTCCCTAGTGACCATTCTTTAGGAACAATGAGTATAGCGTTGGGGATTAATAACAGCTATAAAGTTTTTGGGGCAATATTGATTATCTTATCTTTACTCGTAGGTGTCTCAAGAGTCTATGTCGGCGTTCATTATCCAATGGATGTGCTTGGAAGCTACTTGATCGTGTTGGTAGTAAACTTCACTTTCCGGCGTTTATTATGCGAAAAAATAAGAGGCTTATATTCTAAAGTAGAAGAGTATTTATTGAAGCGTATTAAACGTGTTTAACAAAAGCAGCTTTTAACACTTTTTAAAAAAGCTTGATATTGTAACGAATATTACAACGTGATAATATGTGAGTGTAACGAATATTACAAAGGAGTATTGCTTTATGGAAAAAGGGAAATGGCTAGTCTTAAATTATAATCTACCCACAGAACCCTCAAGATATAGGGTTGCAACCTGGCGTGGACTAAAAAAATTAGGAGCTGTGAATCTCCACCAATCCATGTGGATTTTGCCTTGCAATGAAGAGAATTACTCTGCCTTAGCGAGATTAGCCGAAGACATCGAAGATAAGAGTGGAGATGCTCTCCTGATGGAAAGCGTATGTGCGGATGAGAGATACGAAGAAAAGATAATCACAACATTCAATACAATTCGAGATGAAGAGTATAGCGAATTTATTGATGAAAGTGAGAAATATCTTAAGGAAATAGAAAAGGAAATCTCCATTGAAAAGTTCACTTTCGCGGAGCTTGAAGAGGAAGAGGAAGAACTACAAAAGCTGATATCTTGGTTTCACAAGATTGAAGCACGGGATTTATTTCATGCTTCTGAGGGAGATAGTGCAAGGACAAAACAGGAGCAGATCGGCGAAGCTTTCGAAAAGTATAGCGAGTTAGTTTTTCAACATAACCAAAACGTAAACTGATAATGACAGGAGTGGGAGCTTCATGAAGGATGAAAAAGAAGGTAAAAAAATACTGGGAATCGAACGAAATATTTTCTTTGTGGGATTGACCAGCTTTCTTACGGATACGGCAACCAAGATGATCTATGCGATCATGCCTTTGTTTTTAATGACCCTTGGCGCGACGAAAACCGAACTTTCATTAATCGAAGGTATAGCAGAAAGTACGGCCTCGGTTCTTAAAGCTTTGTCTGGTTGGTGGAGTGACAAAATTGGAAAGAACAAGCCCTTTATGATTATCGGATATGCGTTTACAGCTTTGCTTTCACCCTTATTTGCTTTTGTGACGACTCCGCTGCAAGTTCTAATCGTTAGATTCACTGAAAGAATTGGGAAGGGAATTAGAACGGCTCCCAGAGATAGTTTAGTTGCAGGTTCGTCGGAAGCGAATACAAAAGGGAAAAATTTTGGTTTCCATAAAGCGATGGATAATAGTGGGGCAATCCTAGGACCTCTTTTGGCTACCGGAGTTTTACTTCTTTTTCCCAGAGATTATCGTAAAGTATTTCTTTTGGCTGCTATACCGGGTTTATTAGGCTTGGCTTCGATTATTTTCTTTGTGAAAGAGGCAAAAAGAGATAAAACAGAGCGCCTGGGAAAAATTTCTCTAAAGGACTTTTCACCTCGATATTATGCGTTTATGGTTATTATTTTTATTTTTACCCTAGGTAACTCGACAGATGCTTTGCTCCTAATCAAAGCTAGTGATATTGGAATTCTCGATTCATTTATTCCCATGATCTATCTTATCTTTAATGCAGTTTCTGTGCTCTTCGCGATTCCAGCAGGAATGTTATCAGACAAAATAGGCCGCGAAAGATTGATCATCTTTGGCTATCTCCTTTATTCAGTGATCTATTTTGGCTTCGGCAGAACAAGCAGTCCAGTTGTACTTATTCTCTTATTTGCCTTCTATGGTCTTTACAGTGCGGCAACGGATGGAGTTCAGAAGGCAATGGTTTCAGACCTTATTGACAAAAATAAGAGCGGCACAGGCCTTGGACTATACAATAGTATTGTAGGTATTACACTCCTTCCGGCCAGTGTTATTGCAGGTTTACTTTATGATAATGTCAATAATCAGGCCCCGTTTTATTACGGATCGGTTATGGCTCTCGTTGCAACATTTCTAATGATAATTTTTCATTGGAGTGGGAAAAGAACTTTAAAACAATGCAGCAACAATTAGAGTATTTCCTGGGTGCGATACTCCCAAAAATGATTAGCAAGAAGACGGAGGCAGAAGGGTGCTGGCTCTACTGGTCGATTTCATCTAAAGAAAGTATTACGGCATACGCTTGTCGACACGTCCCGAGTAAGGGGTAGTTTTTCGCTAGATAGGCAAGGACAGAGAGAATAGCCTGCTGCGCTCTGGATGGAAGATATTTTCAAATAACGTCGACTGATTTGGCTTAATTTAGGATAACTTTTTAGTTGATAGCTAAAGTTTAGTACATAATATTCGTATTTAGTGCATTAATACAGTTCGGGGGAAGTTCAAAGGGACTCCCGTCCCTGGTCGTCTCTGAATAAAGGGGCATAGTCCGCCGCCTAACGTTAGACGCCATTTCGGAGGTGGAAAGATGAATGTGTTAATTTTGAATATAGGTTTTCAAAATTGAGGGTTGCTTTAGAGGATGCTCTGAAGAACCAGAACAGCGTCTAACAACGATCTAATTACAAGAGGGGGATGGACATGGCAATACTATCTGGATTGGCAATAAAAGCAAAGCCTGGGAAAGCGGTTTAAGCATATTCCGCCTCCCAGGCTTCTTTATTACGGGCCTTCTCTGTCTCAGCCGCGGTGTTTTCGTCAAAAATGACTTCCTCTTGCTTTTGGAGTTCCTTAAACTCCAGCTTGGTATTGATCTCCGCCTGCCGCGCCGAATACTCGTTCAGGCGCTGTTCAAATTCAAAGGGCTTTTGGACTTCCTTCCTGGCTTCTTCAAGCTGAGTTTGGGTATCCGCCAGCTTTTGCTCCATATTCATCAGCACCGCCGGTATCTTTTCAACCACGTTTTCAAGCCTTGTGATATCGCCGAGCGGTGAGTCGCCAAGGTGCGTGCTGTAGACGTTATCACCCTTTATCAGCAGTTCCAGTTGGTCAAAAGCGTTTCGGATGAGGAAAAGGTGGAAGCCTCTATATTCACCAACCGCTAAAGGTTCGCCTTTTACCGCAAGGTCGTTCAGCTTTGCAAGCAACATGAGCTGCTCTCCGGCCTTGACACGCTCATCATAGGTTTTGCCATCAATCACCGCCGAAAAGTCTTTCCCCTCGGTTTTCTCCCGCAATTCCATGTCTTTGCGGATGCTCGCAATCTTCTTTTCACAATAGGCAATGGTATCGGGGTATTGATCCTTAATATTTCGTTCCAGGGTCAGACGTTCATTGTTCCAGTTGCCTTTTAACAGCTTCAGTCGTATAACCTCGTTGTCCACTTCCATTTTTTCTGCCAGCAGAGGATTTGAGGTCGCAATCGCCTTGACCTCGGCAGCGGAAAGCACCGTTTCATCCATATCCTCACAGGAGCGGGAAATGCTCTTACCCGTCATCACCTGTGAGATGTACTTCAATTTTTGCTCCTGAATCTGCCAGAGATAAGCATCAAACGTACCCTTCGTGACATACCGCAGGATTTTGACAACAGGGTTTTGATTGCCCTGGCGAAGTATCCTGCCGTCGCGCTGCTCGATATCCGATGGGCGCCACGGGCAGTCCAGGTGATGGACCGCAACCAGTCTGTCCTGCACATTGGTCCCGGTGCCAAGCTTGCTTGTGCTGCCCAGCAGGATTCGGATTTCACCCATGCGCACCTTTTCAAACAGGTTTTCTCTTTGCTCGTCAGTTTTGGCATCGTGGACAAAGGCGATTTCATCGGCCGGCACACCTTTTTCCGTCAAACATCTTTTCATTTCATCGTAGACGTTAAACTGTCCGGGCTTTGGCGTACCGCTGTCGCAGAACACAAGCTGTGTCAGTCTTTGCTCAGAGCTTTCCTGCCAGATATCAAGGACGTTTCCAATGGCTATATTCAATTTGCTGTCCGGGTCATTAGGTGCATCTTCGTAAACTAGGCGGGGATCAATGGACATCAGTTTCGCTTCACCGGTGAGTTTAAGCATGTTATCTTCATCCGGCTCAACTTCACGCTTGCGGATTTTCTCCGCACGCTCCACAAAGCTTTCCATAATCATCTTCTGGAAGGGTGTAGCTTCGGTGGCAATAATGGTGGCCTTGCCGTCCTTGATTTCGGGAACAGGCAGATTCAACATATCGGCAGTCTGGATATCCGCCACAAGCTGAAAGATGTTCATCAACTCCGGTAGGTTGTGGAATTTCGCGAAGCGATTCCGCATACGGTAGCCAGAGCCTTCCGGCGTGATTTCCAGAGACGATATCACTTCACCAAAGGTGGCCGCCCAGGAATCGAAATAGTTGAGTCCCAATCTCGCCAGCATCTGCGGCTGCAAATACCGCTGCAGGACGAACATTTCACTCATGCTGTTGGAGATAGGTGTGCCGGTAGCGAATACCACGCCTTTACCGCTGCCCATTTCCTGCAAATACTGGCATTTCAAAAGCATATCCGTCGCCCGCTGACTTGCAGACCGGCCAATACCTGCCACATTGCGCATTTTAGTATAGGTAAAGCAGTTCTTATAGGCATGGGCCTCGTCCACAAACATATAATCCACGCCAAGTTGCTCAAAATTCAAAAGGTCATCCTTCTTTCCCTCTGCCGCCAGCCTGTCGAGGCGAGCTTTGAGGTTGTTCTGAAAGATGACCATTTGCTTGATCGCCCAATTTTCTCCCTTTTCTTCTTTTATCTTTTTGATGATATAGGAAAGCTGGTTGATCTCGTTATTGATCTGCGCTTCCTGCCGTTCCTTGGAAATAGGTATTTTTTCAAACTGGGAATGGCCGATGATCACAGCGTCATACTCACCCATAGCGATTTTGGAAACAAACTTGTTCCGGTTCTTCGCTTCAAAATCTTTTTTGGTAGTAACAAGGATGTTGGCCTGCGGGAAGAACCGGTAAAACTCCTTTGCCCACTGCTCCGTCAGGTGGTTGGGCACCACATAGACGGGTTTCTTGATGGCGTCGATATTTTTGAGATACATGCTCGCCGCAATCATCGCCGCCGTTTTCCCTGCACCCACAACATGACCGGCCAGTCCCGTTCCGGAGTAGATAACCCGTGCCGCAAAGTTCTTTTGATGGGGCCTTAGCTCCATTTCCTCGCTCATGCCGGGAAAGATAAGGTGGCTGCCGTCATAGACACGGGGGCGGATGGTATTGAATTTCTCATTGTATATTTTAAGCAGGATATCAGTTCTGTCCTTATCCTTAAACAGCCATGAGGCAAAAGCTTCCTTGATTTGAGTCTGCTTTGCCCGTGCAATCATGGTCTCATTGGCATTGACCACGTACCGCACCTGGCTTTTACCGTTATTGTCCACATAGGGGACCGGATCGCGCACCGTGGTGGATTGGAGATTGAGGCAATCCTCGAAAATCTGATAAGCATTGACCCGCTTTGTGCCGTAGGTGTTGTTGACCTTGACGGAGGTGGGCTCCCTTGTCTTTCCGTTGACGCGCCAGGTGGTGGTGTATTCCATATAGTCAACCGTAATTGAGTCCCTTAGATAATCCGTAGTGCCAAAGGTCTCGTGCATGAAATGCTGGAAATACTCGATGGTTATCCAGGGACTTCCGATGCGGAAGTCGATGTCGGAGGGTTCCAGCCATTTGGGCTGCACCGCTTCAAGGGCCTGCACGTTTCTCTCCAACAGTTCGGGATATTCTTCAGCCTTCTGTTTGGCATAGAGCAGCTTATCCCGCACCTGTCCGCTCAGATATTCCTCATTCAGTTCCCAGCCTTCATAATAATTGCCGTAGTATTTCTGCGGATTGAGATAGATGCGATCCCCAAGCTCATTGATAAGTTCATCTGCCGATTTGCCGGTCAACTTTTCCATATACGGCAAATCAACCTTCATTTTTTGGTTCAACGATATTTCAAGAGCTTCCTTAGCTGTTTCGGCATGGGTGGGACGGTGATAGGACTTGATGGTGGCCTTATGGAAAATGGGGGCCTTGTTCCATGATTTTTTATCCTTGCTCTGATCCTCAATGGAACGGAGCAGAGGAAACTGGTCGTCATCGGAGAATACGGCGATGTTGGCCTTGTCATTGATGGCGCCGCATTGTCTAACAAAACGGTCGTACATCTCATTCAAAGTTTTCTGCGCCTGCTGCAATTCGTCAGGTGCGTAATCATGGGTCTGAATTCGGATGACTTCCAGCAGCGCCTTTCTGATTTCACACAAGCCCTTGATGCGCTCGGCGCGTTTGCCAGTGTAGTCCTGCGGTATCAGCTTGTTTCGCTCGCAGTAGTAAATCTTATCGTCTTGCACCACATAGGTATAGTTTTTCGTCCCTTCGGGTGCGTCCAGCTCGCCAGCGTTTCCATCTTCGGCTTCCTCTATTTCCTCAAAGGACTGGTCTGCTTCGGCGGTAAAGGCGGCGTGCAAATTTCCGATGGCTCTGTCAAGCTCCGCATAAAGGTCCTGGCCTTCGGGAGCGATACAGGCCGTGCTATCCTCGCGCCCATACATATTTCTGCTAAACTGCATTTCACCCAATACCATCTCCGTATGGTCGATGAAATACTGGTTCATATTCATGTAATCGGGCTTTCTGGAATTGACGAACACCCAATCGGGCAGAGAATATTTATCTACTGTACGCTGAGACTCCAGCTTTTGAAAGAACAGGATGTCCGCCGTAACCTCCGTCCCGGCAAGAGCCTTAAACGCTGTGTTCGGCAGCCGGATGGCGCCGATCAGGTCGGCTCTGCGGGCAATGTATTCACGGACGCTGGTATCTTTTTTATCCATCGTGCCTTTACTTGTGATAAAGCCGATGATGCCGCCGGGCTTTACAAGGTCAAGGGATTTGGCAATAAAATAATCATGGATCAGAAAATCCTCGTTATCATATCGCTTATCATAGAGCTTGATGTTGTTAAAGGGAATGTTCCCGATGGCAATGTCAAAGGAGTTGTCCTCAAAACGGGTGGTTTCATAGCCCTGTACCTGGATATTCGCCGTTTGATAAAGCTGCCTTGCGATCCTGCCTGTGATGCTGTCCAACTCCACGCCATACAGGGGCGTTCCCTCATAGCCTTCGGGAAGAACGGAAAAAAAGTTTCCCGTTCCCATGGCAGGGTCAAGTATTTTCCTGTTTCCCCCCCCTGTAAAGCCAAAGCTCTCAAAGGCTTTATAAATTCGTGTGATAAGCTCCGGCTCTGTATAGTAGGCGGTGACAACCGAATTCAAGGCATCTGCATATTCCTTATCATCCAGCAAGTGCTTCAATTCGTGGTATTCCTTTTCCCAGCCGCTGGCCGTATCGGAAAAGGCATTGGCAAGACCGCCCCAGCCCACATACCGGGCGAGGACAATCTGTTCATCAGTTGTGGTAAGCCTTTTTTCGCTTTCAATTTTGTTTAGCAGCTTGATGGCTTCCACATTGTTTTTGTACTTGGTTTTCACACCGTTTGGATAGAGGGCATAATCCTCGGAATAGCGGAAATTGATTTTGACAGGACGGGGTTTTGAAACAGGCTCCGACACCGGCTCGGTTTCTGATTGGGGTACAACCGTTTGCACAAAGCTTTTATACGGCTTTTTGTCATACTGTGTTTCTTCAATATCCTGCTGCCGATCATGCAGGCCGTTCCAATGCGCTGAAATATCATCGGGTACTGGCTTATCTGCCCACTCGGCTTCCAACTGTGAAAGCTGGTCGGCAATCCAGTCATATTCCTGTTGCAGTTCGGTGTACGACTCATTCTCCACCTCATAGATGACGGCATCTTTCAGGGCGGCACCGTCCTGCGTTGTCATGCCCCATTCAATCTCCTTGTCGGGATATTTGCTTTGGAGCGCTTGAAGAAGCTGGGTTGCTACACTCCGGCGGCGATAATCCTCAAGCACTTCAATATGGCTGATATGAGGAATTCCTTCATACTCGCTGTATTGTAAGGCTCCAACGGGAAAACCGTTATATATTGCTTCACAAAGGAAATCATGCTGTCCGTTGTGATAGTCAAGATGGGTTTCCCTGATTTCAACCTGTATTTTATCGGGAGCATTGGAAGGGCTTTCTTCATTTTCATCTGTTCTCTCAATATCAAATGAACGGGCAGAATTGAGGTCCTCAAGATATCTCCCCTGGTCAATGAGCTTCTGAATATCAATGGCTGCCCGAAGCCAGGTGATTTTTGTTTCGTGCTTTTCTCCTGTATCATCAGTCCAGTCAAACACGATTCCTTTACCGTCGTAGTTTTCAAAGCCGATGCCATGCCTGCCGACAGTATGACCGCCAATACCGTATTCGTTCTTTAACATTTTCTCAAAAGCAGAGCCAGTGGGATGGGTCATGGCAAATTTATAGATGCGCTGTTTGCCTCCGGCGACTCGGCTGCCCTCTAGTAGCACATATTGAATGAGTTCCGCTTCTTTATCCTTCGGGATAGCTTCCATATCGAACAGGTTCATTTGCTGATTGGCAACAGGCTTCGGCATAAAGGGTTCTATTTCGTCAGACCTAGATATATCCTCAATTTGTGTAAAGTCAGCACTGCCGCGGACATTAGGTTCTTCCTCATAACCTGGCTGCTTTTTCGCGGGCTGCGGGGGATAAAAGCCCGTCGCTTCAATATCCGGCTCCGCGTCTTCCTGCGCCGCTTCCATTTCCTCATACTCCGCAACCAGTCTGGTAATGTCCACAAGCGGGGTGGCGAATTTAGCCATGTACTTTTGGATATCGGTGTCTTGCAGGGATTCATATTTGCCTGTACTGTAATCCACCCGAGCCACAACAAAGGTGCCGAAGATGGGTTGGCCGTTTATCATGCGGTTGATGGGCGTGGTTTCAAAGTCGGCATCATCGGCGCAGACGGCATCTATGCCGTCCCCGATTTCAAGGGTGGTAATCAGACCGCCGACTTTTTCCTGTAAGGCATTGTTTCCTCTTGGGATGGCGGTGAGATAGGGCTTTTTCTCCGGCTCCACCACTAGGACATTGATCAATGGCTGCGGTTCGTCCTCTGTCTTTTCTATGGTTTGCGGCACGAGGAAAGCGCCAGTTTCGACCAGTATTTTTATCCTTTCAGCCAGCTCCGTCCAGGACAGCCCGACAACATAGTGGTCAATCAGGAATTCAACGCCGTTATCCTCTACAGCACAGGTGACAACGTGATCGTCAATCCGCGTTTCGCGTTCATCCAGGTCCCGGAAATAGTTGGCCATCAGATATTCATCTATTTCATTGTTATTGGCATGCTCCGCTGCTATTTCATCATGCCAGCCTTTATACACGACTTGCGTATTGCAAAGATAGCTGTCCACACAGGTATACAATTCTTTTTCGCTTGGTTCATTTTTTTCATCGGCGATGGGAGAAGTATCCTCGTCTGCAATGTGCATTTCATCGATCTCATCGGGGATGTTGAAATCTCCGATTTTGTCCGCAAGGCTTTTCTCCGGGATAGGAACCGGATATTCGCCTTCGTCAATAAGAATTTCAATGATGTGGGCAATGGTATGCCAGGGTATGTGTGTATAGCCGTCCCCGAAGTAAAACGACATCCCGTTCACGCCGCGGTGAGTGGTTTTCAGCAGCACATCCATCTGATATTCCGCGTTGCCGTAGTCCTCGTAAATTTTGGACAAGGCGACCGCCTTGTCTTCGAGAGGCATGTTGGTTGCGAATAGCGCTTGAATTTTTTCATACATTTCAATGGGGTAGAGATCGGTGCTTTTTAAAATACCTTCGTAATATTCCCTTACCTGTTCATCCGTGAATTCTACATTTATATAGGAAGCTTTTAGCTCGGCCTGCTTGGTTGCCTCATCCTTGGAATTGCTGTATGCCTCATAGTCAAAGACTTTAATCTGCCACAGCGCGATAGCGCCCTTTACTCTTGCTCCACCACCATATACGATGCTTTCGGCAAGACTGTTGCCCACTTTTTTACCCGTGGCTCTCTGATTGTTTAATTGGTCAATGTCTGCCAGCAGCTTGTGGATGGGGACGATAACCTCATAAACCGTCGAATCCGACATATTTCCGAGGTCGCCGAAGTTTTTTGCCCGTTCAGGGGTATTGGCAAGGTAAACATACCCGCTTGTGCTTTGATAGGACCGACGCCTTGCCTCGCTGGTGGGCAGCAGACCCTCGTCCAAAATCGGAAGCTTTGAGCCTGTGGCATGATACATCACAGCATAGACAGGGAGATAGATATCGCTGTTTGTTTGCAGCCACTCTCTAACAGCCGCCACTTTTTCCGGTGTGGGCACCCCTTCCTCAATGGGAATTGGGAGCACCTTTTCCTTTAGCCTGTCGGCCCACCGCTCCTGTAAGCTCTGTGCTTTTTGCACAAAAAAAGAGCCGTCCGGCGGCGAATCCTGTTCGCTTTCGGACGGCTCTGCATTTTCATTATTTAGGGGCGGCGGGCTTACCTCACCTTGAATACTATCTCGTTCAGCACGATTTCCTCCGCTGCCGACTGCAGGCTGTTCAAGTGGCGGGTCTTCTCCAGGATGTCCTCCGTATCCGGCATCGGTTTGGCCTCCAGCATTTGCTGGGTGATGTACTCGATTTTCTCCACCGCTTCCCTGTATACCCGGTGCATTTTCTCCATCAGAGTGCCATCCATTTTCAAAATCATAAACCGCTGCGGATGGTTTTCGTGCAGGTACTCCATCGCCATTCTGCCGTACTTGCCTAGTGGCTGGTTGTCGTCCTCGCTGTTGTTGGAAATTTGAAGGTTCGGGAGCAGCACTCCGTCCTTCTCGGTGTAGCTCATCTCGATTTTGCTCATGCGTCATCCTCCTTTCCCGTTCAATGATTCTGATTGTCCGTTCTATTTCCAAGAGTATGCCTTTGGAGATGTCGGTTACGGTGTGTCCGAGCCTTGCGATCAGCGGAATACTGTCGAAATGGGCAATGGTCATCATCCCGTCGCCGATATGGATTTCATCGTCCGCAAGGCTGCATCGCTTGCCGATAAAATAGATTACGCTGTCTTTGACAATCTCCTGGATTTGACTGAGCAGTCCGTCCTGGGGCAACTGTGAAAACAGGTGGCCTTCAATGTCAAAGTCGAAATCTTGCAGATAATCGTCTAGGCGCTCGGCAACCGCTTCTTTCGCTAATTGGTTCAGGCACTCGGTAAAATCGGAGGATGTAAGATTATGAGCATAGGAAAGGCGGCTGGTCAGCTCTGCTTTCATCTTATCATCAAGCTGCCAGTTTGTTGGTATGATTTCCCGGCCATTGGTCTGAGAGATATCAAACAGGTGCTTGATGGTCAGCCTGGCATTGTCATACTCGCAGACCGCCAGTCCTATCGCGCCTTTATTGATGTATCTGCCGAATTTGTTCCATATTGGTGTGGTGGCAAGCATGGTGACGTTAGGATTCTGAGCGTATACCAACAGGGCGTTGTCAAAGCTGTATTTATATAACCTTGCCGCAAAACCGAGATAATCCCGCCACGCACCCTCGGTTCGGGTAATGTGGGGCGCGATGGTTTCATAGACCGTCCTCAGTCTTTCATCCTTTCTCAAAATTTCACCTCCTTTTAGTTGACTGGCTCGATTTCCGCTTTGTATCCCCTTGTGCGAGCTATAGTTGTCATGTATCCAAAGTAGTTGCAGGTCAGCCCCAGCTCCCAATTTTAATTTCCTTTTTTGTCGTGGGAGCAGTCGGTGCCGTAGGATATCTCAAAGTCATTGCCTCTGCACTTCGTACAGGTCGAGACATTTCTTGTCATTTAGGCCGTCTCCTCTTTAAGCTTATTGGAAAAATACCATCCCAGGGCCTCATCAACGATTCTTTCGATCTCGCTGGCCTTTGTGTCTGCAGGAAAATACTTGGAATAGACCTTGTGCTTGATTTTAACAGGCGGAGGTGTGGTTGACTTCGGCTTTTTATTGACTTCACCCGATAGGAATTGATAGGCAGTTTTCTCGTTCAGCTTGCTGCTTTCGGAGTAGCTGCGGAGCATTTCCGCCTTTTTCATATCCACCTTGAATTCATTTTCAGAAAGCACCTTTTCAATATCCTGCTGCTCCGCTTCGGCAAGGTAGGAGAGGGCAACGGCAGGGTAGATTCCGAATTCCCCACTATCCACACGTTTTTTTAGGGGTGCGGTCAGTTTGTCCACCCTTAAAAGCCGAGCCACGGTATTCTTAGATAATCCATATTCATCTGCGACCTTTTCCCGGCTCGTTAACTTCTGCCCTATTAGGGCAGAAGTTCCAGTTTCCTTGATATACTGCGGATTTTCAAGCATTCTAAGCTCTGCTATAATGTCGTTGCGCTTGCCCTGTGAGAACATTTTTGAGTGCCGCAAAGCAAGTACCGCCGCCTTTTCAGATGACAGCATGTCGGCAAATGAGCGCTGCATAACATTGGTTTCAATGACATACATCCACGCTTCTTCGTCCGAAAGGTTTTCCTTGATAATAAAGTCGCCTTCGTCAAGTCCTGCCAGTGTTCCGGCGTTCATGCGGTTGTGCCCCGCAAGCATTTCATATCTGCCATTGTCTTTTATACGGGTAATCATCGGAGTCAGGATGCCATAATTGCTGATGCTTGCAATCATATCGTCCAACCGCTCACCGCTGTACAGGCGAAAAGGATGATTGGGGTATGGGTCTAGCTGAGAAAACTTCAAGCGGACCACACCGTTTTTTACATTGGTTATTTGACTCTCCGGTTCCACTGCCATAAGCAGCTCGTCCATAGATTTAATCCGTTTCGGTGCGGGTCTATCCGGCATATCCAATCAACTCCTTTGCAAATTCCATATACGCAATCCCCGCCTTGGATTTGGGCTCAAATTCCAAAATGCTCAATCCACAGCGGTTGGCTTCGCCCACTCTGATAGAACGGGGAACGGAGGTTTTGAAAACTCTCATGCCTCCACGGTATGCTTCATTTACCTCCGCGCAGACTTCTTTGTGCAGATTGGTCTGCATATCGCACATGGTTAGCAGGATACCCTCAAATTCAATCTTGGGGTTAATCCTGCGCTTGATTTTAAGAATGGTTTTGGTCAGGTCTTGAAGCCCTATGGTAGCGTAGAATTCAGGGTTGATCGTGATGAGAACGCTATCGGCGGCGGAAAGAGCGTTGATTGTCAGCGGACCTAGGGAGGGATTTGTATCAATGAGGATATAGTCATAATCCCTACGTAAAGGCTCCAGGATACTGAAAAGCAATTTTTCGCTTCCCATCTCCATCCGCAGATTGGATTCTACCACCGACAAATGAATGTCGTTGGGGATAAAGTCAATCTTCCCGCGCTGCTGAATATACTCGCTCTTGGGCGGTAGTTCTTCCTCATCCATTGCCATTGTCATTAAGTTTGCAATCGTTGTATGAATTTTCGGGACATCTTCATTTTCATCTTCCAATACAAGAGAAGCCGTTAAGTTCGATTGGGGATCATAATCAACCACCAAAACTCGATAGCCTAACTCAGCCAGAGTGTAGCTAAGATTGCGGACACTTGTTGTTTTGGATACACCACCTTTCTGATTTGCAACAGTAATTATTTTGCACATTTTTCACCTTTCCTCCTTATCGTTTAAAATTGCTGATTTTTGCCTTTGAAAAAGGCGTAAAAAAATAGGCATAAATCGGTGGAAACCCGCTTGTTTACTGGGTTCTACTGATTTATGCCTATTATAACTCACGCATTTTCCAACATCCCGCTTATGGTTGAATCCTACCATTTTTCGTTTCCAGTAACAGTTTTAACTTTATCCTTCGTTAACCCTTTGGCGATTGCATTGTAGCTTTTCCCTTCAAGGTATTCCCTGAATACCCTGCGAACCAGTTCTGCTTGTTCTTCATTTATAACCAGTTCCCCATTGTCATTTTTATTCATAGCCGAGAAATCTTGTGGTATTGACTAGCACTCTGCCGCTTTCAAACTGTCTTAGAATTCCCCATTTTGTAACATCCGACTGATTTCTACTACTATCTTGTGCCATCCCGCTAAGAATGGTAAGCAAAAGTTCACCACCGGAACCAAGAGTGTCGATATTTTCCGTTTCAAAATAAACGGCTATTCCTTTATCTTTTAGCTTCCTTACAAAGTGTAGGCAGTCCTCGGTATTTCGAGCAAATCTTGATATCGATTTTGTAATAATCATATCTATTTTACCAGCCATACACTCATTAATCATTCTCAGAAATTCGGTTCTCTTTGTTGTAGTAGTTCCTGAGATCCCGTCATCTGCATATATATCAACCAGATCCCAATCTGTTCTTTTCCTAATGGTATCAGTATAGTGCTGTACCTGTGATTCGAAGCTCGTTTCCTGCTCTTTCAAATCTGTGCTCACCCTGCAGTAAGCGGCTACCCTTTTCTTTGCACCCAGGGCGAATCCTTTAACCACCTCGACTGGCTTTACCGGAATTACTGTAACGACCTTCTTTACTGCTGAATTTGAAGCCATATTATCCCCTCTCCCTTTTCCTTTATATTCCTTTTGTAGTGACATGATATAATTGCTTGGGACACTAATCAAGTCAAAAAGGACTTTCTATTTTCATTATCTATGGACATAAATTCTTCTTCGGTAATCAGATTTTCTCGTTTGAGCATCAGCAATATATGCAAACTCATCAGATAATTAATCAATTAATTTCTCCTCCCAAAATAAAAGGGCTCACCTCTTCGGCAAGCCCATTAACTCTTATAGATACTACTTATATAGAAGGAAATTACCGATTACTATTCAAACATAAATAATCCCTCTTATTATTGGAATAATATAGTCCATAGGAAATCAGTAACAAAACGAAAGTGAAATTTGAGAAGAGGTTAATAGATGATCAACGACCGGTTTACAAAAGGTGTTATTGGTGGTATGAGCGCTTCAATCCTACATTATATCTACGCATATTTTGCCAAACTTCTTGGGTTTACAAATGCAGATTACCTAGATGTTGCTCGCTCGGTATTATTAAACAGTACTGACCAAGGATTCTATGCAATCCTAGTCAGTTTCTTAGGTCAACTCGTAATAGATAGTTTTTGGGGAGTTATCTTTGTATTTTTGACCATTAAAATTTCTGAAGAATACTTTGTTTTTAAAGGAATCGTATTTGGCTTGGGGATTTGGTTTTTAGTAAGAGTAATTATAACAAAATTCTTTAAACTTCCAGTCCTATCCGACAATACACCTGAGATCGCATTCTTTTTCTTTATTGGAGCAGCTTTATTCGGACTTACACTAGCACTTGTACTTAAATTGCTCAATACTTTCTCCCGAAGAAACCGGGGTTCGATCTGCTAGATTACCCACACATCGACCAATCCCCAGAAATACACTCTGTACATCCCCCAACACGAATGAGTTTGTTTTGGCACACTGGGCATTTGTCGTGCTCGATTAGCCATTGTTCACATGGCTCCATACAATAGGCCTTTCGGTTGCAATCAATGCATACCTCTTTCATCAAATAGCCTCCCAGTACATGTATTTGATTATTTCCAAGTTACTCTATCTTTTGTCAGTAGTCTTAATCCCACATTAATAACTGCAATAACAGATGCCTGAACATCTGGGGTTAAAATGTCTTTTCCCGTTGCTTGTTGAGCGAACATAGCGGCCAACATCACAGCGTTGACCCAGAGGGTCTTAGAGTTATACCATACTTTTTCTGTTGGAACAATGACAGACTCCGGTATCGTATTAGGTTTTGGCAGTTCAATCGGCTTGGTCGTTTCAGCAGGTTTCGGCGGTTCTGGTACGAACACTGGTTCCGGCTTAGGTATAGTCGTTTGAGATGGTGTCGGTTCTACCAACTGCTTAACTGTTACTCCAAAGAAATCACAAATACCCTTGGCATGGGCTTCAGCAATAACCTGAAGGAACTTAAAGTCAGCGAGTTTAGCTGAATCTCCGGAATCAATAAAGCCATTCTCCGTAAGGATTGCTGGCATATTGGTGTGAACCAAGACGTAAAACTCCCGGTCAGTTTTAACTCCCCGATTAGACCAGCCACAAGCATAGACTAAGCGGTCAAGGAGTCTTTGAGCAGCTACTACCGCCCGTCCACCAGGGAGAGCATAGACCTCTGTCCCTGTTCCCCCACCTGCATTAATATGGATACTTATAAATAAATCTGCACCGAAGACGTTTGCTATGTCGCAGCGAGCCTTGAGTGATTCAGTCACGGTGCTGCCCCCAACGGAATCACCTTCCCTAGTTAGCTTTACCTCAAAGCCATTAAGCTGTAGAATATCGCTTAGTTTTCGTGCAATATTTAATGTTAAATCTTGCTCTCTTAGTCCGTTAGCCTGCGCTCCAGTATCCGCTCCGGATGAGTTATGTCCTGGATCAATACATACTTTTGGCATTTCTAAAAACCCTCCTTAATGTTGTGTAACTTGAAAAACGATAAGTCCATTTGAGATGGTTAATAAACTAGACAAAATGATTGTCATTGCCCACGTGGGTCTTCCCGTTAGGGCATCATCAAGTTTTTTCTCCAAGCGGTCAAATTTCTGTTGCACATCAAGCTCTAAGGATCCTAGTCTGTCTCTTAGCGCACTGACTTGTTCCTGTAAGACCGCTATTGCAGTTTCTTGCTCCCCCAAATGTTACCCCCTACTTTCTTTCCGTTCTATCTGTTAAAACCCATAAAAAAATAAGCCACTTGGCTTTTTAGGGATTTTATTATTTATTTATACTTGCGGAATTTCTGCAAAAAGTGGTGAAACTTGTGGTGTTATTAGGATTGCGTCACGTTCCAACTGAGTGATATATTTCGGAACATAAGACTGAACCTTTACAGGGTCGATCTTGCCCATTACCCACATATTCAGTATAAAAGGGTACATCGGACTATTCATTCAAATTCCTTCTTTCTTTAAATTAAACTCATGTCCAGCAGGTTCATAATCGCGTTTTCCGCTAGGTCAATTCTAGCTTTGAGTTGCTCCTCCTTCTCCTCGGGTGTGGGGGGGAGCTTCAGCGATGGATCTTTTTTGTAAGTATCCACCTCCCATCTATATTCCCCGCTTTTAATATCCAAAGGGAGTGGGACATCGGGAAGCTGAACTTCCAAATGCCCCAGTACAAACTGGTCACACACGTCTAGGATAATGCCCCCCGATTGACTCAATTTCAGCCATTTTCTTACCACGATTTCTCCTCCTTATCAAGTATAAGTTACTTCAAGAACTGGGCCATACGCTATTACATAGTTAGGATTACCGTCATACAGTGCTAACCCTCCGATAGTACCCACGTTGTAGTCGACTATTGCTTGATTAGGAATAGTCATCCATGCGGATTAACCCCAAGCAAGCGAGCCTTTAATCTTTTATAATCGTACAACCCCCACCTGTTCCTGTTTCGGCTACTCCTCTAAGATAAATATCCTGAGATGCGCTAGTTCCTCCCGCACTGTACCTGCTTAAATACAGCCTTGCAGATTTAACCGTAGTTACAACCGCGGCGATAAATCCTGAGAACCACATACAGCCTGTGTAGCAAGGATAAGCGCTACCTGTATATTGGCCTTGATATACGTCCGTAGATGAGTGCCAACCAACCGTTGCCCTATACGATTTAGTAGCATCATTGCAACGCGATATGTCGCAGTGATACACCCAGCCAACCGTTCCTGTGTCGTATGCTACTCCGTTACCCAAACCAGAAACACCATAGCTTCCGACGATGACAAAGCCTACCACCTCCACATATTTACTTCGTGAAGCCACAACAATATCGTAGGTGGCATAATTTATTCGACAACCATCCGTAGTGTTGTAGGTAGTTCTACCCCCGAATAGCTTGATCGCAGCTGTACAGTCTTGTATTATAATACACCCATTTAGGAACGATGTTGTAGTAGCAGATGGGAAGTTTATGGCTATTGTCCCGCCCGAAAAGTTTCTTATGCTGAGTGACTCATTATATGTGCCTGCTGCTACATTGATAGTTACAACTGCATTTTCCTCTAGGATTTTGTTAAGAATGTTAATTGCTTTTTGAATCGTCTTAAAAGCAGTACCCGCAGCCAAACCAGTATTATCTCGCACACTTCTTCTAGTAATCCACTACCCACTGGTGCGGTGATGACCAATTCGTCATGGACGTGCATCGCGATCTTGTATCCAGCCTTATCGACCCGCAGCATGGCATCGGCGAGACAGTCTCTAGCCACTGCCTGGACAATATTTTCTACGAGCCTACCCCCATAGGTGCTCATGCGGCACCATTGTTTATTCTCACCGATGCCTTCATAGGAGATGGCCTCGCGACCGAATTTATTAAGCTCCATATTAGGCTTGATGTAGGAGAGCCCTCTACCTGACGGTAGCGTAATAAATAGGATTCCGCTTTCAACATGGAACTTCACATTGCCAACAACATGGCTGTTTATTTGTAACTGCTTTCTTTGCGGCATCATCTACGGCATACCAGTATTTAACGATCTTGTTATTAGCCCGCCTCCAAGCCTTAACCAGTCCGTCAAGTTCTTCTTCCTTAAGTCCCTTGTCCAAGGCCCCCATAGCTACGAGGGCATTTGCTCCCCCTTGGTAGCCGAGGGCCAATTCAGATATTTTATCTTTTTGCCTAAGCTCGTACTCTGGATTCCCTTTGACGATGCGTTCCACAGGTACACTGAACATCTGTGAAGCAGAGGCTTCGTAAATTTTGCCATGGCCTTTAAACACATCGAGTCGCCATTTCTCTCCAGCGAGCCAGCCTAACACACGCGCTTCAATGGCCGAGAAGTCGGCTACGATAATTCGATGACCTTGCGGTGGAATAAAGGCGGTTCGGATGAGTTCAGAAAGCACGCCCGGCACACTATCGTAGAGCATTTCTAAAAGATTAAAGTCTCCGGCCTTTACGATCTCACGCGCCAGTTCCAAGTCTGGTAGGTGATTTTGTGGTAGATTATGAATTTGTATAAGCCTTCCAGCCCACCGGCCTGTCCTATTCGCACCGTAAAACTGTAACAGTCCACGTACATGCTTGTCCGGGCAGATGGCTCTTTGGATGGCGTTATATTTCTTGATGGACGTTTTAGCCATTTCTTGTCGTAGCTGGAGTAGCCTTTGGACCCCACCTTCTGTGGTACTCTCTAAATCGGCCACAACCTTTTTGGATAAGTTATCGATCTCAAGTCCGTTGCCTAAAAACCATTCTTTAAGCTGAGCCACACTGTTGGGATTGTCCAGCCCGGTTAGTTCCTTGGCTTCTTCGAAGATGCCTGATCGGTACTGTTTAACACACCGGATAGCGTTTTTCACAAGTTCGATATCCACTAAAATTCCTCGGTCGTTGATCTATTGGTCGAGCACCCAAAGTGCCTGCTCATTGTCGGATATGGGATACTTCTCAAGTTTCTTCCGTATAGACTGCTCAACTTCAACGTCTCTTTTGCAATAATCCTTAAATGTGGCCCACTTCTCTGGCGCATGGCTTGGCAAGTTCCTCGTCCTACTACCGTTGGTTTTTGTGTCGCGTAGTTATCATCATCCGATCGGTCAATATCTCCATCTCGAAGTGGTCGTTTGAAACCAGCACCACTCGTGAACTTTGCGCCATGCTTGGCAACTCCTACTTTTTCGGCTTCTTTTATGCCAGCGTTAATTTTTTCGATTGTTTCTTTGTCCTTTTTAGATATTACGAGGCTCACAGAGTATTTTTCGTCTCCCCCATTAATGCTCTTTGGTGTCCATACATTACAAAATGAGAATCTTACTTTCCCTGTGATTACCTTTGTCGTTTCGTTTGCCATTATTTTCATGTCCCCTTTATGCTTTTACTACGCTGCGGACCGAGGTCTTTGAATTCCTTACAACCTCTGACCTGAATCTTTTTTGTTACAAAGTCGATGATAACTTTTCCATCAACTGTACGAATACCAGAATATCCAGTCTGCGGTTAAGCACGATTCCTTGGTAATCATATTTATTGACGTAAATGATTTCCCCGTCGCCTTTAATTTGCAAACGCTCCATATTAAATGGCATCCGCAAAATCACTCCTTGCGGCATCGAATGGATTCCATTCCTGATGCTTGTCCGACTCTAGCACCAGCGAGGGTTTGCCTGGAGGTGCGATACACAAACCTCCCAGTAGTTCCCTAAACCGTTGCTTGCCAAGAAGCTGTGTCATAGCCGTTATGCCGAGAAGATGCTAGGTATAAATCTGGGCCTCGTCGAAGTCGCCAGTCGCCAACACCTGCTCTGCGATCTTGGCTTCATCCGTATATTTCCGTCGACTCACACCTTCGATCAATTTGTAGCCCGACCATTTTTTTCGACCAGCCATCGCTTCCTTCTCGGCAAACTCCCAGACATCCTTTACCCAAGATTTCAGCTCGTTTGCTTGGGCTAGAACCTTTGACATCTCGTCATCATTCAATAATTCAGGCAGCTTGAAGTCCAGTTTAGCAAGTTCTAAATTGGTATTGGCTCGCTCTCGGCATTGACTCCTTGCCCGGCAAAAGCGACAATGCTCGCCGGATATAAATTCGCCTTTACCTCTAAAGGCGAGTGTGGCCTTGGGTTTTAACTCCGTCTCTGCCCATTTCAAAAGTTCGTCCACTGAGAGCTCAAAGGTAGATATATTGTCGAGTCTGGGTTGGCAGATCGTCTACGTACTTTTTCGATGTCATACAAGAGGTTAAATAGTTCCAGTGCCCCTAGTGCGTAGAGCATCATTTGGGTATTGTGTTTTGCTGATACTAGAACCCCTTTACCATATTTAAGATCAATCACATCGAGAATGTCATCCGACACGATCACAAAATCGCCTGTCCCGAAGCCCTCCGGTGCATAGTGGGAGTAGTCTAATCGTTGTTCGACCAGGGCTAGTGAATCACTTGACCTTGTTTTAGCCTCAGCGATCAATTCACAGACGTAGTCGACGTAGGCATCCGTGTAGAATTCTAACTCCTGAGAGTTATACTTACTGATTGGCTTTTTTGTTTTGATTTTAAGAAACTTGCGAAGCTTATGCTCTGATAAGGCATGTTGCAGCAGTACCTTCTTCCATAAAGGTGCTAGTTTTGTCTGCAAACGATTCCTCAAGTCTGACCGAGGGCGTACAGTTAAAGTAATGTTTTATAATGCATTTTTGGACATCATGGGCTGTTTGGCCCAGCATTTTGGCTATAAGTGTGCCATCCAAATTAAAGATTCTTTTGGTTACGTAGTGGGTGGTGTCTTTGGGGCATTAGTCATGGTATGGTTAATGGCTGATTTCTATCTAAAGGTGGATGTTGGGGATGAAGAGGAAGTGCCCCCCTATTCAGCTATAGTTAGGGCAGGTGCCGGAAAAAAAGCTAAATATTATGCAAACCCGCAGAACCTGACCGAAGTAGTAGAAGTGTTTATTAGCTATGTTTTTATCAAAATCTTTCCTAAACATAAATCTCTGGCTTATAAAAATGCGAAAGTCATTCATTAATATTGGGTCTTGCTAACGCTACTTATATTGATTCTCGGGGTATTACTCGCGACGTGGTCGTACATCCCTTAACAAATAATGCAAAAAACCCGCTACCTTGATAGCGGGTTTTTAATGTTAGAGAAAATTACGGTTAATTAATTTAAAAGACATGACAGGGGAGTTCCTAGATTTGGGCAGAAAATGTTTAGTGCTTCCGCCACATCAAAAACGGTCAATATTCTCCACCTAACCTAAGACGATCCAATCCAGCAACATCGATTCAATGCCGCCGGGTGTTTGGGACTACTTAAGTAAACTTCTAAAGTGTTCATAATATCCCCGATGGAAATACTGAATACCGGGAGGATAAAGATAGTCGTGCAATTTCTCTAACTCCCGACGACTTTGATAGTAGAGGATGCCACTAAACTCCGAAAGATTGGTCGCCTTTTGGACGCGCTTAGGAGTTACTTCAACTTGTGAACTCAACATCTCTGTAAGCTGTTCAAGAAAATATCGATTGCCGTAGATTCGCAAACGCTGTGATCTTCGTTCTTTACTGCGTTGCCGGATAGTGAGAGTATCCACTGAACTATGCAATTCAATGTAGGCGCGGATAAAATTGGCATGTTCCCGAATATTTGGGTAGCTGCGCTGCTCACTGAGGCGAGTTTGCCAACCATATTGTGTTAATTGGTTTAGATCAAAGTTAAATAACTTAAGTTTGTACTGTGCACGAGTTAGGGATTCTCCGGCAAAAACACTGGTTGGAATATTCAAGGCTTTGCGAACAACGTCCAGAAAATATCTGTCATGGTGTCTAAGCATAAAATAAGGATATCTGTCTTCGATAGGGCTACCAATTGACCATAGAATGCCGAGAACGTATATGTCCATCATGTTTTCAAGGCTTTCTATAGATATTTAGGCCGATCTTTATTTCCTCTTTTTCAGGTATTGACACATTTCCTTCAGTCGAGGCAAGGATTATACTTTTCCCCGAAGCAGATTTGCCAAATTCCTTTGAGATATCGACCGTTATAGTCAATATATTGCCATCCAACTTCATTTCACAATTCTTCACAGGAATGCCCCTCCTTATTGGTTCATTATTTCCATTCTCTGTCTACAGTGATAGTCTCTCTTTGTATGATTTTTCGATTGTAGTCTTTATTCAATTTATGGGGGCGTGTAGCTGTATTGAAGAGCGAACTTTGTTCTTGGCTGCCATCATCCGCAGATACCAACACTTCCTATTTTGACTCTATTAGTATAATCTCATCCTTAATAAGGATTAAGGTTCTCTCGATTTTCTCAAAATCAATAAATCGGCTTTCTCTAAGAATTTCTCGGCCTTCATGCATCATAAGAATCGTCGGTACTGTGAAAACCAATAATTGCCCTGCAATTTCTACATGCTCATCGATATTTATTTTTACCACCTTGATTGGATGATCATTGACTAGATTCATCAGCCTTGGGAAAACAGCATGGCAAACATTACAGTCCTGGGAGCTAAAATAAAGAATAACCTGTCCCTCTTCTGCTATGAACTGTTTGAGATGATCATATGATTGAAAAATAGCTGGTTCATTGTTCATAATAATTGAATCTTCCATTCTAAAATAATAATCTTTTTCATTTATTCTTCATTTCTAACTTGAACCCAATAATCAACTCATTGTTCCTTACAACCAAGGGTCTGATCATTGCCTTTGGATTGGTCTCAAGAAAACTGGCAACGGCCAATTCGTTTGACTCCTCAAGTTCCTTCCCAAGATCCTTGTAAGTTTTGCTTTTCTTGTTAAGCAGGCCCTGAATGGCAATTCCCCCAAGTTTCGATAATTCGAGCAGCTCATCGACTGAGAGAGGGTTTTTTACAATGTTCCGGTACTCGAACATAACATTTTCTTGCAGAAGGCCCGCTTCTGCTTTACGACAAGTCGTTCACTGGGGAAAACAATAAAATGTGAGCATTCTTTCTCCTCCAAGTCCATGATGTTTATAAGTTAGCCCCTTTTTAGTAGCAATTCTCTTCACGAAAATTGACCTCTTACGAACTTATTCAGCATCACTACTTCGAACAAACCGACAAAGGTTAGCATCCCACTTCCATCCTGATTGATCTTCGGAATTGCTACTCAGAAGCTTTGGTCAAAACGTCATGCTCGTGATTCGATCAACGCCGTCCCAAACCATTCTTCTAGGGAAATGTTGAGCGATTTACAAATAGCGTCTAGTCGCGCCTTGACCTTTTCATCTGCTGGGAAAGTTATGTACATAACAATTACCTCTATTTAGTCGTAAAAAGGCCTACCATTCTGTTGTAGCACATAGCGAATAGGCTCTAGCCATTTCAGTAACTAGCTTGATATAATCATCTTTTCTATTTTCACGAAGCTCAATAATAAAGTCCATCGTTTCAACGATTGCTTGCATTTTCTCGCTTGGTTTACCCGTAAAGAATTTGCTGTAGTCATGCCCATGAAGCATTTCCTTAATCAGATCGTGCCTTTCAAGCATGGCATATGCTGCTTCTTCTGTATCTACACCAGTTGTTTTCTTATCGCTCTCCGTATATTAGGATAGTGCTTCTTTTAATTTTTCTGCAATACCAATATAGTCGACAATAAGTCCACCTTGTTTCTCTCGAAATACTCGATTGACTCTTGCAATGGCTTGCATCAGGTTATGCCCCTGCATGGGCTTATCGATGGATTCGCTCACTTCAAAGGATACCAAAATGGTACCCAATGCTCATTCAATCGGAGACCACAAAGTGGTCTTTTTTCTTTTTATGCTCATTAATATGGGGACCAAAGCTGTGATATAAAAAAACTGATGGAAAATTCGGTAGAAAAATGGTAGATTTTTGTTGCGAGCAAAAAATCCATTATCACCCAATAAAACCATCAGCAAGATGAATATAACACTTAAAATATCGACCGTCAATTTAAATAATCGTCTTCCCCAAGAAGTAAGTGTATTCAGCGATGAGGAACTGAAAGAGTTCATGGCACGGTCAGCGTAGCCCCAAGGAGTTCATTCAATTGTCCAGCCAATACGCACAGTTGCTTATCCCAATGTTTTCGAGGAACAACTCGAGAAGTGGTAGCGCCCCAGTCCTTGATGATCTGGGCCCCATACTGAATAAGGTAGGGCATGATCGGGTAAAGCTTTGGCAAAAAACGACAAAGGGTGGAGTGGCTGAAGGTGGATAGCCCAAAGAAATGAACGACCTTTTGGGCAGTTGATCGCATACTTTCCCCACTAGAGAGATACCATGCTACAGCATTGAGATACACAAACACAGGATAGGGACGATTGGGGAGTTTGAAGGACGGCCAGATCATCTGGTAGCTACCATTGTCTATACGTAGAATGGGACACTCGATGGTAATCTGACGATGATGGATTATTAGAAGATACTGCTTCTTCTTTTTGATGACCGTTCCCTGCTCCGCCAGAATTCGGCAGTTGGTTAGCGTATCAATACTGGACAGATACAAATCGCTTTCTTGTATAGGCAAAATCGCCTTAATATTTTTGTAAAATAGAGCGTTGCACCAAGTTACTTGCTAATTTAAAGCTAAGGAGGTGCAACAATGGATATAGAGCGTAGTAAACTTGAAGAAATCCCCGTAAAAGCCATCCAAGGAAACAATGTCCTCGCAATTTCGGTGGGCAATCGAGAACTGGAACGCTGTGAGAAGGCAATACGCGAGTATGGACTCATCCACCCGTTGGTGGTACGCCGTTGTGATGATGGGCATTACCACGTCATAGCGGGTGAATGCGAACGAATGGTCCTGACGAGGATGAGACAGAACACAGTCCGGGCGGTGGTAATGGAACGCTTAGAGGCACCAGAAGCAACCAGCCTAGCTTTGCTATTGTCGTCTCTTAAGCAAAGCCCGAATGCTCTGAGTGAAGGACTCTTACTCAAAGAACTCTGCTTGAAGCATCGGCAGACCCAGACCGAGGTAGCCTTTATGCTTGGGCGTTCGGTCAGTTGGGTTAACAAACGCCTAGCTTTGACCGATCGACTCGTCACCAGTGTCGTGGAGTTAGTTCAGGCGGGACAGATGTGCTCCCATACTGCACAGGAAATCGCTCGAATGCCTGGCGATGTGCAGCAAACCTTTGCGTGCAAAGTGATCACAGAGCATTTGCCAAAATCCGCCGTTGAACGACTCGTTACAACCTACAACAACCCTCAGACTCCCCATGAAGTAAAAAGAGCCGTCTTGGAAAACCCTCAGGACACTCTCGGATGGCTGGCGACCACCGAGAAATCTAGGCGTTCTAAAGCTCAAGACTTAAGCCCCAAGTTAGTGGCGTTACAAAAACTACGCCATCTTTTAACCATGCTCTTTAGACTGACGGGCGAGGCAGAAGGTCTGTTAGCGACACTTACATTAGAAGACAGGCAGATAATCTTACCGATGCTTAGGCAGTGTACACAGTCTCTTTTGAGATTTGCAGGATTCGCTAAAGCTAGTTGGGACCCTGTTTCCCCGGGGAAAACAGAGGAGGTCGGAGAGCATGGCCATTGAACTCGACCAATACAAACGAATCCGGCGGCTGTATAACGAAGGCCATAGCCAACTCTAGCTCTTGATTATCACTTGCCACTTATATTTCCTCCAATTTAACTCCGTTTAAGACTCTTATCATTCTACCACAACTAATTGACATTTTTATGGAATAAGCTTTGCCCCATATACTTCCTTTATAGCATAACCCCATAAGACCTATTAGTATAGATAATTCAATACTCTTTTGACAAATCCTTTTAATATCACCCATATTAAAAAGCACCTGCCTTAATAATCCAGCAGATGCCCTTTAATATAAATGGATTATTCAACTTTACTTATTCATTCCAACCTCAACCGAAACCTTCTTGCCCTTTTCCCCTACCGAATAATCCTTGTGATATAGCAGTACACAGGTCTCCACGTGCTGCGTTCGAGGAAACTTATAACTCCAAAAACTCACATTGAAGTAACACCATCGTGCCCTGTCACGTTGAAAGAGCTATAAATTACTATGTAGGGTGAATTGATAGAATAATAAAGACCGGCTTATAGGCCACCTTGTCGCGAGAAACACCCCACGCCAAGCATACGTCTGTACACGATATTCGGCCCTAAGGCTGCTAAACGTGCCATAACGTCCCTCTACTTCAGTAAAATCTTCCCCTGCCACCCCATTTGCAAATAAGTATCTACAATCTCTACGTAAAAGGTTTTCAGTTGCAGCTAAAACCCCTATTTACCAACTTCGCATTACAGATAAACACTCACCTTTTACTCAAAAAGGTGAGTGTTTATTTATGGGTTGGGATAGACTTAACAAGGAAGTATATTGACTGGCATTAGTTGATGGATAAAGGGTATTAACCTTTAATTTGGCAGTATAAATCATCTAAAAAAGCTTTTTCTTTTTCGATAGCATCGACCAAAGGGAGTCTTACTCCGCCAGCCTTAATCCCGTGATACTTTAACAGGTATTTGATCGGTACAGGGTTTGTGGTAACGAAAATTCCCTTGAACATGGGAAGAAGCTTCAAATGCCATTTTAAAGCCGTTTGAGTATCCCCCGCAAACCACGCGTCGAGCATGCTTTTCATTTCGTCACCAATGACGTGTCCTGCCACGCTGATGATACCAGTGCAGCCCAAAGCCAGCATCGGCAAAGTTTGAGAGTCATCGCCGCTATAGATGGCAAAGTTCTCAGGCAGAATGCGTTTTAGTTCGCTGACCTGATCCATCATTCCGCACGCTTCCTTAAGCGCTGTTATGTTGGGGATTTCGCTGAGTCTGAGCACGGTTTCCGGGAGCATATTGACGGAAGATCTGCTCGGAATATTGTAAAGCATTAGGGGTAGCGGGGTCGCATCGGCTATTTTACGGAAATGCTGATATAAACCCTCTTGTGACGGTTTGTTATAATAGGGTACGACCGCCATCAGCCCGTCTACTCCGACTGCTGCAGCTTTTTTGGCTAACGCTACACTTGCCTCAGTCGTATTTGAGCCTATTCCTGCAATAACCATAGCCCGTGATCCAACGGTCTCTTTAACCACCTTGAATAATTCAATTTTTTCTTCAGTTGAAATTGTCGGAGACTCCCCAGTTGTCCCTGCGACGACAATACCATCATTCCCATGTTTAACCAAGTGTAAAGCTAAATGCTTTGCTTCTTCATAATCAACTTCTAAACACTCATTCATGGGTGTGACCATAGCAGTTAGAATTCTTCCAAATGACATATTCCCACTCCTTACCTTTTATTACTCTTAATATGTTTTTGCTTTATTCGAGCGTCTAACTTATCAGCTTAGGTTTTATCAGTATTCAGCCAGATTAGTTATATTTACGGACAACCCCCACCAACTACGATACGTTTGCCATGATAACCTCCATACTATAATTTTTGTTACAAAACATAAAAAACAAGGCGTAGATTAAACTAACGCCTTGTTTTAAACAAAATTAAATAATTAAAATAATTAATAATTAAATAATGCACACAAAACGATAGCTCTTCACCGAAAAACGGTGACAGTTCAAGGACTCTTAATCCGGGAACCAGGCATGGATTTAAGAGAAATCCACCCTTCGGAGCCATCCCCTTTCGCTAAGGATCAAAGGTTTCTCTCCAACCTCATCTTAGCTACTCTTGTTTGACCCACCTCTATCTTCTGTTATTCAACTAGTTTGATTATAGCGAAAATCAGCATGATGTGCAAATGTTTATTTGAATACTTTGGATTATATTTCCAATAGATCATTATCCTATTCAGTAGGATCAGCGATACACTAACTCCAAAAATAAAGACCAGCTTCTTGTAATTGTGGAATCTGATACAATATTATAAAGGTAATCCACCCTTTCTTAAAGGGATATTACTCAAATTACTCCTGATGAATCAGTCGTAAGTCAAGAAGAATACTAATACATTTATGAACGCTTGGATCACAAAGGTATGGGTTGGAATGAAGTAGCAACAAAAGTCCCTTCTTTGATACATAATCTTTCATCAACAACGGAAGTTAATAGCGGTATTCTCATTCTAGAAAAAATACAAGAATATCAGGGAAGGCCATGATTTAATAGATAAAGGGGGTGCAAGCATTGAAGTATACATCCGCTAAAGTTGCTAAATTTATAAGACGGCCTAATAGATTTATTGCTCATGTGATAGTTGACAATAAGGAAGAAATTGTTCATGTTAAAAATACGGGACGGTGCAGAGAGATACTACAGGAAGGAACTACGGTGATTTTGGAAGAAGCAAAAAGCTCGATGCGGAAGACAAAGTACTCAATTATAGCCGCATATAAAGGAGATGTCCTGATCAATATCGATTCACAAATCCCCAATATGGTTGTATATCATGGTATAAAGGATGGAAAAATCAAGGAAATTCGTTATGTTACAAAGCTGTCCAAAGAGATTGTTTACGGTAATTCAAGATTTGATTTGTACTTTGAAACTAAAGATCAGAGAGGGTTTATAGAAGTAAAAGGTGTAACTCTTGAAACCGATGGTATTGCCATGTTCCCAGATGCTCCTACTCAGAGGGGCTGCAAGCATATTTATGAAATGATCAAAGCTGTTGAAGAAGGGTATGCAGGTTTCATTTTCTTTCTCATTCAGATGAAGGGCATAAAATATTTTACACCCTATGAGTTAAGGGATCCGGGCTTTGCAAAGGCGCTGAAGCTTGCAATTGAAAAAGGAGTGACGGTCCTGGCCTATGATTCTATAGTCTATGAAGACGCGATAACCATAGGAACTCCGGTAGAAGTTCGTTATTAATAAAAAACAAATTGCCATTATCAGTTAAAGGAAGTGAAACATTAATAAAATGACAGTCTCTGCTCATATTTCCACTCCTTCAAATCGATTGTTAGCCTTTGCTCACTACTATAGATTTATTAGTTTACAATATGGGTCCCGCCCAGGATTCCATTTGAACATTATTCTCTTTCATAAGTTTGGCACTTTCTATTTGCTGACAGAATGGATTCGTTCTCGAAGGCCTTCTTTGTACTTACTAAATCCTCCTTTGATTTTGCAAGCTGCATCGCTTGATTGCTCATTACCCACTTTACTCAGAATTTCCGCCTCTCCTTGAACTTGCAGATAATATCAATACATTTTTGCCCATAAAACTAATCCTCCGACCTTCTTAGCTCTTTTTCTTTTTCAACCACCGACTGTTCATAACTTTCGATTTTATAATTCAGGCGTTCTAGCGTTTTCTTCATATCTTCCATTTTTGCCATTAACTGCTTACGCTGCTCGGCCAAAAGTTCTTTTCTGGCCTTACTGGTCGCATCACCCTGTTGGAACAGCGTAACGTACTCAATCAACATTTCAATCGGAAGACCTGCATTTCTCATACATTTAATAAATTCGACCCACCTGCAGTCTTCTTCCGTATAATCCCTGATTCCGCTTTTATTGCGGTTCACACGGGGAATCAGTCCGATGCGTTCATAATAGCGGAGTGTATCCTGTGAAAGATCAAATTCTTTACTTACTTCTGCAATTGTCATACGATTTACCTCCTGATATTTGATACCATTACACTTGGAGTCAGCTCTAAGTCAAGAGTTTTAAATAGTAGCACTAATCCATGCTGCCATTTAAAAAGTCAGAGTGTTATATGCGTTCATCTTATAAGAGTACGAAGGCAAGCTGTTTGTCCAGCATCTTTTTCTCGTCCATGAAAAAACTGCTGTCTTTCCAGATGGCAAAACAGCAGTACAGGCTATTCATAGCCACCAATATATAGAAAATATGCACGATAACGTACGCGAAGTTATCTTATAGCTTGCGTACGTTACTGGCAGACAAGGTCATACGTTATGGAAGATGATCACACTGCTCCTTCAAGAATCTTTTGGCTTATATCCAATGTAAGATCCTGAGTTTCCGAGAGTGCTGTCATCCCATGAGCCTTCAGCTGATCAACAATAAATGGTATTTTATCAGCTCCAACGCCATATTGGGACAGATGAGTTTTTACACCAAGGCTTTCAAAGAATTCTCTAGTTTTCAGAATTGCCAAGTCTACTTTCTCATCTTCGCTGCCACTCTCTATATGCCATACACGTTCTGCATATTGCAGAAGTTTAGCGCGTTTTTGTTCGCGTCTTACCTCTAGTAATGATGGCAATACAATCGCTAAACTCTGTCCATGATCAATGCCAAATAGTGCGGTAAGTTCATGTCCGATCATATGAGTCGCCCAATCCTGTGGAACCCCTGCACCAACTACCCCATTCAATGCAAGAGTTGCACACCAGACATGATTAGCACGTGCATCAAAATTTCCGGGTTCAGCAACTGTAGTTTCACTTATTTCTATCAATGTTTGTAAAATACCCTCGGCTATACGATCCTGCAACTTACCATCCACAGGATATGTGAGATATTGCTCAGTTGTATGCACAAATGCATCAATTACTCCATTGGCAACCTGAGTCTTGGGAAGCGTAAAAGTAAGGGTCGGATCTAATATTGAAAACTTAGGAAAAGCTAACTCACTCATAACGGCATATTTTCCGTGCTCATAGCTGATTACAGCTCCGCTATTCATTTCAGACCCGGTTGCAGGTAAAGTGAGCACGGTACCGAATGGAACCACTTTTCCTACTACATCCAAAGGAATAGACATCATGCCGTACTTCAACAAATCATGCGAATCTCCCTCGTAATAAGAAGCAAGTGTTATGAATTTAGTTCCGTCGATAACAGACCCCCCACCAACTGCAAGCAAAAAATCAATATTCTCATTCCGTACAACTTCTACGGCTTTTACTAATGTTTCGTAACGAGGATTCGGTTCTATACCGCCGAATTCATAAACTTTCCTGTTACCAAGTATGGTTTTAACCTTATCGATAAGGCCACTTCTTTTAGCACTTCCACCTCCATAGGTTATTAAGACAGTCGCATCGGCTGGAACATACTTATCAATGCTCTCGAGTCTGTCCTTACCAAATACAATATGTGTTGGATTGTAAAAATCAAAGTTTAGCATAATGAACCTCCTTGAAATTATTTCATTGCCATTATAATACTTGGAGTTAACTCCAAGTCAAGTAAATTTAATTGTAAAGAGGACTTAATCATAATTTCCTATTTGGATGACAAAACACTAATCATCAGTCCTTTTTAGTTAATTTTATCCAACCAATTAGTGACATCTTTTTTAGCTGTATTCACACGAGTGCCATGGATAGCGTCCTAACCCGCTTCCTTCATGAGTACAAAACGGAATAATTGCAGGCATGAGGACAGGTTTTGGTGCTTCTATAGTTGTTGTTTTAGTTATTTTCATCAAAAACTTTAATCATCGGAATGCTCGGTATAACTCAAATTCTCTGGGGTGTCCGAACTGTTATTATCGAAGGTTTTAAAGTTTGTTCGCCTCTGGCGCACATCAGGGCGTAAAAACAGTTGTTCGGGTAGTACCTCTAGGTATGGATCAATTAACTACACTAGCCTGACCAATAAAAAAAATCCTTATGAGAAGTCTTTTTTATTTCTAATACTTAAACCTTTGGCAATCACCGATCGCACCACGGAAGCACATCAGCCACCTGCCGGGTTCTTTGTTATGCATTCACATCCTGTAATTGCACCTGTGTGTCTTTTTATATCATCTAAACTGGAACAACATTGTGCCTCAGCAACATGGTAAAGAATTTCTTCTTCCATAACGTTTGCACAATAACAAACAGGAATGGGGGAAGAAACATTTTTCTTAAACCAAATCTTGCTTTTTAATTGTCCTTGGCGAATTACTTTTCCGTCTTTTGAATAATAACCAGTCTCACATTCTGGCGTTAGGCATATAAAAAACTGGTCTCCATATAAACTTATATCTTTTTTACTTTCTAATTGATAATCCACAGTAATGTCTTTGACCCTTTGACCTATATTTCCGCATATTGGACATGAATTATTTACTTTTGGATTTACGTTAAGTTCTAGCAACTTATCTCCGCCCTCTGTAAGCTTTAACGTTTAATTCAGGCTATCCTTGGGAAACCAGTGGGTTGTATTATTTGCAAATTTAACCAACATCAACATAACGGGCACTTCTACGAGCACTCCTACTATAGTCGCTAAAGCAACCGGCGATGTCGCTCCGAAGAGAGCTATTGCAACAGCAACAGATAACTCGAAAAAATTTGAGGCTCCAATCATTCCGGCAGGAGCCGCAATGCAATGGGCCAACTTTAAACCTCTTGCTGTAAAGTAAGATATAAAGAAGATCAGGACCGTCTGAATTGTAAGTGGGATCGCGATCAAAAAGATGTGTAAGGGATTTTCTAGGATAACATTGCCTTGGAATGAGAAAATAATGACCAGCGTCAGCAACAACCCAGCGACTGTAATGTTGTTGAATTTCGGGAGAAACGAGTTAAGAAAGTAGTCTTCTCCTTTATTTTTAATCACGGAGATACGAGTCAATATTCCTGCCGTAAGAGGTATCACGACAAAGAGTACAACGGATAAAATAAGAGTCTCCCAGGGTATGCGTACTCCGCTAATGCCTAATAAAAAGGCCACGATTGGTGTGAACGCAACAAGGATGATTAGGTCATTCGTTGCAACTTGTACGACGGTATAAGATGGATTGCCTTTTGTTAATGCAGTGATTGTGAATTTTGTTGAAAAAGACGTAAAATATTGCGTCTTTTTTTCGCGTGCTGCGTCTTTATTTATGTAAAGTCGAATGACAATAACGATTGAGGAGTTGTTTCAAATGGTTGCTAATTTAAAATGTTGCTGCTGGCTGTTCCTGCGGCCCGGGTTGCTGAGATGTTTCAAAGGAAATCAAAATTTTTAAAAAAGCACTAGTCATTGATTTTTTGTTTCTTGATGTTAGCGTTTGCACACGCTGCCAGGGAGCGGATACAAGTCTTGACGAAGCTCTATCGGAAGTTTCGAAGGTTCTTGAAGCAACTTCTACTCATGGATCAACCATGTCAATGGCGTTTGAAAACATTAACTTCTTGACAAACAAACTTAGAAAGGAATATTATATACATATACTCATATGTGCATAGGTCAATAATACAAGTTGCAAATACTTATTTTAAGGAGCAGTAAAATGAATCAATTGACGAATATCTATAAACTTTTATCCGATGAAACCAGACTACGGATCATCGTACTTCTCTATCAGCAAGATCTTTGCGTTTGTGAACTTGGTGGTATCTTAGAGGTTCCACAGCCTAAGATATCCAAGAATCTGTCTAAATTAAGGGATATGAATTTAGTCCTCGATGAACGGAAAGAAAAATTTGTCTTCTATTCTTTAAAAACTGAAAATCTGGTCTTACTTAATACATTGAAATACATTATTGAAGAGCTTGAGTCGTACCCTCAGCTTGTCATCGATCAGAGCAGACTTGCTGATAAAGAAAAGTATTTGAATCAATGTTGTGTGAACTGCGATTAATAACCTAAATTTAGGAGCTGATCTAAATGTTTATCTTTGAATGGTTGAATAATCAAGTTCTAAGAATGGATTGGATTTCCAACTTAGTTAAACTATTAGTTGAAAATATATTCGGTCTGAATGTATCTGATCGCCTGGGTGGAAGTCTTCATTTTTTTATCTACGATGTTATTAAGATATTTATCTTGTTATCCGTCCTGATCTTTATCATCTCATATATCCAAAGCTTTTTCCCACCGGAAAGAACCCGCAAAATACTCGGCAACTTTAAGGGCATTACTGCAAATATATTAGGATCCTTACTTGGGACAGTTACGCCGTTTTGTTCCTGCTCTTCAATACCCTTATTCATAGGCTTTACAAGTGCCGGGCTACCGCTGGGCGTTACGTTTTCGTTCCTCATTTCATCCCCTCTGGTTGATCTGGCATCCGTCATATTGCTTGCCAGTATTTTTAATTGGAAAATCGCGATTGCGTATGTCGTGGTAGGTCTTATTCTCGCTGTCATTGGTGGAACAATCATCAGTAAATTAAAGCTTGAAAACTATGTGGAGCCTTTTGTTTACAGCAATAAGATGATGGAGTTAGAACAAGAAGAACTGACGGTCAAGGACAGACTTGAAATCTCAAAAGATCAAGTTCTTAATATCATCAAAAAAGTATGGCTGTATATCCTGATCGGTGTCGGTATCGGCGCAGCCATTCATAACTGGATCCCAGAATCCATAATTTCTACGGTACTTGGGCAGGACAAATGGTACTCTGTCCTAGTAGCAACGATGGTTGGCATACCCATGTATGCTGATATTTTCGGAACTTTACCCATTGCTGAAGCCTTAGTCTTAAAAGGGGTTGGAATAGGAACCGCTCTTTCCTTGATGATGGCTGTAACTGCACTGTCACTTCCGTCCATGATTATGCTTAAGAAGGTTGTAAAAACAAAGCTCCTTGTCATATTTGCTGGAATCGTAACCGTGGGAATCCTTATTATTGGATATACCTTTAATGCATTGGGCTATTTACTCTTATAATCGATTGAATTTGCTTTAACCAATGACACATTAAAACAATGAAAAAATGGAGGGGATTGACTATGTCCAAAGAGTAATTAGATACTACCAGCACTATTATATATATACTGCTTCTCTCTTTCATTTAATAGCTTTCCAGTGATATACGCAATTAGAATAATCACAGGAATATTAATCAGAAACCGAGTCATCATGAACTTCCACCCCATCGCAGAAGCCTCAAATAAAAGCATCGGTATTTTAGTCGTTGACCAGGCACCGAGAAAGATTAAGACATTAGAAAGCTTGCTCCCCTTCTGAAGGAGAACACCCGCTATAGGAAACGCTGCATATAACGGCCCAGCAGCTGCCGAACCTAAGAAAAATCCGATTAGAACCCCAAGGATTCCCGATTTCTCGCCCATCAATTTGATCATTGTTTCTCGTTTTACCCATACATCCAACAGCCCCAATAGAATAAATATGGGTGGAAGAATCGATATCATCTCTCTAGCATTACTCCATGTGATGTCGATTGACTTTTGACCCACTGATGGATACAAAGCATAGACGATGATATTAATGATGATCAGCCCCAAGAAATAGTTGTATCGTTTAAGTAACATTTTCATTCCAACACCACCCCGATTGCAATTGCGACGATAAACGAAAATACGAACGCTAAGCTATTCCTGAGTATTGTGGCCTTTCTGCCAAAATACTTTATCTCCAGAGGGATTGTCACGATTCCAACCATCATTAACGTTGAGATAAATACGGCGATTTGCATAAACCCTGCACCGCTGTTCAACAAGGCCGAAGCTAAAGGAAAGGCCACAAATCCGGGTATTAAGGTAACTGAACCGACAATAGAGGCCATAAGCATTCCCCACCACCCAGATTTATCCCCAATTAATCCAGAGATCACTTCAGGGCTCAAACCTGCGAGTATGATACCTATAATCACCAAGATCGACAAGAATTGTGGAAGAATATTTTCAAAAGACTTCCACGACTTCTTCAGGGCCATGAACGTCTTTTTCTTATCCTTTATAAACGAAAGAATAAGAAAGCCGAAAGCCACAATGTACATTAGAACAGTAAACATTTTCCAGACCTCACTTTTGGAATTTGAATAATAATATAAATATAATCTTGCAATATATATAATATTTTCGTTGATTTTCAGCAACTCGAAAAGATTGCTTGGTTTTTCAGCTGCTTTTAAAAAGAATGCTCCTACTGATTTGGAAAATCCAAAAAACCCCAGAAACCCAAAACGTACAGGGTTGACCATACTCAACCCATCCAAAGCATTCCTTAACTTCGCCAGTTCCTTTTAAGTAAGCCCTTACACCCTTCCCCAATCTTGGAACGATCCAGCGATTAGATATGAATGTCGTACTTTAGAGCATTATCATTCCGACTAACAAGGCTAATTTCCTTAAGGCTATCTAGGATAGGGAAAAGTATGCAGATCTTAGTCCCGCTATTACTAGAATTGATGAGAATCTTAGCATTATGAGTTTCTGCAATTTTGTAGCATGTTGCCAAACCCAACCCAGTCCCATAGTCTTTGGTTGTAAAGAAAGGCGTTCCTATCTTGTTAAGATTTTCTTGTGGAATACCACTTCCCTCATCTTCAATTGAAAGAACTACCCTCTTACCCTCAACACAAGTTTTAATAGTAAGGTATCCTCTTTCTTCCATTGCCTCAAACCCATTTCGGGTTAAATTAAGAACCAGTTGGGAAATTTCTTTTTCATTTAATTCTTGGTTGGGAATCACCCCTGGAATGAAAGAAATTTGTTTATTTTGGTTAAAGGCATCCGCCTCTATTAGTGGATATAAATTACTAATGATGTCGTTAAGGTTTTGGGATTTTAACTTTATTTTTTTTATTTGAGCCAGCGAGAGAAATTCTGTGATAATCTCATTAGCACGATCCAGCTCTGAAATCATTAGGTCGAAGGTTGGTTTTTCAGCTACATAAGCAGCTTTTACGCCCAACAACTGGAGATAACCACGCACCGTAGTCATAGGATTCCTTATTTCATGTCCTATACTAGCCGCTATTTGTCCTATTAAGTTCATTCTTTCTAGCTTTGAAACTTCCTTTTCGAAATTCCTTAGTTCAGTGACATCATTGGCTACACTTAAAATACATCTTTGGCCATTGAAATCGATTATTTCAGCTGAAAATAATCCTATACGGCTAATCCCATTCTTAGTTGTGAAATTAGCTTCTACGTTTTTTAAAGTTCCTTTATCTTTAAGTAATTCGGTAAATCTAATACGAGTTGCGGTATCGAGTATGTTAAGGTTAACTGAAGTCTGACCGATTGCTTCAACTGCAGAAATACCTATTGTTTCCTCAAAACATTTATTTACTTTTATATAACACCCATCTGAAATAGTGCTGATAGCCATTAAGCAAGGACTTGCATGGAATGCTTTATCCAATAGCTCATTTTCTTTTTCAACTGAATTGTTTATCATTCGACCACTCCGATTCCACTTGCAAACTTCTTGACAAAGAATATGCACCTTTCAATACCGATCTCAAGTATGCCTACTTAGCATCGATATTTTTCGCCTTTCATTCCTTTAACGATTGGTGGCTATACCACACCGAAATATACATCTCTTCTCAATAATTAAGATTTAGAATGCTTCTGACATTAATAATTGCGCAGGACTTTCCGTGTTGCTGTTGATGGGAACGGTGTGAAATATAGTATGTTTTCATTTTCACAATGTTCTGGGCACCTGCCCCTATTTCATTCAGAATGGCCTTAATGTTCTCGACGGCCTGCCTTGCCTGGGCAATAGGATCATCCTTGCCGACAAGTTTTCCGTCACGATCCAGACCTACCTGACCGGAAATATAGACCGTGTTACCCACCTGGATAGCTTAAGAATAGCCTCTCGTAACATGACTACTTGCGGGATTAATGGAACGTTTATTCGTCAATTTATTTCACCCTTTCTTGAATTATTATGTCTTACATTAAACATTAATTCCATGCATTGCCAGCAGACTTGACATTTCATTAAATGCCCATGACCTTCCTTATAATACGTCCCTTTAACCTCTTCAACGGTTTTAGGGACCTAATTATGAGACTCTCCAAGTCGGTTGGATTTTTTGTTAGTAGCTCATACCCATTATCTGTTACTAATACGGTATCTGAATGGCGAATACCTCCTACTCCTTCAATGTATATACCGGGCTCAATGCTTATGAACATATTCTTCTCAAGTGTGTTTATACTACCCTCGGCTATCCATGGCCCTTCATGAGCACTCATAATGGTTTGAATGTTGCACCTGTCAGATAATATATGCTCTCTTCTGAAGACACAATAAAACTATCTAAACTATTATCAGCCATCAGTTTTTGCACCTTTTTCATTCTTTGTAAATACTCGTCCCTGCCGATTTGCACCTATAATCCCATCCTTTCTTTGCTTTAAGTTAAGTCTTTAAGCATAACGTACCTAGAGTTTGCAACGGGTTCCAACCGCTTTACTTTTGCAAATTGTCGCAATAATATACAATAATTAACATTAGTATTCTGTTAATAATTCCATATTCCTCTATACCACGAAAGGAAAGTTTATAAATAACAAAGACGCTATAGCTAGCGTCAGATGTATCTAATTACTTTGTTAAGTCTGCTAAATCGGTCGCCAACCTGATCCATAACTTTTCGAATTTAGATCCTAAGCGTTCGCATATACTTGTACCATAATTGACCACATCTACAAATATTCTGCATTAGTTGCTAAATTCCTCCATAGAACAAAGTATGTATTAAGAAAACAAGAAAACTTGGCTAGCGCCAAGTCTCACTGAAGGCGGTCAAATTATACTTCTACAAGTATAAAAAGAAAGACGCTGATTTTTCAGCGTCAGAACGGGGGACAAATTTGACTTAATAAATCATCCACGTTTGGTCGGGTTACTCTTCAATATTCACTAATATATCATCGATCTCAATTTCAGCGAAGTCACCCTCTGGTGTTTTAATACACTGACAACAATTATCACATTGTTTGGTCGGATCTAGATCACAAAGATCACATTCTCCACATTCTGTGCAAACACGATCTTCTAATACGCAAGGCTCACCAAGGTTATTCAAATTCCTCAAACCTCCAAAGTACTAATTTAAATGGACTAAATTAAAATATTCCCGGACTCACAATCAACGATCTTGGGTCTTTAGATAGTCCTCGAAGCGCAGCCTTTGACCGTTGCTCCGCCCAAGCTTCATCCAATAAGTTGATGGTATCTTTGTAGCGTTGCTCACTCCCTAATAAGACTAGTAATAAATCTCCGTCTGCTCTTGTGACATAGGTTACAAGGCATTGACCAGCTTCTGTCGTGGTCCCAGTTTTTAGACCTTGGTCTCCAGGATAAACCCCTAGGAGGAGGTTCGTATTCTGTAACTCTGCGTTACGAATCTTACCCTGAGCGTCTTTCCACTGGACACGTGCTTGGTTTTTTTGAACATATTTCATAAGTTTTTCATTCTTGATAAAGTGATTGGCAATCACAGCAAAGTCGCTCGCAGTGGTATATTGGTCATGGTCGGGCATTCCATGTGGGTTCGTAAAGTGGGATTGTTGACACCCTAGAGCAGTGGCATAGTTATTCATTTTCTGAGCAAATTCAGGGATTGAACCGCTGATTTTGACGGCCAGAGCAGCTGCTGCGTCATTAGAACTGTTAACAAAGAGCGCAGTCAACAGGTCGTCCACCGATATTTCGTCTCCTGGACTGAGTCCAAGTCTGGAGCCTTCTATAGTTACTTCTGGGCCAACCTTTACGATATCCGTCTCTTTCAAGCTCTCTTCAGCGATTAAACCAGTGAGGAGTTTCAAGGTGCTGGCAGGGGCGCGTTGTAAGTCAGGATTTTGTGATTTAAGAATCTGGTTAGTTTGGGGATCAAGGAGTACGTAGCTTACCTTTGGAGCTATGAGCTCCGAAGCTAAAGATGAAGTATTAGTAGTTGTAGGATTATCTTTAGTTGTTGGTGTAGCAGATGCCATAGCAGTAGCTGGTGGTATAGGAGTAAGTGAGGTCTTAGACCTGAATATTTCTAGTTTAGTTTCTGCTAATGTAATAAGGTCTTTGACCTTGACAGGGCCTAGATCTAAATAGCGAAATCCTACCAACAATAATATTCCAACGAACATCACAAGTATTATTCCCTTTGATGTCAAATGTCTTCGCTTTCTATAGTTCAATGATTAACCCCTCTTTTTAGAATCACAGACGAAGTATTATTTCAAGACTCCCTCTTATTCTTAACATATAAGTACATAATTAGACTCATAAAAAAACTTGGCTGGTGCCCGAAGACACTGTCTTCGCACGTATTAGTCATTCTGTCAGCCTTGGCGAAGGCGGCGGATCAAATGCCAAGTCATCTATGGCGCATTCGACACTAGATACGTCCTGTGTCGTTGCCTTAGTTATCACTTTGCTTACCCGAAATTATACTTTCTGATTGTACAAACAAGGCCATTATAACTAATTTTGAGATATTGAGCAAGTTCTTCTATTTCATCCATAGTTGCCAAACTACTAAAAAAGGATAAGGATTGACCCATTCTCCATTGGGTAGTTCGATTCCAAAATGAAGATGATCGGGTGTAGTCAATGCGTCTCCAGTATGCCCCATCCCTCCTAATACCTCCCCTTTTTCGATTCGTTTTCCTTTGCTAAGTTGCGGAGAACTATATTGCAGATGGGCATAATAATAATAATTTCCATCATCCCCTCGTACTCCGACTCGTTCCCCACCCAGCCTGTTCCACCCTAACTGCTCAATCTTTCCCCCACAGATACTAACAATGGGAGTCCCTTCTTTTCCAAATAAATCCGTCCCTTCATGTCTGCGGAATCCTCCTTCTCGATCTGCACCAAAGCTATCATCGAACCAGGTCGCACCCTGCACAGGAAAGACATATTTTTCGGGATAATAATAGGTATATTGCTTCAGGATATCCCGATGCCTCCGAACTTTTTTAAGGGAAGCTGACGGAAGCATGCCCCAGTTTAAGTCTTTAAAAAGAACTTGATTGCGAAGTTGGTCAACAAGCGCCTGAGCTTCTTTTTCTGGTAGAGTCGAATGTATTGCTAATAAATCCTCCCATGTAGCAGTAGGGGATTTGAGGCTATCTTCTTGGCACTGTTTCACAAGGGTAGGTGTTATAGAACTCAAATAAGGATAGATATCTTCTGATATATTGGGTGGCTTATGAAGTATATGCCATGCAATCATGCCGAGTAAAATAAGAAATATGAGTTGAGCTAATCTGTGTTGGAGTCTGGTATAAATTTTCATCTTATTCCCCTACTTTCTTCAATGATCATTTCTATCCACATTCTCGTTTAAACTGAATATACAGGATTCATTGCGAACATTTGTTTGCACTTTACGACAATGGATGGTACAATATTCCTGAATAGATGGGGGTGTGATACTTATGTACCCGGATTTATCAATGCGCCAAACGAAGATCTTGGAATTTATTAAAGAAGAAATACGTAAAAAAGGATATCCTCCTGCCGTTCGGGAAATAGGCGAAGCTGTTGGTTTACTATCTAGCTCTACAGTACATGGACATCTTCAGACGTTAGAGGAAAAAGGGTATATCCGGCGCGATCCTACAAAGCCTCGGGCAATCGAGATCTTGGATAGTTCTATTGACCCAGTTGACAAGAAGAAAGCGATACATGTGCCCATTGTGGGTCGTGTAACTGCTGGACAGCCGATTTTAGCTGTTGAAAACATTGAAGGCACCTTTCCCCTTCCGGATGATCTGGTTCGTCAAGATAATGTTTTTATGCTTAAGGTTCAAGGAGATAGCATGATTGAAGCAGGCATTCTAGATGGAGACTTCATTATCGTTCGTCAACAAAACGTAGCTAGAAACGGTGAAATCGTTGTGGCATTGATAGGCGATGAAGCAACAGTAAAACGATTTTATAAAGAAAGAACGCTCATTCGGCTCCAGCCCGAAAACTCTGCTATGGAACCAATCTATTCCCAGGATGTCTCGATTTTAGGGAAAGTTGTCGGTGTTTTTCGTACCCTCTAATAAGACGCCCCCTAAACAATATGCACTAGAAAGAACCCTTACTATTACTCTTTCATTTTTTATCAGTAATTTTAAAAACACTAATTTTGGTAAATAAAATAAGGGGAGGAGAGATGGATTTCCATCTCTCCTCCCCTTTATGATCGGGAATACATGAAACCTAGAAGTAGGACTCTTTAGTAGCGGTTAGCCATCGGTTGCCATCGGATACCTTATTCAGGTGAGATTTTGGAGCTTTGTTTATCCTGAAATCGTTCTAATCCTAAAGTTACTAAGCGGTCAATCAAATCAGAGTACGGAATCCCGGTAACCTCCCAAAGCTTGGGGTACATTGAGATTTCCGTAAATCCTGGTAAGGTATTAATTTCGTTTAGGTAAATCTGGTTTTGAGGGGTTACAAAGAAATCAACACGACTCAATCCACAAGCTTCGACAGCACAGAAAGCTTCAACGGCCATCTTCTGTAAACGCTCTACGATAGATTGATCTAGGTTTGCCGGGATCAACAGTCTAGAACCAATATTGGAATACTTTGCTTCATAAGTATAGAATTCGTGCGCAGGTAAAACTTCTCCTGGAAGCGAGGCCTTTGGCGTGTCATTTCCCAGAACAGAGACTTCAATTTCTTGGCCAATAATTGTTTCTTCTACAACGATTTTACGATCGAAGTTCGCTGCAACCTTTAGCGCATTCTGCAATTCTAATCGATTATGGGCCTTCGAAATTCCCACACTTGAGCCTAGATTAGCTGGCTTTACAAAGCAAGGATAGCCTATCTTTTCCTCGATCTGATGAAGACTTGCTTCCACCTCGTTCAGTAAGCCTGAACGAAGTAACGTCAAGTAGCGTGCTTGGGGTAGCTCCTTTTCATGGAAGACGGCTTTCATCCGATCTTTGTCCATACCGAGTGAGGAACCTAAAACGCCTGATCCTACATAAGGGATATTGGCCATTTCGAGTAATCCTTGAAGAGTTCCATCTTCCCCATAGGGTCCATGAAGGACAGGAAAAATCAGATCAACTTTCCCTTGGTTTGGTAGAACACGACCATCTAAGGCTATAAAATGCGGGTTTGTCGGATCGATAACCAGCGTAACCTGACAAGCTTGATCTTGGGGAGGGAAGCCATCCTTGATTAATTCCCCTGGTAATTCCCCCCAAAACCATTGCCCAAGTTTATTAATGCCGATCGTTTCTACATTATAACGATTTCGATCAATGGCATTATAAATAGACTGGGCTGAATTTAATGAAACCTCATGTTCACCAGAGCGGCCTCCAAATAAAAGAGCCACATTTAGTTTGTGTTCACCCACTATGCCCCACCCTCTCAATTAATGTCTTTAGAACAAAAATTCATATGTTCTCTGTGTCCCAAAAAATTTCCTCATAAGAGAAGATAATCTTTCTCATAGAAGTATATGCTTATAAAAGAAAAAAGCTCCCGCCTAACGGGCAAGAGCACCAATTTGTCCTATAGGCCAGTAGCGAAAAAGAGTTCTGCCAGTAATATTTTCCATCGGTAAAAAGCCCCATTCCCTAGAATCAGCACTGTTATTGCGATTGTCTCCCATCACAAAGACTGAATTCTCAGGAACGTCTATCGGACCGAAGTTATTGTTAGGCTTCTCTAATAGATAGGGTTCATAAAGAGGCTGACCATTGACATAGGTTGTGCGATTTCGTATTTCGATTTTATCTCCTGGTAAGCCTACGACTCGTTTAATGTAGTCATCTGTCGCATGGGCACTGGCTGGTGGATGGAAAACAACAATATCACCAGGGCTAATCTGATCAAACCGTTTAAAGAAAAACTTATCTACAATTACCCGGTCTTCAAGTTGAATGGTAGGAAGCATTGAACCAGTAGGAATTTTGCGTGCTTCAATCACAAAGGTACGCAACAACCAAGAAAGCGCAAAGGCAATCAGGACAATTTCTATTAGTTCTATTAAAAATCGCGCAGTACTTTTTGGTGACTCCGAAGTATCCATAATTCACCTCTTTCCCCCTTAAATATTAACATATTTTTTTCAAGAAAGCTTATATAAGTGGAGTGGATTTTTTCCTTCAACGAGTTTAGTTAAACTTATCTGAGGAGAATAGCCATCGAATTAAGTATGAAAAAGTTAACTGAGAAGTCCTTGTTCAAATAAATTAAGAGCTGCTAAAATGTTGCCTAGTTGCACATAATGATGTGAAATTCCACCTTGCTGATAAACAATATAGGGTTCGCGGAGAGGACCGTCTGCAGAAAATTCACTGGTTGAACCTAAGATAAAGGTCCCACCTGCCATAATGACTTCATCTTCATAACCTGGCATACCAGAGGGTATAGGCGTGACGTGAGAATCAAGTGGAGAACCTTTTTGTATTCCCTGACAAAAGGCGATCAGCTTTTCTCTTGATCCGAGCCTAACGGCTTGGATAAGATCAGTTCTTAGCATTTCTGGTTCTGGATTTACTTCAAATCCTAAAGCTCGCCAAAATGCTGAGGAAAAAACCGCACCTTTAATAGATTCAGAAACGGTCAAGGGGCTCAAAAATAAGCCTTGATAAAACAGTCGTTGCCACTCTAAGGTCGCCCCCATGTGCTCACCGATGCCTGGTGCTGTTAAGCGCTGGGCAGCGAGTTTAACAAGATCTGAGCGCCCGGCTACATACCCACCGGTAGGAGCTAGACTGCCTCCTAGATTCTTAATTAGCGAACCAGCGAGCAAATCGACGCCAATATCACCGGGTTCTTGGATTTCGACTAGCTCTCCATAGCAGTTATCTACAAAAATAATCAGTTGAGGATAGTTTGTTTTGACATTTTCTACAAGTTCCTTTAACTGAGCTATCATCAGAGAGTTGCGCCAAGCATACCCTCGCGAACGCTGAACCATGAGTAAGCGGGTCTTATCTGTAATTCTCTCGCCTAAAAGAGAGTATTGTATTTTACCTTGTGAGTCTAAGGGGATGTCCTCATAGGATATTCCAAAATCTATGAGACTCCCCTGCCCTTTTCCCCTTAGCCCGATAACTTCTTCTAGCGTATCGTAAGGGGTTCCGCTGACCGAAATAATATGATCGCCAGGTCGTAGCACACCAAAAAGGGCTGCAGCAATTGCATGAGTCCCTGAAACAAACTGACCGCGGACAAGTGCCGCTTCGGTTCCTAAAATACGGGCTACTACACGATCGAGGACTTCTCGACCAGAATCACCGAGTCCATAACCCGTGGTTCCCTGTAAGTGATAAGTAGAAACTCGCTCTTCTTGAAATGCTCTCAGTACTTTCTCATGATTTTTGAGGGCAATTTCTTCTAGTACAGGAAGTTGGCGAAAGAGTGCTTCTTCGGCTTCGGCTATTGCTTTGTGAATCAACTCCGGCCAATCAGGATTCGAATACAAACTATTTCCTCCTTGTTCTCGCCTATCTTCGACCGCCCACAGCCAAAGGGTGTGAGCGCAGCAACATCACGCCCTCCCTTGTAAAGGTTTAGGTTAGTAACGAGCTGACATATTTCCAAACTGGCTTGAGAGAATCTCCACGCGTCAGGGACATTTTGATGGGATAAGGAAGTTGTTGAGCTAAATCATTCAAAGCATCTTCCTCTAAGGCTTTATCAACCTTATTTAGCAAGCTTATCATAGGTTTTTCAACGCATCCAAGTTGTTTTAGCACTTGATGTACCGCCTCAGCTTGTTGGAGTGCCTGAGGATGACTGGCATCTAAAACATGAATCAAAACATCCGCTTGTTGTACTTCTTCTAGGGTTGCAATAAAAGCATTAATCAACTGAGTGGGTAATTTTCTGATAAACCCAACCGTGTCGCTAAGCAGAACTTCCAAGGAAGAGCTTACTCTAATACTCCGAACGATCGGATCTAACGTAGCAAATAATTTATTTTCACCAAGCGGCAAATCGGAACGACTACCCGCTTGTTCCATGGCATTTTTCATGAACGTCGTTTTTCCTGCGTTAGTATAGCCTACTAAGGCAATGATGGGGAGGCCACTTCTACTTCTTTGACGGCGCTGAACTTCCCGGTGCTGAAGTACAAGTTTTAACTCTCTTTCAAGTTGGGTTATGCGATCCCGCATTCTCCGACGATCCAGCTCAAGTTTTGTTTCTCCAGGACCACGTGTGCCAACTCCTCCACCTAAACGAGAGAGTGCTTGTCCCTGACCTGTTAAATAGGGTAATAGATGCTTTAATTGAGCTAATTCAACTTGAAGTTTACCTTCCCGGGATTGAGCGCGCTGAGCAAAAATATCTAAGATCAATCCTGTACGGTCTAATACTTTTAGACCGGTTTCGGTCTCTAAGGTTCGCAACTGGGTGGTCGATAGTTCATCATCACAGATAATTACATTAGCGTCCGTTTCCTGTAAACGGTGGACAAGTTCTTCAAGTTTTCCGGTTCCAAAATAGCTGCGATTCTGGCTATAACGCCTTAATTGGACAAGTTGACCGACTACCTCAACCCCAGCTGATCGGGTTAGTTCGCGCAGTTCATCTAGATAATCTTGATTTTCTTGGTCACTTTCTTCCAGTGCAATAAGGAAAGCGCGCTCTCCCTTAGGAGGGTTCTGAGGTTTGGTCCCTCTCCATGTACCTTTGGAAAGTTCATTAAGAGCTTGGTTATAGTCAAATAAATTCCAGTTATTGGGGCTGAGATTAACGATATAAGGATTGTCCTCGTCTGTCCGATAGGCAATTTGAATTCCCGTGAGTTGCCCATCGAGAACCCCAAGTGAAGCCATACTTTCCAGCTGAAGAGATGATAAGGCACTATGATCTAGCGGACTTAGTGAGTAGTTCCCATTGGGATGTGTATGGATACAGCGCAAATGTTTTCCCACGGATCTTCCTTTAATCGGAGGAAGGGCTACAGTGGCATGACGACCAACAGCCCCGGCTAATAAGGTACCGGGACGGGAAAGATAGACAGCGATTTCCCGATTCCAAAGTTGGGTTAGGCGAATCAATTCTTCAAGAATTGTAGAATTGATAAGTTCAGTCCGTTCTGTTTTGATTTCAGAAAGATTCTTAAGTTCTTGAATCTGGCTTGCCCGAATCCCAGACAAGTCTCCCGAAATGTCCATAGCCATACAAAAAACCTCATGTTTCCAAATTTTCCTGACTGATTACACTTCAAATGCACTCTTGCAAACACTTTATCCACTAGAGATCTTCCAAATTTATATCTTCAGGCAAGATCTGAATTAGTTCTTCGCGACTTGAACTGGTTTTTTGGAACAGCCGAACAGCTTGTTTTCGAACTGTTTTTTCCACGAGGTTACGGACAAGCCGAGCATTCCCTGCATAACGATGGGTGTTCAGTAAATTTTGCAGGTGGAAGCGGAGCGCATCTTCCGCCTCAGACGTTAATTCATATTGCCGAGTTTTTAGCATCAGTTTACCGATAGCTAATAATTCATCGAGGGTATAATCTGGAAAATCAATATGTATAGGGAAGCGGGAACGAAGTCCAGGATTAGTCTGTAAAAACCATTCCATTTCTTGACGATATCCGGCCAAGATTAAGACAAGATTGTCTTTATTATCCTCCATGGCCTTGACTAAGGCATCGATGGCTTCCTTGCCAAAATCCTTCTCTCCCCCTCGAGCTAAAGAATAGGCTTCATCAATAAAGAGGACGCCACCTAAGGCCTTCTTAAGTTGCTCTCTTGTCTTTTGTGCAGTATGCCCAATATATTCACCGACTAAATCTGCCCGTTCACATTCGATCACATGTCCTTTTTGAAGAACTCCCATTTCTTTAAACAGTCGCCCGACCAAACGTGCCACTGTTGTTTTGCCGGTTCCTGGATTCCCTCTAAAAATCATATGTAGAACAAGGGGTTCTGCTATAAGTTTTTCCTGGAGTCTCCGTTTTTGGATTTCCACATAGGCTTGTAAATCTCGTATCAGACGTTTTACAATGATTAAACCGATATAGGTCTCTAATTCATCGAGAATTTCTCCGACTTTTTTATCCTTATCTTTATCTTTTTCTTGAGTAGAGTTATTCTTTCGTGCTCGGCCAATCCCCGCCAGTTCAGCTGTAGGAGTGGGTTCACTTACGTTTTTGGGGGGCAGGGGGATTTGAATGACCGGAGGTTGTGAATTGTCCGGTTTAAACGTGATACGGATTGTCATAAGTACAGGCACACCTCCCATCTTTACTAATATACGCAAGTAAAGATAAAAGGTGTCCTAGTTAAGTGTTGTTATTATTTCCCTGTTAAGCTTTTGGCGTAACGTACTCGAGAAGTATGATCTAAGAATTTCTTACGCAGTCGAACACTTTTAGGGGTGATTTCAACCAATTCATCGTCGTTAATAAATTCTAAGGATTGTTCTAAAGAAAGCTCTCTAGGCTTATCTAGGCGCAACGCTTCATCCGCTGAACTGGTACGCATATTCGTGAGTTGCTTTTTCTTACAAACGTTAACTTCAATATCCTGTTCACGTTTATTTTCTCCAACAATCATACCTCCATATACATGAAGGCCTGGATCAACAAACAATTGGCCGCGCTCTTGAGCAGAATAGAGACCGTAGGCGTTCGTTTCTCCTTCTTCGAAGGCAATCAGCGCGCCACGATTTCGGCCTGGGATATCCCCTTTATAAGGTTCATAACCCAAGAACATATGGCTCATCATCCCTTCACCCCTGGTTTGGGATAAGAACTCTCCGCGGAAACCGATGAGTCCACGAGCTGGAATTCTAAATTCGATGCGGAGTTGTGTTGCAGAGAGATTTGTCATATTAGTCATTTCTGCTTTGCGCTTACCTAATAGCTCCATGACAGCTCCCAAGGAACTCTCTTGTAAATCACAGATCAAGAATTCAATGGGTTCGCATTTGACACCGTCGATCATTTTATAGATAACTTCAGGTTTTGAAACTTGAAGTTCATACCCTTCGCGACGCATGTTTTCAATTAGAATTGAGAGGTGAAGCTCTCCCCTACCTGAAACTTGAAAACTATCAGCGGAGTCTGTCTCCTCGACTCTCAGGCTGACATTTGTCTCAACTTCTTTCCAGAGACGCTCCCGAATCTTACGCGAGGTAACAAAATGTCCTTCACGTCCGGCAAAGGGGCTATTATTAACCATAAAATTCATGGAAAGCGTAGGCTCATCCACTTCAATGGTCGGTAAAGCTTCAGGATTAAGGGCACAAGCAACGGTTTCCCCAATATTAGCACTCGTTAATCCCGTGAGGGCAACGATTTCTCCAGCAGACGCTTCTGGCACGATTTCTCGCTTTAATCCCTCGAAAAGCATAACTTTTCCAACTCGCGTCCGTTCAAAACTTTCATCCCGCTTGATTAATGTGATGTTTTCATTTTGATGAATTGTCCCACGAACGATTCGACCAATGACTATTTTACCAACATAATCGTCATAATCTAAAGTTGTAACAAGCATTTGAAAGGGAGCTTCGAGATCAACGACTGGAGCTGGAATATGCTCTAAAATAACGGAAAATAAAGGTGCCAAGGTGTCTTCTAGAGCATCAGGAGAGAGTCCTGCGATGCCTGAGCGCGCAGAGGCATAGACAACTGGAAAGTCTAATTGATGGTCTTCTGCCCCAAGCTCAATGAAGAGATCTAAGACTTCATCGACCACTTCAGCCGGTCGTGCATCCGGGCGGTCAATCTTATTGATGACAACAATGGGGATAAGCTTGAGTTCCAAGGCTTTTCGTAAAACGAAACGAGTTTGAGGCATCGGCCCCTCAAACGAATCGACGATCAAAAGAACTCCATTGACCATCTGTAAGACACGTTCAACCTCTCCACCGAAGTCGGCATGTCCTGGCGTGTCAATAATATTAATCTTTGTTCCCAGCCAATGGACGGCAGTGTTTTTTGATAAAATGGTAATACCACGTTCACGTTCTAAATCATTGGAATCCATGACGCGTTCTACAACTTGTTGGTTAGCACGGAAGGTTCCACTCTGTTTAAGCATAACGTCAACAAGGGTCGTTTTCCCATGATCAACGTGAGCGATAATTGCAATGTTTCTTAAATTTCGAGTTTCCATAGTTGGGTTGAGTTCCTTTCTTTCACTAAGATAAAAGCATATAACCTTAGGATAACATAGTCCAGTAATGAATTCAAGCATGAAGAACTAAGTTCGATCTAATACCGAACTTAGTTCTTCATGCTTAGAAAATCATCGTTGATCTTTATTTAGCTTAAGTATTTGAATCTCCTGCACTTGCGGTATTAAAGTTAATCGGCCGAATAGGCATTACCGTTGATATCGCGTGTTTATAAACCATTTGTTGTCTACCCTCAAATTCAATGACGACCGTAAAGTTGTCAAATCCTTTAATAAGTCCCTTAAGCTGAAACCCGTTGACCAAATAAATGGTCACCGGAAGGTTTTCTCTGCGTACCTGGTTTAAAAAGGTATCTTGTAAATTGATGGGCGATTTGTTCATAATTTTTCCTCCATCACCTTATATTCCTATAATAACTATATTACACGAGTTTCGCAGGCTCTGCAAGTTTGTACGACAATCTTGAGAATCTCGTTTAATTGAAGACTAATATCGTACCAGCTAATCCGAGGATCACGTCGGAACCACGTGAATTGACGTTTGGCAAAATGACGTGTATCACGTTGGAGTAATCTTAACATTTCTGGTTGGGTGACTCTCCCTTTTAAGAACCAAATTGCATGACGATAACCGATACTCTGTAAAGGTTTTAAGGTCGGGGCATAACCGTTCTTTAAAAGAGTTAGAGTTTCTTCAATTAAGCCATGCTTTAACATTGTAACGCAGCGTTGATTTATCCGATCATAGATTACGTCTCGTGGCGCAGTTAGCCCAATATAGACAATGGATGGATCAAGTGGCTGGTATTCATCATCTCGAAATTGACGCTGGCTGGAGAGGGTTTTTCCTGTTAGTTCAAAAACTTCAAGAGCTCTGATTATGCGCATAACGTTGTTGGGATGGAGCTGCTCAGCAGTGACAGGATCCTGTTTCTCCAGCTCTCTATGCAGTGCCTCGTTGCCATGTAAAATAGCGAACTCCTTCCATTTACTCCGAATTTCCTCTGAGCCGTGTTGCGAAAAATCATAGGGATCTAATAAGGAACGAATATAAAGTCCTGTTCCACCGACAACAATTGGAATATGGCCCCGTCCCCTAATCTCGGCGATCAACGAGGTTGCCTGGGATTTAAACTGAGCAGCCGTAAAAGGTTCCGTGGGATCTAAACAATCAATCAGATGATGAGGGACAAGCTGAAGCTCTTCTGTAGTCGGTTTTGCTGAACCGATATCTAATTTCTGATAGACCTGGACGGAATCTCCAGAGATTATTTCTCCACCGATCGTTTGGGCAAGTGCTATACCCAGTGCGGTCTTACCAACGCCAGTCGGACCGATAATTACTACAAGTGGATACACTTAAGCTACCTCCATTATACTAGAATGACACCATAATCGACTGGACTGTACTGGCCTCCGAGTAATATCTCAAAACCAAGGCGTTGGAACTCTGAACTATTTTTCCGTTCCTTTAAGACAACCCTTTTCCGAGCGATTCGGCAAGCCTCATAAATTGCCTTATGGTCGAGTGGTTTATGGTCAGACCATTGGTGTAAGGGTTGGATTGATTTTGATTGTTGGAGAGTCTGTCTGAACATGGGATCAAAATATACGATATCGACTGAACTTGTGGGTATTCGTCTTAAGAACTCGATGTGATCTCCCCAGGAAATTTGAATTCTATGTGAAGCTTCTGCTAAAGTAGCCCAAGCGACTTGTTTTTCTTCATTTTTTGAATTTGTAATAAGTTCATTAATATGGCTTAAACCATCTTGTACCATAGCAGCTAAAACCGGGGATTGTTCAAAAGCAAGGACCTTTCCAGTTTCACCAACAGCCCATGCTGCAATCAAGGCATCCGATCCTAAACCAAGAGTAGCATCGATCAAGGAGTCACCAGCGATAATTTTTGTCGCTTCAAGAAACCGATCTGACTCACCTCGCCGAAGATTAATCAGACGAATCAGGGCCATGCTGGGATGAAAGGCTAGCCGTTCTGTTCCATTTATCAAGAAAACACCACGTCGAGTGATGGCTAGTTCTGGAAATCTCTCTTCCCCTCTCGGTGTTGTGGTCCAGGTACATCCGGGTTGTTGAAGAAACCAATCAAGTCTCTTTTGGAGTTTCGAATCTGAATGCGTTATTTTAATATGGATGGGGAGTTCATTCACTAGCTAAAAGCCCTCCCTTGTAAACTTTCATAAAAGTGCGTCTTCTTACGCTTAGTATGTCCTTGTTACTACGCACACAAACTTCCCAACGTTAAGTGCGATAAAAACGTCTTTCCAACTCCGCACGGGACATTTTAACCATGGTAGGGCGACCATGGGGGCAGGTATAAGGATTCTGAGTTTGATAAAGTCGTGCAATCAGTTGTTCCATTTCCAGCAAGGATAGTGAGTCTTGGGCTTTGATGGATTCTTTGCAAGCCAAAAGATAGATCCACTCTTCCAATAGTTTGTTTAAGTTGGGTGCTGTGTTCCTCAACAACACTTCTTCGATAAACTCACGCAGCAGCTTGTCAGGTTGAGATATTCCAGTCTGGACCGGTACACCTCGTAATAAGTAGGTACGGGAGCCAAATTGTTCTAACACAAATCCCATTTCATTAAGAATCCATAAATGCTCTAAGAGAACCTGTTCTTCCTGGAGCGTAAACTCCATGGGAAGTGGTATAAGAAGTGACTGACTTGCTTGTTCTGCTTGTTTGAACTCCTTTAATAATCGTTCATAGTTGATCCGTTCGTGAGCTGCATGTTGATCAATCATAAAGAGAGTTTCACCATCAGTTGCCAAGATATAGGTATTGAAAAGCTGAGCTAAAGGCCAGATTTGAGAGAGAATATCTGGGGTGTTTTGCTCAGATATGTTAGAACCCGTATTCTTAACAACACTAGGCATTTGCGGCGGAAGGGTACCGAAGAATTTTGCTTGATCAAAGACTAGGGGTTTCTGAGGGCGAGTCTCGGGGTGATTCTCAGGTTGAGAATCGGATTGAGTATTGGTTTGAGCATTAGGTCGACTTTCCTTTGCATTTGTTGACAAAGGTTCGGCTATCTCACTGATTTGCAACGCTACATTAGGGGTTGGTGTCGAGGTTGACATAGAGGTTGACCTAGGGGTTGACATCTGAGTGCCCTTTGGGGTTGCCTGGGTTCTTATAGCAATGGAGCTAGTTGCATTTGTTGCTGAAACATCCATTCTAGGTGGGAGCGAAAAGGTAGATCTGGTCGTCTCAAAGGTCGGCAAGGGCTTACTATTTATGAGAGTTCGATAAACAGCCTGACTGATAAAATGGGTTAAGGCTTGTTCATTCTTGAACCGGACATCCATTTTTGTGGGATGGACATTCACATCATAATCTGATGGCGGAACACGCAGGTGTAGCACTACTATGGGGTGAAGCTTAGCCGGAATCAGGGTGTGATACCCTTCCTGCAAAGCACGGCTTAAAAACGACGAACGTATACTTCGTCCGTTAATCATAAAAACTTGAGTTTGCTTAGAAGTTCGGACCAGATTCGGTGGACTGATAAAGCCTTCCAAGCACCACTCTTCGTGTTGTGCACTGATTGATATAAGTTGCCGCGCGATAGTATGCCCGAAGATAGATCCAATCGTTTCACGTAACTGACCACGCCCCGAGGTTTGCAAAACAACTTGCTGCGGGTGAGTCAGAGAAAATGCAATCTCTGGGTGCGCCAGCGCGATGCGCCCGATCGAATCACTAATCAGCCCAAATTCCGTCGGGGTAGATTTTAAAAATTTCAATCTCGCTGGAGTATTATAAAACAAATCTCGAACTGTTACTGAGGTTCCAACCGGGCACCCTACTTCTTTAAACTCCCCTTCTTCTCCACCTTTGAGTGTTAGGCTCAATCCGGCAACTTCGTCAGCAGGACGTGTGGAAATTTCCATATTAGAAACCGAGGCAATGCTCGGTAAAGCTTCCCCTCTGAACCCGAGGGTTCGCAAATGATCGAGATCTCCAATTTGAGTGATCTTACTCGTCGCATGACGAATGACAGCTAACGGTAAATCCGAAATCGCGATTCCGCAGCCATCATCCTGCACTCGAATTAAAGGAACACCATTCCCCTCAATGGTTATGTCAATGTGTTTGGCCCCTGCGTCTATAGCGTTTTCTACCAATTCCTTAACCACAGAGGCTGGTCGTTCAACCACCTCTCCAGCAGCGATTTGGTTAGCAGAGTGTGTATCCAGAATATGAATCACCGGTGTCAAAATTCGTTCAGTCCTTCCTTACTATCCCAAACAACTAGTTTGTCATGAAGCTGATTCTGCAGGAGTCCGCTTCTGATTTTCTCGCTAGGCCTATGCGTGTGCTCCCAAAGGTCATAACCCGCTTGCTCGCACTCTGGGCAGGCTTGAAACGGAATTCTGACTAAAATAGATGTATGGGGAGCGCGCCGACTTTCTATAAAGACTGTACCAGCACAATGATTACATTGTCGGATGTAATCCTGGCGGGTTTCTTGGAACCCTTCTGTATCATAGTAAATTGAATTGGGAATATTGATCCAATTTCCTCTCGGGAAGGTGGGTTTGTTTTGAACACTGAACTTAGGTTGAACCGCTTGATGCTGTTTTTTAAGAGCTTCAAAATATGGCTTCAAATCTGCCCACGCTAAAGTGGGGCGAGTAAGCTTCTGGGGTTCTCGAACATGATGATAATCTTCTCCAGCGAGGGCCAGTAAAATGGCCAGGTTAAGATAAGGAAGAGCTCCTTCGATGGAATATCCACCTTCCAGAACTGCCAAATCCGGTTGAAGAAGTTCCGTAATCCGACCATATCCCCCTGCCGTTAGATTCATTGAGGCGAGTGGATCTGTAAAATGATTGTCCTGACCCGCCGAATTAATGATCAGCTCAGGAGCAAAGGCTTGCAGACGCGGGAGCACCCAATTTTCCATTACATAATGATAGCCTTCATCTCCCGTTCCAGGCGGTAGTGGAATGTTTAGAGTCTGATCCCAGGCATTGGGACCCCCTTTTTCATAGACAAAGCCACTGCCTGGAAAAAGTGTACGTCCATCTTGATGGATAGAAATAAATAGAACATTCGGATCGTGATAAAAAATATCTTGAGTTCCGTCTCCATGATGGACATCCGTATCTACAATCGCAATCTTTTTTACACCATACTTGGCCCTTAAATGGTTGACCAGGATTGCCTCGTTATTCAGGGTGCAAAAGCCACGGTTCCCCCAAACGGTCGCTCCTGAATGATGTCCTGGTGGACGTGCCAAGACGAACCCATTAGAAATTTCGCCACGCATCCGTGATTCGCCTAATAAAATGGCGCTTCCCGCAGCAATTAGATGGGCATCTAAGGAGTCCGTATGCGCCTGTGGGTTGGGGAATAAGGCTTGAGCCCGTAACCCCTGATGCAAAGATGCCACACGGGGTGAAAACTGTTTAATTTGGGGTAAGTCAAGAACCCCCTCTTCGAACAGTTGCTCTTGGGTGTAGAGGAGGCGTTCTTCACGTTCAGGATGGGAGTCTCCTAACGACCAATCAAAGGCTGGAAAAAACAGAATTCCGGTTCGTTTCATAGTATTACCCTCCCGATTACACCAGCCCGCTGATGAGCGGCCCCATGAACGATTTGGCCCACGGTACGATAATTTTGAACAATAGGGAAGAAATCAAAGGGCTCTTTTTCTACAGCATAAGTATCTATGCCATACTCCTGCACTTGCCGTTGCACAAGGGTATCCAAAAACTCCTCCACTTCTTTGTGAGGTCGAAGTGAGCCTGTCCATTTACCCTGTTCTCCAGTCTCTTCCACGCGGTATTGCTTCATATAGGTATCAAGATGGAGAGTGCAATCAAAGGTAGGTCTTGCCATAGCTGTACCAAGAGCATTGGAGATTTCTGCGCGATAGCCAAGCTTTACTGGAGTTCCCAGACGTTCTCCTAAGGCAGTCGAAATTCCTCGAGCAGCTCCGCCGGTGACTAAGGTGTGGAAGACATGGTTTTCCTGCGGATGGAGAACCTCCCACACTTTATAGGCTGGTTCTTCTTGCCACTCTCGTTTTAGAGAATCCACAGCCTCAGAGATTCTTTCCACAACTTGAGCAAGAATGGCACTGGCCAGCTCCTTCAGCAACTGAGGGGTTCGACCTTCTGGTGGTAAAATTGAGGCCAGACCTTCTTCAGCTAGTTGGAGATTACCATAATCTATCAGCCCCAGATACCGCATGGCATCCGTCGGAGTAGGTACATTCCCTCCTAGACAAAACGCAGGACCGAGGCGATAACTTTCGAGAACAAACCCTTGATCGGTAGCACGAACGACAGAGTCTCCCCCTACCGGAATGGAGCGAACGGATAAGGAGCGGACCAGTGTTGTGAAGGATCCAATTTGAGCTCCTTTAGAACTAAGTAAAGGCACTCCTGCTAAAACAAGACCCATATCTGTGGTTGTTCCGCCAATATCAACGACAATGGACGACTCCACAGCGTCGATTTGGGTTAGAGCTGACAGAACACTGGCAGCGGGCCCAGAATAGATGGAATCGATCGGGCGAATCTTAGCAAGTGGTAAGCATCCGCCATCGGCCTTTAAGATAAAAATGGGGGCCTGAATTTTTCGTGCAGCAACAGCGGTTTGTAATTGTTGGGCAAATTGGTGATAGAGATCCGACACTCCTAAATTGAGATAGGTTGTCAAACTTCGTCGATAGAAATTTGCTTGACCCCACTCATGTCCTAGAGCAATACGTAAAGATGGGTTAATTTGCTTTAGATAACTAGCAAGTAATTCCTCGTGAAGATAGTTCCGATGGGAGAATTTCCCTACTATGGCTACGCGGGTTGGCTTCTCGAGTAGGTCTGGCGATAGCAGTTTCTCCCATTCCTTCTGGTTAGGGGATTCAATTTCTCTGCCTCGAAAATCCATTTCTCCTGAGAGCTCCAGATAGTTTACCGGCCAGGGAAGAGCATCCATTCTCATCCCCTTGCCAGAAAACAGCATTAAGTTAACAGAGGGAATTTGATCTTGGAGAATGGCATTCGTTACAAGAGTTGTACTGACTGTGATGCGGTCAAGCTCCTGTCCCTCTCTAATAGCTAACTTATCAAAAGCTTCCATAAGAGTATCTACTAAATTTTCTGATTGGGTGGGTACCTTGGCTGTTTGTTGGATACGACCATTGGCTATCAACACTGCGTCAGTGTAAGTTCCCCCCACATCGATACCTACTTGAATAGGCATGGTTACACCCCCCTTTATCGAGGTTCGATGAACGATGCTCGAGGTTCGATCTTTAAACCCTAACATCCTATGACGAACCGACGAACTTTAACTTTTAACTATAACTTAACCTTAATCTTGGACTCTGTCCACTAACATGAATTTATTCCAACTAAGAATTCGAACCTCGAACCTCGCGCTTCGCACCTCGCTAAATTGCTTCAGAGGATTGAATGCGCTCCTGTAGGTCAAAGAGATATTGAAGTGCTTGGCGAGCCGTCATGTCTTCTAAGTGGATTTGTTTAATTTCTTGTAAAAGCGGATGAGTTTGTGGAACGTCAAACAGTGTAAATTGGGTCATAACTTGGGTCGGAGCAGAGCTTGCGTGTACTGGCTCGGATGATTCTAATTCCTTGAGCAAGGTCTTGGCACGTTTTAGTAGTTCTTGAGGGAGACCTGCCAAGCGCGCCACTTGAATACCATAACTACGATCTGCGCGACCTGGCAGAATTTTATGTAAAAAGACAATGTCTTCTCCCTGTTCCTTCACCCCAACATGAAGATTAAATAGCCCGGAAAAATCATCCTGTAACTGCGTCATTTCATGGTAATGGGTGGCAAAGAGGGTTTTGGGGTTAAACTCAGGCTGTTGAACTAAATACTCAGCCACGGCCCAGGCGATACTTAGTCCATCATAGGTGGCTGTCCCTCGTCCGATTTCGTCTAAGATAATTAAGCTTTTTGCAGTGGCATATTTCAAAATATGCGCTACCTCTTGCATCTCAACCATAAACGTACTTTGGCCAGCCGCTAAGTCATCTGAAGCACCTACTCGTGTAAAGATCCGGTCTACTTGAGAGATGATGGCCTTTTGGGCCGGTACGAAGGATCCGATTTGGGCCATCAAAACGATTAAGGCGACTTGGCGCATGTAAGTCGATTTTCCGGCCATATTGGGTCCTGTAATCAGCGCTAAATGGTGGTTCTGGGAAATAAGCGTGTCATTGGGGACAAATTTGCCTGGTTCGAGCATGACTTCCACAACAGGGTGACGACCTTCAGTGATATGAATCTCCCCATCATTAGTGATCTGAGGACGGACATAGTGATTGCGAATAGCGACTTCAGCCAAACTGACCAAGACATCCATCTCCGCTAAAACTTGAGCGATAGTCAGAATCTGCTTGGTATTTTTTCGAACACTCTCTCGAAGGACTAAAAAAAGCTCATACTCTAGTTCTTTAAGTTTATCATCAGCGCCTAGAATTTTTTGTTCATATTCTTTGAGTTCAGGAGTAATGAAACGCTCAGCATTGGAAAGAGTCTGTTTACGTTGATAGTCTGAAGGAATAAGGTGGGCATTGGCATGGGTAATCTCGATGAAATAACCAAACACTTTGTTATACCCGATCTTTAAAGAGCGAATCCCCGTACGTTCACGTTCGAAGCTCTCGAGTTTGGCAACCCATTCTTTTCCACCTGTCGAAATACTGCGTAATTCGTCCACCTCTTGGGAATACCCTGTTTTAATAATATTCCCATCCCGAATCGATAAGGGAGGAACAGGATTAAGCGCCTCTTGCAGGGTTGTGACGAAGGTCTCAAAGCCCTCCAATTGAGGAGCCTTGATTTTCAGAGTCTCAGCAGTGCTCGCCATCAGGAGTGTTCGTATTTCAGGAAGCAACGCTAAAGTTTGGGTTAAGGATAACAAGTCCTTGGCATTGGCGGTTCCGTAAGAAACCTTCCCTATCAGACGTTCGAGATCATAGACCTTGGAAAAAAGCTTCAACAAATCTTTGCGCAGAAAAGAGTCCGAGGCTAATTCATCTACCGCGTTGAGGCGCCGCTCTATATCATCCTTCAATAGCAATGGCTTATCAATCCAATGCTTCAGAAGTCTACCGCCGAAGGCGGTCTGAGTGGAGTCAAGAACAGACAGTAGAGTTCCTTTTCGCCCTGCCCCTCGGAGGGATTCTGTAAGTTCCAGGTTGCGACGTGTCCACTGGTCTAAAAACATCCACTGCTCGGAACGGAAAGTTTTTATTTCAACGATATGGCTAGGATCAACGCCGGGCATTGTTTCCAATATGTAAGTCCATAAACTAGCGGCAGCACAGGCTGCAACCGGAAATTCTTGCAAGAGAGTCTGTTGACCTTCAAAATGATGACTTAAATCGCGACTATAAAATGTATTACGATCCCGCAGACTACAAAAATACCCTGTCCAAAGCTTAGGTTTTTTAATTAGCTCAGGCGGAAGTAGGACTTCTGCTGGATTTATCCGAGAAACTTCCGCAAGCAACACATCGAGCTCAGGGGTTTGAAAAATTGTAAATTCTCCCGTGGATAGATCAAGAAAGGCTAGTCCCCAGTCCTGCTCGTGAAATACACTGGCTAGATAATGATTAGAGCGTTCTGCAAGGGATTCAGTAAGGGTTCCTGGCGAGACTATCCGGATAATGTCACGCTTGACGATGCCTTTAGAATTTTTTGCGTCTTCTACTTGTTCACAAATAGCCACCTTGTGACCGGCTTTGACGAGCTTTGATAAATAATTATCGAGAGCATGATAAGGAACGCCACACATGGCGATACGTTTCCCATCCCCTGCATCTCGGCCAGTTAAAGCGATTTGTAAGATAGGCGCAGCAAGCTCTGCATCGTCTCCGAACATTTCGTAAAAATCACCTAACCGATAAAAGAGAATTGTATCGGGTGTTTTGGCTTTAATTCCACGATATTGTCGCATCATAGGGGTGGTCATACCATGTCTTCTCCCTTTTAAAAGTTTGTTGACTAATGATTCTGCTACTCAGAGACGATAAATCCTAAAAGGGAAGAGCTACTGATTTAGCTCTTCCCTTTCGATCTCGATTCTGCGGTATTTTCAAAATTAATTCCCGCAGCCGCAGCCTCCGCCGCTGCCACACCCTCCTGGTTCGCATCCGCCTGGAGCACAACCATCATCTCCACAGGAACAGCCATCAGAAGAACCTGCTATAGCTCCGGCAAGAATAGCATTAACACCATCTAACATTTCGGTAAACTTGTCTTGTGCTTTCATGTACGCGGCGATAGCGAGATTCGCTTCTACCTTAGCTTCAATTTCATCGACCGCATTTTTATCAATTTCAGTAGGCTCAGTGCCGCCTTGTTGTACCTCCATAAAGCGTTCTTGAGCTTTCTGTAATTCTGCAATCAATTCTTGGGCTGAAACATCAGCAGCCATTGCATCCTCTGCACTGTGTAATTCGGCGAGCTCGGAGCTACGAGCGATGGCATCTGCCAAGAGCCGGGCATTTTCAATAATTTCGTTTGTCATTGTATGACACCTCCGCATAATACATTCTACATAGGACAGAAGATTCCTGCTTCAATCGCAAAGTTAAACAGAATTCTACTTAGATCTTTCAATTTCTCCGGTAAGTGTCCAAGATCCGGCGTCTAGTATCTTCACGTTTACCAAAGACCCGATGAGTTCTGGCTGACCATTAAAAACGGCCAGTTCGTAGCCGCGGGTTCGTCCAGTTAAACGCTCAGGATTTGTCCTACTTGGACCTTCCACCAAAACTTCATAGGTTTTTCCAATCATTTTTTGCCGCCATACCAGACTCTGCTGGTTTTGCACGCTCATCAACTTCTGTAAACGTCGCTTTTTAACATCTAGAGCAATTTGATTCTCCATTTCGGCAGCAAGCGTACCAGAACGTTTGGAATACATGAAGGTAAAGGCATGACTATAATGAACTAAATTCATGATTTCCAGAGTTTGCTCGAAGTCTTCTTCCGATTCGCCGGGAAACCCAACGATTACATCTGTTGTAATCCTAGCCTGGGGAAGGAGTTCATAGATTTTTTCTACTCGGCTTATATAGTATTCCCTAGTATATTTCCGATTCATGCGCTGGAGTATGAAATTACTACCGGATTGAATCGGTAAATGGAAGTGCTCACATAATTTCTGACCCTGAGCAACAGTTTCAATCAGCTTATCCGACAAATCCTTGGGATGTGAGGTAATAAAGCGTATCCGTAACAAGTCTGGAATTTGATCTACATCCTTAAGCAAGTCTGCGAAGTCATAGGCGGGAGAAAATTCTTTACCATAGGAGTTTACGTTTTGTCCTAGTAAGGTGACTTCGCGACAACCACTGTCCACAAGGTCTTTAATTTCTTGAATGATTTCCTCAGGTTTGCGACTCCGTTCCCTGCCTCGCACATGTGGAACAATGCAATATGAACAGAAGTTATCGCATCCGTACATAATATTAACGTTCGCTTGAAGTTTACCTTTCTCAGCGAGCGGAGTAGATTCCAGGGTTAATTTGGGTTCAGTCCAAACTTCGGCGACTTTTCCTCCTTGTTCTACCTGATGTAAGAGATCCGAAAAATTGTGTAAATTATGAGTCCCAGTCCAAATATCTATAAACGGTGCTCGTTTACGCAAGCGTTCCACGGCACCCGGTTGTTGAACCATACAGCCACTAATTGCAATTTTAAGACGGGGGTTTCTTTCCTTTAATTTCTTAAGCTCTCCTATTTTGCCGAGTATTCTATTTTCTGCGCTCTCCCTTACGCAACAGGTATTTATGATCACTAAATCTGCATTTTCAAGTTCTTCGGAACTCTGATAGCCTTCTTGCCTAGTAATTTCCGTCAAGGTTTCAGCATCACGTTCAGACATTTGGCAACCATAGGCAATGGTAACTACCTTCTTACCCTTTTCCAAGTTAGTCAACTCCTAAATCATACCTTTCTTGTTATAATCATATTATATAGTTTTTTTACTGAACGGACAATTTTTAGTAAATTCTGTCTCACGATAACAAAAGCATTAGACATCAAATCTAATGCTTCTATCACTAATTTATAGATCCTAACTTGACTCTCTTCGTTTCAAAAGACGTGCCTGTCTTTTCAAATAACGAGAGGCGTTTCTTTTATGATTGATAAAAACAAAAATGCCTACGATCACAATCGCTCCAAAAAACCAAGTTGTTTGAAACGAACGCACGGTCTGATATGGCATTTTTGGTTGAACTGCCCGAGAGGTTTTCAAAGGAAATGTGTCTAAATGCGTAATACCATCTAAAACTGCAACTTGAGCAACGACTTGTCCTTCTTCTACTGAGGATAATGTACCCAAATTTAAAGGGGATACACGAAGATCTAACGTTTTCTGCTGTTCGTCAAGTTTCTGGGTAATATAGAGAGGACGGTCAAGAATGAGGTCAACGGATTCACTATCAACCGTAATGGATGCAATTGCGGCACCTTTAGGTTTATAAACTATAGTTTCAAATTGAGTAAATCCATATTCAAACATGTTTTCCATATCTGTGTAGATTTCTTTTCCTGGAGATTTGAGAATTACACCGATTAATTGACGTCCATCCTTGGAAGCTGATGCCACAAGACAATTTTGGGCAGCAGCCGTATATCCCAATTTGATGCCATCAACAGCTTCATCCATCCATAATAGTTTGTTTTGATTGACCAAAAGTGAAGGCACATTTTCCTTTGAGCGAGAAATGGTTTTTGACTTAGTACGGACATACTCGGCGAAGATAGGATTTTGATAAGCGACACGGGCTATAAGGGCAAGATCATGTGCTGTGGTGATATGTCCTTGCTCTGTTAAACCACTCGGATTACTAAAATGCGTTTGATGAGCTCCAATTTCCTGAGCACGCTGATTCATCATTTCAACGAAGCGCGGTAGGTCACTACCGATATGCTCAGCAATAGTTACTGCAGCATCATTGGCTGAGTTTAACAGTGTAGCATGGAGAAGGTCCTGTAAAGATAGTTTTTCCCCTGGTTCCAGGTATATCCGTGTGCCATATACAAGCTTATTATTTAACATAGTAGGACTTGCTGTCACAATGTCATTCAAATTACCACGTTCAATAGCTAATAATCCAGTCATAATCTTGGTTGTGCTGGCAGGTGCAAGAGGCTTATCAGGGTTTTTCATAAAGAGCGTTTCTCCTGATAATACATCAATCAAATAAGCCCCTTCTCCCTGAACTATTGGCAAAGTACCCTTTGAAGATGACGAACCTAAGGCAATTATCGGGGTATAGCTGAACATCAAAAATAAGGCTAGCAAGAAAGCTGCGATGGATTTCAACTAAGTTTCTCTCCTATTCTGTGTTTTAACGTTGATAAAAAAGTGCCAGTGTACCTGGACCCGTGTGGCTTCCAACGACACAGCCCACTTCACTGATTATGACATCCTTTACTTTGAAGTGCTGATGGATTTCATTGGCTAAGATCTGAGCATCTTCATAACATGTTGAATGTGATATTCCAATCACTTGCTGTTCGGGGAACGTGATTTCATGTTCCATAACTTCGACTAATTTTTTAATTGCGGCACGACGAGTACGGACTTTAGCATAAGGTTCTATCTTGCCATCTGGGGTAAAATGCAAAACGGGCTTGACATCAAGCAATCCACCTATAAACCCAGCCGTTCTGCTGACTCTTCCCCCTTTAACGAGGTAGTCTAGCACGTCTAGGGTAAAAACATAACGCATTTTTTGGCGGAATGCAAGTATTTTTTCTTCCGCTTCCTCCCAGGAAGTTACGGAAGATAGAGTTTTTTGGGCAAATAAAGCAAGCAATCCATACCCAAATGATGCACCCAGGCTATCGATAATATGCACTCGCTCAGGAGCAGACGTCATTTTGCGTACCATATGAGCCGTCGAAACAGTTGCACTCAAGCCTGATGAAAGATGAATAGCGACCACTTCGTATCCAGCGGATAAGGCCTTTTCATATTCTTCCAATAGGTTGTTAGGATTTGGCTGGGATGTTTTAGGTAATTCCTTAAACTCGTCAAATTGCGCATAAAACTCTTTGTTGAAAAGGTTAACCCCTTCCAGAAAGGTCTTGCCATCAATAGTTACGGGCATTGGTACAGTAACGATCCCTGCAGAGACTGCCATGTTGAAGGGGATATCCGACGAGCTGTCTACTATCACTTTGAAGGACATAAAAAACCTCCTTCTCAATAAAACTCCTAAATTCTGTAATGTATAAGTATTCTCGGTCAACAAGAATTATCCTGCATGAAGTTAGACAAAAAATAAATGCCCATCAATATTGATGGGCATACTTGATCATCATTAAATTCTCTTTATATAAGTATACGTTTTTTCTACGCTAATAATTTTTGGATAATTGCATGTTGTCCAAGAGAAGCCATCAAGGTTGGAAGTTCTTGGTTCTGTACGACCCTGTAATTAACTTCTTCTCCTTCAATCCACGTAACTAAATACATAGAATCCCTTCTCTCTTTGTACTTTGTATACATGATAACATACCACAAAGAGTAATGCAATCAGTTTTGGCAGATCCTTGCTTGGTTTTCCAGCACGTTTTCTAAACTTTTCCATATTCCATAGTTACGTACATCTGTAGCGCGACCTGCCTTGTTAATAAATACATGGACCGTCTTTCCTTCTGCCATCAAAGTTTCTTCATGGAAAACTCGATAAGAAAATGTTACTCTTCTAGAAGTCATCTGTTCTATCTCAGTAACAATAATCAACTCATCGTCATAGCGTGTTGGTTTTCGATAGCGGCAACTGGCTTCTACGACAGCTAATCCTATACCCTGTTCCTCAAACTTAGTATAAGGTAGATTTAATTCCCGGAACAATTCTGTTCTTCCAACCTCAAACCAAATAAGGTAATTTGAATGATAGACAATCCCCATTTGATCAGTTTCAGCATAACGAACTCTTAAGTGTGTTTTGGAAAGCAATCCCATTTAAAAATCCTCCTAGGTATCTTATATAAAGCAAATAGTATTTTGGCATATTATAGCACTCTTGGCTTAGTATAGGAATTATTTGAATTATTTTCGAAGCATGTTATAATGCAAAAAATGATAACCTTTACTATGGTAAGATGAAAGGAGATTCTTAATTGAGTACTTCACCTATCAATATAATTATTGAGCGTATCAACGAACTATCAAAAAAGAAGCGCGCCACTAGTTTAGAAGAGTGGGAACGCGCCGAGCAGGAAGCATTGCGACAGGAATATTTATCATTTATTCGTGATCAAGTTAAAGATACCTTAAGTAATGTTAAATTTACAGAGGATTCTCCCGTACAGTAGTCAGTTTTGTCACCAGCCAAAGAAGATGTATTTGTTTAGACTATTAGGCAAATAATATCATTAGATTAGTAGTCTGATGATTATTATTAAAAGGAGGAGATCCTTTTGCCTGAACGTATTTTGAAGTATGGAGGAGTAAAATTCCGCAATCTTGTTCCCCCTGTTAAGATTAATCGGTTTGTCAATCAATTACCTCGTTTCAAACGAGACTCTCTCTTCGAAATTGCGAACGAATTAGAAGGAGCGGGTTTAATAGAGGTTTTTAATGACCGTGCCCATAGTACTATCGATAAAGATACTATTGACAATCAAATGACTAATACCGGAAATTTTGATCACGAACTCCAAGGCTTTAAAAGACATACTAAGGACACTTTAAATCTACCTAAATAGTAGCATACTTTAAATCTATCTAAATAATAGCTAAACTACAACTCTAATTCTGCATAGATAAACGCGTATAGTCGACCGTGGTCGGCTATACGCGTTTTAGTGTATCTGATTTCCAGACCTCTACATCCTAAGTAAGGGTTATAGGGTTACTTATGTGTCAGAAGTCTCGATGTCAGCTTAGCTGAAAAGTGTAGCTGATAGAATTATCGGTTTAGACACAACTATTAGGCAAGTAAAACATTAACACCTAAAAGAGTAAGCTCTTCCTTGTCCGATGTCGATAGTCCAGAGTCTGTTACGAGTGTATGAACACTGTCCCAATGGGCAAAGGTATGATAACGAACTTGCCCTATCTTGGCACTATGGGCAACAAGAATAACGTCTTTTGCTACTTTAAGCATCGTTTGTTTGACTTCAGATTCTAACATGTTCGCCGTCGATAACCCTCGTGCGACATTTACGCCGGTTGCTCCTAAAAACAGTTTATCAGCATTGAAGCCCTCTAAAACCGCTCGGGTCATAGGACCGACCAGAGCGAAGGTATTTGTGCGAACTTCTCCGCCTGTCATAAGGACTGTAATCTCTTCTCGATTACCTAGAACACTAGCAATTGGTAGAGAATTGGTGATTACAGTACATTTTGTGTGTATAGCCTGGGCAACGGCTAGAGTCGTCGTCCCAGCGTCCAGAATAATGGAATCTCCTTCATTAATCAAGGTTGCAGCTAATTGACCTATTCTAGCCTTTTCTCGCTCAGCCTCTCCCATGCTCATCATCAACAAAGTATCCATTGGGGTAATCGGAGGATAAATCGCTCGTCCGTGTTGGCGTTGAATTAAACCCAACGCAGCAAGGTTCTTGAGATCTCGACGAATGGTCATTTCAGATACTTTTAACCGCTGTGCTAATTCTGTAACGGTTAAATTTCCATGTTCTTGAAGTAAGAAATGAATCTCATCCTGCCTTTCAGAACTCACGAATTCCCTCCTCTCACTATTATTTTATAGAATACTAATCGAGCCTTCATACATCATTCCGGATAAGGAGTCGACCGTCAAAGTCTGACCATCGATAACCTTAGAAAAAGCGTCAAAAGCTCCTACAATTGCCGGAATTCCATATTGTAACGCTGCAATAGCAGCGTGTGATGTCAAACCACCCTCAACAACGACCAAGGCTCCAGCTCGAGCAATGAGTGGAACAAACCTTGCATCAGTAGTTTCTGCAATTAGAATATCTCCATCATTAAAATCGTCTCGCTCTGGATTCCGCACTTTGCGTGCGATACCGGAATAGGACTTACGTCCAATACCTGTCCCTTTAGCCAAAATATTGCCCATGATCTGTACTTTGATCATATTTGTGGAGCCTACTTTACCAATCGGAACGCCGGCTGTAATGACTACCACATCCCCCGCATTAATGATCTTCTTGTTGAGGGATGTATTGACAGCTACAGACAACATTTCGTCCGTTCCTGTGCTTTGTGGGACAATAAGAGGTTGAACACCCCATTGCAGGGATAGCTGCCTGGCGGTTGTTTCAAAGGGCGTCGCGGCAACAATTAAAGCGCTGGGGCGGTACTTAGAAATCATTCGCGCAGTCAAGCCTGAGTGGGTTGGGGTCAGAATTGCAGCGGCTTGGAGGTCATTGGCAATCGTATAACTGGCAAAACTAATGGCCTCAGCGACATTAATTTGGGGTTGTCGAATAGCTTGTCGGTCTGAACAGATCTGTTCGGTTCTCTGAGCTATCTTATCCATCATCTGAACTGCTTCCACTGGGAAAAGCCCTGCTGCAGTTTCACCGGATAACATAATGGCATCAGTTCCATCTAGAATTGCATTAGCAACATCACTAGCCTCAGCCCTAGTGGGTCTCGGCTGACGAATCATCGAATCTAACATCTGGGTTGCGACAATAACGGGTTTACCTAGTAAATTACACTTACGGATCATTTCCTTCTGTCTGATCGGAACTTCTTCAACCCGTATCTCAACCCCCAGGTCTCCGCGGGCAACCATGAGACCATCCGCGACTTCAAGAATCGTATCCAGATTGTTGATCCCTTCTTGACTTTCAATCTTGGCAATGATGTGCACATTAGCTTCCATTTCCTCAACAACCCTGCGCACATCCAAAATATTGATTGCTCTACGTGTAAAAGACGCTGCAATAAAGTCTATCCCTTGGGAGATTCCAAAGCGTATGTCTTCAATATCTCTTTCCGTTACTGCAGGTAGATCAATCAGCGCGCCTGGCGCATTAACCCCTTTTTGAGACTTAAGAATTCCACCATTTCGAACCGTTGTGCGAATGATTTTATGATCAATCGAGGTGACTTCTAAATCGATTTGTCCATCATCAATCAGAATATGAGTACCTGGGTTGATTTTTCTCCATAAATCAGTATAAGTAATTCCAACACGTTGCTGGTCACCTAGACTCAGATCTGTATCCAATAAGAATTCAGATCCATTTTCAAGAGTAATACCCCCCTCAGGAACTTTACCAGTCCGTACTTCCGGCCCTTTAGTATCGAGAAGAATGCCCAGATGCTTCCCGATCCTAGCAGCTTCCTCTCTCAAAATCTTGATCCTACGACCATGTTCTTCGTGGGTTCCATGTGAAAAATTCAGACGAGCTACATCCATCCCTGCAGTTAGAAGAGCTTGAACCTTTTCCCGAGATTCACTTGCCGGACCGATGGTACAGACGATTTTAGTTCTCCTCATGGTGCATTACCTCCAAGCCTACAAGCCTTTATTTACAATGAGCTTCACTAGATCCACAATGCGGTTAGAGTAGCCACTCTCATTATCATACCAAGCTAAGACCTTAACCATGCGATCCCCCATCATCATCGTCGATAAGCCATCGACGATTGAACTGGCCGGATTACCGTTAAAATCAATGGAGACTAGCGGTAATTCGCAAAATTCCAAGATTCCTTTTAAAGGACCCTCAGCAGCTTGACGTAAAGCAGCATTGACTTCTTCTTTGGTTGTAGGTTTAGTCAAGTTTGCCACAAAGTCAACTAAAGAGACATTAGGCGTTGGAACTCGAACGGCTAAGCCATTCATTTTACCTTCTAATTCAGGTAGAACAAGAGTAACTGCTTTGGCTGCACCAGTGGTTGTTGGTATCATGGATTGGTATGCAGCTCTGGATCTACGCCAATCTGAATGTTCAAGGTCTAAAATGCGTTGGTCATTGGTGACTGAGTGAGTGGTAGTCATCATCCCTTGTTCAATTCCAAACTTGTCAAGTAAGACTTTGGCTACAGGAGCGAGGCAGTTCGTAGTACAGGATGCATTAGAAATAATATGGTGCTTCTGGGCATCATATTTATCTTCATTGACCCCTAACACGATTGTGATATCTTCATTCTTTGCTGGTGCAGATATAATAACCTTTTTGGCTCCAGCCGTAAGATGTTGAGCAGCAGCGTCACGTTTTGTAAAACGTCCGGTTGACTCGATGACGATATCTACGCCAAGTTTACTCCAAGGTAAATCTTGGGGATTTCTCTCTGCTAAAATCTCAATGCGTTTACCATCAATAATCATGGTCCTTCCATCGATTTCAACCGAATTCGGAAGAATTCCATGAACTGAATCGTACTTGAACAAATGTGCTAGTAAATCTGGGCTTCCTAAATCATTAATAGCTACCACTTCAAAAGGAACAGATTGTTTTAGTGCTGCCCGTAGTGTAAGTCGACCAATTCTACCGAAACCATTAATTGCTACCTTTAAACTCATTTGTTGACCTCCTCATATAATCCGGCCTTTAAATCCGGTTCGTGCATTAAACAATGCTTATATTATCACTATTCTGTGCAAATAAACAAATTCCTGCTGATAAAATGTTTAGATACACAAGAATTTAGTTTTAATAGATTTATAGTACCCTAAATTCAGAAAAACTTGCAAGGCATCTGCTTTGCAAGTTTTTAAAGGTGCTTTTCGTCTAGTCACCATCAGGTGAGATCTTGCGGTTTGGAACTCTCTTTGTGAACTGCAATTGCTGGTTCATCTTGGTAGGCTAAAATTCTTTCAAGGACAGATTTATACTTCTCTTCAATTCCCAAAAAGTTCATAGCAGGCACATAATAAGTTTCTAGTAAATCATGGGTTGCTTTGGCTTTTTTAGAATGACCTAAGGCTCGTGCTATATGTTGGTTTACTCGGATTCGACAATCCGTTATCTCCTCTCCACACTCCTTCATAAACTGATCACCATTTAGGCTCTGCTCAAAATCTAACGTAATAATATTACCACTATAATTTGAAGTGTAGGCATAGGGCTCTGAGTTAATCACCAAAGCAATTCGAAGATCCGGAAGAATGATCAAATCGAGTTGCTCAGGATTAAGGGTATTATGATAGTATTCAACATCTAAGCCAAAGGTTATGGCCCGTTCGGCAATTCTAGCCAGGAATGTAGACTTACCTGTTCCTGGCTGACCAATTAAGGTGTAGAGCGTTTCCGTACCCTTAACTAAGGTGTCTATATACTCAGTTTTCCCTTGCGGCGTGTGGGCCCAGGCAAACAGATGTCGTTGATTTCCAGCATTTTTGGGCGTTATTTTAAACATCTCTCGCTCTATTTTTAAAGTCAGCAGATTAATTTGATTCCAATTCTGGTAAGACGATATATAATACTTCCACTCATCTAAGGCAATCTTGGCTTCTTTTAAGGCAAAGTAGGCTCTTTGAAAATAGCTTGATACTTTTAGATTGCAGTTTTTGATTTCCTCTCTAGACTGTTTCAACATTTCTTCATTCCAATAATCCCCAAGGTTAATGATTTCATCGACAGCACCTGGGTTTTTAGGATCGACAACATGGGGGGCAGTTCCATCTAAGAGGGCAATGTTAAGTTGGGGAATGACAATCCCGTCGATTGAGCCGTTATCAGAGGAGCAACAGTGGTATTCAAGGTCGTAACCTTGTTCTAGCATAGTTTGGCCAATTTTCTTCATAAAGGATGATTTACCGACTCCCGGTCCCCCTTTTATTACGAAAATATGATTTGCATTTTGTTGAATCATGTATTGATAGTATGAGTAGAATCCTTGAGAAGTAACTGCTCCGGGAAACATCTTTTTGATATGTGCACTGGACATGTTGAATTCTCCTTTCACATTAAAGCGTCTGCAAACCATTTTTATTCAGATGATCAGGTTTTAGTTCCTTATTTTTAAAAATAAATTTCGGATCTTCACCCTAAGACAGCCCAGCGAGGCGCATAAGAAAGACCCACTGATCAAGGATCAGTGGGTCTTTCTCTAGTCATTTACAGCGTTTGTCTTATATCACAGCGATTTTTCTAAAATTTCAGCAATATCTAAGGCCTTGAGCTGTTCGCCAGCTTCACGAGCAGCAATTCCATCGACGATCATGGTGAGACAGAACGGACAGGCAGTACCGACATAATCAGTTTTCACAGCGATTGCTTCATCTGTGCGCATCTCATTAATCCGTTGTCCTTCATGTTCTTCAAGCCACATTCTTCCACCACCAGCACCGCAGCAGAAACTCTTTTCACCGGTGTGTTTCATCTCCTTGATTTCTAAGCCAACTGCTTTAAGCAATTCACGAGGTTGTTCGTAAATCTCGTTGTAGCGGCCTAAATAACAAGAATCATGATAGGTGACCGATTTATTGTCTCCTTTTGAGAGCTTTAGCTTGCCTGATTTAACGAGATCTAAGAGGAATACAGTATGGTGAATGACTTCGAAGTCTCCGCCCAATTGAGGGTATTCGTTTTTCAAGAAATTGTAGCAATGTGGACATTGAGTAATGATTTTTTTGACCCCATAGCCTTTCATCACTTCGATATTTTCGGTGGCTAAGGAATAGAATAAATACTCATTACCTAGTTTACGAGCAGAGTCACCGCAACATTTTTCTTCATTGCCTAGAATTGCAAAACGAACACCTGCAGCTTGAAGTAATTTTACAAGGGCAGCGGATACTTTTTGATTACGAGCATCAAAAGCTCCGGAGCAACCAGGCCAATATAAATATTCTACTTCAGGGTCCTCTTCATAGGTTTTTACACCGAGACCTGTGAGGAAATCGGCCCGAGTACTCCAGCCAATACCCCAAGGGTTACCATTATTCTCCATGTTTTTGAATGCCAATTGAGCCTCTGATGGGAAGCGTGTTTCCATCAGAACGAGATTACGGCGCATATCGATGGTCTTATCGACATGTTCCACAAAAACAGGACATTGTTGTTCGCAAGAGCGACAGGTCGTACAGGCCCATAGGTCTTCTTCAGGAATCACTTCGCCAATCAGAGCCCTACCAGTCCACTCTTCGGACTCATCCGCATCGCTAGCCGCAGCGGCTTCCTGCCCCTCTACTGCACCTGCTACAGCTACCTTTTTCAGAGGTAAAAGAGCCTCTCCGGTTTCCTCCATAAGAACACGCATATCCTGAATAATCCCTTTAGGATTTAAGTGCTTTCCACTCAAGTAGGCAGGACAGTTATCTTGACACCGACCGCACCGTAAACAGGCATCTGTGTTAAATAACGTTTTCCAAGAAAATTCTCGCAACTGACTTTTTCCAAAGGTTTCTAAACTCTCATCTTCAAAATCGATAGGATCTGGGATACCAATCGGTCCACGTTTGCGGAAGAACTGGTTGAGCGGTCCAAGCAAGACGTGGAAAAGCTTGGAGTATGGGAAATAAGCTATGAAAGCCATCGCAAGGGCGAGATGGAACCACCACAGAAATACGTGTAAGGACAAGAGTTGGGCTTCATTGAACATTGCTTTGAGGGGAATGGCCATCCACTGTCCAACAAAGGCATATCCTGCCCAAGGATCTGGTAATACGGCAATACGTGCTCCTTGAATGACAAAACCCGTGACTAAAATCGCGAAGAGTAACGCGAGGGTTATAGCATCGTCAGCTTTATTGTCTAAGCGATCTGGTCTCTCGATGTAGCGACGGTAAGCTGCGATAAGGATTCCAATCACAGCCAAGAGCCCAAACAAGTTAGCAGTTACTTTAATGAAAAGATAAAGCCAACCGTTAAAAATCATTAAGGCAAAGTCTGCTTGGAGGGTTATAATGGCGGTAGCAAAGGCTAGAAATAAAAAGCCGAAGAAAATGGTCGCATGCATTAAGCCTGGATAGGGATCTTTAAATATTCGTTTGTGAGCAAAGGTATAGACTAAAACGTCCTTAACTCCTGCTCCGATATCCTTCCATCGATTCTCGGGTTGGCCTAATTTCCAAAGCTGGAGTCGTTTATAGACACCGTAGCCAAAGATTATGAGTGCAACGATAAAAAACAAATAAAGCCAATGCTCTCCTTCAACATTCCAATACACTTGACGTGTTGCCATTCTTCCCTCTCCTTACTTTTATTAACGAAGCGCCTTAGAAAGGCGCTTCGCTGAATTTCCTTTATTCATTAACAAGTTTCTTAAACTCTGCTGTCAATAAGGGAACAACTTCAAAAAGGTCTCCGACAATACCGTAATCAGCCACATTAAAAATGTTAGCTTCGGGGTCTTTGTTAACGGCTACAATGAATTTTGAGGATCCCATCCCTGCCAAGTGTTGGATTGCTCCCGAAATCCCACAAGCAATATAGAGTGTTGGAGCAACAGTTTTTCCTGTTTGTCCAACTTGGAACTTATGTTCTTTCCACCCGGAATCTACTGCAGCGCGTGATGCTCCAACAGCAGCTCCGACAACATCGGCAAGATCTTCGAGTATGCCATAATTCTCAGGGCCTTTCATTCCACGTCCACCAGATACAATAACATTTGCCTCTGTAAGCTCAGGACGCTTAGAAGCTGCGATAGCAACTTCCTTAAGAATGGCAACTAAGTCAGAAGCGTCAATTTCTGCTGCTTCTTTAACGATTTCAGCCTGACGTCCAGCTTCAGGTGCTGTGGCAGTGAAGGTATTAGGGCGGATGGTTGCGAGAATTGGTCGTACTGCTGACGAAAGATGGGCAAAAGCTTTACCAGCATAAATAGGGCGTTTAAAGGTCAAGAAGTTAGTTGCATCAGTTTCCATTCCAGTGCAATCTGAGGCTAAGCCAACACCTAAACGTTGAGCAAGACGAGGAGCAAGATCCTTTCCAACAGCAGTGTTACCCATTAAGACTGCCTGAGGTTCATGCTTACTAATCAGTTTGTTAAGAACAGAGGTATAAGCACCAGTAGTATATTCTGCTAACTTTGCATCATCAACAAGGATAACCTTGTCTGCTCCACATTCAGCAACAGTCTGAGCAAGTCCATCAATACCTTGTCCGAGAATTACGGCGACTAAAGCTTCGCCTGTTTCATCCGCAATTTTACGTCCTTGACTGAGTAATTCTAATGAAACTTTACGGATTTGCATGTTGCGTTGTTCGACTATAATCCAAATTCCTTTAGCCATGTTAATTCCTCCCTTTACAGAACCTTAGCTTCTTCACGCAAGAGTCGTGCTAATTCATTTGCAGCTTGTGCAGCATCACCGGCAAGTTTTCGTCCACCTTGGCGAGCACTAGGTAAACTGTATTTATCAATATTCATTTTCAAACACAAATCTCCAGCGTTAATTCCAAGGTCAGCAAGGGTCATAGTTTTTAAAGGTTTTTTCTTGGCTTTCATAATCCCTGCAACAGAAGGATAACGAGGTTCATTTAGGCCTTTTTGAGCAGTAATTACGACTGGTAAGCAAACTTCAATTAGCTCAGTTCCACCGTCTATTTCGCGGGTTGCAGTCACTTGAGTTCCAGCAATTTCAAGTTTTAGAACACTGCTGACTGAAGGTATCTTTAAGGCTTCTGCTAAACGAACAGCAATTTGACTAGCGCCATCATCGATCGCGATACGTCCTACCAAGATGACGTCATATGGGATTTGGGCGATCGCTTTAGCGAGGATTTCAGCTTTAGCACATTCATCAGTATTATCTAAAGCAGGGTCGCTAACTAATACGCCTTTATCTATTCCCATCGCTAATGCGGTGCGAACAGCTTCTTGGGCACGGGCGCCACCCATAGTTACTACGGTTACTTCGCCACCGAACTTTTCTTTAAGTCTAATTCCTTCCTCAATGGCAAATTCATCGTAAGGGTTAATAATCAAATTTACCCCATTGGCATCGATTTTACCGTTAGCATCTAGTACGATTTTAGCCTCAGTATCAAATGTTTGTTTGATGAAAACGACAATATTCACACTGTTTCCCCCTTACTGCAACAATATTACTCTTTAAGAATGTGGCTTCTAACAGCCGTTAAAAGTTCGCCTGTGCCTAAGAACGATAAGCTGACCTAATTAAATACTTGTAACCCTGCTATTTTTTCCCATAACACCCCCCAAAACCACGTGAGAAGGAATTATTTTCCAGAACGAATATTATAGACTCTGGCCAGACACAAGTAAGTTAAAATTTCCAGCAGAATCACTGGTCAAAAAGAAAAGAAATAAGATTTGTTTCACATATGCAAGTAAGAGCATTTTCACCCTTACTATTTTGAACGTAACTTTTTGCACAAACTATAATAATCTTATTCTTCTCACTTACTAAGACTAGCACTGAGGTCACAATAAGTCAATATGAGAATAATTAATATATTATATAATGCAACTGTAATGCATTGTCAAAGAATATAAGGACCGTTTCGTAGAGGTGCCCTGTCTCAATAAAAATTCTAATCGAGCATACTAACCTTCGAATTTGACCATAGAAATACTGGATGGTAAGATGTAAGAATTCTATTCCGGGAAGAAAAAGAGTGTGCTTTTGAGCACACTCTTTTTTTAGGGATTTTTACGAGGAAGTGGTTTTTGAATATTTCGTGCTTTATGCGTGTCAAACTCTTGGAAATGAGGATCTCTTACAGTAACCGGTGATTTTGGTCGTGAAACCTTCTTGTGGGCACCCATAGATAACCACCTTTCGTGTCAAGTTCATTTTCGAAACTAAGATTATCATTTCCTTATCTAAAATACCTATGCTTTGATTCTGAGAAAAAATCGCTTTCTTAGAGCTGATTGAATTTAATCTTGCCGTATAACACGTGTTATAATACCCTTGTCACGAATAAGCAATTCTTAGCTGGATTACTTATGAGTCTATGAACGGGGGGGGTTACGTGTCCAAAGAACAGCAAGTTCGAGAACTTATCGAACATAAACTCGTTTCGGGTAATATGCCATCCGAACTTATAAGTTTTTGCTTAGCCCACGGTCGAATTCGTCACTATGCGCCTAAACAGTATCTATACTTTGCAGGCGATGAAGGAAATACGATTTTTTTTCTGGTTACTGGTAGAATTCGCTTGTACTTAATGGGTGAGTTTTCAGAAAAAATTATTCGCATCCTTAGTACCCCAACTTTCTTTCCTGAAGTTATCCTAGATGGAAAACCTTATCCACATGCCGCGCTCTGCATCGAAGAGACTGACGTTTTGGCAATTGATCGACAAACATTAACTCGTTTCATAGAAAATAATCCTTCAGTACTCTGGGTGTTCTATCGAGAACTTGCTTTGGATTTGCGTCGTACCTATCGACAAATTCGGAATCTATCTCTTGGCGATGCGCGTTTGCGCCTGGGGGCTAAGCTTTTTGCTTTAGCGCATGTGCACGGAAAAGCGTCCCCAAGCGGAACCTTAATTACTATTCCCCTCTCCGCGACAGAGCTTGCCGGTATGTGCAGCCTAGCTCGTGAGTCAGTTAGTCGCATTTTAGGAGAATTAAAAGACATCAAAATCATCATAATTGAGAAAAAAAATATTACCGTTCCCAATCTTGAGAATTTACGTGAATGGATTCATGAACGTGCTTCTCGTACTCGATCTTCTTTGGATTAAAATCTTTATAAAACTCTGCAAGTGGTCTTTGACTCCAGCAGCAGTTAGCTGAACTTATCATTCAAGAAATGCGTCAATCTTTCTTGTGGTCCACCCTCATTAATATAACTCAACATCGTTTCCGTGATCCAGTCCACAACTTCCTGATCAGTAGTGACTTGCCCAGCCAACTTGGCAAACTGTGGATGTCGGCCTACTCGTCCACCAAGACGCAATGTCCAGCCACTTTCTCCTGTAGTTAGCGTTCCTGTAGGACAGACGTTTTGACAATTCCCACAGGAAAGGCAAAGAGTATTATCGATAGTTATCCCGCTTGACTGCCAAGTTATGGCCTTTTCTAGGCAAGTATTAATACAAATTTTACACCCTGAACAGGGGACATTTGTAATTTTAGGAGTTACATATCCGGAAATCCCAAAGTCTTTAATATTAGGGTGTGAACACCCATTGGGGCAACCAGCTAAACTTACTTTTGGCAGATGATGATGAAGAACTGGACGAAACTTATCTTCAAGGGTTTCTAATAAGTTCAGGTCATTGAGCTTCTTGCTAAGTGCATGGTAAAGCGTGTTCCAGTCACGAGCTAATTTAGGGCAATTCGGGCGGCAATGATCTAGCTGATATCCCTTCTGTTGCATATTAATAATTCCCCCAAAGATTAATAGTTCTCATGTACTAACCGTCTGGGGATAGTCTAACAAATATTACAGGTCCAAGATGTGGTTTGAATCACATTGTTAAACAATGGTACTAAGTCAAAATAAAAGCAAATCACTATCAATAAGTGATTTGCTTTTATTTTGCATAATGCTGTTTATCCGCCGTATTAATACCCATTTCTTAAGTGGTGTTCGATGTTAGTTTAGCTGAAACAGTTCACTGTTTTACTCGTTGAGGTCCACTCTCTCACCTGTACAAATATACACTATTTCTTCGGCAATATTTGTACAATAGTCTCCCAAACGTTCTAAAAAGCGACTCGCAAAAAGTAGGTAATTGGCTTGAGTTACCTTATTGGGATCCGCCATCATGATAGCCCGTAATTCTCCAAAGACTTGAGAATATATTTGATCAATTTCATCATCCATCATGGACATCTGGGCTGCTGTCTGACAATCATCTTGCACATAGGCTTTGAGCCCAAGGCTGAGCATTTCATTGACCAAGGTACTCATCCGTGGAATGTCAATTAGAGGCTTAATTAATTCCTCTTGACCGATTCTAATTGTCAATTTTGCAAGATCAACTGACAAGTCGCCCATTCTCTCTAAGTAAATAGAAATTTTAAAACCAGCGACAACCTTTCGTAAATCACGGGCAAAAGGCTGTTGAGTTGCAATGAGAAGAATGCATTTTTCTTCAATGATAGCTTGTAAGTCGTTGACTTCAAGATCCTTTACAACAATAGTATTGGCTAATTCCATATCTTGATTTATCAAGGAACTTACAGCAAGACTGATTTGTTGTTCTACCATATTCCCTAGGTCTAAAATTTTAATGCGCAGTTCCTCTAAGTCATTATCAAATTTCTGGCGAGTTGGCATGTCTTAGCCCCCCTCTCATATCTAGAGGTCGTACTACTCATCTTTCTTTATCCATCTAATGAGTAGTATACTAGACAGTATTATATCAAATATAAGTACTAAATAGAACAAGCGCTTAACCGAATCGACCAGAAATATAATCCTCTGTCTTTTTCTTGCCTGGTCGGGTAAATAATATACTCGTTACATCTTCTTCAATTAAATCCCCACTTAAGAAGAACGCAGTACGGTCTGAGACTCGAGACGCTTGATGCATATTATGAGTGACGATAATAATTGTGTACTTATTTTTTAACTCAGCAATTAGCTCTTCAATCTTCATCGTAGATATAGGATCAAGGGCCGATGTTGGCTCATCCATTAATAATATTTCTGGTTCTACTGCCAAAAGACGGGCAATACAGAGCCGTTGCTGCTGACCACCTGATAGTCCCAGAGCAGATTTGTGTAGCCGATCTTTGACCTCATTCCATAATGCTGCATCTTGAAGACTTGTCTCGACAATCTCATTTAAGCGTTTCTTATCGGTTTCTCCATGAATACGGGGACCATATGCAACGTTTTCATAAACTGATTTGGGAAAAGGATTCGGGTTTTGGAAAACCATTCCTACTCGTTTACGAAGTAAGACAACATCAGTTTCAGCAGCATAGATATCCTGTCCATCAATCCTGACTTGGCCTAAAATCTTCACATTCGGTATCAAATCTTGCATTCGATTGAGAGAACGCAGAAAGGTAGACTTACCGCAACCAGAGGGACCAATGAGGGCAGTCACGCTTCTCTCTTTCATAGCCAAGTTAATATTATTTAAGGCCTGTTGCTCACTGTAAAAAAGGTCGAGGTTACTGACCACGATCTTATCCATATAAATTTCTCCTTAAACACATATTGGATACTACACTTTATTTTTCCCCAAGAGTCGATTTTGCAACCACCGGCTAGGTATTGTTAGAAAAACGTTAAAGACTATAACCATGATGATGAGTAATGCAGCAGTACCGTCAGCAATTTGATCGGCGTTTGTCCCAGGCAAAGGATTGGACTTAGCTGCAAATAAATGCACTGCTAATGTCTCACCTGCGGCCAACGGATTCACATCAAACGGTATGCGTGAAACATTCATCCCAGCAGTAAAGATTAATATAGCCGTCTCACCTAAAGCTCTACCTGCGACAAGTGTTATACCCGTAATTAATCCTGGTAGGGCAGTTGGCAAAATAACCTTGCGTATTGTTTGCCACATCGTAGCCCCTAAAGCCAAGCTTGCCTCCCGATAACTTCTCGGAACCGCTTGTAAAGACTCTTCTGTCACGCGTACTAAGATCGGTAGATTCAGTAAGGCAAGAGTGGCTGCTCCCCCCAAAATGGTGAATCCTAAACCTAGCATGTTCACAAAAACGATCATTCCAAAGAGACCGAAGACAATTGAGGGAACAGTGGCCAAGCTTTCCGTACTTAAACGAATAATATCAGTTAATTTATTCTTAGGCGCGTATTCTGACATGTATATTCCTGCGCCTAAGCCAACGGGCAGTGAAAAAACTAGCGAAAGCAATAGAATATAGAAAGAGTTAAACAATTGACCTCTTACACCGTCAGGTCCATTAAAGAAGTCACTAGTAAGATGAGGTAGGCCCCGTCCTAAGATCTGAATTAAAAACGCAACTAATAAGGAGACAATAGCGACGGCTACAACCCAGAGCATCAGCGTAGCAAAACGATCGGCTTGACGAGCTTTCAATGAGTCGCCCCCTTTCTTGAGGCTGTACGAACTAGAATAATCATAACCAAGGCAATGATCAACAGGATAAATGCCATTAAGAACAAGGCGTTGTTCCACGTTGATCCAAACGGTGTGTTCCCCATTTCCATGACGATATTACTGGTTAAGGTTGACGTTGGACTCCCTAAAGAAAAAGGGAAACGAGGGGAATTGCCAATAACCATTTGTACAGCCATAGTTTCTCCGATGGCCCTAGCCATAGCCAAAATGATCGCTGTTAATATTCCAGGGGATGCCGCTGGTACAAGGACCCTGCGTATGGTTTGCCAACGTGTTGCCCCTAAGGCTAGCGAAGCTTCTTTATAGGTCCTTGGCAAGGAGCGTAAAGCATCTTCCGAAAGACTTATCACTGTTGGCAAAATCATAATGGCTAATACGATTCCTGCTGCCAACATACCATAACCAGTTGGTGAGTCTGTGAGTTTTCGTGTTATGCCTACGACAACAGTTATCCCTACATATCCGTATACTACAGATGGAATTCCTGCAAATAGGTCTGTAGCTGGACGCATAATTGCCCGTACCCATGGTGGGGCTATCTCTGCTAAAAACACTGCCCCAGCCAGTCCAATAGGTCCTCCAAGCAATACTGCTATTAGTGTCGTCCCAATCGAACCAGCAATAAATGTCAGTGCTCCAAACTGACCTGTGTCGGGACTCCATTTGCTACTTGTAAAGAATTCTAGGATGCTGACTTCTCGAAACGTAGATAACCCCTGCATTCCTACAAACCAAATTATACAAACGATGATTAATGAAACCAACACAGCACTACTAATAAAAAGATAGCGCGATAAACGGTCACTGAAATATACCCAGGACTTACGGTGTGGCAACCTGTTACACCTCCATATTATCTAATTTTTCAAATTGAGAACGATACTTGTAATAGTAAATTGTAATGATTAACTTGTTATAAGTTTAACTCATTTGTGTAAATTGTAGATTAAGTGAATGTAAAGTTTAGGTTAACATTGACAAAAAGACACCCTTTTTATAGCCTTCAAAGTTTCATAGTTTAATGATGATTTGACCTTAGGTTGAGCATACAGAATTAGGAGCAAGAGATACCTTGCTCCTAATTCTGTAGATCGATGTATATCATAGCTCGAGTTGTCAGAGATTTGGAAATGACTATCCCTGTTGGTATTATCTTATTTCTTCATTTTACTGATGGCTATAAATCCTGTCTTCTCGACATTCTTTTCTTGGAATTCCTTGCTCATGACATAGTCTAAGAAGAGCTTTACGGTTCCAACAGGTTCTCCTTTAGTATACATGTGTTCAAAGGCATAAATAGGATACTGACCACTAGTAACTGTTTCAACACTGTACGCAACACCATTATACTTGAGAGCCTTAACTGTGTCTTTCAGGTATGCTGCATCGATATAACCAATAGCTCCGGGTGTTTGAGAGACACCAGTCATTACATTACCATTGGAATCTTGGGAGGCGGCGGCATCAGTAAAGTCTTTACCGTCCATCACGATCCTTGAAATTGTCGCACGGGAACCAGAAGATTTAGAGCGTCCGATAATGGATATCGGTGTATCCTTACCGCCAACATCTTTCCAGTTATTAATTTTTCCAGTAAAGATGTCTATAAGTTGAGCTTTAGTTAAGTCGTCAACAGTGACATCTTTATTTGCAATGATCAAAAAAGGTGCTACTGCAACTTGATGATCGACCAACCCTTTGTCTTTCAGCTCTTCAGTAACAACCACATCGGAATTCCCAATATCAACAGAACCGCTAGCCACATTATTCAAACCCGTAAACGATCCACCACCGCTTAAGTTTACCTGTACACCAGCATTATTTGCCATAAAATCATTGGCAGCTAATTTAACAAGTGGTTGAAGTGCAGTCGAACCTGCGGCAGAAATAGTTTTCTTGTCAATAGAGTTTGTAGAACTTGGAGTTGATGAAGGTGTTGTTGGTGCTGCAGTTTGGCCACATCCTACTAAAACCAGTAGAGCCATTAAGGTAGTACTAACAAGGATTTTCGATTTCATTTTAAACAATTTTATTTCCTCCTTAAATTTCCGTTGTACAAATTCCTCAACACAAATTGATTATAATGGATGATTGTAAAGTCTCAATGAAATCAATGTAAAGTTTAAGTTAAATTTCAGTATTTCTCTCGGTGTGTAAAAGTGTACCCAACTCCACGCACCGAGTCGAGAACTGGTCCTAAAGATTTTAATTTATTGCGCAAATGACTGATATGGACATCAAGTGCTCTGGTACCTGAGCTGGATAGGTCACCCCAGATTTTCTGAATTAGATATTCCCGACTGAATACTTGATAGGGATTTGATACGAATAAAACTAGCAATTCGAATTCCTTGATTGTTAAATTTAGAGGTTGTTCTGCAAGGGTAACTGTGTAGCTTTCTTTCGCTATCTCCAATTCTCCCCACCTCAAAGGACTAGCTTTAGTATCAATGTTACGTTGAACCTCTCTAAGTCTTGCCTTTATCCTTGAAGACAATTCTCTAGGACTAAAAGGTTTAGATAAGTAGTCGTCGGCACCAAGCTCAAGTCCGATTATAATGTCCATTACATCATCGCTGGCACTTAGAATTATTATCGGTATATATTGGGTTTCTTTCTGTGTGCGCAGTGTTTTAATAACATCAAATCCATTGATCAGTGGTAGCGTAAGATCAAGTATAATAAGGTCTGATTTATCTCTCCTAGCGAGTTCTAACCCTTGTTCTCCGTTTAAGGCGGTTATTACAGTAAACCCATCTTTTTCTAAGTTAACTTGGACTAGTTCTTTAATTTGAAGCTCGTCTTCTATGAGTAAGATTTTGGCCACACCATAACTCCCCCCAATAAAGGCCCTCCCTTACAATTTTAAATTTGAAAGAACAACTGCTTATATCATAATCTTTGTATGTAAAGTCTGAATGAACGGAATGTAAAGTTATTGTTAAATTTGACTATCCGATTTTTTGCTTCATTCTCAAATCTGAGGCTAGTAGAATCAAATGATCTACAACCCGTTCTGTAGTAGGAAGGATATACATAGTGCAATAAACTCGAATTATGTAGCAGTTGTACAAGAAGGAGTTTTCGAATGTTTAAGTCGGTAGATATAGGCCAACAAAAGCTATACCGTTTACTTAGAGATGGGAAAACGATCACCACCAAAACGGCTTCAACCACGGAAAATGGGCAAAAAGCTCTTGCAGAGGCGGTTGAAGAAATGGACAACATTAATCGAGGTACTCGATTAGTTAAAGAAGCCATCAACTTACTAGCTGATGGCTCTGAACAAATCGCAGATATTGCTCATTTAATAACTGGGATCACTGAACAAACAAATCTATTGGCCTTAAACGCCGCAATTGAAGCTGCACGGGCTGGGGAACATGGGCGCGGTTTCTCTGTAGTCGCTGAAGAAGTTCGTAAGTTGGCTGTAAAGGCTAAAAAAGCAACTGGACAGATCACAGCCTTAGTAGTCGTTAACAGGGATAACATCAAACAAGTTATTACAGCTTTGGAAACTGATATCGTACATGTTGACGCTGGAATTAAAGTAGTCAATACCGCCTCTTTGAGTCTTGGCGACATATTGGATATGGTTCAAGAAGTCGCTGGACAAGTCAGTGGGATCGCCGCTTCTATACAGCAAATGGCTGCGGGCAGCCAACAAATTGTCGCTGGGGTTCAGCATATTGGCGCAGTTAGTCAGAGCACAGCTGGACAGGCTGCTTATGTATCTGAGGCAATTGACGAATTCACTGCTTCTATTGATCAGATTAACTTATCTTGTCATAGTTTATCTGACTTAGCTGAAAGCTTACAAACAGGAATTAGTAATTTCAGGATCTAACGATGTTTTTAGGATTATTCACTTTGTGACTATTATCAGAGATCTATCGATTCTCAGGATCAGCCGCTAAATTAAGAATTGCTTGCGCATAGACTTTAGTCGTTAAAAGGAGACTATCGATCGAAATATATTCATCAGGACAATGAATCACTTCAGGTTCACCTGGAAAAAGGGGACCAAAGGCAACCCCTTGAGGGAGCGCTTTTGCATAGGTTCCACCACCAATGGCAAAGGCAAAGGGTTCGAGACCCGTTACATCCGCATATGCTTTGAGCAGTGATTGAACCAAAGCACTCTCTTTGGGAACATGATGTGCTTCTTGGTGGTTTAAAACTTTGATTATTAGTTGCTCATTCTCAGCAATTTTTGCAATCGGAAGAAAAACGTCGTCCCGCTTAAAAGTAACTGGATAACGAATATCGATGACATAACGTGTCTCGTCTGATGATAATTCAAAAACGCCTAGATTGAGGGATAATTTGCCAGAGGGTTCATCACTCAGAGTAATACCAAAACCCTCTCCTGCAGAGCCTGTGCCAGGGTATTTCAAGACATTATCTAGAGAGCGTTTTTCTTCTGAGTTTAGTGGTAATGTCTTAAGAAACTGCAAGGCATAAACAACGGCATTCTTACCATTTTGCGGAAGACTACCATGGGCTCCGACTCCTTTAAAGGAGAGCTTAATCTCCTGATCCGTTGCTTGACTATCGATTATTCCACTAACCCCTTCAGGAAATGAGAAACTTTTCAGCAAGTTTTCAACCACTTCATTCGATAGTTCCTTTAAGGTTACTTCACAAAGATCTGGGACAACATTAGCCCGTTCCCCACCTTGTATGCGTACTAAATGAGGAAAAACAGTTGAATGAGATTGACTTAACTCCAGATGAAGAATCCCCTTTTCGGCATGAATTAAAGGGAATTCTGCATCGGGCGCAAATCCTATTTTGGGTACCTCTTCCTTTTTAAGATAATAATCCATATCCGCCCAGCCAGACTCTTCATCCGTACCTAAGATCAAACGCACTCTCATATTTAAAGGAATTCCAGCATCTTTTATAGCTTTCATGGCAAAAAGTGCTGCTAGAGTTGGTCCTTTATCATCTAAGGCGCCTCGACCATAAATTTTCCCAGCGTTTATGGTCGCACCATAGGGAGGGACAGACCATCCATCCCCTTCTGGAACAACATCAAGATGGCCTAAAATCCCTAAAAGTTCCCCCTCGCCCATTTCAATATGACCTGCGTATCCGTCAACATTTTTGATAGTAAAGCCAAATTTTCCTCCTAAGGCAAGGGTCCATTCTAACGCCTCTTGAATTCCAGGCCCGAATGGAGCACCTGGAGCAGCATGCTCAACATCTTTAACACTCTTAATCTGGATACAGGTCTGTATGGCAGAGATTAAGTCCTCTTTGATTAAATCAATAGTTTGGTTCAGACGCATCGTTTATTCCTCCATGATTTCTTATTCACTTTCAAGTCGCCACTGCTTATTAATGAGTGTTGTATGTTCAGCTTTAGCTGAACGTACAACACTCACAACTCATCCTAGGTTGCCCCGATTTAAGATAATGTAGCATAAGATCAAAGTCCGAGATTGGAAACGTTAAGGGCTACTGAGATAAGGGAGAAAACTTGACATTGATTGTTGTCCCCTTAGTAACAACTTTTCCTGCTTGTGGTGATTGTTGTTGGACTAAGCCGCTCCCAGTAAAGTTAAAATGAAGCTCTGACTTTGCTAATGTTTCTCCAACCTGGCGCATTGTCATACCTAATAACTCTGGAATTATAACCTCCCCCTCAACAGGCGTTCGTTCTGGGATTACGGGTTGGGGTGTGGGTCTAACAGCAGTATCGTTGGGTGAGATGGTAACCGTACTCTGTGTATCATTAGCTACGGGTAAACCATAATACTGTAAAGCTCCCTCAATAATCCCTTTTGCTCTAGGTCCTGCTAAGGTTCCCCCTTGATGTCCCTCTTCCGTTCTTGGGGTATCAATTATAATTAAGACTGCAATTTTGGGATCTTCTGCGGGAGCATAGGCTGCAAATGTTGCAATATAATCTGTGCTAGAATATTCCCCTGTTTTTGGATCTACTTTCTGAGCAGTTCCTGTTTTCCCCGCTACATTGACACCAGGAATTTTGGCCAGTTGGCCAGTTCCATCATTAACGACTTCTTTGAGGATCTGTGTCATTTGTAAAGCAGTCGATTTCGAGATTACCTGGCGTACGGGATAAGGTTTTTGTTGTTTAAGGAGTTGTCCATCGGGATTCGTGATTTTGTCAACAACATATGGGCGATAGAGAGTACCCCCATTGGCAACTGCAGAAATTGCAGACAGTAATTGGATCGGCGTAACTGAATTGGCTTGTCCAAAGGACATCGTTGCAATGTCGATTTCTCGAATTTTATCTTGTGGAAGGAGTAATCCCGTTTCTTCTCCGGAAATATCGACCCCTGTTTTGGATCCGAAACCAAAGGCTTTTAGATAAGTATTAAACGACTCTTTACCCAACTTCCTTCCAACCTGAGCGAGTACAACATTCGATGACAGTTTCATCCCTTCCGAAAACGTGACGTTACCGTGTGGTTTCTGATCTGAGTCCCAGTTTGTAATTCGTCGAGGTGGAATGTTTAGGTAGCCCGGATCTTCAAAGGTTTCATTCAGATTAATAATTCCTTCTTCCAAACCAGCTGCTCCAGTAATAATTTTAAACGTTGATCCTGGCTCGTAGGACATACTAATCGCTAAGTTTCGACGGATTTCTGGTGTCACTTTATCATAATCAGTTGGATCAAAGGAGGGGCGAGATCCCATGCCTAATAAACGCCCAGTCATCGGGTCCATAGCTAAAATCGTTACACTATTGGCTTTGGTTGATTGATATGCTTGATCAAGTTCTTGTTCAATAAAATATTGAATGGTTGAATCAATGGTTAAAGAAATTGAGTTTCCATGGCTTGACGGTGCGCTTTGATGGAGAGTATCTTGTATAAAACTGGCTTTAGTATCCCGCTCTTGGGATTGGAAGCCAGGTTTACCAAACAACTCCTTATCATAAAAGTATTCGACTCCTTCTACCCCATGCCCCTCACGATTTACAATCCCAAGTGTTGAAGCCGCAAACATCCCCATGGGATAGATACGCCTTTCTTCTTCATTTTGACCCACCCCTGGGATTTTTAGAGCCATAATTTGCTCAGCTTTCTGAATATCCACCTGATGGGCCAAACTAATCCACGCCAAATCTTTATTCAGTTTATCAAGAATGGCCTTAGAATCAATTTCTAAGATAGTTCCTAGTTTTTTAGAAATCTCTTCTTTTGTGCTTTTTAATTGTCCTTTGCTGATCAAATCACTTAAGATTTTAGGATCTGCGTAAATTTCTTTGACTGGAATACTTTGAGCTAAAACATTGCCCTGAGCATCATAAATAGTCCCTCTATCCGGCGGTAGACTTTGATCGGTTGTTCGACGCTCGATTCCTTTAGCCTTGAGGTCTGGCGCTTGAACAACTTGTAATAATACGAGCCGACCCAAAACAAGTAGGATCCCCATTAACAACACTACTTGAACCCATCGATCTCGAGAAAAATACTTCGTACGGTTGCTCATTTTCCAAACTGCGTCCCTTCTTTATCCACTTTGAAGACTTCCACTACTATAAAGGTGGAGTTCTATGTTCTTCACTCTCCTAGCTTTATTATAGCATCTAACCACGTCGTTCCTAGTCCTATCTATAAAGAATATATTACAAAGCTTAAGCGCCAGACGAGCAATTCTTTATACTTTAATTAAGAAAGAGAACTCACGTTTTCTTAACTAACGATGGCATTTTTAAAAGCCACCTTGCTAAGAAACCGCAAGCTCTTGACTGTATTTTGTCCCCTCAGAGTGGAATAATACATCAATTAAGAGAGGTATATTTTTGAAACTTTGGAACACTTAAGCCAATCTAGATTACACTCTTTAAATAGATCTAGTTAGTAAAATACTAATCATGGTTCCCATTAAAAGTCCACCTAAATGAGCAAAATTGTCAATCCCAGGCACGATAAATCCAAACGCAATATTCACTAATATGACAATGACAAGATTCACTCCTAAGCCAGACTTCCAGAGATTAGGTCGTTTGTAACTATAATAAAGTAATGCCCCAAGCAGACCGAAAATTGCCCCTGACGCCCCCGCTGAAAGCGCAGGAGAAAATATAAAACTGGCAACTGAACCCCCTAGACCTGCGCAGAGATAGATCAAGAAATAGTTCCGATGCCCAAAAATCTCCTCTGCCAAGGACCCTAATGCCCTTAAAGCATATAAGTTAAAGAATAGGTGCATGACCCCAATATGTATAAACATACTAGTTATTAGCCGCCAAACTTCCCCCTCTTGGATAAGGGTGTTCACTTTAGCTCCGAAGGCAATCAGGACGCGTTGCTCAGTTGAACCCCCAGCAAGGGTCATCAGTCCAAAAACAATAAGATTAACGACTAAAAAAGCATAAGTAAAAAATGGCATAAAGCGCTTCTCAGCATGGATTACTTGTTCCAAATACAAAGGCTTACCACTGGCAAGTTGCCTAATCCAGCGGGGAACTATTGGGTCCTCTGAGGGAGGAAACGGAAAAAGGTTCCCGTATGGAGTATCCCAATACCAAAGCTGAAGATTGGGGAAACGGTGTTGCTTCAAAAGCGAAGAGTCGATCCCTTGGGGGCAAATAACTAGGACATCGAATTTGGGAAAATCAGCAAATCTCTGAATCCACGGCTGAAAATCATCCGGGAGTTCACTATAATCACCCAGGAAAAGTCCCCGCCGTAACGACTCATGAGTCGCGCATACCCAATTTCTTTCTAGAGAATGAATTTCCCAGCCTGATTGAACGAGATTGTTGATGACGAGTTCCAACATATTAACACCTCTAGTCTTAAATCTCTCCTAAAACCCCGCGTAGCAAACTAGGAATGCCATAATCATTTTTCCCCGATCCATACCCTATGTTAAGCAAGGTCATTTCTGGAAAGCTAGATTGTTGAGCTAAGGCCCTTATGAGAGCAGCACCCGTCGGTGTAATCAATTCTCCTGTGATCCCTGATTCTTGGAATTTGAAGCCGCGTAAAAGTAAGAGTGTAGCCGGGGCGGGTAAAGGTAATGTTCCATGGGCACAATGCACAAAACCATGTGACCAGGGGAGTGTGGAGACTCGTATCATTTCAATATGTAACTGATCTAAAGCGATACAGGTCCCTATAATATCAACCAAGGAGTCGACTGCACCTACTTCATGAAAATGAACCTTTTCGATGGTTGTCCCGTGAACAAGCGCTTCAGCTTCAGCCAAAACATTAAAGACCTGAAGAGCATTTTTTCGAGCGCGTTCAGACAATGATCCACTATGGATCATTGTTTGAATGTCACCGAGATGGCGTTTATGTTTGTGTTGATGTTTATGTTCGCCGTGATTTTCTGGTAGGTCTTCTAAGACAACATCAATGTCTGTAGCTTGAATACCGTGGACTTGGCGAGAACTTACCTTAAGTATAAATTCCGTTAATCCGATGGAGTGAAGTTGATTCACAATCTCTTTCGAATCTGCCCCTAAAGCAAGCAATGATCCGAGGGCCATATCACCGCTGATTCCAGCAAACGTATCCCAATATAAAACTTTCAAGTCCTTGTTCCTCCTCAATTATCTCGATATTCGTCGTACAATGGCAGATGCTAAGGAGGCTGCCCCAAAGCCGTTGTCAATATTAACAACTCCGATTCCCGAGGCGCAGCTATTTAGCATACTGAGTAAGGCTGCTAAGCCTTGAAAGTGGGCACCATATCCTACGCTGGTCGGTACTGCGATCACAGGCTGCTCCACTAATCCACCGACCACACTGGCCAAGGCCCCTTCCATTCCTGCCACGACAATTAATACTTCTGCACGTTCCATCAGCTCACGCTGCCCAAGCAAACGGTGTATACCCGCTACACCCACGTCAAATAATGTATCTACTTCGTGCCCCATATAGCGAGCTGTCAGATATGCCTCTTGTGCCACAGGCAAATCTGCGGTACCAGCCGTCATAATAAGAATCCTGCCTGGAATAGTCGGTTCAGCTAAAGGGCGAAGCAGAAGACAGCGTGCCAGGGGATCATAATGAGCATTCGGAAAATGGAGCAAAATCTTGTCGGCACTATTCTGTTCTAAACGAGTTGCCAAGACATTTTGAGACTTAGCACCTAAGTGCGTCAAAATGGCTATGATTTGATCAGGCTGTTTTCCCTGACAGAAAATTACCTCAGATTGTCCCGTACGCAAGGCACGATGATGATCTAAGCGTGCAAATCCTAAATTTTCATAAGGAAGATCCTTTAATTGACGTAATGCCTCGTCAGGGGAACATGCACCCTGCTGAACAGATTCGAGTAATGCCTTTAACGTCTCTTCTTTCATTGTAAATCCTCCGCTTGGTTGGGGTTCAAGCTGCCTGAACGCAGACCCATCAAATCTAATGTGACATATCGAAAGCCTAATTTTAAGAATGGGGTCGTAATATCTGCTAGTTCCTGTAACAGCTTAAAGAACTCACTAACTGGAATCTCAATCCGGGCAATATCACCATGCACCCTAACCCTGTATTCAAGATAGCCTTTCTGATGAAGAATCCCCTCAGCTTGCGCAATTCGTTGAAGAAGACTTGTTGTGATTTTATCTCCATAGGGGACTCTCGAGGCCAGACAAGCCATAGAGGGCTTGTTCCAGGTCGGTAAATTCCTACGTCGCGATAAAACCCTGATTTCAGCTTTTGTTAGACCTACTTCCAGTAACGGGCTAATAATATTTAACTCCTGAAGAGCAATCCGACCAGGGCGAAAATCTTGGGCGTCAGAAGCATTCGTACCCTCAATAATTGTAGCGCATCCAAATTGTTCTCCGAAAATCCGGAAGGTCTCGAAGAGTTTCTTCTTGCAGAAATAACATCGATCCTTGGGGTTATCTCTGAACTCCTTGAGCGAGAGAATATCGGTGTCGATGACCGAAACAGGAAATTCAAAATCTCGAATAAGAGCCAAAGCTTCTTTTTCTTCCTGAGAAGAAATCATCGCCCCACGCGCAAAGACGGCCTGACAGTTTTTATTCAAAACCTCTCGAGCGATTGCCAATAGATACGTTGAATCCACACCTCCGGAAAAAGCAACCATGACGCTATTGAGAGATTTTATACGATCAATCAGTTGTAATTCTTTGTTATGAGCTTCTTCAAGTGTTGTGTCCATTATCTTAATTCATCCATCCCTTCCTATTCCTACCCCTCTATTCTACCTATTCGATAAATGACTGTAAAGCTCAGAAATTCTTAACGATTACTGTAATGCAATATAATTAAAAGAGCAGGGAGGCTAACAAACCCCACTGCTCTTCTTTTTCGTTGGATAATCACTCAAAAATAATAATCAACGATCACCCGTTTTTCCAAGATACGCCAAAGCCGCCTCTAGGGTATTTCCAGTCAATATTACCAAATGGACAGCCGATGAGACAGGTTCCGCACTCCAGGCATCCTTCGTACCCTACAGCAATACGTTTTTCCTCTTCATCCCAATCATAAACATGGGCCGGGCAAAACCGTGTACAAGGTTTATCTTGACACTGCTTTAAGCATACATTAGGATCAACGATCTTAATGTGACATAATTTATCAGTATTAAACCGCACTAAAAAAAGTTTATCATCTAATTTCATAACAGCGCCCTCCATGCCCCATAGATATCCTTAATTAAACCGCCTTTGGAACGCTTTTCGAAGGCCATCTTGATAATTTCTTTTTGGCGCTCTTTCTTAGGTGTCCCATCCGCTGTTAAATACATCTTTACAGCTTGGGAAAATAACTTCGGATAGACTTTCAAGAGGTGAGTATTTTCCTCAAAGAATTTGCCCATATGTCGATAATGGTGAAGGTCTTTAAGAACGAAGGAATCACGCAAGCGTGTTTCATAGACTGTCATGGCTTGATCACTAACATCCCCAGTTTTAATAGCTTGAGCAGCAACTTCTCCGGCAATCTTACCTGAGATCATGGCTAGATTCGAACCTTCACGGTTTAACGAATTCATCAGCATTGCCGTATCCCCTACCACAAGGACTCCCTGACGATGGAGCCTAGGAACTTGAGTATATCCACCTTCAGGTATAAGGTGAGACAAGTATTCCTTAGTTTCGCCACCTTGAAGAAGACGTCTAACATAAGGTTTAGATTTCAGATTCTCGAGCAGATCATTGGGAGTCCAGTTATTTCGAATTAGGGGTTGTAAAATGGTTCCAACTCCGATTGAGATAGACTCTTTATTGGTATAAATAAAGCCTACTCCCATCATTCCGGCCGTTGAATCCCCATATAATTCTATCGTAGCTCCTTGTCCTTCCTCAAGACAGAAGCGATCTTCAATCTTCTCTTTAGGTAAGGCGATAACTTCCTTGACTGTTACTGCCACTGATTCTGGTTTTAAAGGCTTAGCAAGGCCTGCTTTTACTGCTAAGAAGTTATTTACCCCTTCCGCAATAATCACTACTTTTGCTCCTAAATCCCCTTCAGCGCGTCCAGTACGAACCCCAACCACATCGTCGCCTTTGTATAAAAGATCTTCAACAATCGTTTCTGGAATAATCATGACTCCTGCTTTTTCAGCTTGTTGCGCTAGCCAACGATCAAATTTCACTCTAAAAACAGAATGCGCATTATAGGGTTCACTAGCCCAGGCAGGGTCTCGATATCCCGCTAAGATCGACTCATCGCCGCTTAACATGGCAATTCGTTGTTCTATGATCGGACGCTCTAAAGGTGCCTCTTTCCAAAAATCAGGCACAATTTGGTTGGTTGCTTTTGTGTAAAGGATACCGCCCATTACGTTTTTCGTTCCTGGATAATCTCCACGTTCAATTACGACTGTCTTCATGCCAGCCTGAGCAGCACTGAGCGCGGCAGACAGGCCAGCAGGACCGCCTCCAACGACGATCACATCAAAGTTTTCCATGTTTGCCCCTCCTTAATTTGCCACGCCGTGCTGAAGGCGTTTCTTGAATTCAGCAGTTAGTGCCGGTACTATTTGGAAAAGATCGCCAACAATACCATAATTGGCTACTTTTAGAATTGAAGCCTCGGGGTCATTGTTGATGGCAATAATGAAGTCAGAGGTTTCCATCCCGACTAGATGTTGAATTGCCCCTGAAATTCCTATGGCGATATAGACTTTTGGGCGAACCGTAACCCCTGATTGCCCGACTTGTTGATCATGAGTCAGCCAGCCTGCCTCCACTGCTCCACGTGAACCAGCAATGGTAGCCCCTAAGACCTCTGCAAATTCTTCGGCAAGTACCATGTTCCTTTTAGCTGCTAGACCTAGACCAACTGCAACAATGATTTCGGCCTTATCCAAGAAAGCACTCTTTGCGTCTGAGGAGATAAACTCCAGGACTTTTGTCCGAATATTAGTTTCATCAAAAAGAATTTCCTCATGAATGAGTTCACCTTCACGACCATCAACACGCTCAGGCATTGCCATAACTCTTGGGCGAACCGTCGCCATTTGTGGTCGGCTGGTACGACAGAGAATCGTAGCCATTATATTTCCCCCAAAGGCGGGACGGGTCTGTTGAAGGAGTTTCGTCTCTGGGTCAATACCAAGAACTGTACAGTCCGCAGTTAATCCAGTTTGCACTCTAGTAGCTATAGCGGGAAATACATCTCGCCCCATAGAAGTGGCACCCATTAAAATAATCTCAGGTTGATATTTTGTAACCAGACTCGTTATTGCTTCAGCATAAGGCTCCGTACGGTAATCTTTAAGCACAGGATGATCAACCACATAAACTCTCTCAGCACCATAAGCAAAGGCTTCAGGAATCACACTATCTACTTGATAACCGGTAATCACTCCACTGAGTCCACATCCGATGGCATCGGCGAGCTTGCGCCCTTCTCCTAACAGTTCCCAGGATACTGGAGCTACTTTCCCATTGGTATATTCAATAATTACCCAAACTCCACTCCAGACATCTCCGCCGGCAACCGGGACAACTTGGTCGGGAATCGTCTTCTTTTGGTTGTCTTGGGCATAATCTTTCACGGTATCCGGGAGCGGATCCTTCAAATCAAATCTGGCACCCGCTTCAGGATCAAGAGCTTGTATAGGTTTATTGGCTTGATCAGGAAGATTAAGTGCTAGAGCATTTGTCGGGCAGACTAGAACGCACTTCCCGTTATTATCACATATTTTCGGATTAACGACGGCGATTCCATCAATGAGGTCAAGAGCTTCGATGGGACACTCCACGATACATGCCCCACACCCAATACATTTTGAATTGTCAACGGCGACGGTCATTAGTGCTTCCCTCCCTTCGCTAGGGGATTAACCATAATTATGTTTTGCTGAAATATCTTTTGAACAATCGATGCCGCAGTTCCGACAGGGTCTTTCGTACCGTCCATGATTTCTCCCCCACTGCGACCAGGCGGTGCAAAAATTCTTGAAACACTGGTCGGAGATCCTTTAAGACCCATTTGTTTAGTATCAAAGGACAGGGACTTGACATCCCAAACCTCGGGCTCATAGGCGGCAGCTTTCATCATATTTGGTAAGCTGGCGTAGCGTAAGTCATTAAGCTCTTTTTCAACCGTAATTAGGGCAGGTAGCTGAGCTTGAACAACTTGACGACCACTCTCAGTCTTGCGTTCTACAGTGACCGTCGTTTCTGTAAGTTCTCGTATTCTTATGGCATACGTCAATTGAGGGAAACCTAAGCGCTGAGCAATTCCAGGACCTGTTTGAGCAGTGTCACCATCGATTGCCTCTTTTCCCGCAAAGACGAGATCAATCGGATCGATTTCCTGGATCTTCTGCAAGGCGGTTGAAATGATATAAGCCGTCGCTAAGGAGTCAGAGCCTCCAAAAGCACGGTCGCTCAGCAAAATCGCTCGATCAGCCCCAAAAGTCATGGCTTTTTTAAGAGCTTCTTTAGCTTGAGGAGGACCCATACTAACGATGGTTACTTTACCGCCAACCTTTTCCTTAAGGCGAATGGCCTCTTCCAAGCCATGCGCATCATAGGGGTTAATAATCGATGGCACGCCCTCGCGCATGAGGGTATTGGTAATAGGATCAATCCGAACCTCGGATGTATCCGGAACTTGCTTAAGGCAGACCACAAAGTGCACGAAAAACCCCTCCATATTCCATCTTGATTTCAAATAGTGAAACAATTAAATATATTTAATCCTATTACATAGCAGCCTAAATATCAAGGCTAATTTCGACATTTTTTTCGTGATTTCAAAATAGTTTTTTCAAAAATGCCTGAAGGACTAATTATCCTTTTCAGAGAGATACTTTTCTACTTCAACTGCAGCCAAAGCACCGTCCCCAACAGCGGTCGCTACTTGACGCAGTGGTGTATTACGAATATCTCCCGCAGCATATACCCCTGCTATATTGGTTTGTAAGCGATGATCGGTAAGAATATATCCTCGATCATCTGTCTCAATTTCCCCATTAATAAATTGAGCATTAGGATCTGTTCCCACATAAATAAAAACGCCATCAGCACGAATTTCTCGTTGAGCGCCACTTAGCACATCTAGAATCCGCACGCCCTCTACATGATTCGAGCCAAGGATTTCCTCAATCTTAGCATTAAGTTCAAAACGAATTTTTGGGTTTTCTTTAGCTCGGTTCATGGCAATCTGAGAAGCACGGAAGCCTGTGCGACGATGGACAATAATCACCTCATCCGCAAACTTGGTAAGATATGTCCCTTCTTCAATCGCTGCATCTCCACCGCCTACAACAACAACTGTTTTTCCTTTAAAAAAGGCCCCGTCACATGTAGCGCAATAGGAAACGCCCCCCCCACGGAAAACATCCTCACCTGGCACACCCAACAGACGTGGTTTAGAGCCTGCAGTGATAATTACAGAACGAGCTTCAAGGACTTGAGCATTGGTATGAACTTTTTTTATACTTTCTTTAAGATCGAGTTTTTGAACTTCTTCAAAAATAAATTCAACCCCAAACGACAAGGCTTGCTTATGAAATAAATTCATAAGCTCATACCCATTAATTCCATCTGGAAATCCTGGATAGTTCTCAATGTTTTCCGTAGAAGCTGCTTGACCGCCTGGCATAGCCAATTCCACAATAGCTATTTTAAGGCCCCCTCTTGCAGCATAAATTCCAGCAGTAAGCCCTGCCGGGCCAGCACCAACAATTATAACGTCATACATGACTTGCAACTCCTTTTTAATCTATTATAGTCTTCTGCATACCCCTAATGGGTATTATAGTAATTATACCATATCTTATAGTGTTTTTAAAAAAGAAATTAGCTATTATTCTAAAAATGTATGAAGGGATTTTGATTTTGTGGGAAGAATATAATATATACCACCTATCACCTATCACCTATCACCTTAGTATGGCACATAATTTTAGAGTTAATCAAGATTTCTATATTAAAGGAGGAGTCACTATTGCACCGTTTTTACAAACTGGTTGTTACCTTAATTATACTATTCTCAGTCTTGCTCGCCTCTAGTGGTTTATACGAAGATTGGTTATGGTTTAAAGATCTCGGTTATACTCAATTATTTTGGACCCCGATTTTAAGTAAAGCACTTTTTCAAGCAGTAAACGGAACAATTCTCTTTATTTTCATTGCTGGAACTTTGTTGTCTATTCGCCATGCAATCGTCACCTTCATAAATGAACGATTACGTCTTCGTTTGCGATTAGTTCAGGATATGAACCGCCCAGCCTTTAACCTAAGTCAACGACGGGTTACCGTATGGTTATTGATTATATCTGCAGTCATTAGTTTTGGGATTAGTTTTGTACTAGGTTTCAAAGGCTGGTTGGATGTTTTATCGTTTACGCATGCTACCCAATTCAATCAGGTCGATCCAATTTTCGGTAAAGATTTAGCGTTTTATTTCTTTCAACTCCCATTCTTACAGACCTTATTTAATGCTTTTTTTGGCCCATTATTTTTGCTGACATTTTTTACAACGATTTTTTATATTGTCACTGGAGTCATCCGTTTCCGATCAAGAAGGCTCTGGCAAAGAGGAGCAGTCACAGTTGGATCAGATCCTAGGAGGCATCTAGCATTATTAATTGGAATCCTCTTAGGATTAAAAGCTTTCGGATATTATCTTGATATTTTTCAGTTACTGTACTCTATCCACGGACATGTGGTCGGCGCCGGATTCTCAGACTTATATGCGACACTTCCTGCTTTGAAACTTTTAATAGTTCTCAGCCTGCTAGGATCTTTACTAGCCTTCTTCGCTCTTAAATCAAATGATTCTCGCTTATTAACCGTTCCTGTCTCAGGAGTTTTCGTGGTCGGAATCCTCATGAATAGTATTTTCCCTGCGCTTGTTCAACAATTTCTCGTCCTTCCTAATGAACTTCGCAAAGAACAACCGTATATCCAACATGAAGTGCAATTGACACGGTTTGGTTTTGGTTTAGATCAGATTCAAGATATTGAGTATCCCGGCAACTCACCCATCACGGTGAACGTGTTAAAAGCCGAGGTAGAAACGCTCAACAACATTCGACTTAACGATGCCCGACCCATGTTACAGACCTATAATCAGAAACAGGGTATTAGACTTTATTATAAATTCAATGACATTGATATCGATCGATACACTGTCAATGGTGAATATCGCCAAGTTATGATGGGTCCTCGAGAAATATCAACCCCCGATTTGGACCCTAAAGCCAAGACGTTTGTCAATGAACGTTTCAAATATACACACGGTTTTGGAGCCTCCGCATCGTTCGCTAATGCCGTTACTTCTGAAGGTCTCCCCTCCTTTGCCATAAAAGATGTTCCACCTGTAAGTGAGTTCACAGAATTTAAAATGACCGAACCTAGGATTTACTACGGTGAATTGACTAATAATTGGGTCGTGGCAAATACCTCAGTGAAAGAATTTGATTATCCTCTCGGAAATTCGAATGCTGAAAATTCCTACCAAGGTAAAACCGGACTCCAGTTAACCCCACTAAATAAGTTGATGCTCTCCTTACGCCATGGAACCCCGCGCTTTTACCTTGCTAGAGAAGTGACATCTGAGAGCAAATTGCTTATATACCGCAATATAGAGGAACGTGTTCAAAAGCTAGCGCCATTTCTAACCTATGATATGGATCCTTATATGGTCATAGATAATGGGCGTATTAAGTGGATTATTGATGCCTATACCACATCTGATGCCCTTCCTTATTCTAATAGGTATCCTAATCAGGGGTTTAACTACATCCGAAATTCAGTCAAAGTGATTATAGATGCCTATGACGGAACCGTTGACTTTTATACAATTGATCCTCAAGACCCAATTCTAAAGACCTATATGAAAATATTTCCGGGAGTTTTTAAGGATTTTTCAAGTCTGTCCAAGAACTTAAAAGCCCACCTTCGATATCCTGAAACCCTTTTTAGCGTTCAAAGCAACATGTTAAAAACCTTCCATATGACAAACACTTCCGTTTTCTACAATAAAGAAGACGCTTGGGACATTGCTAAAGAACTGTTTGATGCTAAACCTCAAAACGTAGCACCTTATTATACCATCATGAAAGTTCCAGGTGAAGATAAACCTGAGTTCGTGCTTATGCTTCCATTTACCCCGGCATCAAGTGCTACGAACACAAGAAATAACATGATCGCTTGGATGGCGGCTCGAATGGATGGAGAGCATTATGGTGAGCTATTACTCTATAAACTGCCTAAAAATATCGAAATTGACGGTCCGTTACAAATTGAGTCTCGCATTGACCAAGACACTGAAATATCCAAACAGCTTTCCTTATGGGATCAGAAAGGTTCAAGCGTGATTCGAGGTAATCTCTTGGCTCTTCCGATCGGTGGAAACTTTCTCTATGTTGAGCCAATCTATCTGCAGTCGGATAAAGGCGGAAGTATTCCTGAAATGAAACGAGTTGTCTTAGCTTATCAAGATCGTTTGGTAATGACCGAAAATATTGGTTCAGCCTTAACCCAACTGTTTGGTGAAGGAGCACCTCAACCGACAACACCAGGGCAAAGCATACCTACTCCTGCTGAGTCACCCCAAACCCCAATAACCGATTTGGATGAACCGAACCTAGTGTCAATCATTGACCAAATGAATCAAATTCGCACCTTACTTGACAGTCTGGAAATCCAGCTTAAAGGATTACAAAGTACTCCTAGTGAAACCCCACTAAATGAATAAATTAGGATTTCTAAACTAATTCTCCGCTAGGGGTGCCTCTTTATAGAAATGCAATTTCTATAAAGAGGCACCCCCTTTTAATCCTCTTTTTGGGGTTTCTAAAAACAAATGAGAGAGTTTAATCAGCAATTAATTCTACTGATTAAACTCTCTCATTTGCTTAACAAGTGAAAGGGAGTTGCCTTTTCGTGAATGTCCTCGGACTTCATTATGAGACAGCCCCTAGACTTAGCAGAGTATCTAGTGAACCATAAAAGCTATTGTCTAAGGTTTAAGGGGTATCAACTCTACTATTGTGGACGTTCCTGAGCGATTCAATTGGATAAGCTCTGCACCATCTTCTGAGATGTAATTCTCATCCCCTTGTAATTTAAGCTCTTTCAGTTGACCATTCGTTACTATATTAGCAGTACTTTGATCATAGATGACTACCTGACCCTTTGAACCGATCAGCGTCCTAACATTGTTAAAGGGTAGGGACCCTTCCCATTCAGTCTTAAGAGCAGGATTGCTTGCCAGGTCTAATCTGTCAGCTGTTGTCTTAATCCTAATCAGTTTATTGTTTTCAATTTCGCCAATAAACACCTTGCCTTCTCCAAGACCTATTACCCGATCTTTGCTATTTTTTGAAATCACGATACGCTTTTCTCCACTTAAAGCAATGACCTGTTGGGTTCCTCCTACTTTACTGTTAATATACAGTGTTCCATATCGATCTGAAGCAGCCATATCATCTATGGTCTCCCCAGATCGATTTATTTGACGCACGTTTTTCATGACGTCAATTTCCATGAGTAGTTCAGTCGATCCATTCTTGACAGTAAGGTAAATCAAATTGGTTGAAGTTGAGACTACTAATTCTTCAATTTTCCCACCTGCAGGGAACGTGTTAATGGTTTGATTGAATCGATCATCAGGCGGAGTATCCTCATCACTATTTGGAAGTGCCAGTGTATAGAGTTCAGTAATCTGAGGATTTCCATACCGCTTTTCAACCTTAGGTTCAACTGGAACCTCTTTAGGGACTTCTATTTTAACTTTTTCATTAGGGTCTTCAACTTTCGGATCTTGGGGAAGTACCCCTGCTTCTGGGTTTTTAGCCGGAGTCTGGGTTACTGGCTTAGTGGGTTGTACGGTAACATAGGTTACTGGATTAGGATTCTTCTTAGCATAAAAATAGAGTAGAGTGTCTCTGTCGGGCAACCATTGGTAGGTGAGCACACCTAGTGTTTTATCAGCTGCCGAGGGTAGCTCCTTTTCGAAGACGATTTTTTCTTTCGCTAGGTTAAAAATCTTAAGTGTCCCGTTATCTGTATAAGCCAAATAATCCTTAGCATAGGATATCTGAATATTCTTAAGATTAGAGCCTGGGATGGTTACTTTAAGTTGCGTTGTGATTGGTTCATTGATATCCCCTTTAGGAGCAAGTACCTTGGCAACTTGCATGTTCAAATAGGAGTAAGCTCCAAATTGCAGGATGAGCGACACTAATATCCAAACCAATATAATACGCAGTTTCTTTTTCATGCGAGGTCTCCTTTAAAGCATAGTGAACTGTTCAGGTTTAAAAGCTGAACAGTAAAGAAAACTAAGTTGTTAAGGGGTCACTACAAAGGCTGTGGGAATATACCGCTCCCCGAAAATGTTCCAAAGTTTATTCATTACTTTACCATCATAGACGAGTTCTGAAGAAGATCCACCATCAAGATTAATAGCATTGACTGCCTTATAATCAACAAATACATTCATGAGATCACGTAAGGTGGCCCCTATACTCCAGGTCGGTTGTCGTCCATCAATTACGACAAAAATTACGGTTCCATCCGCCATTTGTCCGATTCCAGTGCGTGGAGCAATCCCCCATCCACCGTCTCCCGTTATTACAGGTTTGCCATCTACTATTAAATTTGGTTCAAAGGTCACTGCTTCGCGAATATTTTTCTCTACTAATTGCTTTGCGGTCATTTTACCGAGGACAAGTTTCCCTTTATCATCGAATCCGACAATATTTACCGCTTTGTCACCAACATTGTTGTGGACTAATTTTCCCTCTTGCATGGTTAGACCGTCAGGAAAAGCTCCGTTTCCTTTTCCATTAGGGTCATAGAACCCCCCGGCATTAATCCCGGCAATAGCTCCCATGTCCTTAACAAAATCGCTAACTCGTTCTCCTGTAACTCCAATTTCTTTGGTTACGGCCAATTTTACTCGCTTAGGGTCTTTTATCAACATTACTTTACCTTTAAAGCTGCGGCCTTGAATATCTTCAATAGTTATTCCAGAATTTTTATCAGTCATCACTTGCTTGCGTTCGAAAGCTTGTCCACCACTTGATTCTTGAGATGAACTTCCATTCATAATCCGATTAATTTCATCTGGAGATAAAAATGCCTGTACTACCTGAGGATGTCGTGACGTAGCAACTGCGCCAACAGCTACAGTTTTGAGAGATTGAAACGGTCCCCAGAACAAGACAAATGGAATAAGGATTGCTGCGAAAATGATATTAAAGCTTATAAATAACAAAATCTTCTTTATCCTAATTCTACTCTTTTTTATCATGCAAGTTCTATCTCCTTCTTTTGTAACAAATTAAACTTTTCTTTTATGATACTAGAATAGATTCCATTCTCATAAAAAACAACCGCAGATTTTGAGATGTGCGGTCAGCGAATCACTACAAAATTTTAATGCTAGTTTAATGTTTTTAATAACACCGTTCTCAGTATAACAAATCATGTATGTTCTATCAAGGATACCTATTAAGTATCTGGAAAAAATAATCAATTACTATCCTCCAATTAATCCCATTTGCTGTACATAGTTCCATTATGATGACCTCAAAGACCACGTTTGGTGGTTTAAATAAGAAAAGAACCGTCCTTTTAAAGATAGAACGGCTCTATTCTCACGCAAAACAGCTTCATTATGACCCCTTAAGAGGGTTTATTTCGATCCTGTAGGTTAGATTGGCTGCTTTATCAATCATGTTTCCCACACTACAATATTTGCCCATCGAGAGTTGTACTGCACGTTGCAGTTTAACTTCAGGAAGAGCTTCACCCCAAAACTTATAAACTATTTCAATATCCTTGAAAACCCTCGGATGATCGTTAGCACGTTCACCTTCTACGGTAGTTTCAAAACGTTGTATTTTAACCTGCATCTTTTCAAGAATTGTGACAATATCCATACCGCTGCAACCGGCAATTGACATTAGAAGTAGTTCCATTGGGCTAGTTCCATGCCCAGTTCCTCCTGCATTAACACTAGCATCCATATTAGTCATCATCTTACTACTTCCTTCTCCTTGAAAAAACATTCCTTTAATATGTTTTACAGTTACTTTCATGACTAGACTCCTTCTCTGTCATAGTAAATTAAATTGCTTTATGTCTTTACACCTAAACACCTATTTCAAATTACTAGTTCCCCTTAACTTTCGACCATGATAGGTAATATCCTTACAGATTAAAAGAAAACTGAGTTCTAGCTATTTGGCAACTGCGTCTATCTGGTCCTCATTTGAACAAAACTCTATGTCTTGGCGCATTAACGATTGATCAGGTATTTCAGTGCCTAAACGCAACGGAAAAATAAGAACTATTAAAGCCAACCCTCCAATAGAAAGCGCTAGATACTGCATTGATAAAACTGAAAAGATTACAATCACCAGCTTCGAAGAGGTACCTATAGCATAATTAAACGGTTTGACTAAGCTAAGATTAGCGCGTTGACGTTGATCAAGCGTTACCTCAGATCCAGTATTATTCGAAGGAATCCAAACAGGCTTACCCTCTGAATCCACCGAGTTGATCAGCTGATTTCCAGTCTCGTAAAAGGGATCTAAAGAAGAAATATATATAAACCCTTTAGTCGTATAAATTTTATCAAGCTCTACAGCTGTACCTGTGATAGCAGCTTTAGTATACGTTTTTTCAATTCTCAAAATATCTTCTTGACTAACATTAATCGGGCCATTATTCGTAATAATTGTATATAAGCCGCGGTCAACCAATTCTATGTTGGAAACTTTAGCATCTGCTAGCAATATTCCAATCATGGATAGTAGGATAATAAACAGACTAATTAGTATTGTAGCTCCAGCTATCCGTTCACGATCAATTCTTCTTACTCCAACTAACACTCTTACACGTCCTTCACTTCTACAATTCATATTTGGCGAATTATAATTAACCTTTTAGTATAGTTTACGTTACCATAGTTTGCCCACAAAAACCATTGTACTATAAATAATTTAGTGAAACAAACGTATTTAAATATATTAACCGCAAAGGAAAGGCATTTTGCCTTTCCTTTGCGGTTAATATATTATAATTCTGGTGTTTTAAGCTCAGAAAGAGGCATTTGTACGGTTCGTTCGTTCTTTCTATCAAGAATAGGGATACTTTTAATGTCAAAAAAGCGTTGTGCAATAAAAAGTATGAGTTCGGCACCAATAATAACAGCGGATGACTCAAAAACGCGTCCACTTAAGAGAGGTTGAGTTAAAAAAAGCGTGGAACTCCCAGCCACTGAACTGATAGGAGCAAAAATTTCGATCCCCAAACTAATGGGTTCCCCTTTAAGGCCTCTTGGCTGACTACCGGACATTTTCACCCCCCTTCATTACAATATATGGAATACGGGTACTTCGTGTACCTTCGATTTATAGCTCAACTTAGGATTGTGCATTTGCAACATATGGTCAGTTTTTGTTGTGGTCTGCCAAATAATCCAGAACACAGGTGAGAAATTAAGAACTTGATGCTCCTTAATTTCTGCCTCTTTGCACTAAAGTGAAGGCATGGATAAATTCTCCAGTCGATCTGCAAAATGAGCAATACTTATGCGTGGCACACCAACAAAAATAAGTGCTAAGCTTAGCACTTATTTTCTTAATATATTATTGTTTCTTGACAGTGGTAGGCACTTTGACCGTCGTATCAACATTGAAGCGAAAACTTGCTTCTGTAGCTTGTTCTACTCCCCCTTCAGGGTTAGGATTAATTCTCAAGGTTACTAAATGCTGCCCGTTTGTTGAACTCTTTCCTAATGCATCACCTAAGACATTAATTTGACGAAAAGCGACGCGGGCCATGGCGCCTGGTTCTAACGATGGTAAGTTTCCTGGAGAGGTTACTTTCTTAGTGTTATCCCCAACCAAAGTTACTTGCAATTCCACTGGAATGTTCGTCATTTTTTTAGCCGATGTGTTCTGGACTGTAGCGATAAGATCAAATGATTTGGTGGTAATTACTTGTGCCCCTTTTAAAGTTACACTGCCATAAGTGAGATCCTTAACTACTGAAGCTGGTTCCACGGTCACCCCAAGCATTTTGATCTCCGGAATCCCATTGTTCTTAGTAGCACTTGCCTCTGAATTTTGCCAGAATGAAAATCCTGCAAATCCAATGAGACAGATTACAAGAACGCTAGCGACCATGACGATGTATTTGCGGTTAATCGTAATGATTTTTGACAAGCTTGAACACCTCCTATATCTATTAATTTTAATCTTTAAAAAAACCTATGCATGTCTCTCAGTAGACATGCATAGGTTTGGAAAATATTTTTATCAAATTCAATGAAGACACCCACTTCTATAAGTGGGTGTTCCTTATTTTGCTTCGGTGGGGGTAGAGTCCCCCACCGAAGTCTCAATGTTCAGCTTTAGCTGAACGAGTTCACTTAGTTTTTCTTTCTCGTTCTTGATAAATCTGAAGACGGATATCATTGTGGACAGTTAAGCGGAAAATTCTTGAACACTGAATAATTCGTGATGTTGTTCGAACCCCTATATACTCCTCCATTTCATCGAGTGAAAGATTTGAAGTAATCACTGTGGGAAGTTGTTCATTCATCCGATAATTAATGATTGAATAAAGTCTATTCCGGGTCCAATCCGTATAATTATGAGCACCTAAGTCATCAAGGATAAGGATGGGAATTGTGCGGGCAGTATCTAGTAAATCTAGCTCATTAATCTCAGACTTGTAGGTTGCTCTTAACTCATCCAACAGATCAGGAACAATCAAAAAAAGGACTTGTAATTTAGATTCTATGAGCTTATTGGCTATGGCTGCGGCAAGAAATGTTTTCCCTGATCCAACTGGACCAGTAAACATTATTCCTAGACCGTGGGGATTCTGAAGGCAATCTTCAACAAACCGTTGAGAAGCATTGAACGCCCTGGTAGCACCTTCTCGATGTGTTTGATCTTCAATTTCCTGTGTATAATAATCGAATCTGAATTTTTCAAAACGACATTTCATTAATTCCCTCGAGATCCTCGCATGGCGGAACTGATTTTCCCGTTTTTTCGTCTTCATACAATCACATGGATAAGCTAAATCCCCTTCAAGAAAGATACCTCGATCTTGGCAAATAGAACACTCGAACGTTTTAGTAGGAATCGGCGCCGGTACATCCCTTTCTAAATCGGCCTTGAGTGCTTTATTAGTGATGCCCGTACTATTTAAGATATCTTTAACACTTCTCATATTAGATATCCTCCTCAATATTCACAAAAAACCTTACATTGTTTTAAAGATAAAAGTTCTCATATTTATTAGGAGTTGTTTTGCGGGTCTGACTCTTAGGCTTGGTATTCTTTTTATCCTGACGAGCCTGAAAATACGCATCTTCGGTTTCTATCTCAGCACGCGTTTTTAAACCCTTTTTTTCCCATTCCCGAAGTATCGAGTCTAAATAGCGAAAGTTTCGTATACCGGCGCTCACGCCTCTTCTTAAGGCTTCAATAATCAACTCTTCTGAAAAATGGGACGACAACCAACGTTCAAGGTTTTGACATTCTATTTGAGTTAGCGGTCGACCTAGCTCCTGTTCAAATGTACGAACTAAATTTTCCATAGGCAAGTTAATTGGCGGAGATATTAACTGGGGGGTAGTATGAGTTTGTTTAAGTGTACGTTCTTCCTCCAACTGTTGAGAACGTTCTATCGCCCATAGCTCAGCAAGTTCCTCTATCAGACCAACCAAACTATAACTGTTACTCCACTTTGATTCGCTCGGATTCCAGTACCTTTCAATCGTTAGCAATTTTCGTTCCACCAACTGACCCAAACTCTCCTCAATATTGGAGGAAGACGCAGTCATTCGACCCGTTAAAGTAGCGATTGAGGGATAAGGATTTGATTCTGCTTCGCAGAGAATCTGAATCAAAATCATCATCTCAAGATCATTCAAGCCAATTTCTTTATAATGAGTTAAGAGATATTTTGGAATTGAAACGTTACCTGAAAAGAAAAGAGCTTGTGTAAAGCTCCCATAAACACTAACCTTATTCATTTACGTCACTCCCCATGTACCGTTCAAAAATATGATAAGAAGATAATTCTCTTATTGTGCAATATGTCTGTTTATAAGATTGAATCGCGGAAAAATTGACTGTTCTCTTCTTTATTTTGACAAAAAACAGTGAATACCTCTTAATATAAATGCCATTTTATGGAAGGATAATGCTAGTCCTTTGGCGTATATAGTTGGCATACGAATAAAGGAGGAAAATACATGGACTTTCAACAACAACTTATACAAATCGTCGATAAATCAGGAGCTCACTCAGCTTGGGGAGTTAAACATTGTTTCAGAGTATATCATCTGTCCAAAGAACTTTCAAGTCACTTATCACTTGATGATGAAGTTCTTTATACGGCTGCTATGCTACATGACACAGGAAAATACCCTGTTTATGCCCTAAAGAATATTGACCACGCTTTACGTTCCAAAGGGGTTGCTGCAAATATCTTGCAACAAATGATGTTCACTCCGATCAAATTACCAATAGTTTTAGACGCCATAGAAAACCACATGTATTATTCGGAACCTGGTCGGAGTGACGAAGCAGTCTACTTACGCGAATCTGATATTTTAGATAATTTAGGCAACATAGGCTTAATGCGTTTATTTAGTTTGGTCGGGCAAGATGAATTAGTCCAAACCCCTGAAGATGCCATCGAAAGAGCTCGCCTCTTTGCAGATGCTCTTCCTAACAAAGTCTCCACAAAAGCTGGCAAACGTTTAGCCGTAAAGCGACGTGAGGAAACCCTCCGCTTCTTAGCTGGTATAAAACGCCAAACATCGGAATATGCCTGGCTTTAACACCCTTAATTCTTTAGTGTCGTGTTTTACGTTGTTCTTCAAGCCATCGGGTCATGCTATCAAGGAGGTTGACAACCTTTTCATAATCACGGGTTCGTTGCCCTTCATCAATAAGCTGTTTAAGATGGTTCCTAAGCCGTACATATGCCCTGTTAACATGTGTGCGAGAAAGGCCTGTTTTCGACTTGTGGTCTCGTGGGTAACTTTGTTGAACAGAAGGTTGGGTTGATTTAGTAAATTCTTGTTCATATGCAACACGTCTTTTTTCCTCGGTAATGCCCTGAGGCTCTGATCTTAACCAAGCTTTTGGAGTAGGATGAAGAATGATCTGATCGGGCAAGAACTCAATCATTTCTCCTAGTTGGGGAATAATGGGTTTCTTCTCGAACAATTGTAGTATTTTCTCAGCAAAAATAGTTTGGGATTCTAACTCTCCATGAACCAGAATAATTTGTTCAGCTTTTTTTTGTGAATTAGAAAGCCAATCCAGCAATTCTCCTTGGTCCGCATGCGCCGAAAGGCCATCCATATGACTGATACGTGCTTTGACCGCTACCTTCTCTCCATGTATGGTTACGATCTCTGCGCCATCTGAAAGCAGACGACCTAGCGTTCCTTGGGCCTGATACCCTACAAATAATACGGTAGCGTTCTCACGCCAAAGGTTGTGTTTGAGATGATGTTTAATCCGTCCTGCGTCAGCCATACCGCTAGCCGCAATAATAATGGCTCCTTTTTCAATCTTATTTAGAGCCATTGAATCTGCAGCGGTCTGACTGAAATGAACATTTGGCATTTTCAAGGGATTACTACCCTGCTTAATCAGGTCTTGTGTTTCTTGATCAAAATGGGCTGTGTTTTCTTGGAATATCTTTGTTGCTGCGATGGCTAAAGGACTGTCAATATAAACTGGTAAAGTAGGTATGCGCTGCTCGTTTTGCAACTTTCGGAGATAAAAAAGTAAATCTTGGGTACGTTCAATTGCAAAGGCAGGAATAATCAAATTCCCTCCAGCTTCATGAGTTGAACGAATGGTTTCTGCAAGTTGCTCCATACGGTCAATAGTTTGATTATTTTCTGACTTTTCGGAGTGGAGTCGATTCCCATAAGTAGTTTCCATTATGACAATATCTGCTTCATTGATAATGCTTGGATCTTCAACATAAGGTTGGTTACTATTTCCTATGTCTCCAGAAAAAACAATAGTTTTTGTGAAGTCTTGTTCTTTAACATAGAGTGAAACATGTGCCGCACCCAAAATATGTCCAGCATCAGAAAATTTGAACGACAAGGTTGGAACTAAGTCAACGAGTTGTTGATAAGAGGTTGCCTTAAAGTACGATATAGTATCAATGGCATCTTGGACGGTATAGATTGGATTTAAGGGTTGAAGTCCTGCTCTTAAACGCTTACGATTCTTGCGTTCAACTTCCATTTCTTGAATATGCCCACTATCTGGAAGCATGATAGAACATAATTTTATGGTTTCAGGGGTTGCCCAAATTGTACCTTTAAATCCGGCTTTAATAAGTTTTGGAAGCATCCCAGCATGATCAGTATGGGCATGAGTTAAAATAACTGCATCAATGCTCGCGGGATTATAGGGGAATTCATTGTAATTTAACTCTTTGAGTGCCTTAGAGCCTTGAAACATTCCACAATCAATTAGGATGCGTGATTCGCCTGATTCGACAAGAAAGGATGAACCCGTGACAACTTGTGCAGCGCCGAAAAAACTAATTTTCATCAAATCAATCCTCCAAAAAATAGCGCCTCGCAAAGCTTTTCTAATCTGAATTAGAATAGAAAATGCTTCATAGACGCTTATAAAATAACTATTAATTCTATGCATAGCAGTTCACTCTATATTGTTTGTGATTTGAGTTTAAACGACTTCCTTATAATATTTTACCTGTTTGTCTGAAGATTCGCAATATAATTAATGCCTAGGATTTTTAATCAAGCAGGAAAAACTTAAGCTTAACAGCTTTTAAAGCGGCTTGGGTGCGGTCTTCTACCGCTAATTTTCGGTAAATGCTGGATAAATGGTTCTTTACGGTCTTTTCACTAATAAATAATGAGGTACCAATCTCACGGTTAGATGATCCTTGTACAACATAGTGGAGAATTTCCATCTCTCGATCACTGAGTCCACAAGTGTCTTTCACGGGGCTCGGATGACTCAATTGCCCCATTAACTTACCCGTAACAGCAGGAGATAAGATGGGTTCACCGGAATATACCTTGCGAATTGAGTGAATTAATGTTTTAGAATCCACGTCTTTTAAAAGATAGCCTGCAACACCAATTTGAAGAACTTGAAATATTTTCTCATCAGAATCATCAACAGTGAGAACCAATATTCCAATATCCGGGTATTCACGACGGATGACACGCCCAGCTTCTAAGCCATTCACCACAGGCATATTAAGATCCATTAATAAGATATCGAATTTCATCTTTCGTGCGACATTAATGGCACCTTGTCCATCCCCTACTTCGGCAACGACTTCGATTCCTTCTTCAAATTCTAGTATGCGACGTAGTCCCTCTCTTAACAGGGGGTGATCATCGGCAATCACGATCTGTATCAAGTTGTCGTACCTCCTCCTGATTCGATGGAATTGACAATTCGATTAAAGTCCCCTTCCCTAAAGTAGATTGGATAGAAAAACGCCCTGAGAACATTTCTACTCGTTCGCGCATTCCGACAAGTCCAAAATGTTCACCGGGTGCATTCATCGCAGATTTGACCTCAAACCCTTTGCCATAATCATGAATCCGCGCAATCATCCAATCCTCTCGATATATAAGCCATACTTCGACCTTAGGCGAGCAGGCATGTTTTGCAACATTGGTCATTCCTTCTTGAACTAAACGAAAAAGGGCAACTTCCATAGCCGGAAGAAGTCGTTTTTCACGTCCCTCAATCCGCAGCTTACAGTTAATCCCATAATTTTCCTGGAAATTGTCTAGGTATTTCGAAATAGCTGGTACAATTCCTAAGTCATCCAAAGCCATCGGTCGAAGATCGAAAATTATTCTTCTTATATCTTGGAGATTTGCCCGCACTAAATTTTTCAGGTCCATTAGCTCGGCTTTGACTCGGCTAGGATCTAACTCAAGTAACTTTTCGGCAATTTCCAAACGCAAAACGATATTCGCGAGGGTTTGAGCAGGTCCATCATGAATTTCTCTCGCCACTCGTCGGCGTTCTTCCTCCTGTGCTCTAATTACACGTAAACCCATCTCAAACCGTTGTTCGTTGGTCTGGGTATGAAGGGCCTCAGCTAAACCACCTTGTAATAAGCTGATTGCCATTCCCACCTGAGTCATCAAATTTTGAGCACGCTCGATTGTTGCTTGCATCTGACGAAGGGATCGTTCAAGATCATCTCTGCGTTTACGCAATTGAACTTCCTTATGCTGCAAGAGTTGTAATTTTACCTGTGCATCTTTTGCTTCTGCATAAGTCTCGATCATTTCTTCTTGGGTGTGTATGTGATGCGCACGATTTACTTCCATCAGTTTATGACGCATGCGCCGATCAATTTTTTCTTGACTGTCCACTTGGGAAATCACTTCTGCAATGTTAATTTTTAGCTGAGAGAGTTCATTAATCAGTCGAGTAGTCTCAGTCCGTGACGTTTCAGCGATGAAGAAAATTTCTTCTTTTCCTGTTTCAATCGCTGATAATGTTTTCTTTAATATTTCTCCCAACTGATCCAACAAAACTATTCCTCATTTCAATCTAGATTAATGCCTAAACCTTCTCTACTATAACTTAATTCGACACTGAAATAGTATTTCCTACTTCTTCGCAAGAAATATACAAGATTGTTACTAAAGTTAGGACCTTTTTCCTAAACGCTGACATTGTCGTATTTTTCTCTCTAATCTACGAGGAAATTTAAGATCTTCTGTAGTGCATAGGACGACTTTCCAACCTTCCTTAATATAAATCTGCATATCAAAAGGCTGGTAAGGATCCTGTAGACAAATCAGAGTATCCTCAACTTGGGCTAAAAATGTCTGACCCATTAGCTTGGAATTCCAAGTTACTTTTTTGTTTGCAAAAGTAAAACTTAGGACATGTTTGAGACGTTCCGCCTGCTCATAAACTTGTGGAGTGCTCATCAATCCATTCGATTGGAATTGGGTGTGTGTTGGTTTAAGTTCCTTATTAGGGGTAGCTTTAGTTTCTGAAATTAAACCGCTAACATCCTCATCCTCTATAACCGCTTCACTGAGAGTGACCTTAAGTTCTCCTTCTGCACTATCATTAGATATTATAACCTCTTCTCCGTCTTCCTCAGTAGTTTTTTCTGCTACTACTTCTACGACTTCTTCTGTAACTTCCTCAGTAGCTTCTTCTGTAACTTCTTCGGTAACTTCTTCTCTTATTTTTTCGGCCGCTATCTTATGGGATTCCATCACCTTCGAAATTCCTTCGTGTAGCATCCTGTTCATCGTATCACGAAACGTAGGAAAGTTATTAATCACACGTGCGTCAGGAAGTTGCTGTTCAAGTAGTTGTCTCAATCCATCTTCTAAATATTCTGAAGGAAAGGTAGATAAACCCAATAATACTGATGCTATTTTCGTAACAATCAAACTACCCTGTTGAAATTCCGCATCTGAATCTACTCCTGATAGTAAACATACAGTAAAAATTTTTTCGGTAATTTGGTTAACCCATTCTTCAATTCGTGGATCATGATGAAAAATAGTCTCCAAGTTTACACCTCCAGATAGATTATATCTCTTGATAGCTATGCTTGTTTTCTGTTGGGTATGAATAGCAAACGAAAATGTCATATAAATTATTCTGGAATTGTTAAGCTCCTCAGAATTAACTCTGAGGAGCTTAACAAATTCTATAAATTACGAGGAACTTAACTAATTAAAAATTGGCTTCTCTTGAACAAATCTTAAGCAAATTAGCGTGCTCTGAAAACTTTCAAATAGGAATCAGCATAGACGCTCCTATTTAGAAGGATCTGACAGGTAGCTGCTACGTCAACGAGGTCATCATCATTAGCATCCATAATGGCTGCATCAAGTCCAGAGGCAATAGCCATGGCCATGTACGTCCGATTGATCAAATTGCGATCCGGTGATTTCTGCGAAACATTGGATAAGCCAAGAACTGTTCGTGGTGCTGGGTTTGCTAACATTTTTACCTGACGTAAGGATTCTAAAACTTCAGGCGCATGCTCCTGAGCCACGTTAACAGGTAGAATCAATGGGTCAATATATAGATCTTCCATTGGCACGCCGTATTCATCTGCAGCTGCTACTAATTCCATAGCAAAGGCTACCCGGTTTTCAGCGTCTTTAGGAATACCTTTCTTGTCCATGGTCAAACCAATAATACCCGCGTTATATTGAATCGCCATCGGGAAAACACGCTCGATTTTGACTTGTTCTGCAGGGCAAGAGTTAATAATCGCAGGGCGTTTACAAACTTTCAAGCCGGCTTCAATAGCGTTATAGTTTGTAGAGTCTAAAACGAGTGGCAATTCAGATACTTCTTGAATGACATTAACCATCCACTCATAAGCTGCGACTCGCTCTTCCGTGGGAATAGCTGGACCCGAGTTTACGTCAAGGTAGTGAGCTCCTCCTTCTTGTTGCTTCACTGCCCAGTATTGGAGTGGTTTTGGATCCTTATTGCGAAGTGCTTCTCCAATATCAGTAAACATCCCGTTAATCCGTTCGCCAAAAATAAGCATTCGGTCACGTCCTTTCATATTAATAAAATAAAAAAATTAAACTATGGGGAAGTGATTTTCACGGATAAATGTAACTTACTTCAGATGGAGTTTTAACTCCATCTGAAGTTTAATGATGACCTATTGGTTGAACATGTCAGCAATATTCTTCTGGACTACCTTTACTGCTGCAGGGTTACGCATAACAAGGATACTAGCACCGACTTGTAGTACTCCGGAAGCGGTTACGGCCTCCCAAAGCAATCCACGGTCTTCAAGATCGCCCCAGCCAGGAAACTCTTCGACTGATGCATAGGCTTCTTTGCAGCGATTGGCTTCATAACCAACAGTACAAATAATGGGCATGGAAAGCATTTTGTCACCGGCTAAGGCTCCGAGACGTGCCCGCTCCATGATAGAATAAACATATTCAATACCGAATCCAAGACCAGCCACTGTAGGGTCGATGACGATTTTGTTGAGTGGTAATCCCATTTCATGGATTAAAATATTGAGTTGTTTACAGATATTAATATCAAGTGGGGAACGCGCAATCAACGTGTGTTTGTGAACCATGGCAGCTGCTGCAATGGACTTATAGTTATCCTGTTCAGCAATACCGATCAGAAGATTTTCTCCGGTTGCAGCTTCTGCGATAACCGTCATTATTTCGTTATTTTTTTCAGAGTCGTCGCAACCTTCAACAATAAGGGGAACCCCCACAGCTGCTAAGACTTCTTTTACGATACGAGCACAATCTTCAGGCGAACGGTTTTCTCCTTCAGGGTCTGCACCGTTAAGTTTCAAATAAATGAGATCTGCGCCAAATTCGTCGACACATTTTTTCGCCCAAGCTGCTGGATTATTGACGACATCTCCAATTTGGCATGTAATGATATCGCTCCAAGTTGGGACGACATCAGTGACCTCCATGGCGATCACTGGACGGTTCTTCATTTCTCCTTCAAAATGGAGAAAAGGTAAGGCACTATCTCCTCCAACTGTAATTATGGAGGTTCTTGTTCCTCCCTGTTCAGCAGTTGCGCCTAGGACTACCTCTCCAACTTTACTGGAATACTTTTCTTTCACTAATGTTACGGACATGAACTTCTCTCCTTTCTAGTTAAAGATTCCGGCACGGTTCAGAATGCTTTCCACAGCCTTTACCGAGACGGCATCATCAGGCAAATCATATAATGGTTTACCTGCCAAGTCATATTCCACAACTAATGGATCTAACGGAATATCTCCGATCAAAGTGAGACCTGTTCGTTTGATTTCTTCACTCAAGGATTCCAAGCTACCTTCGGTTGTCTTTGTGACAATTAAGTAGATGGTTTGTACTGCAGACTTTAGTCCTCGTATCAGATCGTGGACCCGTCCTGCCGAACGAATACCTCGTGCAGAAGAATCACTGATCACAAACATGGTCTCGATATGGGGGATAGTTCGTCGACTGATATGTTCCAAACCAGCTTCAGAATCTACGGCCACAAAGTCATAGTTCTCTCCTATGTTCTCAAGATGTTTGCGCAAGAGATCATTAGGATAGCAATAACACCCTGCTCCTTGTGGGCCTCCCATAACTAGTAGATCAATTTCTTTTGACTCGACTAATGATTGTTGGAGTTTGTATTCGATAAAGATGTTTTTGGGCATTCCCTGAGGAATTGCTTTGGGATCCTTACTTTGTTCAAGCAATTCTGAGATCGTCGACGTGACAGATAGGCCCAAAGCTTCGCCAAGATTTGCATTGGGATCTGCATCGACTGCGAGGATTGAAGTCCCTTGTTTGCGATGAACCATTTGCCTTAACAATAAAGCGGTGAATGTGGTTTTTCCTACTCCACCTTTACCTGCAACTGCTATATATTTAGACATAAGTGACCTCCATAATAATAGTTATTGAAAAGATGGAAATAGGGAGATATCCGTATGGGGTAAAAACAAGGCTGCCATGTATTCGTCCATATAGGTTGCTCCAACTGAAAGCTCAACATAGGTCATTTTTCGTCCCAATTCTTCTGCTTCACGCCAGGCGTTCTGAGAAAGTAAGGCAAGACGCGCACCTTTAACGGAAGCGTTGCCAATAAACACAAACTGGTCTGGCTCAAGATCTGGAAGCAGGCCTATTTGAACGGAATCATGAATATTAAGGTAATTTCCAAAACCGCCAGCAATGACAATTCTGCTAATCATTTCAAGATCCACTGCAACCATGTTTAATAAGGATCGGATTCCAGCGTAAATCGCCCCTTTGGCACGAATAACATTCTTGACATCGTTTTCAGTGATAACCACATCTTTTTCCCCACCGGCTTGATGAGCCCAAGCTAGGACAAATTCTTTATCGTCGGTAGTGGCCCGTAATCGTTCCGAGCCTGATTTATGCCCTATCTGGAAATTCCCAGCGCGGTCGATAATACCGGCACTGAGTAGTTTGGCTATACAATCCACAAGCCCCGATCCGCATATTCCTACAGGAGTTTGGTTATTGATCACCTTCAGGGATACATCCAACGATTGGGGATCAATGATAATCCGCTCAATCGCACCAGGCATAGCTCGCATACCAAAGGTAATACCGCCACCTTCAAAGCTCGGACCTGCAGAACAAGCGCAAGCAACAAGCCAATCCTGGTTTCCGAGTACAATTTCTCCATTTGTCCCAATATCGATAAAGAGGATAATGTCTTCCCCATTGGCCAAATCCGTGACAAGTGTTCCAGCAACAATATCTCCACCGACATAACTCGCTACCGAAGGATAACAATGCACCAAGGCCTCAGGTAACATATGAAGCCCAATTTCTCGAGCAGGGATAGATGGAACAGTTGTCATTGTTGGAATATAAGGCTCTAATCGTATATAGCGTGGATCAATACCTAAGAACAACTGTGTCATAGTCGTATTTCCGGCTACCATGGCGCTAGAGATATTCGTTTTACTCAAAGACTGGCGCGTTAGAATCTTGTCGAGAAGGCCATTGATGGTATCGACTACAGCGTTTCTAATCTCTTGTAAGTTTTGCTCGTTTTCAACGGCAAACACGATACGGGATATAACGTCATCCCCAAACTTCGCTTGTTTGTTGTAAGTACCCTGTTGATCGACAATCTCTCCCGTTAAGAGATTGACGAGGTAAACGACAACGGTTGTGGTACCAATATCAATTGCAAGCCCATAAGGAGGAACATCATTTCCGGCTTCAAGGTGTGTAACCGTAAATCCAGCGTTAGTATCAGTCAGAGTGATGGATACATCCCAATTTGCTTTACGGAGTGACTCTGGCAGATGTTTGAGAACGGATAAGGGAATATGAATGGGTTTATCTCCCGTTTTCAATACTCGACGGAGTTCTATACTCAGACGAGCCCAATCACTGGAGTTTTCTGTCAAGGTTGGTTTGGAAAGTGAAATCCTGTGCTTGATTGCTAAGGGATGATGCCCGAATTTTTCGAGTAAATCTTGTTCGCTTTCCTGTAAGAACCCTTTTTGGACATCCCCCATTAAAACTTGATGTTCTTGTAACCTTGATTCTGGAGGCACTTCAATTGCCATATCCCCTTGGACCAAGGTTTTGCAGGCAAGTCGTACCCCTTTAGAAAGTTGTTCAGGTGTCAAATTTCCGGTTCCACTTACTGTGGGATCCCCACTTAAAACGACAACTTTACAGGCTCCACAAGTCCCCTTACCACCGCATCCAGATTTAATGAATATTTCCGCTTTAGCGGCTGCATTGAGCAAGGATGTACCATCAGGTACTTCAACAACTCGGTTCTCGGGCATAAACTTTACTTGAAATTGGGACATCGCTTTCACTTCCTTACTTCACCAGAAATCCCACTAATCATTATATTTTGTATAGAAAACATCAATCAGATCTCAGCATTGCATCATGGTATCTAGCACTAAAAATTAAGTTAAGGATTTCGAGAAAGAAACAATTCCGCTAGACTCCCGTGGTCCTACAACTGCTTTCCAGCCAGATAGTTCAGAAAGTTTACCTGAAATAACAGCAACATAGCCTGGAATAATAACATTACGGTGTTTTACCTTATCGGCAATACCACAAGCCACCATCGCTTCGACGATTTTCTCTGGTTCAAATTTACCAGCAGCATAAGCTGTGAGAACAGAGGTTCCGTCAGTATCGATCGGTAGAATGTAGCTTGGAATCTTGGAGGTTTCTACTTCACCTTCGACACTATAGTAGGTTAAGGAGAAGTTTGTCGTAATGTAAAATGGTGAGTTCTCATTGACATTCCCTACAGAATGCAGTTTAGGCTCAACTTGAATCGGTTTCTGCGGATCAGTATATATGTTCTGTCTTAAGGTCATAAGTGGTAAAACGTGAGCCTTCTTGCTGGTTTTCAAGACAACAGCGCTGGCATATTTAGCCACATAAACAGTGGCCTCCATGACTTCTTCCATTGGCTCTGTATTGCTTGTGAAAGCAATGACTGGATAGCCGAAGGGCCGGAATTTTTTCTTAATAGCTAAACGTCGTATATGGGTAAGATTTGCTAAAGTCTGGACTGGAGTCCTGGCACCAGGATCTAAGACGAATTCTTTATAGCCCAAGGCTGTAGCTTTAACGACGAGTTCTTCGAGAGCATTCAAGCCATCTGCCTTAATAATAACAGGAACGGAGTTATCTTTAGCCAGGTTGACCATAGCTTCATAATTATCAGCAGTTGCCGCTCCGATTAGGGGTTTACGGGATGCCAACGGCTCAAGGGCAACTTTCAAAGCTCCAGCATCACTGCTTAACAAGAGCAATGATTTTTCTGTTGCTTCAGCTACAGTAGCAGCTACCTTAGCAAAACGGGCAGCGTCTCCCGATTCATGTATTATAGCCACTCCATCTATGGTGTATTGGAGACCAACACGCTCGAATTCTAAGCCCTTGATCTCTGCGATTTTAGCATTCAATTCCTCATCATTTAGGGTATCAGAGACCTGAATTAGCAACGTGGTTGGGTGATAAAACGTCTTATCATGACGGAAAAGGACTGTTTCATCTCCGAGAACAGACTCTTTACCAAATTTTATGGCTTTGATTGGAGGGGCAGCAGCCGAATCCAAATTCTCTCGGGAAGCATCAGTCACATACGGGCAAGCGTCTAGAGCTGCTTTTCCTGAAGCTAATGCCATAGCAAAGGCTAGGCAAGTTGGTACGCCACATTCTCCGCAGTTTTTCTTGGGTAGTTGTTTATAGATTTCTAAACCTGTAAGAGCCATTTTAAATCCCCTTTCTAATCGATATAGGCCAATAATACAGACTGGCAAGGCCCTTGGAGATGTACCGTTAGGGCCTTGTCGTCTAGTGGGTCAATTACATTAGTGATTCAAGGGCAAAGCAAGGATGTCCATTTTCCTCAAGGAAGGGTACGATTTCCTCTACAGTGGTGCCGACAGACTCGTCCGCAATCTTGTCTATGAAGTCTGCTCCTAAACCTTCATCGATGGATCGTTGAATAAAGTCCTCACGCAAAAATTCTTTGAGTTCTTTTGGCATCCAGACGATACGCGCAAGTCCACCGTCAGCAGGAATGAATTTTTTACTGAGTAGATAAGTTCTGCCAATTCCCATGAATCCTGGAGTTTGCATTCCACCACCGCAGGTTCCTGCTAGTGAGGAGAATGTCATACCGCAAGGGGTCATTCCTGAATGTTCACGAGTCGTCAGCATGAGACCATTTGCTTCAGGAACGATGGCCATGATAGCCTCAAAGCAACCGCAAGAGGTCATGGGTTTATCCATGAGAGTATAGAGATTAACCTCTTCTAAGGTGTTGTTCGAAGCCTTAAATAAATAGTCGTTTGTACTTTGCCACATACCTTTTAACTCATCAATTGCTGGCCCTTTAGGAATAGGTTGGTTTGGTCCGTTAGGTGAGATCTCATAAGACGCCTTGGCATCTAACCAGCTCACTGCACCGCACAAGCCAACCCGTTCAGGGGTAACAATACAAACATGGTTTGGTGCAAAGGATTGACAAAGTAAACAGGAATAGAAGTCTTCGACAGACTCATCTGTTAAGCTCCTCATCCGATCGTCACGAGCACGATATCGTTCGCGTGCTTTGACGAGACCTTCCTCAACTGCGACCTGGTCAGTAATAAGAGTTACTTGAACACGGTCAACGATGGCTGGGAATTCTTGTTTTAACTTCGCCAACAGGAGTTCACCTAGGTGCTTAATTAAGAAACCTTTCGCTCTAGCATCTTTGGAAATCCGTACCCAGCACAAATCACGCTGAGCAACGTGCCAGACACCCTCTCCATAGTTGGCAAAGTAATGGATTCGACGCTCCAAAACTCCTTCAAAATCGTCCTGCATCTTACGTCCGTATATGTCAATCTTGATTCCCAAGGGGAGTCTGGACCCTTCTGGAACACTATCGATTTCAGGCCCAATAACCGTGACCTGACCGTCAACGACTTCATCAGGGCCAACTGACTGTACAAGTTCAAAGGCGGTAGAACGTCCACCACCGAATTCCACGTAGGTTTCTGCTTTGCGGATGGATTCTCCCTCAAAAGCAGGACCGAAGTTTACCGGAATTGGAATTTCAATGTTGGTTAATTTAATTCCGCGAACTTCCATTGCCAACGGAACGATCTTCTCATAATCAGGCTCAGAAATGTACCAATCAGGGATTTGCATATCATCACTGAGTACCTGATCCGTAAAGACTGGGAAGCCCATGAAAATTGCGCCCATTGAAGCAGCTAGTTTAACATCATCTAACTCACCAAAATTTAAAACGAAAGCCCGAATCCGACGACGCTGATAATCACGATGATTTTCTCGTTCTCCAGCTGGAATTCCACCGAAAGCGAGTCCTGCACGGAACGCATAGTTCACAGCATGAATAATTTGAGTAAAGTTTCCTAGTGGGAACGCTATATAGTCTTCCCCAATTTTAACGTTTTCTTCAAGCAATTGTTCGATGATCTCATCGCAAAGGAAGATCATAAAGCCTTTACCCATCAGATTATCGACGATTTTCTTGGCAGCTTGAGAGTCTTTGGCACGACCGAGAATAACAGCAACACCAGGAATTGTCCAGTCAACCATTTTAATCCCGTGTTTCCGTACAATCGGGTCACCTAAGAATCCAGTCCAAGGTTTAACTTTGGGTTCTTCCCCCCGTAGATAATTAAGGGTCTCAATGACTTCCGCGGCATAAAGGACGGATTCACCCCAAAGCCTGGCGTTATCAAAGGTAAGATCTGTACGAATTTGACTACGCATGCGATTTAAAATTGGAACTAACTCACCCAGTTTAGTAACCTTTTCACCAGAAAGACAGGCGATAACTGGTAGATGATAAGCGGTATCCGGATAACCAATAATTTGCTCGCTTCCAAAGTCTTTAAGAGCCCGATTTAATAGGATTTCTGCATAAGTCATAGCAATTATGGTGCCATCGTAAACTCTACGCAAGAGTTTTTTGGGTTGATTGCTGGGGTCCTTAATTGCGTCTGCGTAAATTTCCTCCATAGACATAAACATTCCTCCTTTCTTACCAACCTTGGGCTATTGCCGTATTATTTTTTTCCGCAGTCTTTTGATGAACATTTAGCTTCCAAGTTCTATATTCTAGAGCATTGATAAGCTTTTGAGCGCCAAGCACTGGATCAACTTCAAAGATAAAGTTTCCGCCAAAGACGTCATGAGCGATTTGAGTCGTAATACCATAGACAAGGTCGCTTCCTTCAACGGGAGGCATGGAGCCAACATGGACTGGTAGTCCCATTGTCACTGCCCAACTTCCGATAGCGACTGCCTTTTCATGCATAGCTTCTGGAGCAGATGCCACAAAAGGAACTTTTGGTACATCGACACCGAGTTCATTAGCCATAGCCATGGCTAAATCGATCCCGCGGCTGTTATCGACACAGGAGCCAACATGGAAGACTAACGGTAAACCTGTTGATAATTCTGGATTTGCAGCTTCTAATGTTTGAATGAAGGATTTAAGACCTTCGCCAGCATAGGTATCCACTGCCAACGGAGACATGAGTCCAAATTTTGCAAAGGCGCCCGAGGAACAGCCAGTGGCAATTACAAAAACGTCATTTTTGACGAGTTCTTTTAAAACTGTAATATGGGACTCGTCTTGTAATCGTTTGAGATTGTTACAACCAGCCATGAGAGCGACCCCTTTAATCTGTCCACTCTGAATAGCATCCGTTAGTACTGAGATCGGTCGATCAGGGTTAATTTTTGAGAAGATTTCCTTCAATGCTTCCAAGCTGAAGCCAGCAACAAGCTTATGACGTTCAGTAGGAATAGAAATCTTCTTAGGATCCCTATGTTTATAAGCTTCAATAGCTATAGCAATTAGCTTTTTGGCATCTTCCATAGCTGTTTCCGTATTGAAGGAGATGTGTTGAGCGTTGGGGATCTTCATAATAGCTTCGGTTGTTACAACTTTAGTATGGAAACATTCAGCCACGGTTTGCACGGAGGGATAAATACACTGAATATCAACCACCATCGCATCTAAAGCACCCGTCATAATCGCCATTTCTTGGGATGCTGAAGAAGTTGCCAGATAGACGCCTTCACGCATCAACAGCTCATTACCAGTACAGCAGATTCCCACGATATTGATTCCCTCAGCTCCAACTTTCTCGGCTTCCGCTTTCATTTTCCGGGCAGCAGCAACGACCATTTCACTCAACACTGGATTGTGTCCGTGAACAGCAATATTAACCATTTTCGGGTTAATTACTCCCAGATTGGCTTCAGAGACGATGGGTTCAGGGATGCCAAACAAAACGTCACTCAGCGTTGTGCCGATATATTCTCCACCTAAGTCGGCGAGAGCAGCTTTAAGTCCACCAAAAATGATATTTACTGGATCGCTGTCAACGCCCATGGCCGTTTGAGCTAAAAGTTCTGTGACAGTACCGTCAATAGCTCTTGGCATAATGTTGGTGTGTTTAAACTTTCTGCGTCGTCCCTCTGTCAAAAAAGCATCCAAAAAGGCCAGTGGTCGATCTTGGTAACGACCGAAATCAGAATACCCGATCTCTACTACATCTCTAAGGATTTCTTTTTCCTCACGGTCTAGAGTGGCAACCCCTAAATCCTGAGCTAATTTCATGAGCTTTGCGGACGATTTTATTTCATAATCATCGGCATGTCCCTCAACTAAAGCATGTGCGGTATGAAGAATATGGCGAGCGTGCTCAGAGTGGGACGCCGTACCCCCAGCAATATATCGAACAAGATTACGAGAGACAATCGTGTAAGCGGATGCTCCGCAAATTCCTCGACTGCCAGGACCATCCTCTTTTTTCACACGACAGGGACCAGCAATACAAATTCGGCAACATATTCCTTTATATCCAAAGGCACATTGTGGTTGTTGAGCAACTACACGGTCATAAACCGTCTCAATCTTTCTATCCTCAATCAATTTTAACATTTGAAGTGCGCCAGGGTCGGTAGTACGAATGGGATTCTTAGGGTCAACGACTCGCGGTGCGTCGGATGGTCGGGCAGTATGGGTTAAATCCCGATATCTAGGCATATTACACCCTCCTCTTTATTAAGATCTCGTCTCATACTAATACTCACATCTCTACTTACGAAAACCTCTGTCATCTCCCTTCATCGATGATTTTTTGATAAATGGTATTAATAATAACTCCCAGAGACCCACCAGGCAACTCGTCACTGCCTGAATTAATAGACATTTCCAACAGCTCGTCACTGTAAGGGATAATACCGATTAGCTGTTCTGAAGGAAAGTGGTCTCTAAGAAAAATTTCATCTTTAGAATTGCGTACTTTATTACCTACCACAACCACACGTGGAATTCCCAACTCAAGCGCCAGTTTTTGAATAACTCTTACTGTTTGGACACTAACTTTAGAGGGTTCAGTGACAATGACTAGAATATCAACCCCTAAGGCAGTACCACGAGTAAGCTGTTCAATCCCTGCCCCCATATCTAAAATCACAGTATCTTGTTCTCCAAGAATCAATGAATTGACCAAGGCTTGAAGAAAACTATTTTCCTTACAATAACAGGAGGTTCCTCCCCCTTTGATATTGCCCATCCGGAAAAAACGAATCGTACCCATTGAAATGCTGTAATCATCGAGTATATCGTCAACCTGAGGATTAAGTGGGTAATAAGTTCCACTTCCACCCATTCTGGCTTCAATAAGTTCTTTCATGTCGACGATCGGTTTAAGATCTGAGAGAACGTCCTCAGAGAGACCTAGGATCGTCCCAAGGCTGGCATCTGGATCAGCATCCACTGCTAAAACAGTGATCCCTTTTTGCGAGAGCCAGTGAGCAAGATTGGCTGCAAAGGTAGTTTTACCAACCCCACCTTTACCAGAGATTGCTATTTTCAACATGCCTCAACTCCTTCTAGATTGATATTTATGAGACTTCTCCTGCAATCTAATCTCCCCTTGATATAACCTATTCTTTTTTTGTTTTAAAAATCCTGCCAAAGTTTAAAATTTGTTGACTAATTTTTCAGTTTTTCAAGAATAATTTAAAATTATAAGGTAATGAGTTAACATTCACAAATAGTAAATGGATATTAATCAAATTTTCAGAATATATTTAATATTCTAATTAAATAAACAAACCTTACTGAGTCAATTTAAAATGCAATAACGCATAATTTCGTATGTGCTTAACCCTCTATGAGATTATTATTCGTTAGAAAACTAAGTTTTCCTTTTTAAGAGAATCTTTTTTCCGTTCTTGTCTGGGTATTAAAAATTTTCAGTTTTCTCTTCGGGAAAGTGAGCACTTATAGAACTCACTAAGTGATCATAATCTTAACGCTGAGGCAAGCAACTTCAGCAAAAAAAGATAGTTTTATATAACAGGCCAAGGGTGAAACGTGAGACCAAATGCTCCAGGTCCGACATGAGTAGCAATAACGGCTCCGGCTTCAAATAAACGAACTTCATGTTCTGGAAATCGAACCTTAAGTTCTTTAAGTAGGGTTTCTCCGTCTTCAGGTATATTAACGTGCATAACACAAATACGGTAACGTTTTCCTGAAGCTAAGGCACGATTTAATTCGTCAAGTACCCGTTGCCACGCCTTAGAACGCGACCGCACTTTATCAAAGACATCGATTTGTGCGTTTTGATTAAAGTAAAGAATCGGCTTTATTTGAAGTAAAGTTCCAACTAGTGAAGCTGCACCACCAATCCGTCCTCCTTTACGTAAATTTTCAAGCGTATTGACTATAAAATATAATTCTGTCTGTTGATTAAGAATTTTAAGCTGCGCCATGATATCTGAACTACTTAACCCTTGCTCTGCCCATTCTGCTGCTGCCCAAGCAAGTACACCAAGACCCAAAGCAGAAGACCTTGAATCAAAGATGTGAATATTCGGACTGGAAGCCTGTTCTTTCGCCATCAGAGCTGACTGGATTGTTCCACTGATCGCCGCAGAAATATGAATGCTTACAATATCCTCAACGCCTTCTGAAAACATTGAATTATAGGTTTCCAAGAATGTGCCAACGGAAGGTTGTGAGGTTGTCGACAAACCGGAGATATGACTTAGTTTTTCAAAATAAATCTGATTGGTTAGTTCTGTTTCCGAAAACGTTTCATCACCAATATTAACATTAAGGGGTACGACACGAATCTTTAATTGCTCCAGAATTTCCTTAGAAAGATATCCAGTAGAATCCACGACAATTCCAATTTTCCCCATTTTCTTCTCTCCCTCTAGATAAGAACCTATTAAGGGTTTTTTTATACGATAGCTTGTATAAAGTATATATGAAAATAAAACATGTAGCAATCTAGAGCTAAATAAACAATAATTCATAAATTAATTAAGGTTAATAACTTATTAGATAACAAATATTCTGACAATATTATGGTATTTCCTACAACATAACTTAATATTTTGAAAAATTAATTATAAGATATTCTACAATATATTTATAAGTTTGGCAATGAATTGTCATTCATTTAATATTGTTTTAGTTACAAATCTTTTTAAATCAAATCAATAGCTATTTCCGGTTCTTTTAGTTCGTACAAATAACCAATTTGGGTTGACAGGATTACCTCGGTTTGGTAATATGAAGTTCGTTCTAATACTTCGGGGCGTGGCGCAGTTTGGTAGCGTGCTTGGTTCGGGACCAAGAGGCCGTGGGTTCGAATCCCGTCGCCCCGACCATATATGCAAAAAGGTCTGAATTTATCCGCTTTTTAGGAGAGTGAATAGATTTAGACCTCTTTTAATTCTTACCACAGTTGAAATAGCGTAAGGCCTTGTTTTTTTCCAGTTTGATTTTTGCCTAAAATCAATGCTAAAATAAGTCTCATGAATCATACTAACTATTACTAAGGAGTTCTGCTTGATGCTAAATGGTCTTAAAGCCTCCATTCGCCCGATAGAAGAAGATGATCTTGACGCAATCTATCAATGGTACAATGATCAAGAGGTGAATTTATGGTCTAGTGGGGCTTGGCCCTTGAATACGCTACAAAACAAAGATCAACTTGCGGTAAAGTTTCTTGACGGGTCTCCCGATATCCACCGCTATATAATTTTAGATGAAAACGAACAACTGATTGGAACCATAGGCTTTAAAGAAATCAATATCCCTGCTCGCTCGGTTGCGCTCTTTGTTGTTATTGGGGATAAAAAATATTGGGGCAAAGGCTATGGTACAGATGCCGTAATCACCTTTGCGCGCTACCTCTTTAACCAGTGGAATTTTCACCGAATATCTCTGGATACTTGGGATCAGAACATCCGAGCCATTAAGGCTTATGAAAAAATTGGTTTTGTAATTGAAGGCCGTCAACGTGAGGCTCGTTACGTACTAGGAAACTACCATGACGCTATTCTGATGGGTTTATTACGAGAAGAATTCCTTGCCTTGCACGGAAAAATATAGGGTTGCGAAAATCTACAACCTGGAGTAAACTATAGGAAATTTAATAATCCGTAATATTCCTCTGGGGTTGGGTGAAATTCCCTACCGGCGGTAAAGCCCGCGAGCCGTAAGGCAGACCCGGTGTCAATTCCGGGGCCGACAGTAAAGTCTGGATGAGAAGAGGAACAGCAAATTTAAGCGTTTGAGCGCTTTTTTTGAGCTGTGACTTTATGATCAACACCTGGAGTTAGAACAGGTGTTTTTTATTTTTTACTAATTCTTTTTTTGGATACACTAAATCTAGTTTAAGAAAGGAATCCTATGCTTAAATCGAGTCCTTCAAATTTACACGACCAAAAATTTATGAAAAGAGCACTTGAGCTAGCGGTTAAAGCTGTCGGTAGAACCAGTCCGAATCCTCTGGTAGGATGTGTGATTGTCAAGGATGACCAAATCGTAGGAGAGGGATATCACCATAAGGCTGGTTCCCCTCACGCTGAAGTTCATGCTCTTACAGCAGCAGGAGATCAGGCTTGTGGCGCTACGGCTTATGTGACCTTAGAACCTTGTTCCCATTTTGGCCGAACACCACCTTGTGCTGACGCCCTGATCAAAGCCGAGATTAAACGTGTTGTCGTTGCCATGAGAGATCCAAATCCTATCGTAGCAGGTCGCGGTATCGATCGTTTACGTAACTCTGGAATTCAGGTAGACGTTGGTCTCCTGAACCAAGAAGCCACCCTAGTTAATGAAGTCTTTATTAAAGCAATAACGACCGGCTTACCCTTTGTCTTATATAAATCTGCTATGACCTTAGATGGCAAAATTGCTACAGAGACAGGAGATTCTCGCTGGGTTAGTTCGGAAAAATCCCGCCATTATGTTCACCAACTCCGTGATCACTATGATGTCATTTTGGTGGGAAGTGAAACAGTTATTCAAGATAATCCCCAACTCACCTGTCGACTTCCAGGGGGCAAAGACCCTGTGCGGGTCATTGTCGACGGACAATTACGCTTACCAGAAACTGCTCAGATTCTTTCCGCTTCCCAACAAAGCCCTTGCATCATTGCCACAACTCTTGCAGCTTCAAAGGATAAGGTAGATTCTTTGCAACGTGCTCATGAACTGGTTGAGGTCTGGCAATATGACACTTCGAGGTATGTCCCCCTCAAAGAACTATTAATGGATCTCGTCCGTCGCGGTTGGACTAGTGTCTTATTAGAAGGGGGCGGCAGATTGGCAGGATCACTGATTAATGAGTCCTGTATTGACAAAGTCGAATTTTTCATTGCGCCAAAACTAGTTGGCGGGCATGGTCCCTCTCCCCTATCAGGTTTACATATCCAGCGTATGGCAGAGGCCTTGACACTGGATAACGTGCAAGTTGATATGGAAATGGGCGATCTACATGTTACTGGATATCTCCGCGAAAGTGACTATTAGGCATATTATAAATCACTTTAGCCAAGCTGCATCAAGGAGGGATAGTCTTGTTTACCGGAATTGTGGAAGAACTGGGTACTGTCCGCGGCCTTCGCCTCTTACCAGAATCGGGGCAGCTTACACTCGAAGCCAAAAAGGTACTAACGGGAACTCAGATAGGAGATAGCATCTCAGTCAACGGAGTTTGCTTAACGGTAATTCGGCAGAGCGATCGCGATTTTACAGTGGATGTGATGGCTGAAACGTTGGCAAAAACTAATCTGGCTGAGCTTAAAGGTGGTAGCCAAGTTAATTTAGAACGAGCGTTACAACTTCAAACTCGATTAGGTGGGCATTTGGTCAGTGGGCATGTTGATGGCGTTGGTACAATACGTCGTATATCCCCAGTAGGCATTGCTCTAGTCTATGAAATCAACGCCCCTCCTACCCTACTGCCTTTTCTGTTGCCTAAGGGATCCGTAGCCATTGACGGCATTTCTTTGACCGTCATTGATGTGGAATCCGATTTCTTTACAGTTTCTCTTATTCCTCATACCTTTGATCAGACCACATTGGGACTAAAGAGCATTGGAGCAAGTGTTAACCTTGAAACAGATCTGATCGGCAAATATGTCGCACGATTTATGGGAATGAACAAGGACTCAGATAAAATGAAAAAAGATCTTTCCTTAGGCTTTTTAGCTGAACATGGTTTTATTTGAGGTAATCTACAAATCGAAGAAAATTATTAAAGGAGTGAAGGACATGCCATTTAATACTGTTGAGGAAGCCTTGGAAGATATTCGACAAGGTAAAATGATTGTCATGGTAGACGATGAGGATCGAGAGAATGAAGGGGACCTTGTCATGGCTGCCGAAATGGCAACCCCGGAAGCAATCAACTTCATGGCGACTTATGGAAGAGGGCTAATTTGTGTTCCGATGACTGGGGATCGTATTCGGGCTTTACAACTTGAACCGATGGTCACTAACAATACAGATCCACACGAAACAGCCTTTACCGTCAGTGTCGATGCTGTCACAAGTACCACTGGGATATCCGCCTTTGAACGTGCTGCAACCGTTAAAATTTTAGCAGATCCCGAGAGTGAACCCAGCAAATTACATCGTCCAGGACACATCTTTCCACTTAAAGCTAGAGAGGGTGGAGTTTTAGTTCGTGCTGGGCACACTGAAGGTTCCGTGGATTTAGCGCGACTTGCTGGACTTCAGCCGGCAGGCCTGATTTGTGAGATTATGAATGAAGACGGAACCATGGCTAGAGTACCCGATTTGTTTCTTTTTGTGGCTAAGCATAATCTAAAACTAATTACCTTGAAAGACCTGATTAGTTATCGTCGCCAATCAGAAAAACTTATTGAAAGGGTGGAAAGCATCCATCTTCCGACAGAATTCGGAGACTTTAACGCCGTAGGTTATCTTAGTATTATTGATCAGAAAGAACATTTAGCAATCGTTAAAGGAACTGTTGATGATGGTGCTCCTGTGCTCGTCAGAGTTCACTCAGAATGCCTTACTGGAGATGTTTTCCATTCTAGGCGTTGTGACTGTGGAGATCAACTTAGTCGTGCTTTGGAAGATATTGAACGCGAAGGTCGCGGTGTGTTACTCTATATGCGCCAAGAAGGCCGAGGAATTGGATTATTGAATAAACTTAAGGCCTATAAACTTCAAGAAGAAGGCAAAGACACAGTTGAAGCCAACCTTGCTTTAGGCTTTCAAGAAGACTTGCGTGATTATGGTGTAGGAGCACAAATTTTAGCAGACCTGGGAATATCCAAAGTACGTTTAATGACCAATAACCCCCGTAAAATAGTAGGTCTCGAGGGGTATGGCTTAAATGTTGTACAACGCGTCCCTCTCGAAACTGTGTGCAAACCCGAAAATTCAAAATATCTATGCACTAAGAAACAAAAAATGGGGCATTATTTAACAAGTGTTCAATAGTAGATTTGAGGATCATTAATAAGGTAAAAATAATTGTAGAGAAGGGAAGTTCCTATGAAAACATATGAAGGAAATCTATTAGCCCAAGGACTTAGAGTCGGAATTATTGCTGCACGATTTAACGAATTTATCACAAGTAAATTAGTCGGAGGTGCCATGGACGCTCTGCGCAGACATGGTTGTCTGGACGATGATATTGAACTCACCTGGGTACCAGGCGCCTTCGAAATTCCACTTGTAGCTCAAAAAATGGCCAATTCTAAACGTTATGATGTCATAATTTGCTTAGGTGCTGTTATTCGAGGAGCTACCCCTCATTTTGATCTTGTCAGCAATGAAGTCAGTAAAGGAATTGCCCAGGTAGGCCTACAGACTGGTGTTCCTGTGATTTTTGGAGTTATAGCTACGGATAGTATCGAACAAGCGATTGAAAGAGCAGGAACTAAAGCTGGAAATAAAGGGTTTGACGCTGCTATGACAGCTATTGAAACAGCAAACTTACTTAAATCCTTTTAAGCGTAAGAATTTGAAGGATCTGAACCTTAAGTTACTTTATTTACAGGTTTTGGAGGATTGTCCACAGAAATACTCTTGTCAAAAGAGATCATCTCTATTAGACTCATAGAGGTGATCAAGTATAACTTTTGATAGGAGATGAGTGTTATGACTTCGAACATTGGAGCCCTAGATAAAGAAACGGCCATGCTTGAAGCAGCACGCTCAGGCAATAAAGAAGCATTAAACGAAATTATTGAACACTATGAACCGGAAGTGCGTTTCATTGCGTGTAAATATTTTTTACCAAGGGCAGAATATGACGACCTAATGCAAGAAGGCCGGATTGCAATATACAGAGCCGTTTTATCTTATGATCAAACTTCAGAAATTCCTTTCCTTCATTTTTTACGAATGGTTATAAAACGCAAACTCATTGATAGCCTTCGCAAGTATACTCGCCAGAAACACGTTAACTTAAACGAAGCATACTCCCTTAACAATGTCTTATCTGAAACAGAGGAAACAAGTTTCTTAGAACTTTTACCGAACGCTGAAGATCCTGCATCAATGGTTATTGCTAATGACGAAGCGATTACAATGATTCAAGGCCTAAGTAAGAACTTCTCAGATCTTGAACGTCTAGTCTTTAAGCATTATTTCATACAAGGGTTTAAACAGCGTGAGGTGACTCAACGTCTGGGACTTAATCCAAAATCTTTGGACAATGCAATCCAACGCATTCGCCACAAAACTGCACTTTACCGTGCGCGTCAAGTGGCAGGTTAATCTTTAGTTAATTCATTTAACCATGGTCGGAAAACTTAATGGATAATATTAAAGAACCGAGAACATTCGTTCCCGGTTCTTTAATATTATATTCGTCTCAGGCTATACCACCGCTTTGATTAATCAATTTGCTCACCTTACTATGGGCATTGGTAGCTTCGTTAGCTAAGCGTAAGTAGATATCTCTTAAATTACCATTATGAGCACGCGTAGCTAGTGTCATATAGCCCATTGCAGCAGCAGCAGCGTCCTTTTCATAATCATAAAGCATATCCAAATCCGTAAATTGACTCATTTCAAAGCTCCCCTTTCTATTGAAGTCCCACCATTTCTTTTTTAAAATATCCGATGACATCCTCTAAACCTTTGGCTTGTTCTTTAAAAAACCCTTTAACTGCAGCATCTTTTGCCATCTCATTGTACATTTGGCACTTTTTCATGACAGTTTCGTTTTCGATAATACTTCGGGTTAACATGCCTTGGTCAAAAATCTTCTTCATTTCCAGCTCATTTAATTGCATCCTAAAATCCCTCCCTTTATAACATTAATTTACATAACAGTTTCAGGATGTGTAAAAAGATCGCAAATTATTCACTAAAAATATAAATTATTATTATTCTAGACAGACAGATCCCAATAAGTTAAACTGGAAAGAAAATAACAAAATGATCCTTACTTATTTATAGTATGCAAGTTGTGAAGTATAAAAAGGAGGGTATGGAAACTATGGACACACTAGAATTCAAACGAGTTTTCCGTGGGTATGATTCGGAGGCTGTCGATCAAGCATGGGCAGAAACAGACCGTCAATTATCGGAAGCCAATGCCGCCAACAAAGAATTACGCTTACAAATAAACAGCTTACGGGAACAAAACTCGGAGTGGGGCAACCGTCTTAAGTCCTATGAACAAATTGAAAAGGACCTGCGGGATGCCCTTCTCAGCGCCCAAAGGGTCGCAAATCAAATAAAAGATGATGCAAATAAACAGGCTAACGAGGTTTTACAATCTGCTCAAAGTGAAAGAGAAACATTAATCAGTGAAGCCACACTGCTTTCAGAGTCCAAGGAAATAGAAGTAGAAACTATGCTCCTGGAAAAGCGGGCGGAAATTGTCCAGCTTGAGGAGCAAATAGAAGGATTATGGGAGCGGAAAAATCAACTCAAAAGTCAAGTAGATCAGGCCATTCGTTATTTAGAAATGGCCAAAGAATTGTTCACACCTGAGCAAACGACAGATAATAACCTCTAAATCGTTACCTTAAACTGCGAGTACTAACTAAAGACAATGACCAGTATGAATACAGCAAGCAAAATAACTTCAAGCTGACATTGGAAGTTGAAACGAGGCCGAAACAGATGCCTGATGCACTGTTACGGCCTCTTCGAGATTTTTCTCCCTAAACTCATCCTCATTGTACAGGGAAATATAACTATTTTGAAACTCTATAGATCAGTGGAATCTCAAAAATGACTTAGTGGTTCATCTTCTGGGAAAACGAATATCCCGCTCCATCAACATCCACTTGAATTTGTTGCCCTTCCTTAATTTCACCCTGCAGGAGTTTAAGCGCTAAAGGATTTTGCAGACGCTGTTGGATGACCCTTTTGAGCGGCCTTGCTCCATATACAGGGTCATACCCCTCATTAGCCAGTTGCTCACGAGCCATCGGAGTTAATTCCAGCGAGAGTCTGCGTTCACTTAAACGTTTACTCAACAACTCAAGTTGAATATCTACGATCCGTCCGATATGCTCACGTCCTAAAGGATGAAAGACGATCGCTTCATCAAGCCGGTTAAGGAATTCTGGACGAAAGTGCCTTCGAAGTTGTTCGTTAATGGCAGAACGAACTTCATTTTGAGCTGCATTGCGGCGGATCAGTTCCTCTATAGACAAGATGATATTACTAGTTAAGATGACCACCGTATTTTTAAAGTTTACTATGCGACCTTGACCATCCGTTAAGCGACCATCATCTAAGAGTTGTAAGAGTATATTCGTCACGTCACCATGTGCTTTTTCAATTTCGTCAAAGAGGATGACACTATAAGGTTTACGACGAACAGCCTCTGTGAGTTGTCCACCCTCTTCATATCCGACATATCCCGGAGGGGCTCCGATGAGACGCGCGACTGTATGTTTTTCCATATACTCAGACATGTCAATCCGCACAATCGCTTGTTCATCATCAAAGAGGTACTCGGCTAAAGCTCTGGCCAGTTCTGTTTTTCCAACGCCCGTTGGACCCAAGAAAAGGAATGAGCCTAAAGGTCGATTAGGATCTTGTATCCCTGCCCGTGCACGGCGAACAGCATCAGAAACTACTCGAACTGCCTCCTCTTGACCGATCACCCTTTGATGAAGACGTTCTTCCATATGGACGAGTTTTTCCATCTCACTCTCCATAAGCTTGGCAACAGGAACATGAGTCCAGGTTGCCACGATTTCAGCAATATCTTGCTCCACTACTTCTTGCTTTAGGAGTGAATTCTGCTTGGCTTGAAGGGTGAGTTCTGCGGCTCGAAGTTCTTTTTCTAGCGTTGGGATTATCCCATACTGGAGTTCGGCAGCCTTATTGTAGTCCAATTGCTGTTGTGCTTGCTCCATAAGCGTACGCGAGCGGTCAATTTCTTCTTTTAATTGTTGAATTTGGGCTAGAACTTCTCGTTCCCCTTGTAACTGCCCTTCTACTCCAGTTCGTTCTTCTTTGAGATTTGCTAACTCTTCTTCAATCTTTGTTAAACGATTTTTACTGGCGTCATCTTTTTCCTTCTTAAGAGCCTCTCGTTCAATTTCCAGCTGCATTATGCGGCGTTTTATTTGATCTAATTCAAAGGGATCGCTCGTAATTTCCATGCGCATACGTGCTCCGGCTTCATCGATCAGGTCAATCGCTTTGTCAGGAAGAAATCGGTCACTGATATAACGATCCGAGAGTATTGCTGCGGCAATAATGGCTCCATCCGTGATTCGTACTCCATGGTGGGTTTCATAGCGTTCCTTAAGACCGCGTAGGATAGAGATGGTATCCTCAACAGTAGGAGCCTCGACCATAATCGGTTGAAAACGTCGTTCGAGAGCTGCATCTTTTTCAATGTGTTTACGGTATTCAGCGAGGGTCGTTGCCCCTAGCATGCTAAGCTCTCCACGCGCCAGCATTGGTTTTAACATGTTGCTGGCATCCATAGCACCTTCAGCAGCACCTGCTCCAACAACGGTGTGCAATTCATCTATAAACAAGATCACATCATCACGATCTTGAATTTCTTTTAGGACAGCTTTTAAGCGTTCTTCGAATTCCCCTCGGTATTTTGCACCTGCGATTAGGGTCCCCATATCCAGAGAAATAACTTGTTTATCCTTGATAGTTTCTGGAACGTCTCCCCGTACAATCCGTTGAGCTAGACCTTCTACAATCGCGGTTTTTCCAACCCCAGGTTCCCCGATTAATACGGGGTTATTTTTAGTACGACGGGATAGAGTTTGGATAACTCGACGTATCTCCTCATCACGGCCTATGACTGGGTCTAGACGACCGCGACGAGCAAGATTTACTAAGTTAAGCCCATATTGTTCTAGCGCTGCATAAGTGCCTTCAGGATTAGGACTGGTAACGCGCTGAGTACCTCTGATTTCTCGCAAAGCTTGCAGTAATTTCTCTCGAGTCAGTCCTGCTTGCTTAAGGATTTTTTCGACAGGTCCTCCAGCCTTTGTCAAGATGGCCAAAAGTAAATGTTCTGTGCTGACATATTCATCTCCAAAGGTCGCCATCTCATCATGAGCAGCCACCAAGACTGTGCGCAAGCGTGGGGAAATACTAATTTGCACGTTTCCACCGCTGATGCGCGGAAATCGATTAATCTCTTGACGGATTGTTGAGATCAGTACACCCGTCGCGATGTCTAGTTTTGTCAAAACTTGAGAAGTAACACCCTCTACCTGCTCTAAAAGGGTGAGCATTAAATGTTCTGGCTCTATTAGGCTATTGGCATTGCGTTCCGCCATAGATTGGGCTTCTGCGATTGCTTCCTGGGATTTCTGGGTAAGTCGATTGGTATCAAAAGACATAATTGCTCACTCCTTATTAGGTTTGTAGTTTAGGTTAAAACTCATCCTCTATTATTTGCTAACTCTTGAAGGGTCGCTAGTTCCTGCTCACTCAAGTCATCTGGTAGAATAATGGAAAGTTCGATAAAGAGATCTCCTCGTTGATCAGGACGCTCAATATTTGGCATTCCTTTTCCCTTCAAGCGGAATTTTTTGCCGCTCTGAGAGCGTGGAGGGATCTTGAGAAGAACTTCTCCATCAAACGTTCGGACACTAACTTCACCGCCAAAGATCGCCTGATAGAAATCAAGAGGCTGCTTGGCCCTTAAATCATCTCCTTCACGGACAAAGTGAGTATGAGGACTTACAGTAATATTTAAATAGAGATTCCCACCTGGTCCACCCGCAATCCCAGGGCCGCCTTGACCAGTGAGTCGCACCTTTGAACCAGTGCGAACCCCTTTCGGAATTTTGGCTTCGATTTGTTTTTCCCCAGTACGGATGAGACGTGTCGTTCCATTAAACGTCTCTTCGAGGCTCACTTGGACTTCAACTTCTGTGTCCTGACCGGCACGAGCACGCCCTACTGTAGAGCCGCCGCTAAAGCCACGGCCTTGCCCACCGCCCCCTCCAAACAGGGTAGAGAAGAAATCAGAGTATCCTTCCCCTCCAAAACCACCAAAGCCACCCGTTCTTCCAGCGCCACCGAACATTTCTGCAAAATCTTCTGGGGACATGGTGTGGCCTTGACTCCCGCTACCCCCTCTGCCGGGATTCGTCTGCCAACGATCCCAGTTGTAATCTCCTCGTCCTCCACGTTTCTGCCAGTGTTGATAATCCTGCCGGAGTTCATCATATTTGCGTCGTTTCTCTGGATCGCTAATCGCTTGATAAGCTTCTGTAGCCTCTTTAAACTTTTCTTCAGCCACTTTATCTCCTGGATTAACATCTGGGTGGTATTTTTTAGCTAATTTCTGATAGGCTTTCTTAATTGTTTTTTCATCGGCATCAGGAGATACTCCAAGACCTACATAATAATCCTTAAAATCCATAGTTTCACCTCATTTACTCTGCATACGCAGGCTCACTTTCAGGTTATTGTTATACTCTTTTGCAATTTGAATTTTCTATTTCATCAATGGTATTTTTTCCTTGATAGCTAAATTATAATCGATAATCATTCTAAGGTCAATAATGGTCAGAGATCTTTTTGACCATTATTGACCTTAGAAATAGAACTGATATTTAGATAGGTACAAACAACAGTCTAAATGGGATAGTCACGCATCCCAAAGCTATGCATAACTACCCCATTAACTGTTCTAATTATGAGATTTAATGCTCTCGATTACCCCCATAAGCAAAGGGTTTTGGGATGAAGGGTAAACGTGATGGGTGCATATCCGGGTTGCTCTCCATCAATATCTAACAGTGATTTTTCAGTCGATGTTATGACAACAGATTGTCCACGATACACGTCTACACCAGGAATTTTCAGATGTGCTCCACGATATATCTTAGGCAAGTGCCGAAGGAGGGTTAGAGTTGAAAAATCCCCAAAACAGACCACATCGAACAGCCCATCATCTAATTCTGCCTGGGGTGCGATCATCATCCCCCCACCAATAAACCGACCATTTGCTACCATAATGCTGTTTTGTCGTCCTTCGGAAATTAATTTACCGTCGATTTCACAACGCATAACTTTATTCCGGTAACGAAGGATACTTATCACTGATCCAATTAGAAATGAAAGTTTCCCACCCAGCAATTTACTTTGTTGGTTTACACGAGCAACTGTCTCCCCACCTAATCCGACATCCGCAACGTTAATAAAATAGCGGCTCTCTTGCTGTCCATGATCCTTTTGGAAAAACACTTCTCCAACATCGACCTTGCGCTTGCGTCTCTGACTTAAGATTGCCAAAAAACCCTCAATTCCCTTCGGAATCATAAGTGTGCGTATTAAGTCCCCTCCGGTGCCATGAGAAAAAAGAGCTAATTCTGCATCAGGATTAATCATTTGACCGTCCGTAAAAAAACCATTAACCACTTCATTCATGGTACCGTCTCCCCCGACAGCTATAATATGAGTATATCCCTCTAGCAAGATTCTTTGCGTCATTTTAGTTGCATCTTTTGGCCCCGTGGTGTACTCATATTGTATTAAATATCCCTCTTCTTCTAGTCGTTTTAAATACACTGGCCACTGTTTCAAAGTACTCCCATTGGCTGATTTTGGATTAACCACGGCGTACCAGCGCTCTTTTTCTAACATATAAACTCTCCCTTATCGACAGACCCACTTAATAATTTTTTAAATAATCTCGAAAGAATTCGACAGTAAATGTGAAATTCCCTTTAGATAGATGCTAGGTCACGAAACTATTTGAGAGTTAAGAAAAACCTCAGTCTTACGACTAAGGTTCAAGTACAGGAGAAATTATGATTCCGACAAGCCCCGGGCCCGTATGAACGCCCATAACTGGACTAATCTGATTAAATAACAGTTGCTTAATGTTTGGAAGTTGACGAGCGTTTTCTAATAATTTACGTCCTTCCTGCTCTGCCCCGCCATGGACGATGGCTACGTTGTAGCGTCCCTCTCGAGTGCTTTCTACCAAGATATCATATAACTTCCTAAGGGACTGATCCCTGCCACGGACCTTTGCTGATGTAATGTATTTCCCTTCTGAATTCACGGATATAATGGGCTTAATATTTAGTAGCTCTCCGATGGTGCCTGAAACATAGCCAATTCTGCCACCACGTTTAAGATATTCTAAGGTTGAAAGGACAAAATAGAGTTTAGTTTGTTTTGAAACAGCCTCAGCTACATTTACAATACTTTGAAAATCATGAGACTCTCGAAGTTTCTGAGCTGCTTCCAACACTGGAAAACCAAGCCCCATGGATAGTGCTTTGGAATCTAACACTTCAATGACCATATCCTTATAGTCTTGCGCCACTTGACAGACAGTATCATAGGTACCACTTAAGCCGCTGGAGATATGTATAGAAAGGACATGGGTGAAGTTCTCATCCCTTAAGCGATTAAATAGATTAGCAATTTCAGCGGGTGAAGGTAATGAAGTTGTGGGAACTTCAACCTCCATATTGTCATAAACCTGATCTGGACTGATATTAACTCTGTCGAGGTATTCTCGATCTTTGTAAACAACATGCAAAGGAAGTATCTCGATCCCAAACTCCTTGATCATTTCAGGATCTAAATCACTGGTACTATCTGTTACAATAGCAATCTTAGGGTGGATTAACGGTTCAGAAGTTTTTTGCATGAGACACATTTCCTTTCCATCATACAATATAAATTTATTATAGCATAATTTCCTCCAGAATGGACTAGCTAGTTTTCGCAATATTAGGATATTAAGAAACCCTGAGTAGTCTTTCGCACTTCTTCTAAGTAGCTTGGATATTCCTCGATCTCGCCAGCTTTATCGATTCCACTATATAAACAAGGTTTAGTGTAGTGAATATCTAACATATGAAAGAATGTTTTAATTGAGCGTTCGGCACAAAAGAACACATCTTGTTTACGTGTTCCCGCCGCAGAAATAAATAGCCCAGTTCGCTTAAGACCTGAGGGAAGAAGAAACGTTTTGTGGTGCAAATATTTAAGTGCCCAAAATGTTTGCATTCGATCAATCATGATTTTTGTTTGGGCGTTTACTCCCATAAAAAAGATTGGAGCAGCGATAATTAAGCGGTCAGAACGAATGATTTTTGCTTGGAGCTCAGGAATATCATCCCTAATTACACAGATGCCATTAATTGAACAGGCTCCACAACCTTGACAGGGAGTTATTTTTAATTCCGAGAGATCTATGATTTCCGTTGTATGACCCTCTGCTCGCGCAATCTCCATCCCCTCTAGAAGTAAGCGAGTGGTGTTACCATTTCGCCGCGGGCTACAAGCAATTCCTAAAACAAATAATGACATAATTCTTCACTCCATTCTCATAAACCCTAATTTCACTAATCATACTAATTCCCAAGTATAAAAGCGAGTTCCTTAAATTTTTAAGAAACTCGCTTTTAGATTTGGGTCTTAAAGAATAGGTTTAAGCTAACTTGGTTACACTTTAGGATTAGAATCCGGGTCAAAATACCGCACCCTTTCTGTAACTACTTATCCTTCTTCATGAACTTGCCTTTGAGTTGGTGCAGACTTAATAGATTCAAGTCCCACGGACTCCAAAATCGCATTAATCATTAATTGTTCTTTTGTCATAGAGATTATTTCCTTTCGTATTTTTTTGGGTTATCTTTACATTATATACCTTAATCCCATAAATTTCAAGGACTATTTAAAAAATTTTAAAAATACTTGCTTGTCATTTGTTTTAACGAAAACGACCCGTATTTCCGCTAAACTTAGGGACTCAACTATCTTATGCGCTGCGACGAGCATTTATGTCAACTGAATACACATTTCTAATTGTATAGCACTCGGGAATATTTTATACGTACAAAGAAACGCAAAAATCCAATCCTTAGGCTGATTTATCAAGGAAAACGGGTCATTTGACCGTTGAAGTAAAGCAGAAATCAGCTCATCGGCGCCAGCAGCAGAGGCACTCCAAACGTCAATCAGAATGTCCTTTTTCTCCCCAGCAAACATGGCACCCGCAGTTCCTGACATATTCATAACTGCAAAATAATTAATATGACGCCTAAGGTAATCTTCCCTGCGTTGCCAAGCTGGCTTAAAGGCACGGCTACGGTTTTCAAAGTATAAATCTACATGAACTGATCTTACAGGAATTATTCTCGACGCACTATTATTATAGTCAGTTCTAACTTGTGCGTGGTAGAGGTGAAGTTGACGCACAGGAGCAAAGCCTACGGACTGATAAACCTTGAGCGCGTGATTTTGTTCCAATACCTCAAGGTAAACCCGTTTAAGATCAAGGCGAGATGCGCGATCGAGTTGAGTTCTCATCAATACTTCGCTTAACCCTTGGCACCGGTAATTTGGGTCAATACATGCCGCAGCGATCCATCCATCACTACCGTCCACAGATAGCAAACTTAAACCGACTACTTGTTTATCAATATAAATGCCTATCGAATTCTCTAAAGAAGCTTGACTTAGATCAAGCCAAACTCTCATTTGCTCGTGGGAAAACGACATATTATAGCAATATCCTTGCCAACAGCGGTTCCAAATCTCTGTCAATTTACTGTGATTAGTATATTCGAGTGATGCTAACCTATAGTTTTTCAAGTTTATCTTCCATTCATGGATATCAATCCTAAGATATCTACTTTTATCTTTCTGTAAGGGAGTTCAAATTTCCTGCTAAGCAATTATACCATTATAATAGATTAGGAAGGAATGTCCTTTCAGCAACTCGTTCGCTAAAGATAAATTCATTTGAAAGGTGTAAGATAATATGACTGCTTTTATTACTGATGAAGAACGGATGTTTGCCCAAGAACTGCTTAATTTTATTGATCAGAGCCCGTCTGCTTTCCATGCTGCGCATAGCGTAAAAAAAATCCTTGTCCCACAAGGATTTCAGGAGTTATCACTTAAAGATAAATGGTCGTTAGTTCCAGGTGGGAACTATTTTGTAAGCCGCAATAACTCTGCCTTGATCGCTTTCACAGTCGGTCTAGGTGGATTGGAGGATTATGGTTTTCACCTTATTGCTGCGCACACTGACAGTCCTAGTTTCCGCGTTAAATCACTTCCCGAAATCCAGGTTGAAGGGCGTTATCTCAAATTAAATGTGGAAGCATATGGTGGTCCCATTCTCAATACTTGGCTGGACCGACCGCTATCATTAGCAGGACGGATAGTCCTGCGTGGAGAGACTCCCTTCTCCCCACAAATTAAACTCTACAACAGTGAACGACCTTTGCTGGTGATACCTAACCAATCCATCCATTTGAATCGCAAGATTAATGAAGGAATTGAATTAAACAAACAAAAAGACATGCTCCCCTTATTGTCTCAAGTTTCGGATGATTTACAGAACGATAAGCGCTTGGTTTATCACCTTGCAGAAATAATGAACTGTCCTGAAGAAGAAATCTTAGATTTTGATCTCTTTCTCTTTGAAACTATAAAAGGCAGTTTTGTTGGACTTCAGCAAGAGTATCTCTCCTCAGGTCGACTTGATGACTTAGCAATGGTCCATGCCGGGGCTTGGGCCCTTGCTAAGTCAGAACCTTCCTTAATGACCAATGTACTAGCTTGCTTTGATCATGAAGAATGTGGCAGTACTTCTAAACAAGGAGCGGCATCTCCATTTCTAGCCCATGTCTTAGAACGAATCCTCTTAGCACAAGAAAAAGGCCGAGCAGCTTATTTTCAAGCTTTAGCAAACTCTTTCCTCATTTCTGCTGATATGGCCCATGCTCTACATCCCAATGCCGTAGAAAAGCACGATCCAGTCAATCGTCCTATCCTCAATGGCGGCCCTGTGATAAAAATAAGTGCTAACCAAAGTTACACAACCGATGCAGAAACGGCTGCAGTGTTCACAACCCTCTGTCAAAATACCCATGTTCCTGTTCAAATATTTGTCAATCGTTCTGATGAACGAGGTGGATCAACCATAGGACCTATTTCTAGTACGCACCTTGATATTCCTTCAGTGGATGTCGGAAATCCGATCTTAGCCATGCATTCAGTTCGCGAGCTTGGGGGTGTTAAAGACCATTTGGCTATAGCCAAAGTGTTTTCGCAATTCTATGAGACACCTAATAGGTAAACTAGCCATAGAGTATATTTTCTTGCCATTTTAATTTATCCCCGGGCAGTGTTTTAGTTGAGTTCCCCCACCCTACCGGAAACTCAATCACACTTCGAGCCCCTCGAATATAGGGTGAAACCTTCCAGGGCCTCAGTTCATCTATGAGCTCACATACCTGTCCTGTGCTATCTAAAAACCAAACAGAAATTGCAAACTGCATACCTAACATGTGAACTTGCTGACACGGCATGAGCCAAAGCCCTTCTCCTGGTGCTAAAAATGTGCGTCCCAGCAGTCCATTAAAACGAGGCCAAAACGAATCTGCTTTACAAACACACTCACCAACGATCTCCCCAGTGCGTAGGTTACGCAAATGCCCTGATTTCATCCTTCGCTTCCCTCCTTCTTTGCTTAAATTTCTCATCTTCCAAAGTCTCCTAGGTCATGAGTAGGTTTTCAGTTCACTAATTACTTAAATATTTCTATAATCTGGATAACAGCGGGTCCCAGAACAATAATGAATATGCTTGGAAAGACAAAAAAAACCAAAGGAATCATAATTTTAACAGGGGCCTTTTGGGCTTTTTCCTCTGCTCGTTGCCGCTGTTTCTGCCTTATTTGTTTGGCTTGATTGCGCAGAACCGAACCGATGGATATTCCTAATTGATCTGCTTGTACCAGTGAAGCAACCACATTACTGAGATCTTCAGCCGGTTTGTTACGCCTTGCTAAGTCGCGCAGAGATTCCCTACGTGGGCGTCCCATCTTAATTTCTTGCAATACCCTCAGAAATTCTTCCGCCAGAACCCCTTTTTGTTTCTCTACAACTTTGAGTAAGGCAGCATCAAACCCAAGGCCTGCTTCCACACTGACGGTTAGAAGATCGAGAACATCGGGCAAAGTATGCTGGATTTCCTTTTGCCGCCTTTTTGCTTTCTGCTTCAACCAGGAATTAGGAAATATATAGCCTATTAAGAAGCCGATGATCCCCATTTCTAAGCTGGTTAAAAATCCAGTATTCATTAATGAAAACATCCCAAAAAGGAGAAGCGCAAGTAATATGCTCAGTGCATATTGTAAGGCTTTCCATTCAACTTCAGCCCATTGGCCTAACAATCCTGCAGCACTAAGTTGCTCTGTTGTACGTTCCGGTCTTCCTTTAGGAGCAAGGAGTGATAAGCGCTGCGCAAATTGATGGAGCATCGGACGCAGCATCCGCTCTTTAAGCGAGCGTCTATCTTCTTCGAATTTAACTTCTCCCTGTCCTAGTGCCCGTAAAATCCGTTCTTGGGCTTTAATTTCTTGCTTTCCGAAAAAAAAACCGATTAGCGTAAAACAAATGGTACCAAATACACTGAATAAAATGATCAATAATAACATAGTGACTCACTCCCTTGTTCATAGTTACTTAAACCTCGATCGTAATGATTTTTCGAATGATCAAAAACCCTATGAATTGAGAGATCAGCCCTCCTGCAAGCATAGCCAATCCAATCGGATTGGTGAACAGTACGGAAAGATAGCTCGGATTGATCACGCTCAGAACAACAGCAATTCCGAAGGGAAGAATGGCGATAATATATCCGGAAATCCGACCTTGAGCGGTGAGCGTTTTAATTTCTTGCTGGATGCGAAGGCGCCCCTGGATTGTGGCATGAATATTCATAAGTACCTCGGCCAAGTTCCCTCCAGCCTGGCGCTGAATCAGCATAGCCGTTATGAGCAGGTCTAAGACATCGCTGCCGACTCGTTCAGATAAATGGATCAAGGCTGCTTCAGTGGCAGTTCCGTACGTCATTTCTCGCAAAGCAAGTTGAAATTCTCCAGAAATAGGATTAGGCATTTCCTGGCTGACCATTTCCATGGCTTGTAAGAGACTAAAACCAGAACGTAGGGAATTGGCTAAAACCAGCAAGGCATCCGCTAGTTGATTGTTAAATTGACGGCGTTTCTTCTTTTGAGCAGATTTTAGCCATATCCTAGGAAGCGCCCCCCCAACGACAGCAAGCAGAATCCCAACATAAATTTCTTGCGAGAGTATACTGCCAATCAGGAAAAAGAAAACGGGTAAAAGGCCTTGGAGGACCAAGAATTCTCCACCTTTGAGGGGAATGTTTCCCCGAATCAGTTCAAGGTCCAATCGTTCGCTCCAGCGACGAGGAGTGAGACGACCTAAGAGCGTCAGCAGTTGTTTTAGGTCTCGTTTATCTGTCCCTTTTTTTATCGGAATTCGCAACGCTGTGAACCGCTGAAGTTTTGCCTCAAGTGTTTCTGCACGGCGTGGAAGGGCAAGAATTGCGAGGTAAACTGCTAAAAATGTGGCGACTACCGAAATGAGTATGATAGTTAGAGCCATCCCATTAACCATACTCGCCCTCCTTACATGACATTTATTAAGGAAACTATGAATTTGAAAATATACTGTCTGGAAGGATTTGCCCTGCAGCAATTAGTTTATCAACAAAATGTGGCCGAATTCCGGTCGCCCGGAAATGTCCTTGAACTTTACCTTGCTTGTCAATTCCAGTTTGCTCAAAACGGTAAATGTCTTGAAGCACAATTACATCCCCCTCCATTCCTAGAACTTCGGTGATATGGGTTAATTTCCGGCTTCCGTCTCGCAAGCGGCTCTGTTGGACGATGACATCAAGGGCACTGGAAATTTGTTCACGAATCGCTCTAACTGGTAGATCCATCCCGGCCATCAACACCATGGTTTCTAGTCGGGAGAGCATATCGCGCGGAGTGTTAGCGTGCCCAGTGGTCAAGGAGCCATCATGACCGGTATTCATAGCCTGTAACATATCCAGAGCCTCCCCGCTGCGAACTTCGCCCACAATGATACGTTCTGGTCTCATCCGCAAAGCATTACGCACAAGATCTCGGATCATAATCGCCCCTTTACCCTCAATGTTGGCTGGGCGAGTTTCCAAAGTGACGACATGGGTTTGACGCAGTTGTAGTTCAGCCGCATCTTCGATTGTAATAATGCGTTCATCTTCCGGAATAAACGCGGAGATTACACCTAGAGTTGTTGTTTTCCCTGAACCCGTCCCCCCAGAGACAATGATATTTAAGCGTGCTTTGACACAAGCATTGATAAATTCCGCCATCTCCGTGGTTAAGGTCCCGAAGCCTACAAGGTCTTCCATGCCAAAGGGAACTTTAGAAAACTTCCTAATAGTAAGGATCGGACCATTTAGGGACAGTGGAGGAATGATTGCGTTCACCCTGGAACCATCCGGTAAACGAGCATCGACCATAGGCTGACTTTCATCAATGCGCCGCCCTAAAGGAGCAACGATTTTTTCAATAATATGCAAGACGTGTGCATCATCGTAAAATGTGACCCCTGCCAGCTCAAGTTTACCTTTCCTTTCAACATAGACTTGGTGTGGTCCATTAACCATAATTTCATTAACATTAGGGTCTTGAAGTAGTGGTTCAATCGGACCAAATCCCAAGATTTCATCCATAACCTCTTGTACTAGGCGCTGACGTTCCATGCGCGGAGGGGTTAACCCCAAAACATCAGCCCGAGCGTCAAGTGTACGTTCTATAATCGGGTGTAGTGTCTCAGCATTGAGGTCTTGGGTGTTGATCTTATCTAAAGATTGGATTACTTCATGATGCACTGTGCTCTTAAACTCACGCCAGGGATCAATGGTTGAAGTAGGACGAACCGTTCGAAGCTCATTCCTAGATTCCTCATGAGGTTGAACCTTCACTTTTTCTAAGCGTTTAAGCAACGACATTTGCTCATTCCTCCCTAAAATCCAAACACTCTACGGAGCTGTTTTATGGGACTTTGACTTCGTCGCGCTTGTTCCTTAAGCGTAAGTTTTGTGTCGACGACTTCCGCTGAAGTGAGTTTTCCTGCCATGGTACGAATTGCTTCGGAAGCTTTGCTTTGTGGGTATGACGATACAAAAGGCACGCCTTGATTGAGTGCGGATACCAGGGAACGTCCGTCACTCGGGATCTCATAGCTAATTTTACAATTGAGACTTTTCTCCACATCACGGGGATCCATCCCCATTTCTTTACTGGTGCGGTTAAGAACAACTCGAACTTTGGGGGTATGATGAAGCCCCTCGATAACCTCAAGGCTGAGTTTAGCATTTTTCAGGGTCGGTACATCCATGGCCACTACAAGCCAAATTTGAGTTGCCAGGTCGAAGGTTACCAGACCCACTTCTTCAAACCGACTGAAATTATCACAAATTATATAATCAAAATTTTGTCTGACCTCGCTAAGGATTTGTTCGACGTGCTCGGCGGTAACCAGTTCGGCATATTCTGGGCGGGTTGGGGCAGCTAACACTTGAAGACCCGATGAATGATTCAAAAAGTAAGATTGGATCTCGGAAAATTTGATGGGCCCCGATTCGATCAAATCAGCAATTGATCGTTTAGGAACAAGGTTTAAGAAGACTGCAACATCGCCAAATTGGAGGTTGAGGTCAATCAAGAGGACCCGCCATTTACCTGTACTGGCCAATTGAACAGCCAGATTAGTAGCCAAAGTCGTTTTCCCGACCCCGCCCTTGGTACTAAAGAAGGAGATGATTTCTCCATTCCTTTTTTTAGGGTTGAGGGACACCTTGGGCTGTTCCCCCATAACTTCCTTTTTTATACGATCCATTTCATAGACCTTAGCAATGACACTCGCCAGTTCGTCACCCGTAAAGGGCTTGACAATATATTCTCGAGCTCCAGCCATCATGGCCCGACGCAAATATGCCTGCTCCCCTTGGACTGACATGATAATCACAGAACTTCCAGGAACTCGTTGGGCTATGAGCTCAGTTGCCCGTATTCCGTCCATTTCGGGCATATTAATATCCATCAAAATAATGTCCGGCCTTTTTCCTTCCGCGAAAATTATCGCTTCAGATCCGGATCCTACTTCACCGACGACCTCTATATCATCTTCAAACTGGAGAAGCCGCCTGATGCTGTCCCTAGTGTCGGTGATATCGTCCACGATTAAGACGCTGATGCGTTTCATATCAGCCCTCCTTACTTATACTTGTTAATATAGTTAGGATCCATAAACACATACCCGTTAATCGGAGTATCTTGCCTAATGTCCGTATTTGCTGGGTTACGTAATAACAAACGAAGACTTCCTTTTTCACTGCCGAGCGTAACCGCCATCGCTTGTGGCACGCTCAGTGCTAACGTGTGAGATTTGGTGGCATCACCCTTGCTCTTATCCTCACCGATACTTTCTCCCACGCTCAAAACTAAAACATCTTGAGCAGCCAGACTAGTCACTGTCACAGCTTGTGAATTTGCGGACGAGTCTTTAATATCCATCGTCACAAGAACATCGACGTGATCACCAGGTTTTAATGAAGAGCCAACTCCACTTACTAAATTAATCGGAATCGCGACTGCCCTTTTTCCGTCCGGCACGGTTAGCGCGGTTGTACTGCCTGTGGAAATCCCATTACTCGGATTCTGCTGAAAAGTTTGACGTTCGAGCATCGTACTTACAATCAAATCTCCGGCTGAGAGATTCAACAGGGCCACCGAGCCCACAACATTTTGGATCGTTGAATAACCACCTTGGGGGTAACCCTGACTCGGAACATCCTTGACCACCAACTGGCTAGCGTCTATGACAGTTCGAGCAGGAATATTTGTCTTCACGATCACCAAAGGCTTAAGAACGGTGGTTGGATTTTTAGTCAAACCGTTTAAATAAACATACATAGATCCTGCTGCGATCAGTCCACAAATCAGAGCCAGGAGAAAAAAACCTTTTCGCTGCACGTTGATCACCTCTCAGTATACAAATCATCACTTTTACTATGCTAATTAGACTGGCATTCTTCAAGTTTGTGTCAGAAGAAGATGCGGGTTAATTACGGATGAGTTTCGGTGTGTATAATCCGAAATCATTACTAGCTACTCCATTCTCCATAGCCTGTTCTGTGTTTAATAAATCCGCTAGGTTGGCCAAGGAATGGCCATTTGAGGCGAGTGTCTGGATAAACCAACCGGTTACGACCGAATCATTTCCGTTTCCGGCAACCCCTTCTAGGAAGAAAGCAGCAAATCCAACAATTTGCACTTGATGAATGGAATTACCACTTTCAGAAATAATCTTGACAATAGGGATATGCACGATCTGAGGAGCATTTCGATCATAATGGTCAATTGTATTTTTGGGTAGGCGTGTATCGCGACTTAAGCGAGTGTTAATTCCATCTGCCGTTGGCCCGCTCATATTTCCGTGTTTGACATCCAGAATTTGTCCCACTCGCAGCGTTCCCTGATACCCGTTGGCCAAATCCGATTCATAATTGTTGGCACCAGTACCACTGAGTTCCAAGGCGCCGTACCAGCCGGAGGCTCCAGACTCGTTGCCATATTTCTTCACACTATTATTCTTATCCTCATCAAGGTACCAATCTGTGGTTCCAGACCCTCCTCCAGATTTGAGGACATACTTTTGTCCATAGATAAAGTCTTGTTCCTGGACGCTAAGAGGAACGGCTCCGAACAGTCCTAGCGGTGGAACCATCATGGCCTTGGAGGATACAGAAATACTTTTTTCGGTAATCCCTAAAATTCGACCGAAGTAAGTAGGAACTTGCTTGGTGGCTTGAACAATAATTTTGGCGTTATTCGCCTCAAAGGAAACGCTAACAGCAGGTGCCCCATTTTGTGTCGCATAAGCTCTCGCTTTTTGTTCCGCAAGGCTGGGATCATTGGGGAGCTCCTGTACTCCAGCGAGTGATGCTGCATCCACTGAATTCTGCAGCTTGGCCTTGTGGGCATACAATAACCCAATATCTGTTACAATGGCGCAGAAGCCGAGAAGGGCTGTTAAGGACAGCGCGACCAGCACGACAACACTCCCGCGTTCCTGAGGGTAATTTGATTTTATTTGAACCATGACCATCCTTCCTTCGTTGAGAAATGGGCACTTGGGTATTTTCTATTCGAGTCGCATAACAATGCTAGAACTTACAACAACCGGATTAGGTATCACAGCGCTGATGATTGGAATCACTAATTGTACCGGATAAGAGACTTGGATGGTCACCCCTTGACCAGATAGACGTAGAGCTTGATTCGGTGTTATATTGATCACTAAGCTAGCGGGATCGAGAGATGTTGCAGCATTTTGGACAGAAGTATTTATTTCTGAATCAGTTCCTCCAATGGTTGCCACCCGCCCGCCCTCCCTTGCGGCATTGCTAACCGTAATATAAGCATAGCCAATGCGCCCCATCTCGATTACTCCAAACAGTAACAGGAAAAACAGCGGCAAGACAAGAGCCATCTCAACTAAAGCTTGGCCATGCTCTCCTGTCCTGAGCTTTCGAATCATGACCATCCACCTCTCAATGGTAAAACCAAGGCAATCAGGGTTCCTAAGGCAATCGCGATTCCGTATGGGAATTTTTCTTGTCGCTCGTTCTTCATAGTTTCACTTAAATCCTGAGGTTTTTGTAGTATGGGGAGAAAGAGCAAGAAGTGCTTCAGGGTATTTCCTAGGGCTTTACGACGAGCAAGCAGAAAGACTGAGAAGAGACCCCCTATGAGTGCTCCGTAGAGAAAACTGGTCAACACAAACGGGGCTCCACCAAAAGCTCCGATCACGGCTAGCAACTTTACATCTCCAGCACCCATGCCTCCCATAAGATAAGGTAGAAGGAGTAAAGCAAAACCGAGTGCTGCGCCTATTAGACTACTCGTAAATCCGGTGAATCCCCTTTGAATCGTATGGAGCAGGAGTGCCATGAAAAAGGCGGGAACGAGCAGTTTGTTATAGATTTTGTGATCACGCCAGTCGGTAAAAACAGCGATGCCTAAGGTCAATCCCAGAGCAACCTCATTCACTCCCACAAGAATTCCCCCCTCTTTTGATTAAAGAACCCTACTGCGGGCAGTAGGGTTCTTGTTTTTTTATACAACTGAATGATGACAATATGATATGGTGATTACTATGGGTAGAATTCCACATAATTGTTTTCGTCAAGGTGCTATTGTAGTAAGGGTACCATTTACTCTATTGAAAACTCCACCTATGCCCCCACTCAATGTATTAAGGGCTACGATGAGGACTACCGCTACCAGCCCGATAATAAGACCATATTCGACCATTCCTTGACCTTCTTCATCCTTAAGGAGTCCTATTAATTTTGCTTTCATCCTTAAAACCCTCCTTTATATTCTGTGTTTCGTGTTTTTATTATAGCGCCGCGACTCTCGATCGAACATAAGGCAATAGTCACGATCTAAGAAGAAATGGTCCTAGTCCTTAGTCCCTGTATTTAATTACCTTTAGATAAGGCGATGATTTCGCCTAATTGTCAGCGTAGGAAATGACCGAGTTGACCTTTTGTCAAACTCAAACAAGGTAGGTCCCAGTACGGCCCTACCTTAAGGTTCGAAACTAAATACACATTAAACTAAACCAAGTTCCCAATTTCCTTCTTCTCTACCGCACCCTAGTATTGTTACTAATGAAATGTCAAGAGACAGCTCTGTATAAAGGCTGTCGCATGATCCCTATGCACAGCCATGACTTGATCACGTTCTGCTCCAAGAGGTATAAAGATCGCAACGATCATCTCAAAGTTATATATTTTTTCTCCTGAAGACTGGCAGACTATATAACCGTTCTGGTTGAATAAGTCCTCAAGTCTTTGCATGCCCAGGATACGATCTGGTAACGTCTCACAATTGTAGTGCTCCATTTTGCCTATCCCCCATCTTGCCTGAATTCTTTGAAATGTTTATTGGCTTAATGTTATGCGATAAATCACTACTTTATTTACGCACCAGATACTTCCTTAATATTTTCTATTACGTTTACATAACTGGAAAATATTGTTCTAATTTGAAGGAAAATATTGACTAATCTTTATTATTTAGCTATAATTAAGATGCTCGGAGTACTTGTGGATTTACTCAAACCTTCTCGATTGCCTAAGGGTGTGGGAAGATTTATCTGAAGTTCCCATGTCGCGGGTAATAAAATTTCGGAGGTTTTTTATGTTTAATGACAAAATTTTAACTTGTAAAGACTGTGGTCGTGAATTTGAATTCACAGCATCAGAACAAGAATTTTATGCTGAAAAAGGGTTTACTAATGAGCCTGGTCGTTGCCCTGAATGCCGTGCTGCAAGAAAAGCACAAACCAGAAATAACGGTGGCGGAGGATATTCTCGTCAACCACGCGAAATGTTCCCAGCTATTTGTGCTACCTGTGGAAAAGAAACAACTGTACCATTCCAACCTTCTGGTGATAAACCAGTATATTGCCGAGATTGCTATCAACCTCGCGCACGCAACAATTGGTAAATCGATAACAATAAAAACCTTTCCAAGCTTAATTGCTGGAAAGGTTTTTTGCATTCTAAAGAATAGTTCATCAATTTTGTCTACCTGTCTTTATATCTAGTTCAATAAGTTCATGATAAAGCTCCTTACGTCGATCGGCGAGAAAAAAGCTATCTCGCATCGAAGATCGTTCAGGACGCCGAATGAGATTTATCCGATCAGCTGAAAGAGTAGCAGCAAGTATACCTTCTTCACTCATCTCAGATTGATTTAATTGGTCTCCCTTTGGGCCAACGACTAAAGCGCCTCCGCTAAATTCTTTAGACCTTCCATTACTGCCTACTAAATTGCAGGCACCAAGATAAACTGAATTATCATAAGCACGTGCGCCAAGATAACGTAACCAAATTTCTTTTCGATCCCCAGCGACTAATGGGGATGCATGCGGAGCAAATAAAATTTCAGCACCTTTAAGAGAATAGATCGCCGCTGTTTCAGGAAAATGCCAATCCCAACAGATTCCTATGGCGAAGGTTGTTCCGTGTGCACTAAAAATTGGAAAGTGGTCTCCCGGATTAAAAAAGTCTAATTCACTTCGTCCTAAATGCACTTTACGATAGACAGCGGGTTCCTCACCCGGGGAAAGAATCACGTGGGAGATGTAAGGTTTATCTTGTTTAGAACCTTGCTCAACTAAACCCACTAAAAGAGTAAGTCCTAAGTCAGCTGAGCACTCTCTTAACTGTCTAATCCATGAACTCTCCAAAGATTCTCCAATTTCTAACGCATCTTGTGGCGAATAGCCATTGAGCGCACATTCTGGAAAGCACAGCAGAGATATCTCCTGTTTCTGAGCAGTTTGAGCCAAACGCGCAATAGTCAAGTAATTCCGCTCAGTCTGTCCTACAAATGATTCCATTTGAACAAGTCCTATTCTACAATCCTTTTTCATTCTCTCTGTCCTCGTCCTGCTCTTTGAGCTAAATTAGCTTATTGAGATCCTCTAACTCGATATGGTCTTTGCTTAATACTTCCGATAGTAATCTGTGATCGTGAAGTAGATTGATTAAGATGCGCTCATCTTTAGTCTGAGTGGTTCGTGCATTCGTCAGAATACTAAGAGGTCGATATATTGGAGCTTCTTGAATTTTTAAGGTCTTAAATATCTTTTGATCCACTTCTCGACTAACCGTCAAGGATGAGATAATTGTAATTCCTAATCCAGCTGATACCAATTGCTTGATTGCCTGAGTACTCCCTAGTTCCATTGTGACGTTCAATTGATCCGGATCTAGGCCTCTCTCTTTCAAAGCCATTTCCATCACTTTGCGAGTTCCTGATCCGTCTTCTCTGGTCACCAAACGCTCGTGAGGAAGTTCTGCTAAAGTAATGCTTTTTCTAGATGCCCAGGGGTGAAAATTAGGGATTACGACGACTAACTCGTCTTCCCAGAAGTTTTCAACTTTAAGGTCCTTATGCTGGGGAACAGGTCCCTCAATGAGTCCGATATGTATTTTTTTCTCCAAGACATCTTGAGAAATTGATTCGGTATTGGCAATTTTAACTTTGAAGTCTACGTCAGGGTGAGTTTTATACAAAAACGCCAGAATATTGGGAAGAATATATTCACCGATCGTTAGAGTAGCACCAAGGTAAATCAGCCCTCTCTGATCTTTAGCGAGTGCACAGATCTGTTCTTTAGCATTCGCTAGTATATCTAAGACACTCCGAACATGCGCATAGAATATTTTACCCTCTTTTGTTAATGTAACCCCTTTATTAGTACGATCAAAAAAACGAGCACCATATTGGTTTTCCAGATTTTGAATTTGTAAACTAATGCTGGGTTGACTCATGTGAAGCTTCTTAGCTGCTAAAGTGATATTTTTTGTCTCTGCCACCTCTTTAAATACAAGAAGGTGTTGTTCCATGATGAAGTATCCCCTTCCTCGATCCCCTATAGTTAAAATGCTTAACATTAGTTGTGTATTCCACATAAGAGAAACTCTAAGTTTGCCCTTAGGTGCAATAGTCTAAGAAGATGATGGTTATTAAATGAGCTTGCATAAATTCAGTCATCCACTATTATTATAATACCATTCGTTGGAGTTATTAGCCATATAGCCTCTCAATATTTAGTAAAATAAAAACGGAATCTTTGGAGATCCTCGCTATTTTTGTCTACAAGCCTTCGACTTAGATAGATGCTGAATAATAAGGGACATCAAAGTCTGACTAGGATGAAAAAGCCTCCCTGCCGGAAGGCTTTTTCTTATTATTGAAGCATTACTTATGTGTTATACTTCAATATTAAATAACTTGAGGATTATCGAGATCATTACTAAAATCACAATGTCCAGTTAGCTTTTCTGTTTGGATCCACTTTTTCCGACAGTAATTCATTGCTAACTTAACCATGCCCTCAGCCCATTCAGGGCTACCTACGACATGAATGTGATTATAGGCAGCAAAAACGTTCTTATAACAAATTCCGTCATTTTGCCCATTTATCCCATGCCCTCGCTGAACCTTATACCCAAACTTTACATCTGGAGACAAGTTTATGATTCGCGAATTATGAAACTCATGCCCCTTAACTACTGTTCCATCTGCAAACCATGACTGATTAGTCGTTGCTTCCATAAGCGTATACCCATGACCTTGGGGCTTTGCTTCCATTTGGGTATCGAAAGGAAGTAATCCGACCATTTCATGGTTTTGCGAAGAGACTTGAATTGAGCGACCCAGATACATAAGTCCCCCACACTCAGCATAAATTGGCAGACCCATTTCTCCAGCTCGTCTAATATCTGCACGCAAGAGCTTATTTTCTTCGAGCTTAGCAGCAAAAACCTCAGGAAATCCCCCTCCAATATAGAGAGCATCAATATCCTCAGGAAGTTGACTGTCTATAAGAGAGTTTATAATGACAATATCAGCACCTAAGGCTTTTAAAGATTCGATGTTTTCCGGATAATAGAAACTAAAGGCTGTGTCCTGAATAACCCCAATTTTAGGTGTGACACTTTTATCTATCATAGAGTATTTTGCTATATTGGAGACTATAGTCTGAGGAAACAGAGGAAGTTGAGGGGTGTTTTGAGCTAACCTGAGAACTTCTTTTAGGTCCACATGTTCACAAATGACATCCGCAAAGTAATCAAGTAAGTTTTCTGTCTCATCTATTTCACCATTGGTAACAAGTCCTAGGTGACGATCAGGAATGCATAAGTTCATGTCTTTAGGGATAGCACCCACCACTGGGATTCTACAGAACTCTTCGATGGCCGCGCGAGCCATTTTTTCATGGCGAGGCCGTGCCACTTTATTTAAAACAACACCAACAATTTGAACATCCGAATCAAAATGTTGGTAGCCCATCACCATAGCCGCAACACTACGGGTCATACGAGTGGCATCCACAACTAATAAAACGGGCGAACGGGTGATTTTTGCAATTTCAGCCGTCGAGCTACTTCCACTCAAATCTAAGCCATCATAAAGTCCCATTGCGCCTTCAATGATTGTAATAGATTTATCCAATGCTTGATTAGATATAGACTTGCATAGTTCATGTTTGTTCATAAAAAAAGAATCCAAGTTGCGACAAGTACACCTAGCTGCAGCCGTATGCCAACTAGCGTCAATATAGTCTGGCCCTTTTTTAAAGGGTTGAACTGCCATACCTTGTCGAGCAAATGCTCTGAGTAAACCTAAGGTAAAGGTTGTTTTTCCGCTTCGACCCTGAGGTGCTCCAATTACTAAGCGAGGGACATTATTGATACTGCATTCATTCATATCTGCCAAGGAAACCATCGTACCCACACCTTTCTTTGGAGAAATTTCAGTCAGGAAAAATATACAATACCGATTTCGCAATTTGAGAGATAGTTTAAAGGAATCATCCTTATCATAATACTAGCTTCATAAGGATTGTCAATCATAAAATTGACCATCCTGAGGCCCGTTCTTATAATGCAGACTTCAATTAATCTGCATTATAAGAATATGGACATTTAGGATGGTCTAATTAGGAATGCGTTAATCCATTCTAATAGATAAGAATCAAGATTAGTCTGGAGTTTGAACCTTACCTTTTAAGCAAATAAATGTTGTCGTAATGTAGAGATATTCAACGAGATCTTCTGCAGTAAGTTCCTTTACTGCGTTATCAACATCGCTTTTTGTCGCACCAATAGCTACTGCGACGTCTCTGCTCTTAGCTTTTTGGACTTTCGCAAGGTATTCCAGAACCTTGGCTTTGACTGCGGGATCTGCTGGTCCTCTTGCCATTTTAAATACCAACTTTCTAAATTTTTCCCTCAGATTAGTACTTAAATGATGCTGAAGTACGGAAGGTTTCTCTGGAGAAAATATAATCATCAATCAACATATCTGAGAATGGTAGCTCAGCCAAGCTGAAGAATTTCTCCCAACCAATCCGCTCAACCCACTCACCCACGCGCTCTCCCTTACGAGCATTAGCAATCCAGAGTTCAATAATTTTGCGAATTGCTTCAGTCGTCTCAGGCCAACGAGGAGCAGTGTTAGGAAGGAATGGAATTACCATACGGGAGAAACTAGGGGCTGAACGAGCATTTGAGGTTTTACCACCAATAAGAATCGCAATACCATCGTTCTTAGGATCGTAAATCTCCATTCCTGGGGACATGGTATAGCAGTTACCGCAATACATACATTTATCTTCATTAACGATAACACTCTTGTTCTTCGGATCTGGACGAATAGCTCCTGTAGGACAGCTAGCTACGAGACTTGGAATCTCAGTCCCTTTACGAATCACATCATGGTTGATACGAGGAGGAGTTCTATGAACACCAACAATTGCGATATCGCTGCAGTGTGCTGCTCCGCACATATTTAAGCAACAAGCTAAGCCCATTTTTAATTTAGCAGGGAGTACCATGGTATTGAAATACTCATATAAATCATCCATAACGGCTTTAACGACACCGGAAGCATCGGTAGCCGGAGTATGACAGTGTACCCACCCTTGAGTGTGAACGATATTGCTAATGGATTGACCTGTTCCACCAACACAGTAGCCTTTGGATTCTAAATGGTCAAGTAGTGGTTGAAGTTTAGCTTCATCCGAAACTAAAAATTCAACATTGTTCCGGGTTGTGAAGCGTAGAAATCCGTCACAATATTCGTCAGCGATTACACATAAATCACGGACAAAATCAATACTGACTAAACGAGGGGAACCCACGCGAACACTGTACAGGGCTGCGCCACTTTCAGCAACATGTTTGAGTACACCGGGTTGGGGAATCTCATGATATTTCCACTGTCCATAGTTTTCTTGTACAATCGGAGGAAGCATCTTTTTATAATGCGGAGGTCCTTGATCTAAAACTGCCATCATTATCCACCTCTCGTTAGCTACTTATTATTTTGAAAATTAGAGTTTCGATCCATCGAGTGCCGTTCCAGACCGATCAAGATCATCTTGATCCCAGAATACATATGGGTTAGCACGTGGGCGGAAGACCATTTGCGGTACAGGCTCGACTTCAATTCCTTTGAGGAATTTGGTCATTCCTAAGCGATAGATTGTTTCACCAATCCGCTCGCGCGATTTACCGTGCTCATCCCACCACTCCCAGATACGACGCATGAGATCCTTAAAGGGCTCAAAGTCATCTTCTGTCTCCATTTTCATGAATGGAACAATTACCCATGACATAAAAGCGGACTGAACAATGGTGGACTTTCCGCCAATTAAGATGGTAGCACCTTTTTCTTTTCCTGGATGAATAGCTTTAGTCATCATATTAATACAATGCATGCAACGTGTGCAATCTTCACCAACTATGCTGAGCTCTTGAGTCTCTGCATTGAATGTAAGACAGCGAGTTGGGCATTTGTCACAGACCATTCCTTGAACATCAAACTTATTAGCAACATACTCTTTTACAGCGTCTTGGTCAATGATTAAAGTATCACGCCAAGTACCGATAACAGAGCAGTCGGAGCGAGCAATAGAGGAAGTACAGTCATTAGCGCAACCTGAGAACTTAATTTTGCTCTTATATGGCCACATAGGACGATGAAGCTCATCCATGAATTCGTTCGTAATATTATAACATGCTTCAAGGGTATCATAACAAGCATGCTCGCAACGACCAGGTCCAACGCAACAGTTAGGGGTTCTTAAGCAAGACCCTGAACCACCGAGGTCAAAACCTGCCTCACTAAACTCATCAAAGATAGGCTGAATACTCTCTGTTTTGCATCCTAGAAGAATAATATCTCCTGTGGAACCGTGCATATTGGTCAAGCCGCTTCCATGTTTCTCCCAAATATCACAAACTGTGCGAAGTGCTTTCGTGTTGTAGAACCATCCAGATGGTTGAAGCAAACGGATCGTATGGAACTCAGCAACATTTGGGTAATTTTGAGGCTCATCGACATAACGTCCGATTACGCCGCCGCCATAACCCCTAACTCCAACAATCCCACCGTGTTTCCAGTGACCTCTGCGTTGTACATAAGATTTTTCCAAGACTTGGAGCAATTCGCCTGCAGCTTCACTTTTCACCGCAGCTCGCTTAATTTCCGTCACAAAACTGGGCCATTTACCTTTTTCGAGTTCGTCCAGTAGTGGCGTTTTCTTTTCTGTCATGGCACACCCTCCGTCTTCAAGTTTATGGGGTTTCTTACATTTCAACAATGCTGATAGCACCAGTTGGACAAACTGATGTACAGCTTTCACAACCCATGCACTCTGATTCGTCACCGATTACATGAGCTTTGTCCTCGCTAAAGCCAAGCAGGTGAGCTGGGCATCCTTCAGTACAAGCGTCACAACCTGAGCACACATCTTCATCGATTGATACAATAAACACAAATTACACCTCCTTAAACTTTTAAAGAGAACAATTAGAAGAACTATTAGAGAACTATCACATAGAGTACTGGGAGACTGGGAAATTTTTCACTTGTGTAAATTAACACTAGTCCATGTACTTAATTTAACACCTTGAGTTCTATTCGTACAATATATAATACAGATTGTACTATACAGAAAACTAATTATGAAATCTACAACTCTATTCTTGACTATTATAGGCATTTAAAACAGAGATACCTCCCTGTAGATAAGCCACCTGACGCACTTCTTTCCCTAGTAGCATACGCACTGCTTCATACCCTCTGATACCTAATCCACATACTGTGACAATCAATGAATCTGTTGGGACCTCTTGCCAACGCTCCCTTAGTTCTCCCAAGGCGATGACCTTTGTCCCCTCGAATGGCAGAGGGCTAGCATTCACTTCTTCCGGTTCACGCACATCAAGAATACATAACTTCTCTCCTGCATTTAAGCGCTTTACAACGGATTCAGCAGTGATTCCTTGCGCTAACCCCAGACGTATGTTTTCCAAGGTTGTAGCAGCGTGTATGAGCACATCAATTGCCGTGGCAAAGGGTGGCGCATAGGCTAGATCTAGATCGATTAAATCCTCTACTTTAGCACCAAACTTTAAAGCGGTCGCCAAAACATCAAGTCTCTTAACACTCTCACCACTACCACAAACTTGGGCTCCCAGCAATCGCCCGTTTTCCTTTTCAGCAATTAATTTAATCGTAATATTGGCATGCATGGGGTAATAATGAGTAGAGTCTAGTCCACTACTGACACTGGTTACGACGTTATAACCCTGTTTTCGAGCTTCTGCTTCACCCAAACCGGTGCGCCCAATATTAAGTTCAAAAGCTTGAAGAACAGACGTTCCCTCAACGGGGGCAAAGCGGGCGGGCATTCCAGCGATATGATCTGCTATGACTCTACCTTGTTTATTGGCGGTTGAGGCAAGCGGAATGTAAACAGGCTCTCCTGTAAGCAGATGGCGTTGTTCTGCACAGTCTCCGCCAGCGTAAATTGCTGGATCATTGGTCAACATGTGCTCATCGACTTGAATTGCACCTGTAACTCCAATCTTCAGTCCGGCTTCGCGAGCTAACTCCACTTCAGGGCGGACTCCGGTAGCTATCACTACCACATCAGTATCAATTGTTCCTTGTTCCGTCAAGACACGGCAGACATTTCCCTCAAGATCCCCTTCTAAACCAAGCACTCTACAGGATAGGCGAATGTCAACCCCGCTCTCTTTCATTTTACTCTCAACTAGTTTGGCCATATCAGCATCGAGTAACTTAGGCAGCACCTGAACTTCTGCTTCGCATAAAGTGACTTTTAATCGAGGACTTGCAAAGGCATCTGCCGTTTCAATGCCGATCAGCCCAGATCCCATTACTGTAACATGTTTGACCTTTTTGGCTTTGATTAATTCCTTGAGAGTTAGGGCATCGTGTGGATGGTGAAGCGTAAAGACCCGGCCCAAGTGCACACCTGGAATTGGAGGAATACTGGATTTTGCTCCTGTGGCAAGAACTAAATAATCATAAGGCACCGTCTCTTCAAGACCTGAATTGAGGTTACGAATATAAACCTTTTTTTCTTTTCTATCGATTTTTTCGGCTTTAGTTTGAGTAAGGACATTGACATCTTTTTGGTTTCGAAAAAAGTCTGTATTCCTCATCAAGCCATATGAGGTCTTCATTAAGTCATCTAATTGGGGTACCAGGTACCCACATAAAGTGGTAGTCCACATGCCCCATAAGAGATTAGACTTCCTTTTTCTAGAATAGTGATCTCAGCATCGGGATTTAGACGCCTTAAGCGTGCAGCAACTTTAGGACCGATTGCAACTCCACCGACAATAATTACTTTCATGCTCAACTCTCCCCCATTTATCTATTTTTTCACAATCTAAAGCTTAATGAACTCACAATTTCAATGTCCGGAAAGAACAATGAATCTTGAACAATGGACCATTTCAGATAGTCTGAAATGGTCCATTAAAAGCATCCAGTTTAAAAACTCTAAGATCAGATTACTCTAGAAACTCCAGGAAAGGTTTTTCCATACTTACAAGCGCATTTACCATGAGCTCTACTAAACCGCCATACTGAACGTTGTATTTCTCGGTGACTTCGTAATGTTCCAGAATAGCCCGCATAGCTCCTTTACAATTAGAACAAGGAGCGCAAATGTATTTTGGAATTGAAGCATCTTCAATAGTATCTTTGAAAGCTCCTAGGATCTGGTTGAATTTCATCCGAGAAGCTACATGATCTCTGAACTGAGGGAAGTTCTGGGAGTTCATAATGGCGAAACCGCTTCCCCCGCCACAGCAGTAGTTATCAACTCCATGGGGAGTCATTTCCCTAAACTGAGGAGCAATTGCTCTCAGGATATTCCGTTGAGGTTCAACAATCCCTAATTGTCTCACGACATTACAAGGATCGTGCAGGGTCACAGGGAAGTTATTTTTACTGGGATCGAGCTTTAATCGTTTGTTCTTGACCATATCCCAAAGCAGTGGCAGACAGCTTTCCACTGGAATCTTAGCATCTCCATACGCCATACGATCACCCACCATCATCGAAGCCTTATGGGCATGTCCACACTCTGCGACCACAATTCGGTTGACTCCAAAATCTTTCGCTACTTTCATCTGCATCAGAGCAATCTGTTTAGCCTGATAATCATCATACCACAGTCCATAATTGACACTGTCATACCCCATGATTTCACTACTAAGGGTCCAATTGATTCCTGCTGCGTCAAAAAGAAGGGCAAAAGCAACAGGGTTTTCCGGCCATGCCATAAACTCGCCTGCATTATGCAATACTAGAATATCTGCACCTTTTTTATCGACTGGAAACTTAAACTTAATGCCGAATTTTTCTTCGGTATCTTCTTCTAAAAACTCCAGGGTATCTAAAAAAGCCGGCTTGCCTAGGCCAGTCGAAGAACCAGTCTTAATCTGAAGCATTGTGCCTTTTGTATGCAGAGGAGTCGGCGCAATACCCATTTCTTGGCTGAAAATCTTACGAATTTCTTTAGTGAGGATGGCGTTATCCAAGCCTAGTGGACAGGTCTGAGCACAGCGTCGGCAGAGGTTACAGCGATAGGCTAATTCCCCCAAACGAGCAATTGTCTCCCAGTTTACATCGATATCAGCGCCAACAAAGCTGCCCAGCAGTTTTCCACTCGTTGTAAAATACTTTTTCAGAATTTTGCGCAGGACCTCCGAACGATAAATTGGTCGATATAATTCATTGTTCCCTGAGGCCGTATATATATGACAGGCATTGGAGCACGTATCGCATTTAGCACAGTATTCAAAAGACAATAAGAGCGGTTGAAGTACTCCATTATTAGCATCAGAAAAGATTTTTTCTAGGCCGCTGAGGAACTTTCGGACAAACTCGTCTTCTTCCTCTTTAGATTTGGGACGAACTAAGGTATCGATACCAACATAACCATCTAACGACGTACAGTATTTTTCTTTCCAGGCAGGCTTAGGATCCGTGAGCGGGGGTTCCATTCCGGGTTTATCATAGGGCGCTAATAAAGGCATTAACTGATCAAGTTCTAGTTTAATCAGTTGCTCATCCGATCGTCCCATATCTTTCGGACGTAAATCTTTTTGATTTATCATACTTAGATCTCCTTTTTCTATATAGTTAATCCTTAAGAATTGGAAGATTGGACGTTATTACTTGGATACGGTAGGTGGCTTAATATGAGGGGCAGACCAAGAGGTGGTTGGGCGAAAAGTCGAAGCTTTTTTGACCTTTTGCTCAACTGCACTGCCTTTAAGATTAGGACTATTATCCCATAGAACCGTATGGAAGGTAAAATACTTCCCAACATAGTGACTCATCTTACTGATAGGAATATAAGTTAGCATAATTCCAACCAAAATTATGTGTAAGGTAACTAGACCACTGGCTTCAAAAGGCGTAAAGGTGATGAGGTTCGAAGTTACTACTCTGGCACTATGAAAGGATAAATCACTGCCCCAGGTGAGAACCCCTGTGAATAGAGCTGCAAAAAGAAGTAAAAGGTTAAAGTATTCTTGTGGAGTTGTGTATTTTTTCAAGGTATTATCGAACATCCTGCGCAGAAATAATAATCCAGCCCCTAAAGTACCTATTGCGAGCCCGCAAATCCCTGTAACAAGCGATAAATAGTAAATTAATAGACCCCAAATACTTGGACTATTCGCAGCTACACTAATTCCATTGAGGACAGTTACCGCTCCTACGACCAATAAAATGGTCCAAGCCATGAGCAGGTAAATCCCTAAATGCAAGGCATAAGAAATCCACCAAAAAGGTCGTTGGTTTTCAAACAACTTTTTGATGAAAAGGATCTCTTTTAACATTTCTATGACTTCTCTCACATGAGAAACCTCGTGAGGCTTACTCCACCACGCTACTTCCTCATAATAGGAACCCCCATGTTCAAATCCCTTTTCTTTGGGTACAGGATAGAGTTCCATTCTCCCATGCAAGGGCATTTTGGCAAATTGATAAACTTTGTAAACAGATATTCCGACGAAAAGGAGTATGGATAAGTACGCAATTAAACTAAGAAACATAAACCCTCGACCTCCCTACACTTGTTATTATTTTAACTATTTTAGTCTAAGTGAGTTTTTGGTGCTTGTAAAATTATCATTTCTCATAATACCATCGCATAAATTGATGACAATATTTGTCTTAGCAATTAAGAATTGGATGAATTATCTGATACGTTTTTAAATCCCTCATTAGAATCAGAAAGAGCATCTCCGAAGGATATCCTTACAGAAATGCTCCTCAATATTTTAGTTCAGATCTTTAGAAAATCACACCAAGGGCAATAAGAATAAGAATTGCGATTGCAATAATCCCTACGCCAACACAACTTCCTAAACCGCAACCTGCTCCGTATCCGTACATGAAATTTCCTCCTTCCAAAGTTGACATGGATCTAGATTCTTATTTTAAAACACAATACCCATTGCTATGAGCAGAAGAATAATAACCACTACAACAGCGATGCCGGACAACAAGTTTGGTCCACAAGCTCCGTCAACTACTCCACCAAAAGCCATTTGATATTCCTCCATTCTAATAATTTATGGTTTTCTTAATGTAGTTTATGGGGGGCAGAGGATATTGTTACATATTTTGGTATTTAATTATATATTTGGGAATGTTGTTCGTCATCGATTCTTGGGGAACAACAAATTCCTTTGTTGCCTTCCCCAACAAAGTCCTCCTTTTGTGAGGAGATATCTTCATCAAAGGGGGAAGTGCTCTTGATCGGAGGAACGATTGATCCGAATAAAGAAAGTTTAGAAATTAAAGAAACTTACGTATTATAGAAGAGAAGTCTAATGCTGAACGCATTAGACTTCTTCTTACCCATTAATATTAGGTTTTTGATAGAGCTCTCTGGGTGGACGCGGACCGAAAAACTGGAAATAATGACATTCGAGACGCCCTGTATATAGTTTTCTACTTTTGTCCCAGCGGCGTCCAATTAATCGTTCAGGAAATTGGTGAGTGGTTAGCATATGAAGCGACCAGTTCTCCATACGATTAAACGTTTCTCCAAGTTCCCGATAGAGTCCTTCAACATCAGTAACATCTCCAAGCCGCTCTCCATAAGGTGGATTGGCAATCATATGTCCATATTTGAACCTAGACCGCACTTCTGCCACAGGTAATCGTTGGAAATGAAGCACTTCGTCTACCCCAGCCTCAACAGCGTGCTTGCGAGCCAAAACTAAAGCTTTGGGGTCGATATCTGAACCAATAATATGTAGTGGTACATTCCGGTCCCATAGATCTAGCGCTTCCTGCCAAGCTTCTTGCCAAAGTTTTTTCGGGATATTTGGCCATTTCTCTGCAGCAAAGCTGCGCTTGAGTCCTGGAGCTCGGTTCTGGGCGATCAGAGCTGCTTCGATAGGAATGGTTCCCGTTCCGCAAAAGGGGTCAATTAAGGCACGATCCTTATTCCAGTAACTCAGTTGGATCATGGCCGCTGCTAAAGTTTCTTTTAAGGGTGCTTCTCCAGCAAGTTGTCGATATCCGCGCTTGTGTAAACCAAGCCCTGACGTGTCAATAGTAAGAGTGACCTTGTTATTCAGAAGGGCGACTTCAATCTGGTAACGGGGGCCTGTTTCTTCAAACCAATTTCGGCCATACCTTTCCTTGAGGCGCTCCACGATCGCCTTCTTCACGATCGCTTGGCAATCAGATACACTAAAGAGCTGGGACTTTATAGATTTTCCTTGGACCGGGAAATTGGCATCCTCCGGAAGCCAATCCTCCCACGGAAGAGATTTTGTTTGCTGAAAAAGTTCTTCAAAAGTTCGAGCTTCGAAAGAACCCATTTTAAGCAGAACACGATCAGAACTGCGCAACCAAAGGTTTGTGCGACAGATAGCTAACTCGTCCGTGGTGAACGAGACTTTTCCATTTTCGACAACTAACTCCTGATAGCCGAGAACTTTAAGTTCTCGAGCTACGATGGATTCCAAACCAAATGCCGCCGTTGCAATCAGCTCAATTTTTGCCATTTGGATTCACCTTTCTTAATTCCAGAAGTAATCCGTTCAAGACTTACCTCTTTGATATTGATTATTAAATATCTACTATCATAATTGCTGATCCTCCAAATGGCAAGTTTGTGGAAATTTTAATGAAAGTCATCTAGCTTCACTGATTATCTTAGCCTTCCATGAGCGGCAGAACTAAAACCCTTGCCATCACTATAGCCTTTAGAGTAGGCCACTTGACCAGCTGAAGTATTGACTCTGGTATATTGTGACGATTGACCGCGTTTTAAGTCCATGTCTTTATAAGTTTGAGTTACTAACTCATCTTTCATTAAAACCAGCCCCCATCCTTCCTTGCTCACTTGCTCGTTATATTGAGCTTCTAAGCCTGAAATCCATCCCTCAACATAATTATTTCGAACCCCTCTTTGCTGAGAGATCCCTAGGCGATGCCCATGCTGTAATAAATGATCTTTACGATAAGCCTTCATGAACTGGTCTGCCCCGAATCGTATGTAGTCCGTGGCGAAAGAAAATGCCATGATCGCTATTTCGGTATCCTCCTTCAGCCCCATGAATGCCAGCCTTGTATAGCCTTTGCATTTATTGAGATAAGAATAACACCTAAAATTTTGGGCAATGACCCTGCCCAAGCTCTTTTTCCACCAGGACAACTTTTCAAATTCCGTAGCATAATCATCAAGAACTTCTTTCAGTGGGGTACTTCCTGCTGAGTCTCTTACTTCAACTTCATTTATCCCGTTTTCCGCCATTAAACGTTGGGCCATTAAAAGCGCACTTTGTGCCTCATTGCTTGCTGGGTCACCACCGTTCTGCGCCAAATTAAGCAATGCCCTTACTTTATGCAATATTTTCTTGTCGACTGCCAATTAGCACACCTCGTTTTCTTTCAAATGCAGTCTTCTACTTTTACATATATTTCAACAGTCATCACTTCTAGCGTTTCTCGAACCTCAGATTCTTCATTATGAATAATCGCTAAGGGTTCATTGTCCATAAGTTCCCAGTCCCCATCCTCATTTTTGGATAGTCTACGTCGCTTCTTTTGTACGCTCCATGTATCTTCGAGAATAGTCTCTTCCACTTGTTCTCGAAATTTTTCCTTCATTAACTCCACCACATGAAATAACATTCCATCATCGTAATCATCAAGCGGTACATTCATATAGGCACCAATCGTTTTCAGCATGGTTGATAACCACCTCGAATTCTCTCGGACTTTTTAAAACTTGACCATTAATAATGGAATCACACGGAGCGCAAGTCTTAGCGGAGACCGCCTAAGAAACTTCGCATCGCCTGATTGACTAAATCTGGCTGTTCCAGCATAGCCATGTGCCCCGCATCCTGAACAATTGTGAGGGTTGATTGCCCTAATTCGGCGGCCAAGTATTTCGAATATTTGACTGGGGTCATTTGATCATCTTCTCCACAAATGACTAAAGTAGGGTGATTGATTTCCTTGATACGATCCATGATATTAAAGGCGTTACAGGCCCTAAAATCGGCTAAGAATACCCCCGTGGGAATTGTTTTCATCTCTTCAGCAGCTTCTTTCAAGACCATTTCAGAAGTTTTTTCAGAATAGGTATTTTTGATATTTTCTAGCGGGTGTTCACCTCTACTCAAAACGTCAAATGTATAGGGGTTCACTCGCAATCTAGCTCCACTGTCAACAATGATTAGCCCTTTTATAGCTTTAGGATAGGTCAAAGCGAGCTCCATTGCGATCGCTCCTCCCATGGAATGCCCGGCAATAACAAATTGTACAAGCCCTAAGGCCTGTGCAAAACTCCAAATAAACTCGGAGTAACCTTGGATTACATCATCGGCAGAGCCCTCTGAGCGGCCATGCCCAGGAAGGTCAAGGGCAATTAGATTATAACCTTCGATTCCTGCTAATTGATAGGCCCAATTTTTACCCGTTCCCCCAGCTCCGTGCACAAATATTACCGATGTCCGATCAGCCAATATCTCACCATTTTGGCGATAATAAGTGTTCTTACCCTGAATGTCTACAAACGGCACTATTGAACGCTCCTCTCGATACCCACAAATATTTTTCGGCACGAATCTTTGGTACTATTCTGAATTATTCTTAATCCTATTAAACTGAAGATCATTGAATAAGTCAATTACTTTTCTTGGACTATGCCTTCTATTACATCAATCTAGGCATTTAAGGAAAACCTAAATCAGCTCAACAAAAGTTGTTATTAAAGGAAAGGGGATTACAATTAATGAGCAATAAGAAAACTGACAAATCGAGAATGCATGCTGCAAATGTTGATGATCAACGACCAAATTCTGATAATGATCAGAAAAAGGTTCCTACGAGTGCTACTAATAACCCACTACGCTAATTAATCGCTTATAAGGGGTTGTAACAATCTAGAAAACTAGTTTGTTACAACCCCTTAATGTACCTTGAACGATTTAAGTATTAGACTCTTTCTCAGTGACATTCTGATCCTTTTTTTGATGTTGTTTGGATTCAGCGCTTCTAGAATCATACTTCGCACTCGTAAGTCCTTTGGTGTGTTTTTGAATCTCTCCTGACTTTTTCATGCCTACCTCCATGTATCTTTACTTTATCCATTCCTGAGACTCGATGTTCAACTTTCGTAGACGAGTTCACTAGAATCCTATATTTAGTATGTTTCATTAGAGACTATATCATGTAGCTAAAACTTCTTTCACCTTTTTCGTCACGCTAAAATATTATGCTAGCAGACATATTTTCGAAAGAAGTGATGGTATGAATTTGAATTTCAAGTTATCGAGATCCATCTACCGACCTTTAATCGTCGGAGTTGACACCAAAATTCCTCTCCAGAATGGTCAATATGCAACCGCTATTAACTTTGATAACGCAGCTTCTACTCCCCCCTTTACCTCAGTATTAGAAGAAATTAACCAATTTTCAATGATTTATTCTTCCATTCATCGAGGTACAGGCTATAAATCGCAGCTTTCGTCGAAACTTTTTGAAGAAGCCCGATCCGTGATACTCAAATTTGTTAATGCTGATCAGCACAAAGATACCGTTATTTATGTTAAAAACACGACTGAAGCGATCAATAAATTAGCCTATCGACTTTGGGATGGAGACAAAAGAAGTGTTGTCCTCTCAACGTGGATGGAACACCACTCTAACGATCTACCCTGGAGAAGTAAATTCAAAGTAGATTATGTACAAACAGACTCGAGAGGAAAATTGAGTCTAGAGGATCTGGAGAGTAAGCTAATCAAACATAAGGGTAATGTGAAACTTGTGACTGTGACAGGTGCTTCTAATGTAACAGGATATGTAAACCCGATACATAAGATTGCAGAACTTGCTCACCGCTATAAAGCGAAAATCCTCGTGGATGGGGCCCAACTCGTTCCTCATAATTCCATCAATATGAATCCCAAAAACCTGTTGCAGAAGATTGATTATCTGGCTTTTTCTGCTCATAAAATGTATGCACCCTTTGGTATTGGGGTCCTGATTGGACCAAAAGAAACCTTTATCAAGGGGGTATCCGAATTCGTAGGCGGTGGAACCGCCCAGGTGGTAACTCATGATTGGGTAATGTGGGAAGATGCTCCCCACAAAGATGAAGCCGGCTCACCCAACGTGGTCGGTGTCATAGCCCTCGTGGCAGCGATTAAAACCCTGACCTCCATTGGCATGCAAACGATCGATCAGTATGAAAACCAGCTTACTCTCTATGCCAATTCAAAGCTTAAATCAATCCCAGGCCTAACTCTTTATTCTCATACTGCCCTAGGAGAACCCAGAATAGGGGTTATACCCTTTAATATTAACGGAATGGCACATGAGACGGTTGCTACTATTCTTTCCAATCATGCAGGCATTGCAGTGCGCACAGGCTGTTTTTGTACTCAGCCCTATATCCAACAATTGCTTTCCATTTCGCCGAAACAGATGGAGTTTTACCGGAAAAATGCTGATGCTCCCCGCCCTGGGATCGTTCGACTAAGCTTTGGACTATATAATGATTTTAGTGAAATTGATAGTTTAGCCCATATACTAGAGCGTATCGTGAGGCATCCAACAACTTTCGGCTAAAGATTGTTATATATATTCTCATTCTACAGATAATAGAGTCTAATGAATGAGAATAAAGGGGTGCCAATGTGAACAAGAAAATGAATCTTCTTATGTTTAGCGGTGATTATGATAAAGCTTTAGCCGCCCTGATCCTGGCCAATACTGCCCGTGAATTAGAGGTCGATGTAACCATGTTTTTCGCGTTTTGGGGGCTTTTTATTGTTCGAGACCCTGAAAAAGTGACTTTAGAGGAAAAAACTGTCTATGAAAAAATGTTTGGCATGGTAACTCCCAAGGGTCCAGAAGATCTCCCGCTATCCAAAATGAACATGGTCGGGATTGGCAAGCAAATGCTTTTGGAAATGATGGAAGACGACAAAACCCCTTCTCTAACAGACTTTCTTAATGGTGCCCGGAAAAAAGGGGTTAAATTTTATGGCTGTAAGTTATCGGTGGAGGTTATGGGTTTTAAGGCGGAAGAATTGCTTCCAGAAGTCGAGGTCATTACGGCAAAAGAGTACTTACGCGATGCGCTGGACTCAGATATGCAACTCTTTATTTAAATGTTGAAAGATTTAAGCTTTAATTCCTAGGGCATTTTTGGCCAGCCGGTCTACGTAATCGTTAAATCGATCTCCGCTATGACCGGTTACTTTTTTAAATTCATAACATTCAAGATTTTCCCGCATAAAAGCCACATAAGCTTGAGTAAACTTATTTTTCGCTTGCCAATTTCCATTCACCCACTCGGAAATACCAGAGTAATCGTGATAAATGCGAATCCGAACCCCTAAAGATTTTGCTTGCTCCACTGCTAGTTGGACAGCAGCTAGCTCTCCCGCAACATTTCTCATGCTTGCTGCTTCTAGATCTTGCCCTACCCCGTTACTTTCTAGAACAACTTGTCCATCCTTAATGAAGGCATAGCCATAGGAATACCGGCCATTGACATAACTACCATCCGTATACACTTCATAATCCACCGTACTCATCGACTGGCGAGGTTCATCAGTCTTCAACTTTCCACTCTGATCTGTCAGCACCCCTTGATTAGATTGATTTTGCCACTCCAGTGCTTCGGTTTTGGTTTCAAATCCTTTGTAAACAGCACCTTTAAAACCCTTAACGGATGCTTGACAGTCCGGCCAATTGTTGAAAATCCCTACCTTTGACCCTTTCTTAACGACATAGTAATTCTTTTTACCCAATGCAGTCTCCCCCATCAAAGAGATATGGACTTCCTAACCTAATTATAAAGGTTTGAATCGATTTATTATACATCAGAGATAAGAATTCCAGAAATGTGCCTTGGTATACTGTATTCATCTTATGTATAGTCGGAATATTCAATTATTGATTGTAATTTATCTACCTCATGTAATATACTATAACTATGAAGGGGGAGAGATTATGGAGACTTATAGCGTAAAGGTTGGCACTGAAGGAGAACTTGTTTTACCCAGCGAGTTGCGCAAGCTCTTCGGGCTGGTTGCGGAGGATACACTTGATTTATGTGTTGACTCAGAAGGAAAAGTGTTTGTCCGAACTGCTGAGCGATCAGTACAACCTCTTTCAGATTTCTTCGAAGATCTGATTATTAATGATTTGTTAGCAAAAGGGTGTAGAGGAGATTGTCTGAAGAAACAACTCTTGGATTGCAAATTAAAACTCAGTTCGGTTCTTGATCGCTTATCAGAAGATGCTTACAGGGCTTATAAAAATGGCCAATCCATAAAGTGCTGGGATACTCAAGCTTTAGCTCCCATGGGTATTCAGAAGGATAACAACGCTCTATTTGATGTTATGCTAACGGCACGTGGTGTTCATGATTTGGTCGTCCTTCGCAAAGCAGAACTGCGAGAAATACCTGCGGTTTTCAAGTGTTTAGAACAAGATCCCTACGGATTTAAACGGCTGCGCGGTCCGCATTATGAAACCTATCGAGTTTCTTTTCGGAGTGGAACCAAGGAATATAGAGTAATTTACACGGTCTTTGCAGTTGAAAAGCTCATTGTTGTTACCATGGTTGGAGCGCGCAAAGCAATTTATGAGCGACTTCAAAAGGACTTTAGCTTCTAAATAATTTATGGCATCCACTATCCTAACGGTAATCGAGATTAGTCACATATTGATGCTTAGTCCCTAAGAGCCGTCCACCTTGGTGGATGGCTCTTAGTATGCCCCATGCTTTCATCTAACAAAAAAAACCTTGATATAGTTTAACTAGACAGGTTATGATATATTATTTATTGAAATTAATTTATGGCATCCACTATCCTAACGGTAATCGAGATTAGTCACATATTGATGCTTAGTCCCTAAGAGCCGTCCACCTTGGTGGATGGCTCTTAGTATGCCCCATGCTTTCATCTAACAAAAAAAACCTTGATATAGTTTAACTAGACAGGTTATGATATATTATTTATTGAAATTAATGTTTAATGTTAAATGTTTCTTTTGAAGATCGGAAGGAGTCTGAAACTCTATGAGTCAAATCGGCAACAATCTCACAGCAAGGTTTCAATCATCCAATCGGTACCGCTGGTTTATCTTGATAACCGTTTCCATCGGCACATTTATGGCAACTTTAGATAGTAGTATCGTTAATGTAGCCTTACCCACCATTTCCAGTAAGTTGAATTCCGATCTTTCAACCTTACAATGGGTTGTGACGGCTTATTTATTAACCATTTCTAGTTTGCTCCCCGTGTTTGGACGAGTGGCGGATCTTCTAGGACGTAAACGCATCTTCTCCATTGGTTTTCTAATCTTTACTCTGGGGTCTGTTCTATGTGGATTAGCGACAAACATTTGGTTTTTAGTCGGGATGCGTATCCTTCAAGCCGTCGGAGCATCAATGCTGATGGCTAACAGTGCCGCACTTATCACCGCTAATTTTTCACCCAAAGAGCGCGGTCGGGCCTTAGGATTAACTGGGACAGTGGTTGCTTTAGGTAGTCTAACCGGTCCAGCTCTTGGTGGGGTCTTGGTCGGACTGTTAGACTGGCGTTCCATCTTCTATATTAATTTACCGATTGGGGTCATTGGTTATCTGGCTGCTCAGATCATTATCCCCCCCGATACAGCCCAGCAAAAAAATGAAACCTTTGATTATGTCGGTGCCCTCTTTTTTACGCTTGGTATGGTTAGTCTGATGTTTGCCATTAGTAATGGTCAAAGTTGGGGCTGGAACTCCTACCCTATCCTGATTGGTTTGATCATCGGAACGCTTTTTCTAGGACTCTTCTTCTATATAGAGGTTCGAGTGACTAATCCCATGATTGACCTTTCTATGTTCCGTATCAGAGCATTTTTCATAGGTAATCTTACGGGTCTTCTCTCCTTTATAGCGATGTTTGCCAATGTAATGCTCATGCCCTTCTATCTCCAGCATGTTTTAAACTATAATCCAACTCAAGTAGGATTACTGATGACCTCATTTCCTCTGATGATGGCGATTGTAGCACCTCTAAGCGGACATGCTTCTGACCGCATTGGCCCAACTATCTTAACCACTACAGGCCTGTGCGTGACTGCTTTAGGCTTATTTTACCTTTCAACTTTGACAACAACGTCATTATTCTGGCAAATTGCTCCCGGACTCCTGCTCATGGGTCTAGGGGCGGGCCTTTTCCAATCCCCCAATAACAGTAGTGTCATGAGTTCGGTCCCTCCCAATAAGCTGGGGGTTGCTGGTGGAATTAATGCCCTCGTCCGCAATGTCGGTATGGTTATAGGGATCGCCTTCTCAGTATCTTTATTCGAAAACCGGCAAGCGATGTTCCTTATCGGCGTCAACAACCCCACTTCAGTCCAAAAAATGAATGCTTTTATGAGTGCCTACCATACCGTCATGCTCGTTTCAATGGTAATTGCCATTTTAGCCGCTTTGATTTCTTTGAATCGAAAAAGAAATCCACACCCACAAAAGTCTTAAAGAGAAAAATATACAACAAAAGCCAGTGCCTTGTAAAATAGGCTACTGGCTTTTGTTGACTGATCCTTACCCTTAGGTAACTATTGCCGATACTATGGTTGCTGGAGAATCGTCAGTCCACGGTGCTTTTTCAAAGTTTCCCCACTGCTCTTCAATTTTCCAACCACTCTCGAGCAAGGCATTTCTAAGCATATCACTTTTTATGGGGTAGAGAAGGTTAACCCCAGATACAATCTGACTTGTGTCTGGAAATTCGATGCTCATAGAAAACTCAATACCATCCGGGCGATGCTTGTAAAATCGAGAGAATATTAGATTCTTAGTGCGAATAATGGGGAGTTCAGTAACCTGTTTAGCTAAAATTCGATCGTAGTTCACGATTTGTACTAACAAGTGAGTTCCCTTTTCCCGAAATTGAGCCAAAACCTGTTTGAGCTCGAATTCTCCAGACACGTGAGCTAAGGTATTACCTAAGCAAACAATTCCCCCAAACTGTTGCTTTATCCCACTGAGGTCCAGCATATCCGCTACTGAGAAGGTGGCAGTACTTCTAGCCTCCTGTGCCTTGCTTTGAGAAATCTCAATCATTTCAGCACTTAAGTCCACACCATGCACTTGGGCACCTAGCTGACTTAGTTCTAAGGCAAATGTTCCAGTACCACAGCCAATATCTAAGACTGAGGTTAGAGATTCTTGCTTTAAATAATCGTGCAAAAATGCTTTCTGAGGTCCCTTTAACGGGAATACTTCATCGTAATGTTCCGCCAGAGCGCGATAAAAATCCATTCTCTTCATCCTTTCCCCTTGAATAGCAGGCAAAGGTCGTCCTTGTGGACTCTCTTTAAAGTCCATTATAATACTAAACGAACCGTATGTACTAGACCGTCGTCCTTCAGGACTATGACAGGTTCCTCTAACGCGTCACCATCTAAGGTAATAGTTTCGCACCCTGTCATCTTAGCTTTAGGATTTTCAACGCTAATCTCATACTTAGTCGATTGATATTGATAAGTTAGACTATAACCCGTCCAGCGACTTGGAATACAAGGTTTTAGGATCAGCTTCTCCCCTTGACGGGTAAACCCTAATATTCCTTCTAGCCCTGCCTGATACATCCATCCAGCTGCTCCAGTATACCACGTCCATCCTCCTCGGCCTACATGTGGATAGATAGCATAGACATCAGCTGCCATAACATAGGGTTCAACTTTGTAGCGATTAACTTCGTGTTCGGTACGGGCATGATTAATGGGGCTTAACATCTGAAACAATTCTCCTGCCTTGTCCCCTTCTCCTAAACTTGTGTAAGCCATAATTGCCCAAGCGGCTCCATGGGTATACTGTCCACCGTTCTCCCTCACCCCAGGAACATACCCTTTAATATAGCCGGGGTCCGGTAAGAATTTATCAAAAGGCGGAGTTAGTAAGAGAAGAATACCATCTTCTTTACGCCATAAATAGTGTTCTAAGGCCAACATGGCATCTTGGGCCCGGGTGGGTTTTGCTGCCCCAGAAAGCACCGACCAAGACTGAGCAATGGCATCAATTTGACATTCTTGATTTCGAGAAGAGCCTAAGATTGAGCCATCATCGAAATAAGCCCGCCGATACCATCCGCCATCCCAACCATGCAATTCCATATTATTTTGCAGTTCCTCGGCTATACGACGGTATCTTATACCTCGCTCCAAATCATGATGACGATCGCATACTGCCGCAAAGCGTATTAATGTTAGGTACAAGAACCACCCCAACCATACGCTCTCCCCTTTCCCTTTAGTCCCTATTTGACTGAATCCATCATTCCAGTCTCCAGAACCGATGAGGGGTAGCCCATGTTCTCCAAAACGCAATCCTCTTTCAATCGCCCGGATACAATGCTCATATACACTACCCTGTTCCTGGGAGAACTGCGGAATCGAATATCGTTCATCCTCGTCGTCTTTCAGAGGCCCGTCTTCAAGGAATCCCTTCACCTCTTTAAGAATTTCCTCATCTCCGGTGCGTTCGATATAGTGAGCAGTTACAAAAGGTAACCATAACAAATCATCGGAAAATTTAGTTCGGATTCCTTTTCCTTTGCTGGCGTGCCACCAATGTTGCACATCCCCTTCAATAAACTGATGCCCACAATGGAGAATAATTTGCTCACGGGTCGCTTGAGGAGTCGTATAAACCAAGGCCATCACATCTTGGAGTTGATCCCTAAAACCATAGGCACCTCCTGATTGATAGAACGCTGAACGCGCCCATAAACGGCAAACGACAGTCTGATAGAGTAACCACCGATTGAGAAGCAAATTCATGGACATATCTGGCGTAGATACCTGAACAGTTCCTAGCAACTTATTCCAGTAGTTTGTCACTTCCTCGAAGGCCTGACCCGCTTTCTCGGATTGCCCATAGAAAGCCATGATCCCCTCAGCTGCTTGGCGATTTTCAGCTTCACCCAGCAGAAACGTAATTGTTTTGCTTTCGCCAGGAGAAAGGGAAAGAATCAGGTGCAGAGCAGAACAAGGATCAAGCCCAGCCCCCACGGTTTCAGATAGTCGTTCCAACTCTAAACCCAAAGGATCTGCCAAACTTCTGTTTCGTCCAATAAATTCAGAACGATCTCCCGTAAAACTAGTCACCGGCGCTCCAAAAACAGTCAAAAATCCTATCCGGTCTGCATACTCCTCTTGATACCTATTTTCTGCAAAGAAACAATTCCGCTCTCGGTCGTAATCTGTCACCAAATACGGAGCAGTATGCTCGCGAGCCACTCCTAGCACCCATTCAACATAATAGATCGCGCTCAGGCGCTGTGTATAGTTCATCATGTTCGTAAGCGATAATTCGACAATCTTCACCGATTCGTCAATCGGAGTAAAAAGCCGCAGTGCTTGTTTTAAGCCATGACTAAGGTGCTCAAAAATAGAGTATCCCTGACCATGCCGTATGGTATAAGCACCTTTACCGCGTTTAGGATTGGCAGTAACTGACCACGATTCTCCAGTTTCTTCGTCACGTAAATAGAGAACTTCACCTGAATAATCCATAATCGGATCATTGGACCAAGGAGTCAGCTTATACTCCCTACTATTTTGGGACCAGGTATAGCCAGCACCTACTTCTGATACTTGAAAGCCAAACTCAGGATTGGCAATCACATTAAGCCAAGGGAGTGGTGTGTTCATTCCTTCCTGTAGTCTAATAATATACTCTTTACCATCTTCGCTAAATCCACCGTATCCATTCGCAAAAAGCAAGTCTTCGGAAAACTGTCCTATGGCCCCTTCACGATGTTCTTGTATACTCTCTTGGGTAGCAAGGAGCGCACGGTCTTGAAGACTCGGCTGTGAATCCACGACATCCTTGATAAGCTTCCCTTTTTTGCGGATTTGAACGGTACAAGATCCACCCTCGCCATTGAATACAATTCTTGCCACAGTCGATAGAAGCACGACACCCTCTGCATGAACATGGTCTTTTTGGAGTAGAAAGACACCGCCAGCCTGATTTAAGAGATCACGAGCATGACCCATGGAGATTAGATCTCGGAGGCTATCCTGGAAAGCTTGTACATATCCGCTTTGATCTTCATTGAGAATGACTAAATCTGCAAACAACCCTTTGAGTCTCCAATACTCATGGATTGTCAAAAGTCGCCGCACTAAATCTAAGTGTTCAAATTCCTTGACTCGAACCAGGACGATCGGCAGATCTCCAGAAATAGCATAGGGCCAAAGAGAGGATTGTCCTTTGCTATTTTGCTTAATGAAATCAGCCTCATCTCTGCGGCAAGGACTAAGATAAAGCAAATGCCCTCCAAGGCTTAAACTTTCGTTGGCCTGAGCGGCCGTCAGATTTAAATGCCGCAGTTCCATTTTACCGTGGGTCCAGGCCAGCTCAAACGCTCGATTCACAGAGAGAGGATCTCGGTATTTTTCGGCAATCCGAATGATTTCCTGACGACTCTCCGCATAGCCAACCGAAAAGGAGACCCTTACGGTCTGCCCTGGACCAATTTTGACTCTCTGACGAAGGCTCATCATGGGATCCAGCACCGCGCCTACTGTATTCGACAACGGGTGATTGGCATCCAACGCTTGAGGGTTCTCCAAGTTTCTTCCCCGTCCAATAAAGCGCATCCGGTCAGTTTCATATTGTAGGGAACCGACCTGCTCTCCTTCGGTCGCAACTGTATGCATCAGCCATAAACGGGTCTGTTTATCGCTGCGTGGCCTGCGAGACGCTAATAACGACTCGTGAGTAAATTCAGTCTGAATAAATAGATTACTAAACGCAGGATGCGCCAAATCTTCGCTGGACCTTGCCAGAACAACCTCAAAATAACTCGTTACTTCAAGGGTTCTGTCATATTTACTGTGATTTGTCAGAGAAATTCGGCGCATTTCTGCTTGATCCTCAGGGGAAACGACGATTTCAGTATGGGTTGTAATGTTACCATCCTTGCGGCAATACTCTACTTGATCCGCTGCATAGGTCACCTTGTAGTCGTCGCCGGGATTTCGACATGGCTGGTAGGCGGCAGACCAGACATCACCAGAATTTAAATTTTGAATATAGAAGAACATCCCCCAAGGGTCTCGTGTTACGTCCTCCCTCCAGCGGGAGAGAGAAATATTCTTGAATCGGCTGAATCCAGCCCCAGAATTCGTCATCATGACAGAATACTGACCGTTCGAAATGCAGTGAGTGATGGGAATAGGGCTATTGACAGAGTCGATGAGTATAAACTGATTCTTTTCATGGTCAGGTCCTGTAATTTTACGTTCTGTCCTCGTCTGTTCGTTTTCTGGTTGAGGAATTATGATGCTTGATTCAGGAATACGTTCTTGCAACAAAAGTTCTGTAGCTTGAATCAACGCTTGATTATGTAAGCGTTGCTGCATGACATTGTCATGCAAGGCATTGTCAAGCGCTAATAAACTCATGCCTTGATGATGGGCCATAAAACTCTGAACTAACTTAAACGACCGCCCAACTGGAACTCGTTCACTCGTATAATCAATCGCTTCATACAGTCCGTATCGTCCCCCAAAACCTTTTTGTTCCATATCAGTTATATTTGACAAAGCTTCATGCGGAGAAACCATGAGCGCCAAAAAGCTGGCATAAGGCGCAATGACTAGATCCTGAATTAAGCCACGTTTTAGACCCAATCCTGGAACTCCGAAGGCTTTATATTGATAATTTAGTTGAGGATCGAAGGCGTGAAATCCTGATTCTGAAATACCCCAGGGAACATTGTGCTCTAAGCCATACTTCCTTTGTACAGCCACAACGGAATGATAGGTTTCATCCAGTAATGTCCCCTCATAATTCCGCATTACTAAGAGTGGCATTAAGAATTCAAACATTGTCCCGCTCCAAGAAACTAGACTCCGTTCTCCTAAGGCTACGGTCAGCGAACGCCCCAGCTTGAACCAATGACTATGAGGCACATCTCCTTTAGCAATTGCCAGAAAGCTTGCTTGACGAGCTTCTGAAGCCAATAAGTCGTAATAGGACTTATCAAGCATACTTTCTGAAACCCGATAACCGATGGAAAAGAGTTGGCGGGCTTCGTCAAACAAAGGCTTGAAATCTGTCTCGACAAAAATTTCCTCAAGACGATGTTGAAGTTGCTCTGACCCTTGAATATAACCCTGTATCTTCTGGAGTGCAGGTTGGATTATTCTCGTTTTCTCTGGAGAAAACCCATCTTCCTCTAGCATCCCATTATAGTACTTGGCAAGTTCAGTTAAACTTAAATCTGTGAACCTCTGTTCGTTCAGATCCGGAAAGGTGCCTAAATCTCCAGTATTCTTAATCCACGGGTAGATTGCTTCCGTATCTTGACGAAAGGATCGAACCATCGAATCCATTCGCTGGGCCCAGTAAGCCCCTTCTTTGGGTGATTCAGGTGTTAAAAAAAGCTCTGGCCATAAAGATAATAGCTTCAGCCAGTTCGCTAAACTCCATCCCTGATTTGAATTGAGAAGCTGATCAAGAGCCTTCTCAAATCCCTCAAGTTCTGGATAAGTCTCCTTATCGATGACCTCAAGCAACAGATTATAAGTATCCTTAAGACCGCGAACAAAATTTAGATCGATCAAGGGCTTCTCTAGGAGCTCTGCAAGACCAGATTTCAAGGTCAAGAGATAGAGCACAAAATTCCCGCTATCAACCGTTGATATATAACGCGGCTCTAACGGAACAAGGGTTTGAGTATCATACCAATTGTACAGATGCCCTCTCCAGTGCTCTAAGCTCTCCAGGGTTTCCAGAGTATGCTCAATATTTTCATGCACCTTGGCTAGCGGGATGTACCCAAAATCCCGAGCACTTAAATTTGCTAACAGAGCTAGACCTATATTAGTAGGGGAGGTTCGATGGGCAACACCATTAGGAGGGTCTATTTGAACGTTATCAGGTGGCAGCCAGTGATCTTCGCTAGAGACAAACTCTTCGAAAAAGGCCCAAATTTTTCTGCCCCACCGACGCAACTCCAGCTGTTCCGAAGTCGTTAGTATCTCCCGCTTATGTCTTAAGGGAAGACTCACCTGCAAAGCAATCCATGGTGATACGATCCAAACAATCGCAACCGGAATAAAGCGCTCAAACTTGGCAGGGTAATTTAGAACGATGGTTAAGAGGGCTAACAATACAAAGAGCATAACCTGCCACATCGTTGAAAGCACCGTTTTATAGTTGACACCTAACCGTTTCTCAGTATCGGCTGCTGTTTCCCATTCTAACAAATATTTATGCGATATAAATTGCCGATATAGACTACGGGTAATTGCATCTAGCATCATAATAGCTAGATAGGGAAAGAAAACAAGCTGTAGCAAAAACTGAGTTACCATGTTTACAAGATCATGACCCACATTTCCTCTTTCAGCGCGTTTTACTAAAAGCCGACTAAGTATAGAAAAAACCATTGGCCAGATCAAACTTAAAGAAATTAGCCCTACCCATACTAAAGGCTCACCAGCAAGAACCGTGAACCCTAGGATAAGCAGCAATAGTTGTACAGGTGCTTCTATACTTCTCCGCAAATTATCGAAAATCTTCCAGCGTGAAACAAGCGGGATAGGCTTAAATAACCACTGTAAAAGTTGCCAATCCCCTCTGACCCAGCGGTGTAGCCGACGAATATAGGAAAAATAGTTAGCAGGATATCCATCGACTAACTCAATGTCTGTCACAAGTCCAGTTCTAGCATACAATCCTTCAACCAAGTCATGGCTGAGAATGGTATTCTCCGGAAAGGCCTTATGCGTCACCTGATGGAAAACCTTAACATCATAGATTCCTTTTCCTGTATAAATCCCTTCACTAAACAAGTCTTGATAAATATCTGATACTGCTGTGGTGTAGGGATCAATTCCCACTCTACCCGAAAAAATCCGTGTAAATTTTGAAGCACCTGCACATAAAATGGAAACTCCAACCCGCGGTTGAAGGATTGCGTAGCCTTTATCCACCCTAGTTCCATCCTCACTGAGGATGGGTGCATGCAAAGGATGAGCCATCGTGCCAATCAGCCTTTTAGCTGTACCACGTGGTAATTGGGTATCAGCATCCAGGGTAATAACATAATGAAAGGTTGGCAGAATCGAAAGATCGCCAATTTGAATATCGTAACTCGTTTCCCCTTCCTGACGCAAGAGACAGTTAAACTCCGTGAGTTTTCCACGTTTCCTCTCCCATCCCATCCACACGTCTTCAGAGTTATTAAAAATCCTCTTACGATGAAAGAAATAAAATCTACCTTGATCATATTTTTGGTTCAAATTTTGGATTCCAGCCGTTGCCGCGGCAATAATTTCCGCATCTCCTGGAACATTCTCAGACTGGGCATCTGAAAAATCGCCCAGTAAAGCAAAATGCAAATTGGCATCTCGATTGGCAAGATAATAGACTTCCATTTGACTGATGAGTTCATAAACCCTCTCAACACTTGTTAGAAGGGTTGGAACAGCAACCATCGTTCGTAAGGGATCGGGAATTCCATCCCGCAACTCTAATTTAGGCAGAAAGGTTGGCTGAATGAAGTTTGATGTAACCCAATTCAAAAAGGGAATTACCAAACTACTAGCCCAAATTATAACTCCTAGCCATAAAACAGGAGCAAGCGCAGAAATTGGATTGGATTGATGGATATATGTTAAAACCCAAGCACTAAGAGTCGCAATTCCTATCAGTAAGCTACCAAAGTAATATTGAACTGGCTTCCTTTGAATCGTTCGCCGAATCTCGCTCCCTAGATGGCGTGGTTTGCCAAAGTCTTGTTTCAACTCCTGTTCGAGGGTTTCACGCCCTGCCCCCATCAAGTCATATCCAACATGGGACGCTAATGTCTCACCTAGCTCATGAGCCTTCTGTGCTCTGGAGAGCACTTTTCGAGCTACGACCAGTTCTGAAATCTTAAATTGTCGGGCAATTTTTTCCACCCGATGGCGATAGGCGTCTCGAGACTGAAAATCCATAGCGCAATAAACCCGACTGGGATCCTTTTGAAAAACTCGTTCCACCATACTGACCTCTTCGAAAAAACGAGGCCAATCTTCGGCGGTGATAAAATGAATACTCAAAATTGCATGACCCATTGACACCTGATACGTCGTCTGACGTTGACGTTCAAGTTTTGCTAATTCTTCGATGGTTGTATCTTGTTTAGCAACGACCCGGTCAACCCACTGTAAAAGTGGTGCTACATCTACCCCGAGATCTCGCATGCGCTTTAGAATCTGTTCCGCATAGGCTGAGGAATATTCCTCTTGAGGATCCAGAGATTGTAATAGTTCTTCCCACTCTGCTGGAAGATGTTCTGACTCCAAAAGGGGTAAAACCCACCGATCGGCAGCTTCTCTTTCCGCCTGGGTAAAAAGAATGAGTTCCGTTAACCTGCGAATGTTTTCCAGAAGAATAATCCGCAACATGATAGGTATCGCCCATAGTTCTCCGCTCGATAAAGGAACTTGAACCTGATAGGCGTTGATAAACGCTTTAAGTGTGTCTATACGCAATTGACTATCCGTATGCTCGATAAGTTCAATCAGCAACCCGTAAATTCGCGGATATCCTTGAAAGTCTCCACTGGCAATGCGCGGTAATTGACGCTCAAATTTATCGGGTAGACTACTTTGGATCTCCTCTCTCAGGTCTTTCAAACTATAAAAATTATCAAGTAACCATTCTGTAGCGGGTACAACATCTTGAGTTCGTGTTGAATAATCCGTAATTTCTCGGTAAGCCTGCTCTAAGAACCTCATATTTTGCTTAACCCTAGGTAACAACGTTCGTTTCGGAAATCTGGTTCCTTGGCTAGCATTTAAGCGGGCAATCTCTTCGGCGTGACTAAGCAAATCTTCCCCATTTAAAACAATATCTTTATAGGGTTTATCCTTCGTCATTGATCTCGTATAAAACTTCATTCTTCAGTCTCCGTCTATTTTTTAACATTATTTATGCATTATTCCCATTTCCTCTCACTTCATTCATAATACAGAAACACCCATTAATCGAGGCTCGATGTTCGACGTTCGAAGCTTAAACATCGCAAAAAAACACTCTAACCAATTCATATGGTTAGAGTGTTTCGTGAGGCGTTAGACGTGAGATTCGATGTTCGAAGTTATTATATCGAGGCATTAGGCCTGATGCGCGATGTTCGAGGCTCGAAGGTTAAATATCGCGTTTCGTGCCTCGCGCTTCGTGCTTCGTGCTTCGCAATTATCCAAACCGTTCATTGAATTCTTCTAAGGTTAAGAGTACCTGGCGAGGCTTACTTCCTTCGTAGCCTCCCACCACCCCTTGTTCTTCGAGCATATCCATCAACCTGGCCGCTCTAGTGTATCCTAATTTCAGGCGCCGTTGGAGAAAGGATACCGATGCCATGCCTGTCCTAATAAAAAGCTGTCCTGCCTCAATAAACACTGCATCATCCGCACCATTAGTCTCTTCATTTTTGACCGTGGTTTCCTCAAAAAGCCGTTCTGGGTCTAGATACTCCGGTTTACCTAACCCTTTCCAATGCCTAATCACTCGTTGCACTTCGTCATCGGTTACTAAACAGCCTTGTACCCTTAGCGCTTTATTCACTCCCAGTGGCGAATAAAGCATGTCTCCTCGTCCCAGGAGCTTCTCGGCGCCTGTAGCATCAAGAATAGTACGGGAGTCGATCTGAGACGAAACAGCAAAGGAAATCCGGCTGGGTATATTGGCTTTAATCACCCCAGTGATGACATCAACCGATGGGCGTTGCGTGGCAATGACCAAATGAATTCCTGCCGCCCGGGCCATTTGGGCTAATCGGCAAATAGCTTCTTCGACTTCTCCCGGGGCAACCATCATTAAGTCGGCTAATTCATCGATAATTACCACAATCAAGGGCAAGGCAGGTTTAGTTCTTAAGGGCTCCCCTTTTAGGTGATTATAGCGTTCGATATCACGTACACCTGCAGCTGCAAATAGTTCATACCTATTTTCCATTTCTTTAACGATCCATTTTAAAGCACTTGCTGCTTTTTTAGGATCGACGACAACAGGCGCTAAAAGGTGAGGAATACCATTATACTGACTAAGTTCAACCATTTTCGGATCGACAAGCAGAAATTTTACCTCATCAGGAGTCGCATTAAAGAGAATAGAATTAATGATCGTTGTGATACAAACACTTTTTCCTGCTCCAGTTGCCCCCGCTACGAGCAGATGGGGCATTTTAACTAAATCAGCAATAATAGGCTGATCCGCGATATCTTTACCTAGAGCGACTTTAAGCTTAGAAGGATATTCTCCGAAGCTCTTTGTCTCAAGCACCTCACGAAACGGAACAGCTCGTGCGTGTTTATTAGGAACTTCAATTCCGATTGCTGCTTTACCGGGAATCGGAGCTTCAATACGCACATCCCGAGCGGCAAGCCCAAGGGCAATATCGTCCGAGAGATTTACAATTTTACTAATCTTCACACCTGGTGCTGGCGCTAATTCATAACGTGTGATAACGGGACCTCGGGTTACCCTAATAACCTTAGCTTTAACTCCAAAATCAAGGAGTACCTTTTCAAGTAGCTTTGGGGTTTCAGTATCTTGGATTACTTCACGCTGGATTATAGACTCCATTAAGTTAATATCTGGGAACTTCCAGTGATTGACCCTATCAACGTTCTTCACATCCTGAGGGACTTTCACTCCCTCAACTTTGTCTTTCATCACTTGTTCAACTAGTTGAGCTACTTGCCCTGCATAAGGAGCTTTTAACGTGTCTTCCATCTTCGCCTGATCATTGATTAAGTCGGTAGCCAAGGTCAGTTCAGAAATAGGTTCTGAACACGCAGCAATTTGGGTTTGAGGCATTTTTCCAAGTTCATCGACCGTCAGACGTACATCCTTCATGAACTCTTCCTCATCCCGAGTTTCATGATTCAAAGTTGCTCGTTCTAGAGTTACTTGATCCACAGTTTCTCGATCCACTGCCTGTAGATCCGCAGTCTTTAGATCCAGAATTTCTTGATCGAGAATTTCCAGATCTAGAATATGCTCATCTGTTTTATATCGAGAGAGGAATTCTTCTTGTTCCCTTTGAGACTTAAACACCGTGGAAAACCCAGATTGTTTTGCAAGAGGTTCTTTCGCTAATCCCTGAGGAGAAAAGCTCACCTGCTGGAAGGTTGATCGTTCAATTCGTTCCTCTTGGTCAACTTCCTCGAAATAATCATGCAACCCTTTTAAACTCTTTAGCTTAGAGGGGGTCTTCGGATAAAGCGACTCACCTGTCCCAAAATACGAGGGGAAATCCTTGCCAAATCCCTCCATCTCCTCAGCTTTCTGGGGATTGATGTCTTTCATTTCTACCCATTCAGGTGAAGAAAAATATTGATTAAACCCCTTCATGCTTACAAGTTTCCCCGCAGGTAGAGAAATGCCCTTGTCTTGAGCTTGATTAGACTTTTGATCCATACTCTCAATCATTTTGCGTTTAGGCACTCTTGATTTATCTGCCGAAGATAACACACCTGATCGTCTAGACCTCACAGACGTTAAACTCTCCGCATAAATCCAGAGCAAGATTGCAGATACAAAACAAATCATGGGGCCTGCCCAGGTAAAACTTCCTAACATTACCTCAAATAAGATATATACATGTTTTCCGATCGCCAAACCAAAAGTCCCCAGCAAGCCAAGAATCGAAATCGTCAATAAAATGATACTCATTAATTTAAGCCAAAAAGCATTTGACCGTTTCTTCCTTTTCGACACACTAAACCACCTCCAAGCTTCCTACTCATTATGGTAGATGAGCTATAAGAATGTCAAAAGATTTTTTCTTACAAAAATCCCCTAACCAGTCACGGTTTAGGGGATTAAAATCAATAACCTACGAGGACACCCTCTCGATTAGGTAAAGGCTGAAATATTTCTTGAGAAATTTCTCCGTCAGCATTCAAAAAGACATGGCCAGTATAGATAAAATCTCCTTTGGCCCAATAGCGTAAGTCTAAAAATTCAACCTTACATTCTTGGTCACCAGAGTGATGAATTACATGATAATAAGGTGTAAATTGACTAAATATTTCCGCTAGGTTTCCTTCAAGCGCATTGGAAAGTGATGGGTTTTCTCCATCGAACTTGGGTAGAACTCGACAAATCGCAGGAATTTTATTGCGGATAATGCCAAAACTCACATTGTCCCCTTGAAAGAGAATAAAGTTCCACGTAAAAGGATGATACATTGCGGGCAGCACTTTAACCTGCTTCCGATCCTTTAGATGATATATCCCCATTATACGGTCGTGTGTCTTCAGTCGTCCTAAGTGACGATAGCCCAGATAGATCCCACTAAATAGCAACGCAGCAGATGAGGAGATTGTCGCATAGTCAGGGAGTTTTAGAGCAATGAATAAGGAGACCAGCAAAGAACTTAAGACGACGGGATCCGTCAACATAATCATATCGGCCGTAATTTTCTTGCGTGAAAAAGGCCATAATAGCTCTGCTCCATAAGAATTCAATAAATCCATGATGCCATGAGAAAGTGTCCCGAGAATCGTCCAAAAGAAAACAGTCTTCCATGAAGTTGTTGGGAAAATAAGATACAAAATTGTGCTCAGACCTACTGCCATAGCACTTAAAGCAATCAGAGAATGACTAGCTCCCCTGTGTTTTAATAAATAATTCAAACGACCTTTTATATGAGTAATAATGTCTAAGTCAGGCAGCATGGCTCCTAATGTGCAGCCTAAGATTATCGGATCATTCAGTTGGATTGTGTGCCCCGAAAGGGTACTCAATGCAATTCCTATTAAGCCATGTGTTATCGGATCCACTTTTGCCCTCCTCATATTAAGTTGCACTCGTACAAGCCGTCTATAACATTCTTTAACAAACAAACCCCATTATATCACGTGAACGGAGTAATAAAATAATATTTAGTTCCCTATAGTACCATTTTTTGTAAAGAATTCATTAGGAGTTATCAACTTAAATAAGACCAAAAACCAGTAAATGACAGTAGGTTTTTGGTCTTATTAATCAAGGGTTAACCCTTACTAGAATGCGCTGCTACTTTGATTGAATTATTAACATCGCGAATTTCAGGGATATGTTGAATTAGTTTTCCAGCCCCTTCCCGATCTTCTTCAGAGTACACTTCTCCAGTCAGAAAAGCAATTCCATCTTTGACAAAAGCTCTAATTTGTCCGGAGTTTAAGCGATGTTGACCGAGCTTGGAAACTAACTGTTCAGTTAACCACAAATCATCCCCTTGAGAACGGTGACGAGTAAATATTTCGCTGACCACTGCTTTTACTCCGGGTACTTGATAAGCCGTTTCTACAGCCCATTCCATCTCTTCTTGAGTATCCACAAGTCCGCTTAGCGTAATTAGACCCATTCGAGCTTCTGTCCTAATCTCATGAGCATTGACCCAAGGAGAAGCAACCAAAGCATTTTCGACACGATTGACTAACGTCGCATCGTCCACAGCCTTTTCTAAAAATTGAATCTCACTGCGTACTTCTTTAACTCCTCGAACTTGGGAGGCTAAGCGTTTCGCTAATCTCTCTGTACTTTGGGTCTCCACATGCCCTAGCAAGGTGGCAATTCCTCTGCTTACACGACAACCTAACTTCGTAACATCCATATAGTTAGATCCTTGGAATCGTTGATTGATGCCCTTTTCAATGTCTTTATCCTTGATAGTTCCGTCATCGGCTACTGTAAGCGAATTATCTAATTCTCTTACTCCATCAATTCGACCGATTCGACTTCCGAAAAAATCCTTTTCTACCAGACTATCAACCGTCCCCCAAATTATTGCCCGATCTCCGGTTACCTTAACGTGAAGTCCTTGGCCACTTTCCCCAAAATGTGTATGAATTAGGTTTTTGATATCCCGAAGGACGTCTATTTCGGCTCGTGAGTTATGCATAAATTCTCCCTCCACAATGAAAATCTTATTACTCTTTCACTTAGAGGGTATTTTATCCCAAGACTTCCCCTTTTAATCTAACACCCCTACGATTATCAAGATTCGCAAGTTATAAGATTTGCAGCAAGTTTTTCTAACCGATGTAGCTGATCTCTTAACCCTAATACAATTAACAGATCTCCATGCAATATTTCTTCGCTTGCACCAGGATTACTGATCACCTGATTGTCTCGTAAAATCGCAAGAACCATGGCACCTGTTTGCTGTTTAATTCCGCTCGTTAATAATGTCTCGCCAACTAAACACGAACCAATATCAATTTTCAGCTCCACCATTTCCATTTCAATGTTATGATCATGAATCACGGTCTCCAGATATTCCACACTTATAGGTTTTAGGATCGACATCGCCATTCTCCACCCTCCTAGAGTTGCTGGAGAAATCACTTTATCTGCACCTGCCCGCAATAACTTCTTTTCAGACTCAGGCTGATCCATCCGAGCTACCACATGAATATTGGGATTTAACCCTTTCGCAGTTAAGGTGACAAAGACATTTAAAGAATCCTCGGGGAGAGCTGAGATCAGTCCCTTAGCCGTATTAATGGAGGCCTTAATCAAGGTTTCATCATGGGTAGCATCACTGTTAATGACTAAAAATCCTTCTTCAATGAGCTGTCTAGCAAGATCTTCCCGTTGTTCTATTACAACGCATTTTGCCCCCTCTTTACGAAGGCGATATACGACTTGTCTGCCTACACGACCTGCACCACAGACAATGATATGATCTTGTAGTTGTTCAATCTTCTTATTCATCTTTCTTCTCCAATACACCCCGGCTAATTGACCTTCAACCAGAAAGGCCATCAGAAGTCCGGCAAAATAGAGCATAACACTGACTCCGCTCAGCATCAGAAAAATCAAGAAGGCATGCCCAGCCTCAGTTTGAGGTTCAATATCTCCATAGCCTACCGTCGTGACCGTCTGAACTGTGAGATAAATAGCTCTAGATAAACTGAGATGTTCCGTTAATATAAGTCCGACTACCCCCACAATCAGGATGATAAGTACGGCAATAAATGCGAGCCAAACTCTCCTACCCAAGGACTCGCTCCTTTCTGTCTACTGGAACCTTAGTGAAAAATAGATTTATAGTGTTAAGTAAGATCTTAGTTTAAGGACACTGTCATAAGGCACATCCATTTGCCCTAGTTTTACATACCCTGAAGGTCCATGATAGTCACTACCACCAGTCGCTATGATAGCAAATTTATCGGCGACTTCGGCATAGTATTGAATAAGTGCTGATTGTCGTTCCCAGTAACCATAATACACTTCTAGCCCAATAGGCCGATAGGCTAAGAGAGAGAACACCATCTGGGGATCCCACAGCAGTCCTGGATGAGCCACTACAGGAAGTCCTCCGCAAGAAAAAATAAGATCAACGGCATCCTCAAATCTGTGGTTTAAATACGGTAAATGGGCTACCCCCCCTGGACGAAAATGAGCAGCTATTTCTCGCCAATTTTTCTGACTGCCACCATTTTCCTGATGATAAATGGCCCTCATGATATGTCCCTTGGTTACAGCTCCCTTGGCTCCGACCTCCTTTTCAACATCTTGCCATTCCAAACAAATTCCGCCACCTTTTAAACTTTCCACCATATCATAGGCTAAAGCAGTCCGTTGTGCCCGAATTTCTTGCAGACGATCTTGTAGAACTGGGTGATTTATAGTCTTAAAATACCCAAGTAAATGGACTTCATGACCTTGATAGCTGGTTAACAATTCCACACCAGGGATAATCTTAATATTTAGTTCTTTGGCAAGACTTTCAGCCTTGTTGATTGCTTGGGTACTTTCATGGTCCGTAATAGCTATGGTTTGAACATTGTTGGCCTGCGCAAGGTTCATGACCTCTTCTATCGAAAGCAAGCCGTCAGATTCATAGGTATGAATGTGTAAATCGGACCTCAAGAACACCCCTCCCTCAATTGCATTTTCACTTCAAATCCCACATCAAGAGGTCAAAAAGACAATACTTATCTATAGTATGCCTATTCTTGTTCTTCTTCAAAAATCCTGCCTGCCTGTTCTGAATCTAAATCGAAAATCTTGTAATTTATTTTTAGATATTGACACTTTTCTCTTTATGGGATATAATTCACTTCGTTGCAAAAAATATAGGGGATTAGTTTAATGGTAGAACAACGGTCTCCAAAACCGTCAGTGGGAGTTCGACTCTCTCATCCCCTGCCAAACAAAAAATGAGACACCGCATGAGTTTGCGGTGTTTTTTATTTTGCTCTGTTGGGTGTTAAATCTTTAGTCATTTTTCTGCCTCCCTTATTCAATAATCTCATAACATCCATGCGAAGTAATGGGAAACCTGTCTCACAATACAAAAAGGCCCCTACCTCAATAGTAAGAACCCTTCAGATACTCATCCTTTTATCTCCTAGCAAATAACTTATTTTTTGCTCTTACGTAGATCTGCTCCCTCTTGTCAACAAGTAGAACCAAGACTGAGATAATAGAATCATTAATCTCATATATTGCGCGATAATTCACTCCGTTGTAAGATAATTTCATTCGATACAAACCCTTGAACTCACCCTTCATGGGTGATCCTCGCTCCCTTGGGGAATCCTCAAGTAACAGTAATTGACTTTTAATGCGTTCTTTCATTTTCTTCGGGATAGACTTTAAGTATTTTTCTACATCACTCGATACCTCAATATTGTACATTCAATTTTAGATGCTACGAAGGGAAACTGTCTTTCCTTCTCGCGCCTCTCTTCTAGCTTTCTGAATACGGTTCGCCTTATTTCGGTCCATCGTTAAAAAAAACGACTCCGCATACATCTCTAGTTTCTTTGATAACTTATGATCACTAGATCCCTGGATAGCTCCAGCTCTTGCGTTTGCCAACGTTCTCACCCTTCCTCTTTTCCAAAAATACCGTTCTCTCTTTGACACCATTGTATTCGCCCCCAGCGTATATTGCAAGAATTATTTACCAAATATAGATGTATTTTTACCAAATATATGTGTATTTTTACCACATATACATGTATTTTTACCATTTTTATAAGTATATCCAAAAACGCAAAAAAGCCTCCCTCCACTTGGATCAAGGCCCTTAATGTAATCCCTAGTATAAAAGTAATCCTTAGACTCATACTTGTGGCCCCGGTAATCTTTTCTAATTGGTAATAGATTAACGGACTCATAAGGTTTACAGAAAGGTTCACTCGCCAAAAACATCAAAACAGATCGGGAAAAGTCCCAAGCTAATCAGAAAAAGATTGAAGCCTTTACTTCCATTCGCCCGAAACTGCGTCAGATAACGCAGACCCCTATGAACAGGCTGCTAAATTTCGTGCTTAAGTCCTATACAAATATGACTTACGACATATGCTCAGATTGGCTTTTCTCTTATAAACTGTAGGAAAACTCAAAAGGAGCTTGACAAGCTATGTATGGAAGAGCACACAGACTAGATACTATACAAACTGCACAAATGATGTGCGAAAATGAAGATTCTCCTGCTGTGATTAGTGATTGCATCACTCGAAAAATGACACCCGAGGATTGGCAGAAATATGGACCCTTGAATACTAAGGAGCGCAAGGAAATGAAATTCTTTCCCCTTAAGAAATAGCAAAGACAGCTGGCTAGCTCATGAGAGTAACCAGCTGTCTTCTTTATTAATCCATTTCACATTCTACTAACTTTGTGTCTCGATTCAACATTAGCGTCAGTTTGCTTTCTACCAACTCAGTCTCTAGATCTATGATCGGTTTGGTCTCCACTGGTCTATCCCCTAGATTATCTAAGGCTACTGAAAGCATGAGTTTTATGCGATTTAATTGATTAACTTCACTCGCTCCAGGATCATAGTCAATGGGAGCTATATTAGCTAAGGGATAAGAACGTCTAATTTCTCGAATCATCCCTTTCCCGGTAATGTGATTGGGTAAGCAGGCAAATGGTTGCAGACAGACGATATTGTTAACCCCGCTTCGAATTAACTCAACCATCTCACCGGTAAGGAACCAGCCTTCTCCCGACTGATTAGCAAGCGAAAGGTGTTTTTCCGCTAACTTGGCGATCTGACTGATAGATTTTGGAGCTTCAAATCGCTTGCTGGCCTGCAAAGCCCTCTTCATCTCTTTACGAAGCGATTCTATTCTGTTGATTGAAATCATCCCAGACACCATTTCCCAAAAACTTCCTGAAAGTTGCTTATATTTAATACTGTGATCAAAGGCACCATATAAAAGAAAATCCGTAAGATCCGGTACTACTGCCTCAGCCCCTTCAGCTTCCAACAGTTCCACAATATTATTATTGGCAGTAGGATGGAACTTGACGAGAATTTCCCCGACAACCCCTACTTTTGGTTTGACAAGATCCTCATAGATCTCTAAATTATCAAAATCCTTAACTATTTGACGAATGTTCTCAGCATAATCTTTGTTATCACTTTTCAGGGATTCTTGGCACCGCTGAACCCAAGATTCATACAAGATATTGGCGGAGCCAGGAAACTTCTCATAGGGTCGAACTCGATAAAGAACTCGCATTAAAAGATCTCCATAAATAAGACCCCTCACGATTTGGTTAAACATAGGCAAGGTAAACTTAAAACCTGGATTGCTTTCTAGATTTGAGGAATTACCCGTATTTAAAGCAATGACTGGGACCTGTTCTAGATTTGCATCTTTTAAAGCTTTGCGAATAAAGGCGATATAGTTCGTAGCCCGGCAGCCACCACCTGTTTGGGTGATAATGACCGAAGTGTTGTTCACATCATATTTACCAGATCTCAAAGCTTTCATTAATTGACCGACGACGATAATCGCCGGATAACAAGCATCGTTATGCACATACTTTAAGCCTTCATCGATGGCAGATTTATCCACAGAGGGTAAGAACTCAATCGTATAGCCCGCCCCTTCAAAGGCCGTCTTAAAGAACTGAAAATGAATGGGTGACATTTGCGGAGCCAAAATCGTATGCGTCTTCTTCATCTCTTTACTAAACAACGCCCTGGGTGGTAGATCATTGAGTTTGTGTGGGGTGAAATTCCGCTTGTCACGTTCGTTAATAGCCGCGATCAAAGAACGTAAGCGTATTCTCGCAGCTCCTAAATTATTAATCTCATCGATTTTCAAAACGGTATAAATCTTCCCATAAGTTTCAAGAATCTCTTTTATTTGATCAGTGGTCACAGCGTCGAGACCACATCCGAACGAATTCAACTGGATCAAATCCAGATTTGTCTGTTTCGCAACATAGCTGGCTGCAGAATACTCTCTAGAATGGTAGACCCATTGATCGACGACACGCAAAGGCCGATCAACTATGCCAAGATGGTGAATCGAGTCTTCAGATAAGATGGCAAACCCATATGACCCAATCATTTCCGGTATACCGTGGTTTATTTCAGGGTCAATATGATAAGGTCTACCCGCCAGTACGATTCCCTTGATTTTATTTTCTTGAATATAATTAAGGGTTTCTTCTCCTTTTCTTCTGACATCTTCCTGATATCTATCTTGTTCGGCATAAGCCTTCTTCATGGCTCGAGCAAGCTCATGCTTGGCTATTCCCTCGGGTTTTAATTCTTCCGCCAAACGTTTAACCATTCTGCTCGGCTTATCCAAGGGCAAGAATGGGTGATAAAAGATGACACTAGGTTCTCTAAGAATATCCATGTTGGCATTAATGGTCTCCGGGTAAGAGGTGACGATTGGACAGTTGTAATGGTTGTTCGCCTCTGGATCTTCTTTTCGAATATAGGGAATACAGGGATAGAATAGTTTTCTTATCCCTTTTTTAATCAAATCTGTGACATGTCCATGAACGAGTTTAGCAGGGTAACAGGCTGAATCTGAAGGGATAGTATCCATGCCTTGTTCATAAATTTGTTTTGAGGATCGACCAGAAATTATGACTTGGTAACCGAGTTCTGTGAAAAAGGTAAACCAAAAAGGATAGTCTTCATAAATATTTAAAACTCTAGGAATTCCGATCGAACCTCTCCAGGCCTTTTCCTTAGTCAAGGGTTTATAGTCAAACACTCTATGGTACTTATATTCGTAAAGATTGGGTATATCGTTCTTAACGACGTCTTTGCCTGTACCCTTTTCACAGCGATTACCTGAGATATACTCAGTTCCGCCAGAAAACTTTTTGATACTGACTAAACATTTATTCCCGCATAACCCACAGCGTTTCATGGAAGTTTCTATCCTAAAATCGCTCAAATCATTTCCCTGTACGAGACTAGTTCTATGCCCGATCTCATAGCGGCTTTTGGCGATCAAAGCGGCGCCAAAAGCGCCCATGATGCCTGCAATATCAGGACGGACTACTTCCTGTTGAGTAATTCTTTCAAACGCTCTCAGAACTGCATCGTTGTGGAAAGTTCCACCTTGGACAACGATTTTCTTGCCTAGATCTTCAACATTTCTCAGGCGGATAACTTTATATAAAGCATTCTTGATGACTGAAATAGATATCCCTGCGGAAATATCACTAATCTCAGCACCCTCTTTTTGGGCTTGTTTCACTCTGGAATTCATGAATACTGTGCAGCGGGTCCCAAGGTCGACGGGATGTCTTGAAGCTTGGCTCAAACTAGCAAATTCTTTGACATCCATATCCAGAGAATGGGCAAAGGTTTCCACAAAGGACCCACAACCTGAAGAACATGCTTCATTTAAAGTGATGGACTCTATGACCCCCTCTCGGATCACTAAACTTTTCATATCCTGTCCACCGATATCTAACACAAAATCGACACCCGGTTGAAAAAAATTGGCAGCCGTGTAATGAGCAACGGTTTCGATTTCGCCAATGTCGACTTGAAGGGCAGCCTTGATAAGATGTTCGCCATAACCGGTAACGGCCGAGTTCACGATGGTTGTGCCCTGATTGAGTTTTCCATACAAGCTTTTTAAGGCCTCAATGGTCGACTCTAAAGGATTACCCATATTACTACCATAATGTGAATACAATAAGCTTCCTACTTCATCGACGAGAGCAATTTTAGTGGTTGTCGAACCAGCATCTATGCCAAGATAGGCATTCCCGTGATAATTTTCAAGCTCCACTCGATTGACTTTATGCAAGGCATGCCGTTCCTTAAACTCACGATAGTCTTCGTCATTGGCAAATAGAATCTCTAACTCTTCGTTCTCAATGTTATTGATTTTATAAATCGCGGGTATTTTTTCAAATAAACTCTCACAGGTAAAAAGCGCTTTATCTTGTGAAGACAAGGCAGCTCCAATAGCCACAAAAAATTGGGAATCCTCTGGGAAAATTACATTCTCATTCTTTAAGTTAAGGGTTTCTATAAAGCGCTGTCTCAGCTCGGACATAAAATGGAGCGGACCGCCCAAAAACGCTACTTGGCCAGTAATAGGCCGTCCTTGAGCCAGACCGCTAATCGTTTGATTGACAACTGCTTGTAAGACAGAGACTGCAATATCCTCTTTGGCGGCTCCTTCATTTAATAAAGGCTGCACATCGGTCTTGGCAAACACACCGCACCTTGAGGCAATTGGGTAGATGTTTTGGGAATTTCTGGCTAGTTCATTTAAGCCAGGAGCATCCGTCTGCAGCAAGGAGGCCATCTGATCAATAAAGGCCCCCGTACCACCGGCACAGGTTCCATTCATGCGTTGTTCAATGGATTCACCGAAATAGGTGATCTTAGCGTCTTCACCGCCAAGCTCTATGGCAGCATCCGTACTAGGAATCATAATCTTGATGGCCTTAGTACAGGCAATCACTTCTTGAATAAACGGAACCTCTAAATTTTGAGAAATATTATAGCCTCCAGATCCAGTAACCATTAAGGTCAATAAATGACCATGCAAACTAACTCTGGCATCATTTAGAATAGAAACTACTGTATTTCTAATATTGGAAAAATGCCTTAAATATTTCTTATAGACAATATTTTTTTCATTATCTAAGACTACAATTTTAACGGTTGTTGAACCAACATCCAATCCAATATTTCGAACTCTAATCATTTTTTTCCTCCACAGATACATAGCATTTGATAAAGCTTTAATTACAAGTCGTTATTTGTCAGAGCTTATACCTTTTGCGAAAATTTTAACATAACTCAAAACACTAACCTGAATATCTGTTTCAAAGGTAAGTTTTTTCATAACTAAAGAAGTTATAAATAGACCAAAATTTGTTCTTAAAAAACTAATAGCCAACATATCTGGATTCTCTTGGATGACCCCTCTATGCCTCATTTCTTCGAAATAATAGTTTAGGAGTTTTTTAAACTCATTCGGAAACCTGAATAACTCAATATTATAGTCAGAGTTCAATTCTTCATTTTTTAAATACATCAAAATGATCTTACGATTTTTATATAATATGTGTTGATAAGCGGAACAGATTTTAATTAAGTCCTTTTCTAAATCCCATTCTAAGCCATCAAATAAAGCCTTGTATTTTGGAAAGAACACAAATCTATCAAACGTTTTTTCGAACAAATTATGCTTATTTTCGAAATGCCTAAAGAGAGTCATTTCACAGACGCCTGCTTCTTTAGCAATTTCTTTAGTAGTTACGGCAGAATAACCTTTTTGTGAAAAGAGAAGAATGGAAGCATTTAAAATTTTATCTTCCGTCTTAAGTGAGCACATACTTCTTCTCCCATCACTTTGATTTCTTGATGTTAGTTCTTACTAACATAATAATTGTATCATTCTCTCGGAATAACTTCAATCCAACTTTAAGGGACTATTCCCATGAGTTCCTCTTACAGTATACGCCACAAGGGGCGAAACAATCTTAAATATTAAGGTTGTTTCGCCCTTTTTTAAAAATAGTAGTTCCTTATAGTTTTAAGGGTTGAGTTATCCCAAATGCAAATTCGCAACTAAAAATGGTTGTAACAAACTTGCAGAAAAGAAGTTTTGTTACAACCATTTTCTCAATGGCTTTGTGCAGTTTTTAATTGACTAACTAAGGTTTCGCTTAATTTACCGGGCACCTCTTCATACCTCAGGAAATTCATAGTAAAGGTGCCTCTTCCTTGAGTGATACTTCTTAAATCAATAGCATAACGCATCATTTCCGCCTGTGGAACATGGGCACGAATCACTTGAGATTTTTCGCCAACCAGCATACCTAATACTTTGCCGCGCTTTCCATTAAGGTCACCAATCACGTCTCCCATAAACTCTTCAGGCACACTCACTTCTACTTCCACTACAGGTTCGAGCAAAGTGGGTTTTGCTTGCTCTACCCCTTTTCTGAAGGCCATGATCGCCGCAAGTTTGAAGGCCATTTCTGATGAATCAACAGCATGATAAGAACCATCACAAAGTGTGACCTTTATATCTGTTACAGGATAGCCAACCATAGTTCCTTCGGCCATGGCCTCCCTGATCCCCTTTTCAACGGCTGGAATGTATTGCTTCGGTACGGACCCTCCAAAGATGGACTCAGCAAACTCAAAGGGAGTCCCTTCCAAAGGTTCTATGTTAATCCAGACATGTCCATATTGACCATGCCCACCGGTTTGCTTTTTATGTTTTCCTTCTACTTTGACAGCCTTACGAATTGTCTCACGATAGGGAACCCGCGGAACCTTCATGGACACTTCAACTCCGAACTTTCGGGCTAGTTTTTCCTGAAGGATTTCAAGCTGCATCTCTCCCATACCCGTTAAGATCAACTCTTTTGTTTCCGTATTCTTATGAATTGTAATCGTTGGATCTTCCTCAATAATACGGGCTAAGGTAGATCCCAACTTATCCTCATCCCCTTTAGTCTTGGGCTGAATCGCCACTGATAAAGTCGGAATTGGAAAATCAATTCCTTGTAGTTCGAGGATATTTTCCTTACCACATAGAGTATCCCCCGTCTTAACTTCCGCTAATTTGGCAACAACTGCAATATCCCCAGCTGCAACTGTAGAAATGGGTTCTTGGCTCTTACCCCTTAAATAAAAGGGTTGCCCTATCTTTTCTTCTGACCCACGAGTTGAATTCATGACTAGAGCTTCGGCCTTAAACTTCCCCCCATAAACCCGGAAAAATGACATTTTACCGACATAGGGGTCCGCGAGAGTTTTAAACACTAAGGCTGCTTTATCTACAATAGCTTCAGGAGCTGGGACAGATCTAGCCAACAAGTTTAGCAAATTTGTAATCCCAATATTTCTCGTCGCAGAACCGCAGAGTACCGGAATCACAAGATTTTGCTTCAACGCTTTCCTCAGAGCAGTTTGAATATCTTCTTCATTGAGAGCTTCCCCTTCAAGGTATTTCATGAGGATTTCATCATCCGCTTCAGCGATTGCTTCAATCAATTGCTCTCTCAGTAGTTCAACTTCATCTTGATATTCTTCGGGAACCTCGCTAACTGAAAATTTACCGCTTCCATTGTCTTCATAGTCATACGCTTCATTTTTGACAATATCGATGATTCCTTTGAAACCTTCTTCTTGCCCAATGGGAAGTTGTAATGCTACAAACCTTTCATTTGGATAAGCGCCTTTGAGTTGGTCCAATACCTTGCCATAATTAGCATTTTTTCGATCCAGTTTATTGACAAAGATCGCTCTGGGTAACTTCTGTTCTTCCATAACATTCAGCGTAATTTCCGCTTGCACCTCAAGGCCTGCAACCCCACAAAGCACCAAAACTCCACACTCCACAACTCGTAGAGAACTCTTAACTTCCCCAAAAAAGTCTGAATATCCAGGAGTATCAAGAACATTAACCTTGACCCCTTGCCACTCAATAGGAATAAGACTCATACTAATCGACACTTTGTGTTTAACTTCTTCTGGTAGATAATCTGAGACGGTGTTTCCTTCAGATATTTTGCCAATGCGGTTCGTCACACCTGAATTGTAGAGAAATGTTTCCGTCAGGGAAGTCTTACCTGCTCCACCATGCCCAACTAGACAAACGTTGCGAAGATGTTGTGTGTCATAGGTTTTCAAGACGATTCCTCCTTGATATGTTATTTAAGAAAAAGGACGGTGCCTTTTTACTTGCAACAGATAACTGGAGTCACTATGTCTAGATATCCCTAATTAGTCTTACTTATGAATTTAGTCTTACTTATGAATTAATAAGGGCCAAGTATTCTTGATAATAGCTAATTTATTTGTTCGTAAGTTCCCCAGACCTGCGTTTGATAATTGCGCATCATACATTTTCCCATGGCCCAGACATCTTGGACCTGTAAATCTTCATCGAGGACGACGAGATCAGCATCGTACCCAACACGAATTATCCCTTTATTCTGTAGTCGAAGTACATTAGCGACATTAGAGGTGATCGTACGCAAGGCGACTTCTAACGGAAGCCCAAAGTGTATTACAGACTCTCTAATATCTCGCCAGAGAACCTCAACAGAACCGATTCCCATGCCAATCAGTTCCCCTGTTTCGTTATATTGGGGCATACTTCCATTTCCATCTGAAGTTACTGTAATCCGGTCGTTGAGGATTTGACGTTGATTTAACATTTGTAAGACGGACGGGACACGTAACTCTACCGGAAAATCGTCACAGCCTGCAGTCAGATCGATATGACCCCCGGCTAGAAGAAACTCGATCCCTTGTTCAAGTAAGGAATGAGTGCGGTTGATATGAGTGGGCATAAATTGCGTAATCGGAATCTCCGTTTTTTCTAGGATCTTCCAAATTAAATCTAAGCCTCGTTTACCCTCTCCAAGATGAAGATGAACCACTCCAGCCTTTTTCCCAAGCATTCCTCCTACTCGGGCCTGCGCAGCTAAATGTTCAAGTTCACCTATTTGGGGCTGTCCGGAACGATGATCCGAAATGGCTACTTCTCCTGCACCTATCACCTTTTGGATCAAAACAAGATCTTGTTCTAGCGTTGGTAGCAGGGTTTTCATAGGGACCTGATAGGCACCACTGTAGATAAACGTGCTTATTCCCTCATCTTGAAGGGCATTCGCCTTAACGAGTAATTCAGCCATGGATCGGGAGACAGAATCTGTTCCCAGGCAGCCCACGACAGTTGTCGTTCCTGCTCGAGTTAATTGGGAAAGTTTAATTTCTGGAGTACGCGAGGCAGGGCCGGCTTCGCCCCCTCCTCCGCAAATATGGACATGGGCATCTATAAAACCCGGCACCAGTGTTTTACCTTGAAGATCGACTACTTCCCCTTCTACAAAATCAGGAAGACTTAGATCTCTATCGATCGCTGCAATAATCTTACCGACAACTATGATATCTGAATTTACAGTATATTCAGGACAATAAAGTTTGGCATTCTTCAGAAGTTTCCACACCATGACACACCCTCTCCTGAGGTATAATACCCCACTTTTGGATCGATATCCCACAATAATTAATATTTCTCTGTCTTCGTTAAAAAATCCTTTATACCCAGAGGGTGATCTGAAAATTTCACAGCATTTCTTGTTTTCCACAAGCATAAGGTTAAAATGCAAGTTCAACTATTGATTGTGGAGGGTTAAATGACGAAAAGAACCTTTGTCTATGGTGCGACAATCCTCATGGGAGCAAATTTGTTAAACCGCCTGCTAGGCTTTGCCTACCAATATTTAATCATGAATTATATTGGGGGTGAAGCTTATGGCCTCTTCAATATGGTTTTCCCAATTTATATGTTGGCTCTTGTTTTCACAACGGCTGGAATTCCACTGGCCATTGCTAAAATGGTCTCGGAAGAAATATCCTTAGGACGTCCGCAACACGCTCAATCCATCTTTCGACTAGCCCTCTGGCTACTCAGTATTTCTGGTGCCATCGTCTCGATCGTCCTCTATTTTCTTGCCCCGCACCTTTCCCATCGGATTTTTCCTGACCCTAGGGTGATGAATGTATTTCTTATTTGCACTCCGGCAATTTTTATCGTCTCAGTGTCCTCAGTTTTCCGTGGTTACTTCCAAGGCTTGCAGAACATGGTTCCTACGGCGATCAGCCAAATTTTCGAACAAATTATTCGAGTCATCGTCGGTTATACTGCAGCGCTTCGACTTCTTGATCACGGAGTAGAATGGGCTGCAACAGGGTTAGCCTTAGGGATGTTGGCGGGAGAACTGATCGGATTGATATCAATCATCTTTCAGTATCAAAGGCGCAAACCTAAACCGACCCGCGAGAGCCAGGCACCCGGTTATTCAAAACGCCAAATCCTAAGGCGATTATGGCACTTAGCCTCCCCTGTAACCGTCGGAAGGCTTCTCTCCACAGGCCTATCTTCCTTAGATGCCATCCTTATCCCTATGCGCCTACAAGCAGCAGGGTATGGGGCACGTGAAGCCATCACCTTGTTTGGACAACTTGGAGGCTCAGCCTACACATTACTATCCTTTCCTAGTGTCTTTACCTTCGCCTTAGCCGCTTCACTAGTCCCATCCATTTCTGAAGCGGCTGTTCGCCGTCAATTTCATATTGTCCGGGCCCGAAGCGCTGAAGCTATTCGCTTAACCATTTTAATCGGTATTCCCTGCCTAATTATCCTCTTCTACTTTTCCCGGCCATTGACGGCATTTTTCAAGAGTACAGACATCTCCCCTATTTTACGTATACTAGCCTTTGGCGGGATCTTTTCGTATATACAACAAACCACAACTGGAATTCTCCAGGGACTTGGTAAGGTTCAGTTACCAGTCCTTCATTCCATCATTGCAGCAATCATTCGCTTTCCAGTCTTAATATACCTCACAGGACTTCCCCAATGGGGTCTTAGAGGAACGGCCTGGGCCTTTGTGCTTGGTTACTTTATCGTGGCATCTCTAAATATTATGGCAATTGCCCGCTATACTGGAATGCCCTTAGACCTTCAACGCTTTATTCTCCAACCCTTCAGTGGAGGCGTTGGCATGCTTCTTGTGTTTCAAGGTTTAAATCCCTTTTTGGGCGGACATATTTTAGGGTATGTCATCGAGTTTTTCTTAGGAATAGTCGTTTACGGTCTAATCCTATTTATAAATGGTGGTATTGCTTTGCAAGATTTAAAACGACTTCCTTGGATTGGCAAGTTCCTTCCAATCTAATCTAATCATTATTTCCAGAAACGACGGATTTGGTCTCCCCATTGCCAATAGGTTAAGAGAAACATGATAATAACAAACAATAAAGCTAAGATTTTGTAGACAAAATAGACTTTGATGACCGTTAAAAAGACCATAGCTAGACCTAAGAGAGCTGGTATTGTCAAAAGCTTAAGTAGTGAGCTTGATCTTTCTTTTTTATTAAATTTCGGATATGAAAAGACGATCACAAAAAGAATAAAATAAAAAATAAACGTGCCAATAATCATGTAACTTCCTCCATTAGTAAATACACATTATATATCCATTATTTTAGTACAATAAACCGACGCTGAAACGTGAATACTACAATTGTCTTAGAGATTAATGAGAGGAGATGAACTTAATGAGTCGCAAAAAGAATAATAGCAACAGTGGTATATTGCCCAACGCTGTATTAGACCAATTCAAATGGGAAGTTGCCGAGGAATTAGGATTAAGTTCAAAGATCAAGTCTCAAGGCTGGGAAAACATGACCTCTCGTGAATGTGGTCATGTTGGAGGCCGAATCGGTGGTAGTATGGTCAAAACCATGATTCGGAGAGCAAAGGAATCTCTGAACACACCCGTTGAGTAAAACGAATTCTTAGATCGCTGATTTTAAGTATAAAGGAGTACAGAATGATTCTGTACTCCTTTATTTATCTCGTTTAACAGACATAATGTCCGATTCACTCAAACGGGTTTGCCATACTTGAAGATCATTATAATCCGTCAAATCACTATGCATTGGAGTAATGGAAACAAAGCCATCTTGGATTGCTCTTAGATCAGTGTCACCCTCTTGATCCTGAGTTAAATTTCCACACTGCCAGTAATAGGTTTTTCCGTGAGGGTTAACACGTCGCTCAAACACATTCTCATAAACAGCCTTACCCAATCTCGTCACCTTCGCTCCACGCCACTCTGTTTGAAGCTTACCTGGAAAATTAATATTCATTAATCCCTTTCTATGTTCCTCAACAAGGTAATCAAGGTGCTCAGCTAAATACATGGCAGACGGTTCAAAGTTATCATATTCATAACTCGCCAGCGACACTGCTAAAGCAGGAATTCCAAGCAAAACGCCTTCCATTGCTGCCGAAACCGTCCCCGAATAAAAAACATCTGTACCTAAGTTTGAGCCTTGATTAATGCCTGAGATGAGGAGATCCGGTTTGGAGATAAGTTCCCCTTGTATCGCAATTTTTACGCAATCCGAAGGTGTACCACTGACGGCATACCCCTTCAGATCCCCGTCCAACTCATATTTTGTAAGAAACAGGGGTTGAAATAGGGTGATAGAATGCCCAGTGGCTGAACGCTGACTCTCTGGAGCAACTATACTAATGTCATGCTTTGTCTGAGATCTCAAAGTGCGATATAGGGTTTGAATCCCAGGCGCATGATAGCCATCGTCATTGGTCAGCAAAATATGCATGGTATTCCCCCACTCACTCTACTTCGTAGACCGAAATCATCATTTTATCGTCCTTTTTAGTCAAGCCAAACATAAGTCGACGGTCTTTCAAATTCTTATTCAGAAAATCGACCACCTTATAAAGTTCTCCATTCACGCCAAGCCGCAGTGACGAAATTAGTTCAATTTTCCCTTGTCGTTCGGACGGGTTTACATGTTGTTCTCCCATAACATCCTCTTTCTTAACGTCTGTGTCCTTGAATTAGTGAAAACGCTTCTGATCTTGTAATAGGATTGGTTTTAAATATGCCCCGTACAGCAGAGGTTAAGGTTTGGGATCCTGCTTTCTTAACCCCTCTCATGGTCATACACATGTGTTCTGCCTCAATGACCACCAAAACGCCTAAGGGGGTTAGTTCGCCCATTATGGCATCCGCAATCTCGGACGTTAAGCGTTCTTGAAGCTGAGGTCTGCGGGCAAAGCCTTCCACAACACGAGCGAATTTTGATAAACCCGTTATTTTACCTTTCCGTGGAATATAGGCAACATGGGCTTTACCGTAAAATGGAACAAGGTGATGTTCGCACATAGAATAAACCGGGATATCCTTCACGATGACCATCTCTTCATGTTCTTCGGAAAATTGGACTTTCAGATGTCGACTCGGATCTTCATGTAACCCTGTAAAGACTTCTGCATACATCCTAGCTACACGTTTCGGAGTATCTCTTAACCCTTCTCGATCAGGATCTTCGCCAATAGCCTCTAGAATCATGTATACTGCTTGCTCAATCTTTTCTAAATCCATCCCCATAATCTATTTTCTCCTTTACTCTATGGTTCCTTGAGTTACTAACCAATTATAGTTGACCCATAAATACGTGGGTCTGAGGAATTACTCGAATATTACAAAGTTGTTCCAAAAAAAAGCTTTGCCATTTCAAAAGCTGATCCGGCTTAGGAGCCTTTATTCCGTGCGTTGGTGTGACCGGTTGAAGTATTGTCTGGATCAATGGGTCAACTCTAGCAATTAAATCACGAGCGATGTGAAGATTTATTAAACTAGTATCTTCTTGAACTACAAGTTTTATAAAAACTTCCTTTTGCAGGCTATAGCGTAAAAAGGATTCATGAACATCCCAGAAAACCTGACCATCGAAAGGTAGTTTAATATCCATGCTGATGATATCAACCCAAGGTAACACTTCAAGCAGTTGTTGGGGTAAAGTCCCATTGGTCTCCAGGTAAATCATTAACCCTTTATCTCGTAACAAAGGCAGTAACACCTTTAGTTCGTTGACCCAAAGCAGAGGCTCTCCTCCAGTGATACTTAGCGAATGATGAAGAGTAACGTCATAAGTCTCTATGAGAGCAACCAGTTTATCGATAGGAACTGGATTGTCCAATTGCTTAAATCGTTGTGTGCCAGAATCTGTCTCCATCCTGAACTGTGGAGGTATTGAAGTATTTGTATCACAATAGGGACAGTTTAAGTTACAGTTTGGTAGGCGCAGAAAAATTTGTCTGACTCCAACGTAGGGACCTTCCCCCTGGATCGATGAGAAAATTTCTGTAATTGGTAGTTTAAGCATTACGATACCCCTCGAACTTTACAACGCGCAAGGCGCATCGATACGACCTCAGCACAGTATTGTTTGGCGACGCTCTCCCCAAACCCTAACACATCCAGAATCTTAAGATCAGTCAAACCGACGGTAGGAATTGGCGTATTGAGATTGGACACGTTTAGACCACAATGAATCAAGGTGGATACGGGAGAAAGTGTACTGATGCTCACAGAGAGCTTTTTATCTGCCTCATAGAGATCATCCCCACTGCGGCTGAGGGTTCTCACTCCAAGCCTTTCGAGTTCTTCCTTAATCGTCGCAATGAGCAGTCTTTGCCGGATAATGGTCTTTTCTAAATCCATCTCGAAATGCTCCACAATAAAATGCAGCATGTCCTCACTATAGATCCAGTCTTTGGCCAAGACATCCTCCATATCCACCATCTCGTCTTGTTCTACACGGCACGAGCCACGGAATACACTCATGCTATCTCCCATCAAGCCAAAGTTTTTGTAGGCAAACAAGGATTGAAGTTGACTGCCATCATAGTTGAGGGGGGTACGCAGGACTGTATATTTCATAACTAACCCTCTTTCTCAGCCCCGATTACAAATCTTGCCAAGTAAATTTTGTATTTTTGTCCTTATATCTTATTGAAAACCAAATAGTTGAGTTACTAGTCCCTGAGCTCCATTGGCAAGGAGAGCACGTTTTAGTCTTAGGCAGCTTTCGCATTGCCCGCATACTCTTTCCTCACTCTCATAACAGCTCCATATATGTTCAAAAGGGACGTGCAAGCGCAGCCCTTCTCGAACAATTTCCTTTTTCGAGTAAATCGAAGTCTCACTTACGACGGTCACCTGATTTTGAGTGGAAAAAGTGAAGCATAAATTCATGGCAGCCATGAACTCTAGAGAGTTGTCTGGAAAGGTCGCAGCTTCCTCACTGTTAAAGCCTGTAATTAAAACAGCACCTTCAGCCATGTTTTCAGCATATACAGCCGCAATATTCAAAAATAAGCCATTGCGATTGGGCACCCATACCTGACGAGCACTTATTTGTGCGTGTCCGTCAAGGTCATCAAGATCACTCAATTCCATAAGTGGCAGCCCTTCTGAACGATTCACAAGCGCGGAAAAGGTCTGCTCTTGCAAAAAAGGTAATGGTACAACCTTATGTGGAATGTGATAATGCTCAGCAATACTTCTCGCTGCGGAGATTTCACGTTGATTGGCCCTTTGCCCATAATCAAAGGTTATGGCTAAATCCACAACATTTTTTTCCAAATGGAGTGCCAAGGCAACGGTCGAGTCTAAACCACCCGATAGTAAAATGATTCCAGGCATCACTCGTCCCCCTTAAATAGGGCCCATGTATCGGGAGACTCGTAGACTTTAATCCAAGCTAGGCGCTTGTCCTCAAGCACCAAGTCCTTCTTAAATTCCATAAACAGAAATTGCGCAAGATTTTCAGCCGTTGGATTAACTCCTTGGATACCAAAAGCTGACTGATCATTTAACAAGCCATGATCCAATATCTTTAATGATTTTCGAACGGACTGCTTAACAACACTAAAATCGATCAACATTCCCAGATGATCTAGTCGTTGACCTTCAATACAGACTTCAACATCCCAGCGATGACCATGCAAGTTAGCACAATCTCCGTCATAATCCCTGATAAAATGAGCTGCATCGAAATGCGCTCGAACACATACCTGAAACATTTTACGCTCCTTATATGACAAATTACAGTCTATTTTATCATTATTATTCACAAAAGAAAACGAAATATCAACAAATTCATAAACTAGGTTTCTAGACCCTGGGTTAAGTTGCTAAAAAGCGTGTAAAATTATCCATCGTTGAAAAGGAACCTTCAGATAGAGTAATCTAACTCTATCTAAAGGTTCCTTGAACCTACAGCCTTAGGACAGTCGCTCATTAAAATAACCCTTCTCCGTCAGGCAAGCTTTAAAGCCTTATTAAAGCAATCAATTGCTGTATCAGATTGATCAATTTGTTCATAAATATTACCCAGTAAGGCCCAGCCAGCTGAATGGTTGGGATCGATTTCAATCAACTGATTGAGTAAATCAATGGATTCCTGCCAATTCCCTTTGCGAGTAAGGCAAACACTTAAATTGTAGAGAATTAGGGGATGATTGGGTGTCATCTCCAAAGCTTCTCGATAATACTCTGCGGCTTTTCTTGTGCGTCCTTGATGAACCAAGGTAAAGGCTAAATTATTGAGCAGGATTGGATCTTTGGGATAGATGATAATGGCGCGATCTAATAGTTTTAAAGCATCTTGAGATCGTCCTAAATTTTGATAGACTGCAGCAAGGTTACTCAAACTTTCATAGTGATCCGGCTCATTTTTTAAGGTGAATTTGTAGTATTGGATTCCTTTTTTGATTTGATCGTTTTGGATATAACAATATGCTAATCTTGCCGCTAAATCCGTAGTTCCACCGTAGCGAAGGGCTTTTTCAAAACTATCACAGGCGTCTGGCAACTGTTCTAATACTAAATGCATTTCGGCCTTCATTTCCCAATATAAATACTCCCGTGGTCGGAGTTGACAACATCCTTGAAAACACCTTAATGCTTCAAGATGTTCTTCGTGATATGCATAAATCATACCCAAACGATAATTGGTTTCCACATTTTGAGGTGCAGCTCGCAAAGAATTATCAAGTGCTTTAATCGCCTCACGCCAATCTCCAATTTCCAGATAGATGTCAGCGAGTAAATCCCAATACATCGCCATCTGAGGTAATGACCGAATTGCTTGCTCAATTTTTTCTTTGGCTTGTGGTATGAGTGCTTGACCAAGATAACATCGGGAAAGCAGATAACTAATTTCATGTGAATTTTCACTATCGAATTTGAGACCTTCTAGATAATCTCTTGCTTCTTGAAATGCTTGAACCTCAATTAAGTGACGCACTTCCCTTAAACGTGGCTTTGGCGATTCTCGATTTAACAAATCTACCCAATTTCGGATGGCATCATCCGTCTTGCCAAATCGTTGATACCATTTGGCTTGGAGAGAATTCCAGACATATGAAGTTTGAAGAGAAGGCCATTTCTGTTTACGTCTCGAGGCCAAAGGTAAAGCCATAATTTCCGCCCCTTTATTTACTTATATTTCCATATTTACGTTCTCCTTTTAGGCTGCTTTCCCCTTCTCTTTATTCCTAAAATCGTACGTCAAATACTTTCCAGATGCCCAGTAATTCTCATAAAGTAAATGAATATCCACTTTTCTCGCCAGGGTTTCAAACTTACTGTCCTTGATTCTTTATTTTCATTCATAATATCTACAAAAGGGAGTATCATCATTCACGAACTTACAAATTAAAGGAGAGGCGCACTTTACTGCGCCTCTCCACAATGTTTACAATATCCGTAAAATTTCAAATCGTGGTCCATGACTTTAAATTGGTTGCGTTTGATAATCACAGCCTCCAGCGACTCTAATAAATCATCATCAAATTCCGAGACATTCCCACAGCGTAGACAGATGAGGTGATGATGATGATGTTCGTCCTTTCTGCTAAATTCGTAGCGGCTTCGTCCATCGCCAAAATCGTTTTTAAGTAAAACTCCTATTACAGCTAATATGTCTAAGGTACGGTATACGGTTGCTAAACCAATTTCCGGATTTTGGTGTTTGACGAGCATATACACCTCTTCAGCACTCAAGTGGCGATCTACATGTTCTAAAAACGTTTGTAAGATCGTCTGGCGCTGAGGGGTTACCTTATAGGAATGATTGCGCAACATACTACAGATACTTTCAAAAGTCTTTAATTCCTCCACCCCTTGACCTCCTCCACATATCTCCATTATATGTCAAGAAAACTCCTTTGAAAAGGGCATTCGCAGAATTTAACGATTAAACACCTCATACATGGCAAACTTGAGATAGTCTGTTTCTTCACTACCCAGCAGCACGGGGTGGTCAGCACCAGCGCGCCTGAATTCAATAAGTCGCAATACTTTATGGGCATCCGCTGCTGCTTCTTGGAGCATCGTCAAGAAGCGCGCCGCACTTAAATGATAGGAACAAGAGGCCGTCACTAAGATTCCTCCATTACGAACCAGCTTCATGCCCTGAAGGTTGATATCTTTATACCCCCGGAGAGCACCTTCTATCGCTTGGCGATTTTTGGCAAAGGCTGGTGGATCTAGGATGACAACATCCCACGTCTTCTTATCCTTCACTTGTTCACGCAAAAAGTCAAAGGCGTTGGTTGCTATAAATTCAGTGCGATGCAGGAACCCATTAAGGAGTGCATTACTTTTAGCCATCTCAATAGCCTTCTCTGAGATGTCTAAACAGGTCACCTTTTTGGCACCGTACAGACAGGCATGGAGCATGAAAGAACCCGTATGCGAAAAACAGTCTAATACCTCAGCACCGTCCCAAAAAGGATTTTTAATGGCTTTCCCTTTTGGATCGACGGGCAGCCCATTACTATCCACTTTAATCCCTCGCCCAGCTCCCCAACCTGTCATCAGAGGTTTCAGAGCAGCTCTATTTTCACGCTGATCAAAGAAATAGCCAGTTTTTTGCCCCTCTGCAACATCCACTAAAATGCTCAATCCATTCTCACGAACTGTTACCTTAGTCTCAAAGGGTTGGTCTACAAAACCCATTCTTTCTTCGAGCCCTTCCAGGCGTCTGACCGAAACATCACTTCGTTCAAAAATTCCAAGAGGATTAAATAGTTTAATTAAGGCTTGATAAATCCATTGGCGTCGCATTTCTATTCCTAACGAGAGAATTTGGACAACTAGGACATCTTCATATTTATCTATGATTAATCCTGGTAGAAAATCTGCCTCACCATGGACTACTCGACAAGATGTGGCTTCAGGTACTAGCCATTGTCGTCGTTTCCAAGCTTGTTCGATTTTACTGTAAAATAAGCTTGCATCAACGTCGTCTTCAGAATACGATACAACTCGAAGTATGAGTTGGGATAATGGATTATAGAATCCTTGGGCTAAAAAATGTCCGACATGATTGACAATATGTACTATATCTCCGCCTTGAGGATTCCCCTCTATTTTTTCAATTTCACTGGGAAACACCCAGGGATGCCCCTGTTCAAGTCGCTTTTTACGATTTTGTTTTAGAAATGCTTTTGGCACAATCATTTTGTTATTCCTCGCTTTCAGGTCCATCTACTAAAATGGGCGTATTGCTTAAGAATACCTCGAAAGTGGCAGAAAAGGAAGCTTAAGCTTCCTTCTCTGCACTACGAGACCCTCTAATTACCATCCCCGGTAAGGATAGGGATAGGCAGCGTAAGCGGTAGGATACGCATAAGGGTAGGGGTATGGTGCATAACGAGGAGACACGAAAGCTCCAAGACCAAACCCAAGAGCAAAGGGGAGTAAAAACATAAGAGCAACTCCTTCCTGAGATAACCTATCTTCTCCTTGCATTATATGTTAATTATTGCCATTTTGGTGACTAAAAAACCGTCCCTGCAAAAGGACGGAGAATGGTTCGTTGAAAGGTACTTGCTTATGAGAGACGATCGCGAAGAATATCCAATACTTCATCAGCACTTCGACCTGAGGCATTTATAATTGGCATTTTAACGGGCCAATCTGGAGCTATCAGCGACGTTCCGTTCCCTTTAACAACTGCGGCGCGGACATTTTGCAATTTTTCGCCCTCTAAAGGTGTGGTTTTAAATCCCCCGGCATGTAACGCTTGAATCACATTATCGAGCCCATCTTCTACTGCTATAGTTTTATACATTTTCTCACCTTCCTCACTTAAGCTCTATTTTTCCCCAATAGTCTCAACCTATACAAACCTGTTTTTTAAAAATCAAAGTTCTCTTTAAAGCTAATCTGATAATCAACTGATAAAAGAGGATCTTGAATTAGGATTCGGGGGGAAGGTTCAGGAAACATTGCCTCCACTGTGCAGGACATTACGCTCTGAGTTTCCACAGCGAGTTGGATCGTATTTTTCTGAGGAGGCGTCCTTTGCAGGATGATTGAATAGGTTCCAGAGGATTGTTCTATTCCTCTAAGTTGTAATTTTTTGGGTAATTTGGACATCGGTAGAAATTCGTCGGTCTGTAATTCAAAAGGTTGATCACTTTCTAAGATAAGTCGGATTAAATAAGGTTCACTGGAATAATTTAATTTGAGAGCAACTTCTAGGGATCTCTGTGAATTTATAATTTTCTCTACTACTGAGGTATCGATACTAAGGGGTGGTTTTTCATTGAGTACTGGTACATAAAGGCTCTTGCCTTGCTGGCCATTCAAATCAGTCACTACTTTACGTGGCAATTCTTCTTTCGAAAAAACATGTAAGAACCCTTCCGATCTTCCAGACCACTCTTCTCGAACAACAACCGTCTGTGGGTAATCTCGGGTGTACATTGGGACTAACCCCAACGATAAAATCAGTAAGCCTGTCAGAACTAAGGAAGGTTTGCGCACATGATTCAATAGTTGCTTAGCAAGTTTTCTTTGTGTGATAGCTACATGCAATGCAGCTAGGAAGAAAGGAATTAACAGCAAGCTGTATATAGCCAAGAAAATTAAAAAGTGGTTATGTATTGCCTCATAATAGCTTAGCCACTGTGGAGAATTTAAAAGCTCAAAGTGCATCCAATAGATAAAATAGGGACCGATCAAAACTAATATAATGTTCGGTAAGAAATACTGCAGATTCAGGCACAATAACCAAAATACAAACGGAAAAGCAAGGTCAATTCGATTGAGCGCTAATACTAAACTAAGTACTAACAAGATCAACACTCCGATAAACCAATAGAGCTGGGGATCTCGCGCTAGTGGAAATGAATCCAACCAACTCGCTAGAATTAGAAAAATCCCTAAGCCAATTCCTATACGAACAACAAGAAAGATTGTTGGATAAGCGTAGTAGATGAACGTCGCCTGTTTAATCCATTGCCAAAGAGCTTCACTAATCCCACTTAAGCCAATCACAATAAGACTCATCAACAGAGTAATCCCTAGAATCAGCAAAACCTTTTTACCGTCCAATCTAGGCTTTTGAGCACGAATTTTAATTGATTTAATGATAATCAATACTGTGACCAATAAGGTGAAAAACGTGAAGATACGAATACCATGACTTGGGACAATAACAACCTTCTTACCCATTTGAAACGGTAGATATAACTCATCCCAGTTCTGCGGTCCTAGCTTTTCTAACCTTATAGACCTTAGCAAGCTCTGGGAATAGTCTCCAATCTTCTGCATCTCTTCCAGAGAAACACGATCTAAGCGATCTTCTGGCCGATGATAGTATCCAGAAGGGCGCCCGAAAATTCCTAAACCTAGTGCAGGAATTCCTTGATCTAAGAAGGGGCTAAAATCACTCGTCCCCCCTTGAGAACTTTCACGGGTCATTATGATAGAATCTCGACTGAGATGGAAAGGGATATTGCTTTCACCAGCTAAAGCTGTAACCTGCTTAATCAGTTCCGGTGGAGCAGACTTTTTACCAGCTACATCAATTTCTAGAGGGGTTCCAACCATGTCAATATTAAGCATCCAACGCACGGCGGATAAGTCTGCTTGTGAGGTATAGTATTGCGACCCAACCAGCCCAAACTCTTCTGCTCCAAAGAATACAAGTTGATAGGTTTCTTTATGGGGTTCCTTACTTAATACTCTGGCAAGTTCAAGTAAAAGGCCGACTCCGGAGGCATTATCCACTGCCCCAGGGGCATTAAATGTTGCTGAATCATAGTGGGCACCTATGATAATTGTATCTGGACGTGATCCCGGTAATTCGGCAATGATATTTTGGCTATTGATGAGTTCGACTCGTTGTTCAGGCTGCAAGATTGAAACTTCGCGAACCACAACCTTGCTAAAGGGTTGTTCGCGCACCTTCCAACCATTTTGAGTTAGTACGTAATGAATATATTGAGCAGCCTTCAACTCTGATTTACTTCCCGCCGGTCGAGGCCCAACTTTTTGCACGAGATATTTTACATGCTCATAGGCCATTGTCGCGGAAAAATCCTCAACAGCATGATTGGAAGTTGGAGTAAGCTTGGGTCTAAAACTATTAAATCCGAAAAAAACCATTAGACTTCCCAAAACTATGAACACGATCATGATCGTCTTGGAAACCTTCATAATCTATTACCCCTTCGAAGTTCAAACTCACTTTGCCAATTCTTATGAAAAACTTCTTAGGGTTATTCCTCACAACGGTTTTAACCGCTTGGACATATATGGTATACTGTAATTAATATTTAACTTTGGGAGAAGTAGCGCCATGTCAAAACAGAAATCCTACCTTTCAATCCTAATCTTACTATTGTTTAGTCTGTTGTTCTTAAGCGGTTGTACGATTAAATTACCAAAACTTTTCCCTGAAGAAATCCCAATTTCCAACCTACCCGCTGAAGCACTTCTAGTGGATAAAGAGGAGATCTATGAACGAACATTAACTCTCATTCAGTCCGCACAAACGTCAATCTACGTTGAGCAGGCAGAATTTGATGACCCTCGCCTTATTGAGCTTCTCCTTGAAAAATCCAGCTCAGGTATCGATGTCCGCATTCTCTTAGACCAATGGCGAAAGGTAAATCGAGCAACTCTCGATAAATTCAAAAATCAAAATGTTTCTGTCCAGTTTTATCCTGCTCAAAAAGGCCAGTATAACCACACTAAAAACTTAATAGTTGATCAGACCCGAGCTATTATTTATGGTCCTCACTGGACAGAGCACGGATTTCAGACCCACGATCTTGCTCTCGAGTTATCCGGCAGATCCGCCTGGAAGGCAGCTGCCTTATTTTCAAAAGATTGGGAATTCACTACAACATTCCCTTTAAATGTCCCCAAGACATCCTCCCTACCGGAAGATAATATTATCTTAGCTACGAACGCTAATGTCCGACAACAACTTGCCGATCGAATCTCATCTAGTACAACTTCAATCTGGATTGAAAACACAGAAATTACAGATCCAGATTTAGTACAGGCCCTAATTGATGCTGCTGGTAAAGGATGTGACGTTCGGCTAATCCTTGATCGCGCTGTAACCACTAAGAATCCAGTGACTCTCGAAACCTTAACAGCCGCCAAGGGGATTCAGATTCGCTATTACCCCAGCGAACCACCACTCGGAATGAGCGTAGGCATTTTTGATAATAAGTCGTTTATCTTAAGCAGTTCAGGTTGGACACGTTATTCATTTCTCGTCAACCATGAGTTCTCCACAACGGTCCCTTCCCCTACTGCAGCCATTGGATTAGGCGAGATGTTCCTAAAGGACTGGGAAAAAAGTTCTGAGTAACTACTGTGGCTATTTTCTACATAAGTAAAAGGACAGGCTCATGCCTGTCCTTTTACTTATGCAATTATTTTTTGGGATCTGACGCTTGATCAGCTAATTCCTCAAGTCCTTCTAAATGTTGGCAATCTGCGAGGATGCTGGGGATCCATCTTTGTCCTTCTACTTCAAGAATATTTAAGGCCGTATTATGTTGCCAAGGAGTTTTTGCCCACTCATGAACTTCAAAACCCAGTGCTTTCGTAATCAAAAGCTTTAAGGTCAAGCCATGAGTTACTAGACAAACCGTTTCTCCTGAATGAGCTTGAATTATATGTTGCACAAAATTCCAGGCCCTTTCCATGACTCCAGTCATGTTCTCTCCGCCTGGTGTGGTGACTAGATGTGGTTCTGAGTCCCAAATCTTAAAGATATCCGGATAGGTTTCCCGTAACTCTTGCCAAATACAGCCCTCCCATTCGCCAAAAGAAAACTCACGAAGTGCAGGATTTAAGGATAATTTGCCAAGACCAAGCTCAAGGCGTATCTCTTCTGCTGTTCCAATCGCTCTTTGGGAATCACTGGAGTAAATATGATCAATCCTCTCGTTCTTAAGCCGAAGAGCTAAGGAACGGGCCTGAAGTATTCCCTTTTCCGTAAGCGGAGAGTCTAGACTTCCTTGTACTCGACCTTCAATATTCCATAAGGTCTGACCGTGGCGCGTTAATATGATTCGAGTCATCATTACACCCCTTCAATCAAAAGGGTAGGGAATAATTCCCTACCCTTCCCCGACTTGCCGTAAGATTCCAGGTTTCTGACCCTGCTCTCGCAGGTGGGTACCTAGTCCCAATTTTCCAACTTCCCTTATTCACACGGATAGGGCCTGTTGTACTAATTTGACATTTAGCTCCCTTGTCACATAATAGGATCAAAACCATGGTAATCAATACGCACAAGCTAGGTTATGTTGCTATTATACCACCACTAGTCAAAAAAATCTCTAGCAAATCTCGGAAATTATCGTTTCCGCATTTTGTCCTCAATTTCTGCTAATCGATCTTGAAGTAAGGCAATCGCCATTTCTTGATTACGTACTCGCCGCTTTAAATGCTCCACAAGCTGCGTAAGTTCTCCTACATCTTCGGACATTGATTCAAGAACTCCACCAGAGCGAAGCATTTCCTCATTACTGATTTCCTCTGGAGCTTGAGTTTTTTCCAAAGCGTTTTCTATTGAATTTTCCCCAGCGCTCAGAGGAGCTAAAAGATAATTAAACTTCGCATATCTTGAATTACGTCCAGGATGAACTTCTATAACTCCATCTTCAGCTAATGCCTGAATTGCTCGTTTCAAAGTTACACTTGCGGCACCTGTTTCTCGTTGAATATCTGAATATGCTAATTCGAAATCCTTACCTTGATACATACTAGAAATCTTCTCGAAAAATTCGACAAATTTCCGATGGGTTTTTTCCTTTAATCTCAATGCTAGTCCATCCTTCCCAATATTAATTAAATAATTCTTAAGAATAATTAATATTATATCAAATTTACGAATAAATGCTATACTGAATATTGGTAATAGTTAAACTTTAATTCTGAAAGTAGTATTTAATTCATTTATCCCCATAAAGTTTTTGAATTACTTCATCTGACAAGCCAAAGGTATGTTCATCTGCTGGAAAGAGACTTAATTTAACTTCCTCATGATATTTATGAATGGATTGAACAGCTTCTTGTCCAAGTTGAGCAAATTGTTTAACAAATTTTGGTTTAAAGCGTTCAAAGAGTCCCAGTAAATCGTGAAATACCAGTACTTGCCCATCACAATCCAGCCCTGCCCCAATTCCAATCGTAGGAGTTTTCAGTCCTGTGGATATTTGGGCGGCTACTTGCCTTGGTATGGCCTCGAGAACCAGTAAGAATACCCCAGCCTGTTCTAGTGCCTGACTGTCTTTAACTAACTGTACAGCACTCTCAAGGTCTCGACCCTGAACCTTAAAGCCGCCCAATTGGTTTGCCGTTTGGGGGGTAAGGCCAATATGTCCTACAACAGGAATTCCTGCACGAGTTAAGCTTTCAACGATCGGAACAAGGTTTAAGCCTCCTTCGAGCTTTATGGCGTCCGCTCCCCCTTCCTTAATCAGTCTCCCTGCATTGATTATGGCAAGATCGAGCGTCGCATAGCTCATAAACGGCATATCAGCAATGACAAACGTTTTTGTAGCACCCCTGCGGACGGCTTTTGTATGGTGAAGCATGTCTTCCATGGTTACTGGAACAGTGGAATCATAGCCTAAAACTACCATCCCTAAAGAATCCCCTACTAAGATTGTGTCGACGCCTGCATCTTCGACTAACTTGGCTGAAGGATAATCATAGGCTGTTAACATGCTGATTTTTTCACCAGCTTGTTTCATTTTTTCAAAATCAGGAATAGTCTTTTTCATCGTCCATTTTACCTCCCTTATTATAGTTCATACTTTCGCAATACATTTTTAATACTTTTTATACTGTCAATTAGTCATACTCCTTCGAGTTTAGGCATAGGTAGATATCAGTCAAAGGAGGGATAACCATGTCAAAATCCTTTCATTTAAGCTTAATTCTAAAGGGAATTCTCTGGGCGGCGATCTTAGCATTATTATTGTCTCTGTTCTTTGGTGTCCTACTCTCTTACACATCACTCCCTGAATCTGAACTGTCGCTCAACATTATCTTTGGAGCCAGCATTTTTATCGCTGCCTTTGTCACGGCACACCAAGCTGGCACAAAGGGGCTCTACTATGGATTGAGTGTAGGTCTCGGATTCATCCTACTGGTATTAGTCTTATCCGCGGTTTTTTTGTCTGGTACCCCATCCTGGTTAAAGATGGCAGAGAAATCTATCATAGCCTTAGTTGCAGGCGGAATAGGCGGAATAGCGGGAGTCCTTTTTCCTCAATCTTAGCTGCAATTTTGAAGCAACCTCTTTTTAGAAGAAAGGGAAATCTCATAGTGAGATTTCCCTTTCTCTAAATTTGAATATTTTAATAATTTCTATCTTTACTGCCAAATTCCTGCTTACTTGACGCAGGAATTAAATAAATATTCAAAATGCTTCACATTTCATCTCCCAGGTTATACAATACCGTCAAAGTTACTTTAGGAGGATTAATCTATGTGCATTGAAAAGACACCTTGGGAGCAGGTTATTGAGTTTCATGGTCATACTTGCCCAGAAATTGCCTTAGGTTTTCGGGTAGCCCAAATTGCCAGGCGTGAACTAGAAATTAGCCCTTCAGCCAATTCTGAACTTATCGTCTCAGCTTATACCCATTCCTGTGCTGTCGATGCTTTTCAAGTCTTAAATCACACCACCTACGGCCGTGGGAATTTATTTGTTCATGAAAAGAAGCAACATGTCTATGATTTTAAGTACTCTGGGATAGCTGGGGGATTGCAAATCTCCATACGCTCTGAAATACTTGAACGCCTCTCGGCAGCTTCCGACCACTTGTCTCACCGTGAGAAACAAAATGATTTAATTGAAACCCTAAAATTTATCCTGGGGATAGAAGAGCTCCTTTTCTGTACAATTCAGAAACTCTAACTCCCGGTTAAACCACCCCACGTTGACGATCTTTCCAAAATCTCCATACGAGAAGGATAAGGGAAATCCCTACGAATGCCATACTACTCCATTGGGCAGCTGTCCAGTCGAATAAAAATCGTGGGCTATCCCCTCTGAGGCTCTCGAGAAAAAACCTTGATAAGTTATATAAGACCATATATAACAAAAAGATCATACCTGACGGCCACTTTCTTAATTTAAGAATCACAAGCAGAGCAAAAATTATCACATCTACTTGCCCTTCCCATACTTCGGCTGGCCACAACGGTTGGTCCCCAAACTTATCTCGGGCAATTGTCCCTTCGGGATATAGAATTCCAAAATTCCCTCCTGTCGGCCCTCCAAAAGCATCCCCATTCATCAGATTGGCATTCCTGCCGATCGATTGAGCCAACACAAGTCCTGGAGCTGCCAAATCAGCAAGTTCCCAAAATGGTAACTTCTTATACCAAACGTAAATTCCGGCCGCTAAAAGGGCTCCTATTACCCCTCCTTGGATGGAAAGTCCACCATGCCAAATCGCAATAATTTCACCAGGGTATTGACGGTAAAATGCCCAGTCGAAAAAAAACACTTGCCAAAAACGAGCACCCAAGATGCCGGAAATTAGTAATATGGGCGCTAAATCCATGAAAACGTCCATATATTGCGGTCGACCCTCTGCTTTAGCGAAATACAGTGTAACACCTACCCCAAGAATAAATGCTAATGCAAAAAGGGTACCATAAGCTCTAATCGGAAAATCTCCCACAAAAAACCAGTACTGATGCATAGTGCCCTCCTTCGATTGAAAAACCCGTCTTCACAAATTATTCCTACCCATAAACTATCTCTGCAATAAATGAGCATCATCATTATATCTTGTATGATAGAAGAGCTCAAGCGCACATCTAGCTTAACTTAGTGTCCGAGACCACTAATCCGTTGATTAGTGGCTTTTATTGCAGCTTTAAAACGTCTTTCCTGAAGAATACGTGCTACAGTGAACTGGATAATTATAAAAACAGACTCGATACTCCATCGAATCTGTTTAAACTTTCAACTATTTAGTTTTGCGTAAAAAGGATCAAATTTATTGGAATTGGGTATCGCTGCATCTCGCTGTGCTTTTCCGGTTGGTTTTTGAACTCTTTGAAAATAGTCGGAATGCTTCTTCTTAGCCGATCCCGCATCGGAGTATAATGTAACAAATAAGGCAGCAAATGCAAGTAGTACTACAAACCACTGAAATAACATAACTAAACACCTCCATCCTTATTTTATGACCTTCTGGGCAATTGTCAAGTCTTTTAATTAAAAGTTGCTTTTAAGCGGTCACCAGGATGTAAAACCGTCGTAAATTCAGCGGGTTGTCCATTGACACTGAGTTTTAAGGAGCCTGAAATCGTCTCTTCAGGAAACTTAACATAGGGTAACAAATCCGAAAGAATCGGCATGCGCTTGAATCCCTCTACTTTAAGATCCATTCCATCCGTAAGGGGTTCGTCCATGGTAATAGTCTTGCCATGAAATGAAATAACGGTCTCTTGGGGAGGATACTCAATATCTATGCCATTAACGTTAAAGGGCATGGACTTGGGACAGAGTTGTAACTCACCAACCGTAATCTGCTTTGTGTTAACCTCTATCGAATCCCCCTCTTGGATTACACAGTTCCTCTCTATTTCACAGTCATTGATTAAAATCGTACGGTTTAAGGTAAGCACAAGGGGTTCTCCATTGATCCGAATCTCTATAGCTACCTTTTTACACAGTTCATAACCTTTTTGTTGCAGGAGATTGTCTAAATTATCATTTGGAACGTAGGTAATTTTATATCCGTCCAGTATGGGATCTTTTTCGTTCATCGTTTGATGATTTACGAAAACCTGCGAAACAAATTTTTCTCGCTGACCATTCCAAGAAATCCATCTTGCCTTTTGAGGAGGCAATACATCCTCAAGATATGCTTTAGCATCGATCCCCTGTTCTCCTGGGGTAAAGGAAATTTCGTCTCCAGCCTTTAATGACTGATCTAATTTCCCCTGCTTGTCATTTACCCGTAATTGGGCTGGACTTCCCATAGTCCCCTTAATGACCCGCATCTCACTGTTCCATTCAAAGGTTAAGGCCGCTCCTGGCTTTCCAAAAAAAGAACGAGGCTGGATGCCAGCAGCGAGTAAGGCTTCCGCAACTGTGGTTAATTGTAATTCAAAAATTGGTACAGGCTTATTGTTCACTAAAACGGTATAATACTGAAGCCCGTTTCCTTCAAGAGCAGCTATTCCAATTCCAATCGGAGTGATGCTTTCCGGTCCCTTGACACTTTTCTCCCCAAAAATCTCCCCTAACCTTTCTCTGATTTGAAGACCGACTCGATTTTTGGGGATTTCAAGTGTCTCTGCGAGGACCTCAGTAAGCATAGGAGTTAAACTGCCACCGCCAATCAGAATAATGGCTTGTGGAACGTCATGATTGAGATTCAGAATCTCTCTCGAAATACTCTCAGCTAACTTTGTGACCACAGGTTGGATTATCTTTAAGACTTCGTCCTTATTTACAACGACTTTTGCACCAAGAAAATCTTTAAATTTCAATTGCTCTTTGGCATTTAATTCTCGTTTTACTTTTTCTCCAACCTTAAAATCGAGCAAATAATGCCCACAGATCGCTTCTGTGACTTCATCTCCTGCCATAGGGACCATCCCATAAGCAAAAAAAGATCCATTTTTAGTCAAAGCAATATCTGCAGTTCCAGCCCCAACATCCACCAAAGCCAGATTAAGACGCCTCATATTAGCAGGTATTGCTGCTTGGCCTGCGGCAATCGGTTCTAGGGTCAAACTTGTCATTTCTAAACCTACTCGACCTAAGACAGCTACCAAACCATCGACGACTGTTCGTGGTAAGAAGGTCGCAATCACAGACACCTTAGCCTTTTTTCCGCGTTGCCCGATCAGATTAGATATTTCTTCTCCCTCATTCCAGCGGGCAATGGGGTTATACCCAACACAGAGGTAGCTTTGAGCCTCATCTGCACTGGATGATTCAAGTTGGTGTAACGCTTGATGAACCGCCTCCATCTCTAGGGCCAGTACACTCTCTCGTTCCCAACGGACAGGAAGCACTTCTTGATGTTCAGCAACAGCCACTTCTGTTCTCAGCGCACGGCCTGCAGCAGCCACAGCAACCTGTTTTAAGGGTCTCTCTAACTTCTTTTCCAAGCTCTCTTTAACCTTGACGACCGCCCGAGCGACTTCGTCCACATCATGCACTTGTCCATCATACATAGCTCGTTGCCGATGCTCAGTTTGGGCACTGGCCAAAATTTCATAACCTTGTCCTACACCCTTGGTCATCACAAGCCCCATCACCATGCGGGTCCCAATATCCAAAGCAAAAATAGGTTCCACTTATTTCACCTCTCTTTGTCTAAATTCGACTCATTCGAGACAAAATCCTTTAGTTATAGAACAAAACTCCAATATGTTCTCCCTCTCACCATTACCTGTGCCGCATAATTCAATTTAAGATATAATTAGTTTGTTTGCATAACCTAAACAATTATACCTAAAAGACGGGACTAATGGACAAAACTTTTTAGGTCTTAAATAAAAAGGTCTCCTCCCAGAGAAAATTTTATTTCAATGAGTGGAGAACTTTTATATACATTACCTGTTTTCCTTACGTAAGATAACAGAAAAAATATGCTTTAAATTATTTGCTCAAAGACTTAATCATTTCCAAAGGCCAAAGGGTTATCTGCGGAATGTAAGTAATAATGAATAGGACCACAATCATAGCTAGCAAGAATGGCCACAGCCGCTTGATGATAAGATCCATTCGAGTAGCTGCAATATTTGCAGCTACATATAAGTTAATGCCGACAGGCGGTGTAACAAGACCAATCCCTAAATTGACAATCATTAAGACCCCGAAATGAACCGGGTCAATTCCTAAGGCCATGATAATTGGCACAAGAATTGGCGTAAGGATAATAATGGCTGCAGCAGTCTCCATCACCATACCCACTAACAGAAGAAAAACGTTAACAATTGCCAGAATGACTAGAGGATTACGGGAGATCCCTAAGAGCCAAACTGCAATATCTTGTGGAATCTGCTCCCGAGTAAGCACTAAAGCAAAAAGTGCAGCGCAACCAATAATAAACATTATGATTGCTGTGGTAATAACACTCGACGATAGACTCTCCTGGAGTTCTTCCCAAGTAAGTTCTCGATAGACGAAACTACCAACAATATACCCATATACGACTGCAACTACTGCGGCTTCCGTAGGTGTGAAAATACTTCCATAAATTCCACCCAGAATAATTACTGGCATTAACAAACCCAAAAGAGAGTCTTTAAAAGCCAATAGAATCTCCTTCGGAGTAGCAGGTTTTTCCTTGCCATACCCTTCCTTACGGGAAATCACATAACCGATAATTATCAGAGCAAGCCCAATTAGTAAACCAGGTCCAAATCCACCAAGGAAGAGATCGCCGATTGACACATTGCCACTTATCCCATATAAAACCAGAGGTATACTAGGGGGAATAATAATTCCGATAGCCCCGGAACAAGCTTGTACGCTCGCCGAAAATTCTCTATTGTATCCTTTTTTGACCATGGACGGGATGAGGATTGATCCTAAAGCAGCGGTGGCAGCGGCACCAGATCCAGAAATGGCGGCAAAAAAGATACCTGCCAAGATGGACACGATCGTTAATCCACCATGCATCCTGCCCACTAAAGTATTGGCAAAATCTATTAAGCGTCTGGAAATTCCGCCAGCGGCCATAAGATTACCCGCCAAAATAAAGAAGGGAATAGCCATTAAAGGAAATGAATCCATAGCCCCAAACATCCTTTGGGGAACAATCAGTAAATTCATATTGCCTACAAAAAATAAAGCCGAAGCAGCGCCCAACCCAAGACTTACAGCAATAGGGGCACCAATTAACATGAGTACAAAGGTAATAACAAATAGAACAATACTCAAGTCAATTTTCCCCCTTTATAAATTTTTTCAATTTCGGCAAAAGAACTTATAAGCAGTAAGACACCACTAATTGGAATAATGAGGTATACATACCCGATCGGTAGTCCCATAGCTGGAGTTAATTGCCCAAAGGACCGCGCAGCAAATTGACTGCCGAAATAAATTAACAAACTGTAAAACACACTGCTTAATAGCATGGCAATAACCTGTACAACTTGTCTAATCCGCCCTGGTAAAAAGCCAACAAAGATCTCAATCATGGGATGGGCTTTTCTTTCTATTGCTAAGCTCGCTCCCAAGAAAGTAATCCAGATCATTAAATATCGAGCAAGTTCTTCAGACCAAGCTAGTGGATGTTTTAGTAGGAAGCGGGAAATAACCTGAGCGAAAACCGCTAAAGTCATAATTATCAGGAGTAAATTAGTAAATCGACCTATAACTTTATTAACATTATGCACGACCGTACTCAGCATATGGTTCCCCCTTCTGAAATATTGTAAGGGAAGTAGGAAACCTCTACTCCCCCTTACAGAATTTCTATTTTGTGTCAAGAATTTGTTTGATGATATCTTCACCAATCTCTTTTGAATATTTATCATAGACAGGTTTTACCTTATCGCGGAACGCAGTGGTATCAGGTGTTGTGATAACTGTACCGAATTTCTTCATATCGGCTACGTACTTTTCATCAGCCTCTTTCAACATTTGTCTCTCAACTTTAGCGTTGCTCTTAGCCAGTTCTTTAAAAGTCGCCTTGATATCATCAGGAAAACTATCCCAAACTTTTTTACTAATGACTAAGACCATCGGTGAGTAGTTATGATTGGTTAGTGCTACGTATTTCTGTACCTCGTACAAACGGGATGTACTAATAATAGCCAAAGGATTCTCCTGTCCGTCGATCGTTCCTTGCTGGAGAGCAGTAAATACTTCTGCAAAAGCCATTGGAGTCGGTAAAGCACCCAGTGACTTCCAGGCATCCATATGAATTGGGTTCTCCATAGTTCTGATTTTCAAGCCTTGAATATCTTCTGGTTTCTCGATAGGTCTCTTTGAATTCGTCAAATTACGGAACCCGTTTTCCCAGAAGGATAAACCGACTAAGCCCTGACTAGACATTCCGTCTAAAAGCTTTTCACCAATAGGTCCGTCCAATACTTTAATTGCTTGATCCCTGTCTTTAAATAAGAAGGGCAAATCAAATATTTTCATTTTAGGATCAAAGTTACCTGCTACGGCCGTAGTTGATAACACCATATCCATAGTTCCTAGTTTAGCACCTTCAAGCATTTCCCTTTCACCGCCTACAGTTGCCTCAGGGAAGACAGCGATTTTTACACGGCCATTGGTTTTTTCTTCAATCTGTTTACCCATTTTAATTAATTCTGTGTTCATTGGATGACTGGCAGCGGCAACATGCCCAGCTTTTAGCTCCCATTTTTGCTCACTAGTAGCAGCCTTATCCGAGCTTTTAGCACCGCAACCGGCCACCGCCAATAAACCGAGTGTTAATAATCCAACTAAACTAATACTAATAAATTTTGACTTTTTCATTATTCTCCTCCTCCATAATTTTAAGAATTTTTTTTCTTAATTTATAATCGCTTCTTCACCTTATCTCTATTTTGGGTACCCCTCCCTCTTTTAAAAACGATTTTTCAAATACTTCGATAGGATGTAACACCTCTATAGTCAAACCATGCCTTTTTATGCCGTGCTCCAATTGAATGCGACAGGCCGGGCAGGAGGTGGCCAGAACGGAAGCCCCTGTTTGTTTAACATTTTCGATTTTCCGATCAAGTATTTTCATCGAAATATCATAGTGGAAAATATTAAATGTACCTCCACCGCCGCAACAGCGATCAGCTTCAGCCATCTCCTTAAATTTTACCCCTGCCGACTCCAGAACCCGGCGGGGAGCCTCCCTCACATTTTGGTAGCGGACTAAATGACAAGGATCATGGTAAGTCACCGTTGTTTCAGCAAATTCGCTTACTGTGGGCAACTTGTCAGACAAAAACTGATTTATATCCATCACCTTACTGACAAAACTCAATGCTTCAGCCTCTTCACTCTTCCCCTGGAAAAGTTCACCATAAGACTGCATTGTGGATCCGCAAGTAGCGCAATCAGTCAAAATGACATCCACCTCGGTAGCAGAGAAGGCCTCTATATTCTGCCAAGCAAGTTTTCGGGCGTTTTCCACATCTCCATAATTATCATGAGCCGCCCCGCAGCAAACGACCTTAGTCGGAATGACAACTTCATATCCCAGCTTTTCCAAAATGTTAATAGCGGCTCTAAGCACCTGCGGGTAAACATTATTATCCATACAACTTAAGAAAAATCCTACTTTTTTATCGCTCTTTTTAAGTTCAATTCCTTTTAATAGTTCTCGGAAAGTATTCTTAGGCAATTGAGGCAAGATATCTTCCTTAGTCTTTAAAGTTTTGGGCAGTAAACGATTTACTCCAGTACTTCGAGCCAGTTTTAAAGAATCTAGAACCGCCGTAAAGTGTTTAGGTTTGACCAGCACATTTTTTAACAAAATATGACGTACCAAGGGTTGCCCCTTTTTTATGGCGAAATGGGCCCTTGCTGCTCTAATGATCTTATCCGTAGGTACCTGAGGTGGGCAGCTAACAACACAAGCACGACAGCCCAGACATAAATCCAGATAATCCCTCATTTTCGGAGTTAGGTCTAGATTCCCGGCTAAGTGTTCGCGCACTAACCGTAACCTACCCCTAGCTACGGACATTTCCCGCTTTTCTACACTAAAGATCGGGCAAACCGCAGTACATGAACCACAGCGAATACAACGATATAATTCTTCGGTTAATTCATGTAAAGGTTTCATTCTACCGCCTCCGCAGGTAAGACCTTGTTGGAATTCATGATGTTTTGAGGATCCAAGGCATGCTTTATTTTGCGCATGACATCTATTCCTGTTTCACCCAGTTCCCACTCCATGTATTTGACCTTATCCAGCCCAATCCCATGTTCCCCACTCAAAGTACCACCCAAATCTAATGCAGCTTTAAACATTTCATCGATCGCTAGTTTAACACGCTTAATTTCAGCGTGATTGTTCTCATCTGTGAGAATTATAGGATGCATGTTACCATCACCGGCATGCCCTAAAATGGGAATTTTAAGTTGATACTTTGCCGCTAAATCTGTAATAGTCTTGACTATGTCCGGAATCTTACTGCGTGGTACAGTGACATCTTCCACGTAAAGAGTTGGGGCACTTTTAGCCATCGAGGAAAAAGCAGCTTTACGACCCGCCCAGATTTGATTGGACTCTGCCTCCGTGGTTGCTATTCTGATTTCACGTGCACCAAACTGTCGGCACACTTCTTCTACTTGTTTAATTTGTTCCGGAACATCTCTTTCGCTGCCATCGACTTCAATCAAGATGGCGGCTGCAGCGTTTACCGGCAAGCCGCACGGTACATAGGCTTCAATCAAACGCATTGCTTCTCGGTCCATGAACTCTAAGGTGGTGGGAATAATTTTGGCGGCAATGACCCCTGAAACTGTCCGTGCTGCATCTAACAAATCATCGAATACAGCAAGCATTGTTCGTTTACTCTCCGGCAATGGTATGAGACGTAAAATAAGTTCGGTAAAAATCCCCAAAGTGCCCTCCGAACCGACAAACAGTTTAGTCAAGTCATACCCGGTGACATTTTTTACGGTTTTGCCGCCCATTTTTAAGATTCTGCCATCCGCCAGGACCATTTTAAAACCTAACACATAGTCGCGAGTTACCCCATATTTAAATCCACGAGGACCACCGGCATTTGTCGCTACATTTCCACCCAACATCGACATACTCGAGGCCTGAGGATCAGGTGGATAGAATAAACCTAAAGCTTCTACCTGACGCTGGAAATCAGCAGTAATAACCCCAGCTTGGACTACTGCGCAAAGGTTTGCTGTATCTATTTCAATAATCCTATCAAAACGGTGCATTGCCAAGACAATACCACCTTTGACAGGTATCGAGTTCCCACAAATATTAGACCCACCGCCTCTAGGAGTTATCGGTATACCAGCTTGGTTTGCCAGGATTACAACTTGAGAAATCTCCTCAATAGTGCCGGGTATGACCACGGCTTCAGGAATCTGATGGTTAGGCGTCGGATCATAAGAATAGCAAATAATATCTTCTTTGTCTGTTAACACGTTTTCTCGACCTACACATTGCTGTAAAGAATTAACAAAACTTTTTTCTAACAACGATAATCCTCCTACCTTTTACTGTTCTATAAAACCAGTAAATAATTTTGGCTGAATTAGTAAAACTCTCCTAAAATAGTTGTTTGGTTGGACCATTTGTTCATCTAACCTCTGAACAAAATTCTTAGCGGTCCAACCCTGTTATTAGTTATTCGCGATTTTCGACAAAACTCCTTCTCCTATTTTACAAAACAGATAAAAAAATATCATTGTTATACATCACTTTAGCCCTTTTTTGTTGTCATAACGTTTAAATCATGATAAAATTTCATTAGGAGGATGGGTATATGGGAATTATTGATCATTCCGAAGCATTGGTTGGACCGGAATCAAGACTGCTCATGTCCATAAATGAAAACGGACTTGGCTTAGTGGTTGAACCAATCAAGACACAAAAAATCTATCAAGTTGTTTTTGAAAGTATCAGAGATTCTATTATTAACGGTGAATTGAAGGCCGGCCAAAAACTCCCTCCCGAGCGAGTCTTAGCAAAACGCTTTCAAGTTAGCCGTACTTCCATTCGCGAAGCCCTAATGGCCTTGGAAATAAGCGGAATCATTGAAATTAAATCTTCTGAAGGAAGCTTTATCCGGCAGATTGAAACAAAAACCCTGATTAACGATTTATCTGCAGCGATTATTAAAGCCGAAGATAGTATGGTTTATGAAATGCTGGAAGTGCGCAGGCTTATTGAATCTGAATGCGCAGCACTGGCAGCCGTTCGCGCTTCATCCTTTAATCTTACCCGAATCCGTCAACATTTGGATGACATGGCAAAATCAGAATTTGACGAAGAATCCGGTCTATCTGCCGACGTTAATTTCCATTATTCTGTAGCTCAAGCAGCAAATAGTCCTATCCTTTTTGATTTAATGAAGGTTCTAGTAAATCGCATGAAAGGTACGATCAGAGCAACACGCTGCTACAGATTCTCTCAACCTAATCGTTTTGAAGAAACACTGAATGAACATAAAGATATTTATATTGCCATTTCTTCTAACAACCCAGATAGAGCTAGAAGTCTTATGGCTAAACACCTCATTGATATCCGAGAGGAAATTGCTATTATTTCTTTAGTCAGAAATAAATTGACATTCATAACTGACGAAAAGCAAAGCCAAGCTGATCTCTGAAAATCAACTTGGCTTGATGTTTAACTAAGTTTATCTTAACTAGTCGTTTATCCCTTTCGTATCTTGAGATAAACTATGGATGGATTTATAAAAGAATCTTATTGAAAAGTTGGGAGAAAAGATGAGTAAATATCGAGCTTGGCTGTTACTTGTGGCAACCAATTTATTTTGGGCAGGGAACTATGTGTTTGGAAAGTATGTAATTGCGGACATAACACCGCTCTGGACTACCTTCTCTCGTTGGCTGTTAGCCTTATTTTTCTTGTTTCCGATCGCTTACTTTCTGGAAAAGCCGAAATGGCAGATCGTAAAACAGGCCTGGCTTTCGTTAGTTAGTATGGGATTACTGGGAGTCATCGGTTACAACATGTTTCTATATTCGGCACTAGAGTATACCTCATCAACGAATGCCGCGTTGGTTAGCGCCATAAACCCTGCAGTCATCGTCCTGTTTTCTGTCTTTTTGCTTCGAGAGAAAATCTCACGGATTCAAACGTCAGGAATTGTTCTTTCTCTGATAGGAACTTTCGTGATCATAACACAAGGGAATATTGGCCAAATATTCCAAAGGGAGTATAACAAGGGAGATATACTCATGTTAGCGGCTGTTGTGATCTGGACCCTATACTCCATCGTTGGAAGGCGACTTACGACTGTTCCCCCTATCACCGCTACAGCTGTATCAGCTTTGTTTGCGACGTTAATAATTGCCCCTTTTGCTATTGCGCAGGGGATCAATGTGAAAGAAATTGGCCCCTTAGCTGTGACGGGGATTCTATATATGGCAATATTTCCTTCAGTTTTTTCGTTTGTTTTCTGGAATATGTCCGTTAGAGCAATTGGAATCAGCCAGGCAGGAATCTTTCTAAATTTGATCCCCGTTTTTACCGCAATTATTAGCGGGATTCTGGGAGAACAAATTACAGGAACACAAGTCATGGGTGGATCACTCGTCTTCATGGGGGTTTATTTAACAACAGGAATGCTAGATCGTAAATTTGCAGTCCTATTCGCTAACCACAATTGACCATAGTTGATCTTTAGTTGATCTTGGGATCTTGGGGTCAGGCTTGAGTTATTCCCTTTCCCTTTCCCTTTCCCTTTCTCCTTCAAAAACTCTTCGCGTTCCAATCTATCCAACTATTCTCGTATCTTATAATTATTATTTTCCCTATCCATTAACAAATAACTATAGTTTTTTTCGTTTCTCTCATCAATAGTAATTAGATCAAGCGCAAATTCCTTAGCTTCTTTCAAGGTATCAAATTCATATTCTCCAATATGATCTTTAGCAATCTCATCATGAACTATTAAAATGAAAGTCATTTTTAATCTCCCTTTTTCTCTTTAAAATAAAAAATATATTAACTAACCTTACTATAAACATTGTCTGACAAATTCAATTGGGTGCTGAGTACGCATTGCTGTTTCTTCAACCGTTAAGCCTTGACTTAAAAATCGTTTTACTACACTTTCCATACTTTCCCCAACTTCTATGATGTGCATATCCGGGTCATAAAATCTAATAACCTTTTGGCCCCATGGGTGTTCTAGCAATTCATGAATATATTGTATTTCAATAGTATTCTTTAGTCTCTCTATCAAACTGTAAATGTCTTCTTCTTCAAAATACAACTCGAAATTATTTGATTTTGCAGCAATATTCTCTGAATTAATGGTAATCATATTTGCAAAATGTGATTTTAGTTGTATAGAAAAACCCCCTTCGTACATCACATTTTCACCAAAGTCATATTTTACTTTCTGATTAAGTACCTGCTCGTAAAAACGTCTTGCAACATGCATATTGTTAACAACGATCAGAGCGCAAATAAATTTCATATGTAAAATTCTCCTGTAAAGATAAATGATCTTACTCCGGCAGTAGATACCGCGTATTACCATATTCCTCAATTTCCTGTTTCCTTGCCTCATATCCCTTGCGTCCCATTAAGGCATACGTCCCAATTTTCCCTTCCTCAACTCCTGGCTGATCAAAAGCGTTTATATTCAAAAGCTCTCCCATATAAGCGGTCTCCCACTCCAGCATAAGCAACAATTGTCCGACATGAAAGGCATCCAAGCTGGGAAGTACTATCTTCTGATGTTGTCGCCCCGCAATGGTTAGAGCGTACTCCGTAGCTTTCTGTTCTGCAATCAACAACTCTGCTAAAGTACGACCCCCTAAAAATTGAATATCCTCGGGCAACTCTCCAATGTCTGATGGGATCTTTTGGTCTTCCCTGAATTTCTCAACTGTCACAAACGCGATAGTCTTATCATCAGGACCCTCGACATATAACTGAACTTGAGAATGTTGATCGGTGGCTCCCAGGGCCTTAACGGGTGTTTGTCCGAGCTGAACTACGCTTCCCTGTCGATCCAGACGTTTTCCTAAGCTTTCTGCCCATAATTGAGCATACCAATCTGCTATGTTTTTAAGGCCGTCAGCATAGGGCATCAAGACAGTGATGTTTTTGCCTTTTCGCCATGACAAAAGAGCAAGTGCTGAACGCAATTGAGCAGGATTGGAAAATACCCCCTTCGTTTCTCGAATCCTCTGATCCATTTCTAAAGCGCCTTCGAGAAGCTGGTTAACATCAATTCCACAGATAGCAGCCGCAAGTAATCCTACGGGCGTCAGTTCTGAGAAACGCCCTCCAATAGCAGAGGGAATCACAAAACGCTGAAATCCTTCTTTGAGGGCAATCGGCAAAAGATTTCCTTTTTCTTTATCTGTGGTTACGACAATATGTTTGGCATAGTGATCTCCACATTCCCGACGCAAAATGTCCCGAATGATCATGAATTGAGCCATAGTTTCTGAGGTGTTGCCTGATTTACTAATGACATTAAAAAGAGTTTTACTTGGATCGAGTATATGTAACAATTCATGAAAACGCACTGGGTCAATGTTGTCCACCACATAAAGGCGTGGACGGTGACCACGGCCTTCTGGAGGAAGTTCGTTATAATAATAATGGTTAAGGGCTTGGTGAACAGCCATCGGCCCGAGTGCAGATCCACCAATTCCCAAGACAACAAAATTTTCAAATTTCAAGGCTGCCTGGTTTGCATACTCTATGATCTCAGTAAGTTGGCTTTTCATGGAGGGTAAAAGCCTCGAAAAATCAAGTTCCCCAGCTTCTCTCCGTTTGTCAAGTGAGGTCTGGGCGGCATCTAAAACAGCTTGGAGGTCCTTCAGTTCTGAATTTGAAAACCCCTTCAAATTTTGTGAACTTTGCATCATCCCCGTATAATCGAGCACAATTCCAGGTCGTACTTGATCTACCATGATTCAACCCCATTCTCTTATTTGATTGACCATAATTGCTAAATCGAAAGCTCATTGGCCAAGTCATATAGGTCTCTGTTAAAGGGGCTCCGTGTTCCATAAGCGGCATCAATGGGACTAGAGACCACCCTCTGATTGACATATGCAGTCATCCGATTAGACTCTCCGGCCACAATAATCTCAATCGCTTTTCCGCCCATGGCTGCTGCAATCACTGCATCTAGAGCGCTTGGATTTCCACCGCGTTGTAAATGGCCTAAAACAGTAATTCTCGTCTCAAATCCAGAACGTTCCCGTAATTCTTCTCCAATTTTGTAGGCACTTCCCACTCCTTCAGACACTAAAATAATACTATGATTTTTCCCACGTTGATGACCACGCTTTAATTTTTCACTAATCTCATCCAAATCGTAGGGGATTTCAGGCACAAGAATTGATTCTGCTCCACAGGCGATACCGGCCTGCAGGGCAATATTTCCGCAATCCCGACCCATAACCTCTACTATGAAGGTGCGCTCGTGGGAGGACGCTGTATCCCTGATCTTGCTAACTGCGTCGACTACCGTGTTAATGGCGGTATCAAATCCTATCGTCAAATCCGTTCCAGCGATATCATTATCGATAGTCCCTGGAATCCCCACGACCTGAAATCCCTTAGCCGCTAACGTCTGTGCTCCACGAAACGACCCATCTCCGCCAATCACTACCAAAGCGTCAATCTGTAACTTATGTAACTGGTCGATGGCCTTTTGTTGCCCTTCAACTGTCCGCATTTCTTCGGATCGTGCCGTTTTCAAGATAGTTCCGCCGCGAAGCACAATATCCGCTACTGAACCTATGGTCATTTCTTGAATTTCTCCATGGATAAGTCCCTCATAACCACGGTTTATCCCGAAAACATTTAAACCGTGGTAAATTCCTTTCCGAACCACTGCGCGTAGGGCTGCGTTCATTCCGGGAGCATCTCCACCACTGGTCAGCACTGCTATCCGTTGTATATTACCTGCCATCGGATCACCCCTTATCATTATCTTGCAATCTATGACTTTTTACTCTGTTTATACTCATCTTATTCGTAGGAAAATAGACCGGTTTCATGCTTTAATCACTAATTAATTTTGCTTTAAAAGTGTTGATAATAGATTGATATTTTTTGTTTAATTCTTCGTCTTTAGCCAGCTTTTCATGCATTTTATTAAAGGAGGTTATCATGGTATTATGATTACGGTTAAAATAACTCCCTAAGGCAGGATAAGAAAGCTTACAGAGTGTCCGAATGGCGTAAATTGCCATTTGTCTAGCCTCATTCACCTGTTGTTTCCGATCTGGACTCTGCAACTCTTCCAAGGAAATACCCATGGTCTTACTTACAACGCGCATAATATTGATTGGATCAGCGACTGAATTTCGGTCGCTAATTTGCTTTTCCCAATAAGCCTGAAAACAAGAGAGGCTCAGCTCATCCTGACAGACTTCAGCGAATTGAATAAATTGGGTTATTGTGCTGATTGCATCCGCTAAATTATCTGTACACTCAGAGATTACACTCACCACTGAATTATCCAGATAAAGGCGCTTAGCGTGAATATAATCCATCAGGAAAAGCTCTAATTCATGGTTTAAAGGTCGATGCACGGGGATAACGACTCCACTTAAAAACCGCGAGGCCAGCCTCTCCCCCAGAAACTCTAGATTTAGTAATTCCGCTTCAACTGAGACCACCATCTTTCCTCCATTACCAATGACGTGTTCATAGGTATAGTGGAGTTCCTCGATCGACTTGGACTTCCCTGTTAAAGATTGAAGATCGTCTATTAAAAGGAGCTCTGCTGTACGGTAGCGTTGACGAAATAGGTTGAACTTATTCTCATGAGCTGCATACGCATACTGGCGTGCAAAAGATAAGGCATCCGTCATTTGGCTTTCATGCTTCAACTCAATTTTTTGATACAGATAGCGTAACAAAGCCGATTTACCGATCCCTCGTGGCCCATAAATCAGCGTAACCCCTGGAGCGTTTTCTAGCTGGTAACCTTTGATCATACGCCATGCCCGACAATTAAAGTCACTTATAAACCATTTCAAGAATGCCTCTCCTTTATTAACTAGTTACCAAACTTTACTGTCAACGTCATTATGCCATAAGACAGTCGAGGAATTTAGTCTTAACTGTCGAAGGGGTCTGACCTCTGACTACTGGCCTCCGACCTCCGACTTCTGGCTAGTCAGATACCGATAAAACTCTTCTGCAATAACCGTTAACTGTTTAGTACGACGGGTTAAAAGGTAGAAACCGCGCTCTAGGTTAAAATTATGAACGTTCATCCAGACTAGACCTTGTTTCTCACCAGACTCTAAAGCATGCTTTGACAAAAACGAGAAGCCAATGCCAGAACGAACAGCATTTTTTACAGCTTCTGTACTTCCAACTTCTAACACGATATTAAAATCATTCAAATCAAAACCACTTCTCATAAGTGCTTCCTCGAAAGCTCTCCGATGTCCGGACCCGGACTCACGTATGATCATGGGATAGTTTTTAAGTTGGCTAAGTTCAATGCTTTGAGATAAATTTAAGACATGGTCATAAGAAAATACACAAGCTAGTTCATCCTTAAGCCAAAAATCAGAGGTTAGTTTTTCAGTATCAAAAACCGCTCCCACAACGGCAAAATCCACCTCATGAGTTAGAACTTTTTCGGCCATCTCCAGACTGTCCCCTATGGATAATTTAAATTTAATCTCTGGATACAAGTTCCGAAAAGAGGCTAAGTATGCAGGAAGTAAGTATTCACCAGGGATGTGCGAAGCGCCAATATGAACTTTCCCATTCATGACTCTTTCTGATCCCCCGATTTCTCCCATTAGTTCTGACCATTCATCCAGCATTTGCAAAGTATGCCGATAAACAGTCTCACCCTCCGAGGTTAAGGCAAAACCCTTTCCTTTACGATATAGCAATTTCACCCCTAATTTCTCCTCAAATGCGCGGATTTGATTCGAGACTGCAGGTTGACTGATTCCCAATTTCCGCGCAACTACTGTAAAACTCTGTTCCTCTACTACTTGACTGAATAAACGCATTAAATCTAACATGCTACCCCCTCCAACCAAAGAAGCCTTAGTATATTTACTAAATAAGTGTAAAGAAGAAGAGGGCATAGCCCTCCTCTTCAAAGATAGATAATTTTAAATGTCAGTTAAATCGGACACCTATAGTTGAAGAGTTACTTTCTTCATTCTTTGATCTTCTAACGGTTTATCTCCACGATCTTTCGGTACACTGACAATTCGATCGACTTCCTCCATACCTTCGATGACCTTTCCAAAGGATGCATACTGCCCATCTAAGTGGGTTGAGGCCTTGACCACAATAAAAAATTGAGAACTGGCAGAATTAGGGGCTGATGTCCGAGCCATAGAGATAACTCCACGGTCATGTTTTAAATCATTTTTAAACCCATTACCAGAAAACTCGCCACGGACTGTTTGTTTACTTCCACCCATGCCTGTCCCATCAGGATCCCCGCCTTGAATCATGAAGCCTGGAATAATTCTGTGGAAAATTAGACCATCGTAAAAGCCTTGAGAAACAAGCGTAACAAAATTCTGAACAGTTTCAGGCGCTATCGAAGGATAAAGTTCAAGTTTAATAAGGTTACTGTTTTCCATTTCGATGGTTACGATTGGGTTTTGCTTAAGTTCATGATCTTGAGAAGTTTCATTTGTCACCTAAGTGGCCTCCTTTATGATTGGGTTTTTTCTTATGTATTATACCACTGTGGATAAATTTTCCCTAATTTCATTCATCCTTACTTATTCGACCTCGCCTCATATTATAGAGATAGATCAAGAAAACAATAATGGCAAGCACAATTGCGCCCCGGGCCAAGTAACCATGCATGACGAACGTAATTTTCCGCCAATGCTCACCAAGAATTCTACCAAGGGTAATGAATGTTAACGACCAAAGAAAGGCGCCTGTCCCAGCTAATGCAGCATATCGTCCATAATGAAGTTCACTCATACCAGAAAAGTAGGCTGTAAAATGACGAAATCCAGGAAAAAAATATCCTATCACAATCAAGCTATCACCATACCGCTGAAACCAATGTTCAGCTTGGGCAATCCTTTTTTCATTGAGATGAAGATAAGGGGCAATCTTATGCAAGAACGGGATTCCTAAACGCCTGCCAATCCAATAGCTAAGATTCATACCTAAGAAACTGCCAAGAGTGGCAATTACAAGGGTTTTTCCAAAAGCCATATGACCCACTGAGGTTTGAAAACCACTGAAGGTCATTAGAAATTCATCGGGGACAGGAACCCCTATCATACCAAACGTTAGCAAGATGAATAAGCCAACATAGCGATAGTGATAGATTATGTCTATAAAATTCAGATCAAGCCCGTGCATGGTCTACCTGCTTTCCCCATTATCTTTGTCGTATTTACATTTGTCATTTTAAGCTTTGCGTCGACTTATTTATATATATTCTACCTTCTAATGTGATATTCCTTTAATTATATGCAAAGCAGATGCAATTTTCTAGCATCTGCTTTGCATAAAGCGTATTAATCAACTGAGGGGTTATTTCTCAACCGTTCGTTGTCTGTCGTCGGCTTACAAGCCCATTAGCACATTCAAAAAGAACCTTTTTAGTATCGACCACCGTTTCAAGAACGACTGGCTTCCCCCAAAGAAATTGTACAAGAGCTAGGGTTTTTTCTAAATAGACGATATCAAGATCTAATCCTTCGTGACGATGTTTAAGCGATAGTCCTCCTTTACCATCATGATCCCCTCCGAGCACCACAATCCGTGGATTACCCCCATTAACCAATTGTTGCACAAGGTTGTCTCGCACTTTCTCCCATTTATTGTCTGTAACCTGCCAATGCGCTCCGATTTTGCGGAAATTGAAAAGATTTAGCTCCTCTACTAACTCGAGAGTAAGGTGATTGCGGATAAACGAAAGGTCATTTTCAGTTTCACGAAGCTCCCATAAATAATCAAGGGGTTTAACCTTAGCAAGATATTCCCATATTTTCACGCCCAGATAATATGGATTTAGCCCTAAGCGTGAAGGCTGGACGACTTGACTATGCATTATTGCAAAGTCAAGCGACTCCGCATCGCTAAGATCTAGTTCGCGCATAATTCTGGCATGCCAAAAGGTCGCCCAGCCTTCATTGATAATCTTCGTCTCAATTTGGGGATAGAAATATAATGACTCCTCACGAACGATACTGACAATATCTCTTTGCCATTCATTAAGTCCAGGTGCAAATCGAATTAAATAGAGTAAAAGATCCTCAAACTCTGGTGGAGTCACTAATTCTAAATTGTCCTTTTGTTTGTCTTCCCAAAGATCTTCATACGGTTGAGATCTCCTGTTGACAGCTTTCTTTCGACAATTGTCCTGCTGATTTCCTGATTTATTTTCGATTTTATGGCTTTTGGGACTAATATGCGATCGAAAATCCACATGTTCTTGAATAGCAAGCACTGCATCTAAGATTTTTTCAACCCGGTCTCTCCCATATCGAATTTCATAATCTCGAATTTTTTCTGCATGAGCCCCCATCCGTTCAACCATATCCTTTGGAGTCCGCGAAAAATAACGATTGTTATTAAAAAAATCAACATGGGCATAAACATGCCCAATCACAAGTTTATTTTGAATTAATCGATTTCCTTCTAACAAAAATGCATAGGCAGGATTTGTGTTAATCACAAGTTCATAAATCCTGCTCAAATTCAAATCATATTGTAACTTCATACGGTGGAAAGCTTTGCCAAAGCTCCAGTGTGTAAAACGCACCGGCATTCCATAAGCTCCGAACGAATATAATGCTTCGGCTGGAACAATTTCAAAGTTCACAGGACAGAATTTGAGTCCCATGCCACGGGCCACGTGAGCGATTTCTTGCGCTATCGTACTTAAGGATCGCTTCTCACTGTCCATGACTACCCTCCTAGCGATACCACGTTTGAGCGTTTAAGAGAACTATCGAAGTCATGTCGGCGGGGTACAAGATATTAAGAAAAAACAGTTTTTAGTGCTTCATATACCTCAGTTCGATCCCTGATCGTTACTAGACGAAGTTTGGGATCGGAAATACGTTTTAATGTTGACATTAAAGTACTGGAGTAGTGAGTTCTTAAGATCTCTCCATAGCCTACAATTTGGCTTATTTCAACCAATTGTTTCATGAGAGACAAGGCTCTTGTATTATCAGAACCGATATTATCCCCATCCGTAAAATGAACTGGGTAAATATTGAAGTGAGCTGGAGGATAGTCCTTTTCCACTAAATCCAAAGCATATTTATAAACGGATGAACAGCGAGTTCCTCCACTTTCCCCACGGGTGAAGAATTCTTCCTCGGTAACTTCCTTAGCCTCAGTATGATGAGCTAAAAACCGAATTTCCACGTTTTCGTACTTAAGACGCAGGAAACGGACCATCCAAAAGAAAAATGTTCGGGAAATATACTTTTCGAATTGCCCCATCGAACCTGAGGTATCCATCATTGCTAAAATCACTGCATTTGTCTCGAAATTCGGACGAGTCTCCCAGGTTTTAAAGCGCAAGTCTTCGGGAGAAATTCGTAATTTTGACTTCTTTTCCTTCTTTGCAAAGGCTTGCCTCTTAATACTTTCCAGTAAGGTGCGTTTCTTATCCACATTAGCCATTAACCCTTTTTTTCGAACGTCATTAAATTCCGGACGGTCATGGGCAATAAGGGGTTTTTTCTTATCATCTAAATTTGGTAGTTTTAATTCTTCAAAGAGAATACTAGCTAAATCCTCGTAAGAAACTTCAGCTTCATAGATATCTTGGCCAGGTGCTTCACCTGCCCCACTCCCTGCTCCGCCTTTACCGTCTCCTTGATCTCGACCTAAGATTTCTCCCGGAACCATCTTTTTAGTTCCCTGTCCGGTATGATTTTTTTTATTGAAATCATAGCGAAAACGAAATTCTTCCAGAGAACGCATAGGGATCTTGGTGTTCTTTTTGCCATCAGATAAGATAATACTTTCATCGACTATTAAATCGCCCAGTTGTTGCTTAATAATTTCTTCGACTTTTTCTTTGTGCCTTGTTTGGTCAAGATGTCCTTTACGATGTAAGCTCCAGTCATCACGACTCACGATAATCTCGTCAGACACACTAATCCCCCTTCCTCTTTAACGGTTAAGGAGGGCCCCAACATACTTAACAATCTCATTGGCACAGATTGGACAGTAGCCATGCTCTTTTACAAGACGATCCATGACATTGTTAATACGTCTCAATTGCTCCTGATCTGGATGGGCTACAGAGGTAGTAATTTTTACAATATCCTTTAAATCAGCAAACAATTTCTTTTCGATCGCTTCTTTCAAACGCTCATGAGACTCGTAGCTAAAGGTTTTTCCTTTTCGTGCATACATTGAAATCCGAATAAGAATTTCCTCACGGAATGTCTTTTTAGCATTATCTGAAACACCAATTTGTTCCTCGATACTGCGCATGAGTTGTTCATCAGGCGCTAATTCTTCACCCGTGATGGAGTCATATAGTTTTGTGGAATTGCAAAACGCCTCAACGTTATCGAGATAATTACTTAATAGTGATTTGGCAGATTCCTCGTAGGCATAGACAAACGCTTTCTGAACTTCTTTCTTAGCCATTTCGTCATATTCACGGCGAGCCACCGAGATAAGATTGAGAAGATTTTCTTTTTCCTCTTTCATAATAGAAGTATGCTGAGAGAGGCCGTCTTTCAAGGCCTTTAAAATATCCAACGCGTTGATACATGCATGTTCATCTCGAATCAAAGCCGTAGAAATGCGGTTAATTACGTAACGCGGATCTACTCCACTCATACCTTCTCCTTGTTCTTCTCCTTCCATTGCTAACTCCTTAATATCTTTCTGGTTAAACCCTTCCACGTCTTCCCCGTCATAGATTCTCATCTTTTTCACAAGATCCATGCCTTGTTTTTTCGATGGTTTCATGCGCGAGAGCACGCTGAATACTGAGGTCGCCCAAAGGCTATGAGGTGCCAAATGCACATTTCGAATATCGCTTTGACTGATTAACTTGTTGTATATTTTAACTTCATCACTAACGCGGAGATTATAAGGAATATGCATGACAATAATTCTAGATTGAAGAGCTTCGTTTTTCTTGTTGCCGATAAAGGCATGATATTCATTTTCATTCGTATGAGCAATGACCAGCTCGTCAGCGGAGATGAGTGCAAAGCGGCCAGCTTTGAAATTTCCTTCCTGTGAAAGACTTAGAAGATTCCAGAGAAACTTTTCATCCGATTTTAACATTTCTTGGAATTCCATTAAACCTCTGTTGGCCTTATTAAGTTCACCATCGAAACGATAGGCACGTGGATCAGACTCGGATCCATATTCTGTAATTGAGGAAAAATCAATACTTCCCGTTAAATCAGCAATATCTTGAGATTTAGGGTCCGAGGGAGTAAACGTACCGACTCCAACCCGTTGCTCTTCTGAAAAGAGGATTCTTTTAATGGGGAAAGACTCAACCTCACCGCTAAATTCCTCATCTAGTCTTAAACGACATACTGGGCAAAGATTTCCTTCGATACGAATATTATACCTTTCCTCAAATTGAGAACGTAAGGAGACTGGTAAGAGATGCAGAGGGTCCTCGTGCATGGGGCACCCTTCAATAGCATAGACCGCTCCTTCATCGGTTCTCGTGAAATCTTCAAGCCCTCTCTTCAGAAGGCTTACGATGGTTGATTTACCGCCACTCACTGGTCCCATCAACAGTAATATACGTTTACGGACATCTAATCGTTTGGCAGCACTGTGAAAATACTCTTCAATAAGGCGTTCCAAGGTTTTATCCATCCCGAATAACTCTTTGTCAAAAAATTTATATATTTTCTGATCTCCGATTTTCTCAACCCCGGCCGCTTTTATCATGGCATAGATTCGAGCATGGGCATGCAACGCTAAATTGGTATTTTCTGTAACCATCTGCAAATAATCTGCAAACGTACCACTCCAAGCCAGAGCAGCCTCTCCTTCACGATATTCACGTAACCACTTTATGACTTCCATGGTAACCCTCCCTTCTCTAACAACCAGCAAAACTATCGAGTCTAATTATGTATATGCCAATTCAAAGAAGTTAAGTCACTCTTCATTTGTGTATAATGTTTATAAAGAATCCCACGGGCATCTTAAGCGACTAAATTTACAGTTGTCTTCATATATGTATTGCTAAACTTCAAGCTAGAAAATTAAAATCGTCCATGCCTCCCCCCTTGATGGATCAGCATGGACGACCTACAAAATTTTGCGTTGAGCATCTTAGAATTCAATGCCTTGACGTGACATGACTCCTTGTTCAAAGGGATGTTTTTTCTGTACCATTTCCGTCACCAAATCGGCTCGATCGATTAAGGTCTGAGAAGCATTTCGACCCGTTAACACCAGCTCGACGTGAGAAGGCTTATTATTAATTAAATCTAGAACATCCTCTTCAGGAATTAACTCAAACCAAACCGCGTTAACAATTTCATCTAATATAACGATATCCCATTCTCCCGAAAGAATAATCTCCTGCGCTCTGGAGAAGGCCTTTTGCGCTTCCTCGATGTTCTCCTTGAGTGGTTCCCCTTTATGAACCCATCCAGGCCCTCCAAAGTGTTCGAGTTGACATTCCGGGTTCAAACGCTTTAAGCCGGCTAATTCTCCATAATTATCCTGACCTTTCATGAATTGGATAATATAGACTTGAAAACCATGCCCCACTGCGCGTATTGCTAATCCAAAAGCAGCCGTCGATTTTCCCTTGCCATGGCCAGTATATATTTGCACTAATCCTTGGGAAAGATTTGACATCGTTACACCTTCCGTATCCATTTTTCAAGCTGGGGATGTATATACACAACATTAGGTGAGGTTAGTATTTCCGGAAACCGCTCCAAAGTTTGCCGATTAAACGCAATCGAAAAAGACAACTTAATAGATGACTTTTCATCGGTTGCTCTTAGCTCTACTTTATCAGGATAAAAGTAATAAACATAGCTGCCATCTCGCCAGGAGATTTCTACTTCCCCTAGCTTTACACAGATTATTCCAAATTCCTCTACCTTCACAAAGGATACCCCTGTGAACCCTTGTTTAAATCGTTCTGCTTCCAAGGCAACCTGTCCAACTTTAAATTGGGATTCCAACAATTGTTCTACAATAAGTCGGGCTGGGATAGAAATGTCTTCAAAAACCCTGCGCTCACTGCGCAATTCAACAAGCATTCGCTCAAATTTTTGAACATGGATCGAACGCACCAGTTGAGCCTTCTTTAAAGCTTTTTCAAAGGTATGATACACATCTTCCAAGCATTCGAGGAGTATTGCATCTTCTTCCCGCATGATAGTCCCCCCATCCCTCCCTTTATTCAGAGAGACATTCTATAACTTCATTCTAACTGAACTACAATGATTAATAAAGCTAGATTTTCATTATTTGAGGAAATATCTTGCATTTACTTTTTCCTGCGCAAACGTTTAGAAACCCTTTGAACTCTTAACTCAATCCAATCTGTTGCTACTTCAGCTTCGCGCCCCTTTTCGAGAGCCTTCCAATAGCAATTGAGTGCATCACGAAAATTACTGCGTTTTTCGTAAAACTCTGCCAAGTGTACTAATGCTTCTAATGAAAATTCGCTACGAACTTGAAAGACCTCATCAGACTTGTCTTGAAATTTCAGCGGACCTTCCTTGCGCTCCTGAATTTCTTTGAGAATGGCTAAAGATTTCTGAACTTCGCTAATTCTAAGCTCATCATCAAATGATTCAAAGAGGTTTAAAGCTTGTAGATAATATAATTCAGCCTTAGTAAAATCCAGGGTAAGGAAAAGCAGACCAGCCAAATTCTGATACCGTAAGGCAAGGTCGATATCTTGTTTAGGATAAAACCGGATCGATAATTCTAGATAATATTTGGCTTCTTGATTATTCTCTAAGAACTGCTCGATTTTACTTAAGAAATAGCAACTTTCACTAAATACCTCACTTGTTTCAAACTTTAAAGAAAGTGCCACTGCCCTTTGTTGACAATCAAAAGCTAAGAGCATTTGGTTCTGCTCAAAGTAAAGTAAGGCTAAGTATTGAAGTGTTGTTGATAAAGGGACTAAATCAGCTAGCTTAGCAAATAGCTGACAGGCGTGCTTAAGGGTTTCTAGAGCTTCATTTATTTGCCCCTGTCGAAAGTACAACTCGCCTAACAAAAGATCCAATTCCGCTACCCCTTTAAGAAAACCGTACAAACGACAGAGTTCTTGTGCCTGTGAAAACGCCTGCTTGGCTCTGGTCAATTCTTCGAGGGCAGAATAAACTTGGCCAAGATCAGCATAGAGCATGCCTAACCTTAACTGTGGGGAGGAACTTGGATAAATCGAGATTGCCTGGCGATATTCTTCGGCTGCTTCCTGGAGTTTTCCCTTTTTAACTGACACACTGGCTAGCCCCGCCCAGGCTTCAGCCATCCCTTTAGCATTCTCTACTTCTTGACAAATACGTAGCGCTTCCTTAAAACCCTCTTCCGCAAAGTCTAAATTACCTAAACGCACTCTTACAGTTGCTAATAATCTTAATGTAAAGGCAACAATTTCGGGAACGCTTAATTGATATGCCTTCAAAAGACCCTGAATATAGTAAGTTTCTGCTTTTAGATACGATTCTTCACCTAGACACTGTGTTCCATCCTCCATAAGGTTCCGCCAAACAAATAATTCCCCATCATGCATATTATCCCCTCCGTGTCTGCTCCATCATATGCACGAGTCGATTTATTGGGCATATCTTAAAAAGAATTAATGCTTCTGCTTCAGAATCCTCGAATTACGTGTCAGGCCATAGAATCCAGGTAAAATCAACTAATTTAGAAATTTAAGACGGACTAGCTTGTAACCTAGACATAAAAGTCGAATTATGATAATCTAGAAATAAGAAGGGGGTGTTTGACCTTGACTACTTATCGTCCGACTCAATCTTCTAATTATTGGATATTTGCTCTTAAATTCATTATTCTAATTTTAGGTCTGTATGTTTCTGCCCTAGTTCTAAGTAAGGTATTTACGTTTGTCTTTGCGATTGCTTTCTTTCTAATTCGAATGATTGTTTTCTTCGCTGTTACTTTGATCGTCTTACACGTTTTCCTTAAATTATTGTTTAAATTAGATTTGATTGGCTCAATTTTCGGCAAACGCTTTTTCCAACGGTATTTCTACGACTTTGATAATTATATGAAGTACTCATCAAATAAATATTAAACGCCTTTTTTAGGCGTTTTTTTGTTTTACTCCTCATGAACTTGTTAACGAATGAATATCTTTTAGTCGAAGGAGGAGTGCCCAATGCGGATTATAATTTTCAAACGTCCATCCTGGCGTAATATTGCTCTCTGGGGAATCCTATTATTCGTCATGGTCTCTTACAGAGAAAATGTGACATCAGTTTTCTCTGGAAAATTAAAACCTATTTATTCTGTCAATGTTAACACTCCAGCAATCGGTCTCACCTTTGATATCAGTTGGGGCGAGAAGACTGCAGAACCCATATTGGATATCCTAAAAAAAGAGGGTGTAAAAGCTACGTTTTTCCTGTCTAGTCCTTGGGCAGATAAACATCAACCACTGGTGATGAGAATGGTAGCGGACGGCCATGAAATCGGTTCACACGGAAACCGACATATCGATCTTGACACCTTAGGAACGGCTGAACTAGAAAATGAGATCATTAAGTCACAACAAGTCCTCGAAAGAATAACTCAGCAGAAAATTCGCTTAATCCGCACTCCGAACGGTGCCTATAATAATAAGGTTATTGCTACGGCCAATCAGTTAGGATATCGGGTTATCCAGTGGAGTGTTGATTCTCTCGATTGGAAGCGACCTGGCTCGAATGCTGTGATTAATAATGTACTCAATGGTAGCCGCGCAGGGAGCGGAGCTAAAGCCGGAGATATTATCTTATTTCATGCTTCTGACTCGGCGCCTGATACGGTTCAAGCCTTACCGGTAATTATCCAACAACTGAAAAATAGAGGCCTTACCTTAATTTCAGTGGGTGAATTACTTTCAAAGGCTAGCAGCACTTGGCCACCTGAAAGTAATTTGAAAGAAGAACCCGTCGCCCCAACTCACTAGCTCATAAGACAGCCATGATTCTTTGATTTCGGCTACAACGAGCGTAAGACTCGATCGGCATTTTGTCGCTCGGAAACCTGTTCTAAGGCTTTTTGGGCATCCACCTGCACCTGACCCTCGAGTCCACTTTTTAGGGCAAGTTCAAGCAAGATCTTGCCCTCTTGCAACTGTCCTTTCTTTAGAGCGTTGATTCCATTCAGATAATTAATACTGGCATCCCCTTGGGGAAGTTCTTTTAATAAGGCAAGACTATTTGCCAAGCCTAGCGTATCATTTTCATGAATTGCCAGCACAGCCCTTTTTGTCAAGTACAATGAATTCTGTGGTCTCCAGGTTTGGGTATCGATTAATTGGCTTAGTTCTCTAGCTTTTGCTCTTTGACCTTGAGCTATTGCCAAGTCAAAGGCCACTGACAAATTGGCCGGGTTACTGGGTTCCAATTGCTGAGCAACTTCGAGCTCCACTTTGGCTGACAGATTATCTTCCAGGAGCATAGCCGCTTGAGCCAGGGTTAAATGCCTCAGACACTGTTCTTGACGAGTCATGGACTGCCAGTCGGCTTCTGACTTAGCTAAAACTACTCGAATCTGCTTGGCATCTCCTTTAGCAAGCGCTAGGACTCCCTTTCCAAGCTGCTTACGCGGGGAAGAACTCATTGTTTCTAATAGATTTTGTGCTTTGGTGAGGTTTTCTGCATGCAAATTGAACATAACTAACCACAACTGATGTTTTTCGTCTTGATAGGCTGCTAATCTTTGCTCGACATCCTTGATTCCTAGGTTAAGCTCTAACCATAGTTTCGTATCTATTATGAGTGCTAACTTATTTAATGGACCACCATATTTGTCCAACCACTGTAATTCGTCTTGAACATTACGAATGTTGTAATCACTTTTCGCCTGTTTTAAACGCTCCATACGAAATGCAAAAGGCCCGACGGCGAACATAATAAGGATAGCCACTAAGAGTAAAATGGTGATCTTCCATCGTCTCTTTGAACTCCGTTTGATCCGTTTCACAGTCCAATCCCTCATTCCAATCCTGGTCTAATGTCCTTTCCATGATGAAAAACCTTCCCCGACAACTTCTGGCACCTCAGAAATGGCTACGAAAGCCTGAGGATCTTGCTTATTAACGATTTCTTTAATCTGAGATAATTCTGTTCGGTTGATGACACAGTAAATAACTTGTTTAGCTTCCCCAGAGAATGCTCCAGTCGCTTGAAAAAGCGTGACTCCTCGCTCTAGCTTTGCCATAATTTCTTCAGCGATCTTTTGCGGATGGGTCGTGATCACCATAACCGATTTTGAATGGCTCAAGCCTTCTTGGACAAGATCTACGACACGGGTTGCAATAAACATATAAAGCATGGCATACATGGCCATCTCCGGTCGAAACATTATAGCGACTCCAATGAAAATAGCTGCATCGATTCCCAATAAGATTTGTCCTACACTGAAGGGAGTTGTCCTAGCAAACAAGACTGCCAAAATATCGGTACCACCCAGCGAACCTCTAGAACGGAAGACAATTCCCATGCCTATGCCGGACAGTACCCCGCCGTATATCGCAGCCAGCAAGGTATCATGGGTTAAGGCAGGTAAGTGCGTGGTAAGGGAAAGCATGGCTGAGAGCATACCCACACCCACAATACTGAAAATCAGGAAACTCCGTCCTACCATATGAAGACCCAGAATAAACAAAGGCAGATTTAGCAGAAAGACTGCCCAACCAACAGGCCAATTAAATAAGTAATGCAATATTATGGCAATACCTGTAAGCCCACCATCGGCAATATGATTGGGGATGATCAGTGTATTAATACTGACACTTACAATCGAAGCCCCAATGACGATCCCTATAAAGTGCTTTAACCATTGCCAAGTAAAATAGTTTCGAAAACGTCTCCAGTCCATTTAGGTCCCCCATTCAAACAACAACTACTCGTTCACCTTCATTGTCATTGTTCATCTTTGTTATCTTGTTCATCTTCGTTGAATTATACTGCAAAGTGTGCAAGGAGACAAATATACAACTCTCTTGAATACTTTAATATATCACTGATTGGACGTGGGAATCAATCCATCAGTCAGGATAATGCTTGACAAAACCCTCGTTTTTGAGTAGAGTAATAAAGTATTCTTGATAAGCGCTCGTAGCTCAGTGGATAGAGTGACGGTTTCCGAAGCCGGAGGTCGCAGGTTCAAATCCCGCCGGGCGCACCATAAAGAAAAATCAAAGTCACAACTAGGTTGTGACTTTGTTGTATTCTGAGGGTTGGAATTAACTTTTCCACCCCTTCTTTGTCCTTAGCCTAATGCTAGGTGACAAGCCCCAAAATACCCATAACCAATCAATCGCTATAATTTCAGCAAGGTCTCTAGATCACGTTTTATTTTAGTTAAGCACTCAGTTAGGTCCTTGTTCTCATAACTATTAGTAATTCCGTAATGGGTTAACATATCATCACTGAAATCCACACTATCCGCTAAAAACCTTCTACATAATTCCTGATAATTAGGTTTTAATTGTTGTTTTTCTCTATGGATTGCCCTTTCTAAGCGAATCTCATCTTCTACTTTAATATAAATAGGGACCACATTGGGAGTGCCAAAATATCCAGCGAGATGTTTATAGACCTCTAATGTACCGATTAAGATATAATTATCACGTTCTAACTGAATTTGACCATCATCAATCGTGCAGTAAACCCAAAGGCCATTCACTGTATTATAAGCCCTTTTTTCTATGATTAATCCTGCTTGATCATAGTTTTCTAGGCTTTCTTGATTGATGAATTCATATTGCACTCCATTAATCTCGTTGCTTCTTTTGGGTCTTGTTGTGTATGGAATAATGGGTTTTAAGTTTAGGTCTTTATCCTTTTTCAGTTCATTAAAAATGGTGTCCTTACCTGAACTACTTTTGCCTATTAAACAAATAATCTTTCCCATAATTTCTCCTATACACCCTATCCTGCTTAATTTACTTTATCAAATCTAGATTCCATATTATTTAGCTTATTCCTTTTTCTTATTTAAAGATTTTGCAGGTATTTCTTTTTTATGTAGACTCAGATATTTACTTTCTTGCGCCATAAAAGACGTCAACTACACTTACCACTATAGGAAGTGTAGCAGACGTCTTTATGACTGGAAATTCACCTTCTAAACTATGTGACAGGCAACGAAGTGCTCATTCCCCATATTTTTTAGTTCAGGTGCTTCCTTGGCACAAACCTCCATCGCATGGGGGCATCGAGTACGGAAATAACAACCTGAAGGTGGATCAATGGGACTCGGCACATTCCCTTTGGGTACAATGCGCTGTCTTTTAGCTTCTACGTGAGGATCTGGAATAGGAATAGCGCTTAACAGCCCTTGAGTATATGGGTGCATTGGATTTGCATAAAGATCGTTACTGCTCGTAAGCTCTACAATCCGTCCCAAGTACATGACCGCAATGCGGTGCGAGATATACTTAACCATCGATAAATCATGGGCAATAAACAAATAAGTCAGACCCAGCTTTGCTTGTAATTCCTCTAACATATTAACAATTTGAGCCTGGATGGATACATCCAAAGCGGAGATGGGTTCATCGCAAATAATCAAACTGGGATTAACAGCTAACGCTCTTGCAATACCAATCCTCTGCCGTTGCCCACCTGAGAACTCATGGGGGAACCGGTTAGCATGTTCAGGGTTTAACCCAACGATTTTAAGCAACTCAAAAATACGATCGGTCCGTTTTTGCCCAGTGGCCAATCTATGGATATCTATGGCCTCAGCAACAATATCCCCCACCGTCATCCGTGGATTTAAGGAAGCATAAGGATCTTGAAAGATCATTTGCATATTACGCCGTAGCTCCATCAGGTCGTTTCCTTGGGCTGTCGTAATATCCTTGCCTTCAAAAATAATCTGACCAGCAGTGGGTTCGTAAAGTCGAATAATCGTTCTCCCGGCCGTTGACTTACCGCAACCACTTTCCCCTACAATACCCAGAGTTTCTCCTCGTTTCACCTTAAAGCTGATTCCGTTAACAGCCTGTACCACTTGTTGTTTCTTGGAAAACAAACCGCTACCTAAGGGGAAATGTTTAACTAAATTATTGACCTCTAAAATATAATCTTCACGTACTTCCATGCTTATACTCTCCCTTCCAGCTCAGCTACCTTGGGAGCTTGAGGATGTTGCAGCCAACAAGCCACCTGGTGACCTTCGCCAAGTTGGGTAAATTCCGGTTTTTGCTCAATACAGATTTGCATGCAATGAGTGCAACGCGGCGCAAACCCACATCCTTTAGGAGGATCAAGCAGATCTATGGGCGTACCAGGAATAGGAATCAGTTTCGCGCTCTTATCCGCATCTAAGCGCGGAACTGATTTTAAAAGACCCCAGGTATAGGGATGTTTTGGACGATAGTATATATCGTCCGTATTACCACTTTCGATAATTTTCCCGCCATACATGACGATCACTCTGTTGCAAAGCCCTGCAACAACCCCTAAATCATGAGTAATCATAATGATCGAGGTATTAATTCTAGTTTTGAGATCTTGCATTAACTCCAAAATTTGAGCTTGTATTGTTACGTCTAGGGCGGTCGTGGGTTCATCTGCAATCAGCAATTTTGGGTTACAAGCCAAGGCGATCGCAATCATGACCCGTTGGCGCATACCGCCGGAAAACTGATGAGGATACTGTTTTAAGCGGCTTTCCGGATTCGGAATTCCCACTAGGTTTAAAAGTTCAACTCCTCGATCTGCAGCTGCCTTGCCTGTTAATCCTTCATGCCGCTTAAGCACCTCGGTTAGTTGTAAACCGACTGTGAGCACAGGATTGAGGGAGGTCATAGGATCTTGGAAAATCATACTGATATCCTTACCACGGACGGACTCCATTTGTTTTTCAGTTTTTTTCAAAAGGTCCTCTCCGATAAAGTTAACACTGCCTCTAACGATTTTACCGGGAGGATTAGGAATCAAACGCATGATAGACTGGACTGTTACGCTCTTGCCGCAACCGGATTCTCCTACAATACCGATAGCTTCTCCTTGATCTAAGTGGAAGCTTACACCATCAACCGCCTTAACCTCACCTGCATAGGTAAAGAAGGAGGTGCATAAGTCGTTAACTTCAAGCAAATGTCCCATATCTCATTCTCCTCTACTTCCGCATTTTGGGGTCAAAGGCGTCCCGCAGACCGTCTCCGACAAAGTTAAAAGCCAACATGGTTATCGCAATTGCTGCAGCGGGGAAAAATAAGGCATAGGGATAGGAGGGAATATTTAACCGACCTTCTGCAGCTAGGGACCCCCAACTGGCAAAAGGAGGTTGAATACCAATCCCGATAAAGCTTAAAAAGGCTTCCATGAAAATAGCCGACGGAATAGCCAAAGCGGATGTGATAATAATTGGACCCAAAGTATTAGGAATTAAATGTTTAAGCATGATACGCGAGGTACTAGCACCCAAGGTGCGGGCAGCCAAAACATACTCCTGCTCCCTCAAAACCAAAATCTGGCCACGTACAATCCTAGCCATTCCCATCCAGTTCACAATTCCGAGGACAATCATAATGTTTAGCAAACCACCTTTGCCCAAAACGACCATCAGCAAAATTACATACAACAATTCCGGTACGCTATAAATTATATCAATAATCCTCATCATCAGATTGTCGATTCTGCCGCCAAAGTATCCGGAAATTCCTCCGTAAAACACGCCAATGCTTAGGTTAATTATGACAGATACAAAGCCAATGGCTAGCGAAACTCTTCCCCCGTACATTAACCTGGCAAATGTATCACGGCCCAGAGAGTCAGTACCAAAGGGATGAATCCAAGAGGGCTTAAGGTACTGATTCATTAAATCATTGTCCATGTAATTGAACTTAATGAGAAATGGGCCAATAAATGCAAAGAGGATAAGGCCCGCCAGAGTTATTAGACCAGCCATGGCCAACTTGTTTTTCTTAAAACGTCGCCAAGCATCTTGCAGCATAGTAGTACTGGGGCGATTAATATGCTCAGCTGAAATTTGAGATATCGCGGGTTCAAATAAGTTTTGTGCTAATTTCATATTACTACGCCCCTTTCTGACCAGTTAGTTTGATCCTGGGGTCAATAAATGTATATACTATATCCACCAACAGGTTAAATACCACTAAGAGACTACAGAACAATACCGTCATGCCCATAATGGTAGAATAGTCACGGTTAGTAATTGAGGTAACAAAGAATTGCCCGATTCCGGGAATTCCGAAAACAAATTCAACAACAAAGTTTCCAGTAAGAATATAGGCAAAGAAAGGTCCTAAAAAGGTAATAACCGGTAATAAAGCATTGCGCATAGCATGTCTACCAATAATCAAGTACCCTGGTAAGCCCTTCGACTTGGCAGTACGAATGTAGTCCTGACTTAAGACGTCCAACATGCTTGTCCGCATCAAACGCGTAATTTGGGCAATAGGATAAGCCCCCAACGCTATTGAGGGTAAAACTAAATTCTTGAAAGCTCCATTATTCCAGCCAACAGGTGGAAACAAGCCGAGCTTGTACCCCAAATAATATTGTAAAAAAGTCGCCATGACGAAACTGGGAACAGAAACACCGATTGTAGCGATAAAGGTTGCTAAAGCGTCTGGAGTTTTATTGTGCCAGAGAGCTGCAATGCTGCCAAGTATCAAGCCCCCACCGAGAGCAAAAATTGCAGCCAAAAACCCTATAGTAGCTGTTTTAGGCAAACCATCCTTAATTAGATCGTTAACTGTCCTGCCTTCATAGCGAAACGTTGGACCTAGATTGAACTGAGCAACATTTTTCAAGTAGTCAAAATACTGTTTTGAGAGCGGATCATTCATGTGATAACGTTCTTCTAGATTCTTCAAGACTGCTGGTGGAACCTGTTTTTCGCGAGAAAAGGGTCCACCGGGAATTGAATGCATCAATACGAACGTAAACGAAACAACTAAAAAAAGCACAAGCAACGCCGAAGCAATCCGCTGTAGTAGATATTTTGCCATATTCATCCCCCTAAAGATTTATGAAGTCCTTTCGACCTTGCAATAAATAATCTCAACCAAATTATATTATATACTGTATTCTAAGATTTATTAAATCATATTATATTGTTATTTTTGGGATAATGTCCCACTGATCAGATTTACACAAATGAAATGGAGGTGGGCCGCATTTCAGCCCACCTCCAGCTTTGCATTATTTAGTTATTTTGGAACTATTCTACAGTTGCAAACTTGAAGTCAATTGGTCCAAGGGATGAACGGATTACGCCTTTAACATTATCTTTGAGAACCCATGGAAGAGTATAATAGTAGATAGGCATTATAGGCATATCATCCATCAAGGCTTTTTCAGCAGCATGCATTGCGGGAATTCGAACCTTTTGGTCGCCAGATTTGTTGGCAATATCTTTGATTTGTTTGTCATATTCAGCATTGGACCAACCAGTTTGGTTGTTGCCGCCACCAGTAACAAACATATCCATAAAGGTCATTGCATCAGCATAGTCACCAATCCAAGCTGCGCGGGAAATATTGTAGTTAAGCTTCTTTTGGTTCTCTAGATAAACAGCCCATTCTTCATTACGCAGCTTAATATCGATACCCAGGTTGGTTTTCCACATATTTTGGATTGCTTCAGCAAGCAGTTTATTGTCGGATTTAGTGTTGTAAAGAATCGAAACATCTGCAGGCCAGTTCTTGCCATCAGGGTAACCAGCTTCAGCTAAGAGCGCCTTAGCTGCAGCAACATCTTCTTTTATATAGTCTCCGCCAACAGCGCGGAAGTCTTTGCCGGCTTCTACATCAACCATACCAGGAGGGGTAAATGCGTAAGCTGGCAATTGTCCACCTTTGACCACTTTGTCAATCAACATCTGACGGTTAATCGCCATAGTCAAAGCCTTACGAACCTTGACATCGTCAAAGGGCTTCTTGGTCACGTTGAAACGATAGTAAGAGGTCCCAATATAGGGAGCAATTTTCAAGACCTTAGAAGCCTTGAGTCGATCGATGTCCTCAATAGGAATATATTCAGTTCCATCTAACTGTCCGCTTTCAAAAGCTGTAAGTGCGGCTTTGATATCTTCTAGCAGCTTGAAGGTGATTTCAGAGATCTTAACGTTCTTGGCATCCCAATAGTTTTCGTTTTTAACTACAACGACTTGATCATTGTGTTTCCACTCTTTCATTTTAAAAGGACCATTAGATACATAAGTCTCCGCTTTCAGAGACCATTCCTTGTTTGCTTCAACAACCTTTTTATTAACAGGGTACAGAGTATGGAAAGCAGTCAAGGCAATGAAGTAAGGAGTAGGAGCAACCAAGGTTACTTCCAACGTTTTAGGATCTACAACTTTGATACCTACAGCATCAGCGGTACCCTTTTTGGAGTTATAGTCTTCAGCACCCTTAATGTAGTAAAGCTGATAGGAATACTCAGACGCCAATTCAGGGGAAAGGGCACGTAGCCATGAATATTTGAAATCTTCAGCGGTAATTGCATCGCCGTTACTCCATTTAGCATCGCGAAGTTTGAACGTTATTACCGTTCCATCAGCATTTTGTGTCCATGTTTCAGCGATACCAGGCATTACCTTTTCACCTTCGCCTATACGAGTCAGTCCTTCAAATAGTGCTGTTTGTATATTGGTCTCCGGAACCCCCGTCGAAATGGCTGGATCTAAAGATTTGGGTTCTGCTCCAACGTTATAACTAGTTTTCATCACTTTTGCTGGGGCAGCTGGTTGATTGCTTGAGCAACCTGTCAGAAAAACACTGACGGCTAGCAGCATAGCAACGGCCACGGTTAAGACTTTCTTCTTCTTAATTTTAAACACTCTCCTTTTATCTAACTATTTGTAGTAAATATGGATATACAATGGGTACCTTTTTTCTGCTTCTTTCACTTTCCAATAAGCAACAGAATCATTACTCATTTTATCCAAACATTATAGTATTCTGTATACACATTCGATTTTCCTGCTAAATTTAAGCAATTGGCCCAAATATTTTTGCAATGTATATTAGATTTCATAGACCATATTTAAAAACATGAACTATTTTTCCTAATAATCCTATATCTACTATGTCTTACGTTAATTGGACAATTCCCTACTTTGAGTTATGAGAAACATTATATTTTGCGCAAAAAGCACCAAGATTATTACCTTAAAGTAATATTTTGGTGCTTTTGCGAAAATAATTCTTGTTATAATTATGCAAATAGAACAATTTAGCTCACTTTACTCATAACTCTTAATTTATCAGCGAGCAGTGCTATAAATTCAGAATTCGTGGGTTTTTGGCGTTCAATATTCATAGAATATCCGAAAATTCTCTTTAGTGTATCAGTATGTCCGCGCTCCCAGGCTAACTCTATGGCGTGACGAATCCCACGTTCAACCCTACTAGGAGCAGTATCAAACTTTTTCGCAATACTTGGATAAAGTTCCTTGGTTACCGCACCTAACAAGGAGACATCTTCCACTACCATTAAAATCGCATCTCTTATATATTGATACCCTTTAACATGGGCAGGAATTCCAATTTGATGCATCATCGTGGTTACTTCGACACATAAATTAAGCCCGTTTCCTACAGTTGTCACAATGGGGTTATTAGTAGAAAACTGAGTTGGAGCAGATGTCGGTAGATCCTGGGATAAAGAACGGATACGTTTGCTGAGAATATCCAGATCGAATGGTTTTAGAATAAAATAGTCAACACCCAGCATCATGGCTTGATGGGTCAGTGATTCCTGTCCAAACGCTGTTAACATGATAATTTTTGGTCGAGACATGGTCGTCCGGGCATTGATTCGTTCTAATACGCCCAATCCATCTAAATTTGGCATGACTAAATCGAGAATAATTAAATCAGGTTCCTGAGATTGAATTAGTTCCCAAGCTTCTAAACCGTTATTTGCAACTCCGACAACCATTAAATCCTCCTGACCTTGGAGGAAGTTTTGTAACATTTGGCATAAATTCCGATTATCATCCGCAATAATAATTTTAATCTTCTTACTCATTCAACGTAATACCACCTTAACTGTATTCCGGTACATCTTTCTGCTTTAAAAATGTCTGTCTTCTTCCGGTGCACTTATTATACGATATGGTGGATGTCGAAATCGCAAATAATAAGGTAATTCTGAAAAGTGATAATAATATTAACAAAGTCTTACCAGATATGGCTTTATGGATATTTATGGATATTTTAGTTTAACGCAAATTCTACATCATTTTTCGGTCTTGAAACATACGCTGAGTTTAAAAACGAATATACATGAACATAATCGACTTTAAGCAGAATATAACACCAATTGAATTCTATGTCTTATCTGTCCTATATTAAGTATTAAGCGTTAACTATCTTCAAAAATTATGATTTTATGTTAGAATCAGGTGAATAGTAAGCTTTTGACTTGGGAATACTATTACAGATTCGTGAAAGGAGGATACATAATGATCGCTGCAGTAGACAAAGATGCGTGTATTGGGTGTGGAGCTTGCCCGGAATTCTGTCCGGAAGTCTTTAAAATGGAGGATGACGGATTAGCAGTCGCTTATACAAACCCTGTTCCTAGTGATAATGAAGCAGCTGCCAAAGATGCAGCTGACGGCTGCCCTACAGACGCCATACACGTTGAATAGTTAAATAGTAACTAAGACAGTAAAAAGCGGATGATCACCATCCGCTTTTTACTGTCTTAATGTCTTGCTTTCTCTGCAAATTCATGTAAGCCGTCTATACCGATTCGATCAATGAGCCGTCCTATCCGCTCCTGGGGTCGTGCATTTTCCTTATAGTAGGAAACGACCGCATCAACAACAGGCAAAATTTGCTCCCTCTGTAGATTTTCCAAAAGGATATTTCCTTGCCTTGGTTTGACTCCGCCATTCCCCCCTACATACAGATGGTAACCTTTACTGGTACCCATTAATCCTAAATCAACTGAAGCAGCATCAGTACATTTATTCGGACAACCAGCAACTCCAATCTTAAATTTAGAAGGCAATTCCATGCCATGATAGAGCTTATCGATTTCCATTCCTAAGGCTAAGGTTTCTTGTAGACCTCTCTTACAGAATGTGTCTCCTGGGCAAACTTTCACACTCCGTACACATAACCCCACTGCATGCCCAGGATCCATGCCGAGCTCTTCCCATACCTTCGGGACATCTTCTGGTTTCAAGCCAACAATGGCGATTCTTTGAGCAGAAGTCACTTTGAGCGCTTGGGCATGATACTTTTCCGAAACATCTGCAATTTTACGTAAGATTTCTGGGGTTACGACCCCTGCCGGGATATGTGGAGCAATAGAATATGTCTTTTTATCCATTTGTAAAATTGACCCGGGCGGTTGAGCCTTGGCAGCTGCTTCAAGAGACATTTCCCCTTGTTCTACAGAATTAACCTTTTCTAACAAAAGGTTGGGATCAAGGTTATGCATTTGGGCAGCATTAGCTAAGGTTTCATTGACGGAAAAGGGACACCCGAGACAGTGCAGACCTAATTCCTGCATCGCTTCAGCGGTTTTAGGATTGGTTGCCATAATATCTTTTAATTTCATTTCTAGTGTAAAACGCATCGATTCATCCCCTAACCATGTATGAGCATTGGTAAACAACGCGTGCATACATGTTTTTCTTCTCCTTGGTGGACATAAGTAAGCACTGGAGTTAATTCGCTAGTTGTTCCACAATGGGCACACTCCAACTCAAGATTCTCTTTTTTTACATCTGCCATTGATATGACCCCCTTCTTTATGTTCATTAGTGTAACACGGTAACTTGCGTTTTTATGTGACTTCAGACAGTATCTCAGTGTGTGTTTCCGCACGCCTTGCACTAGAAAATTTGTATTCAGCCTCAGTGTTAGCAATTAGTCTAGAAACTATTCAAGACATACGGATGACTAGAGGGGAACTTCAAAGTATTAAATAAAAAAACACAGTATCCCAGTTAGGAATAACCGTGTTCAAAACATTGTCATTAAAAATTCAGTTTAGTTGCTAAACAGATACAGAATTACCCCAATAAATAAGAGTATTACACCCACATATAATCGCACCGGCACTCCAGTTGGTTGAATACCCACTGCCTGTTTATCAGGCTTAGCTCGAGGCTGACCATCCATCATGATCCCCCCTCACAAACGAGAGGTCGTTAATCTGCTTAATTTCTTGAATACGCCAGCCCTTTTCTGTTTGCTTCAAACTCATAGAAAACATTGCTTGTTGAACTTTTTCAACCGACGACGTCCAAGAAACGCGCACAATAATCGCTTGCGAACCATCTAACTCTGAATTCATAAACTCAACTTTTTGTAACGATAACATCGGATCCCCATTTACCCTAGACTCCCAAGCTTTAAACTCACTTTCGTCAGAAGACCCCTGCACGACCATTATCAAGTCACGAGCAAGATTAGTTTGACGCAGATCCATCAGTTTCCAAAATTGTTGAATAGTCGTTCGAGGAGAACTTCCAAATTGAGGATCTGCTAGGGTTGATATCACCGTTTGAGGAGTTTTTAGGGTGATTATCGTGACCATACAAAAGAATGATAACCCAAGTAACCATAAATACCGACTTTGACGCATAATTTCCCTCCTTGCTTGTCTCTATAATACATTCTAGGAGGGAAAAGCCACTTTCAGACCACTTTAGCGAAAAACTTTTCTCAAAACATTAAGTACAAATTCCGGTAACCGTACGTAATAAATTCTCATAAGCTTATGCCTCCTTATATTGTTGAAATAGTCTTATTGGTAATCTATGCAGAAAATTTACTTATGCCCTATGAGATGACTTGGTAATTTTTAACTACTTCTTCCAGCTGAGCAACAAGTTTACGTTCTTCATCCGTATTCGCAGTAAAATAGAGCCTACCAATAATGCCCGTAATTAGCTTAAGCACATCTTCTAAGACTAATTTTTCCTTCATGGCCAACTGTGCACTCGTCTCAATCAAGGCAATTCCGAATTGATGACCTACCCCCTCTTTAATCATACGCGTACAGCTTTTACCTAATAAGCGCATCACTAAAGAAGCTTCCTGAACATCTAGTTGACGAACCGCATCAATCGTTGTCGTTAATCCTTGAACCAGACGTAAGCCCACACTATTCCAACTAACTTGTTGGTTATCCATCATATGCCCCCCCTAAACATTCAGTCCCGTGCCATACTATATGCCTCATCAATGCAAGGGGTGAAAAAAAGAGCAGAGAAGGCAAAATACCTTCTCTACCCTTTTCTCGTTGGTTCGTAGTTCGTATCAACCCCAAAGACAAGACGGCGTACATGAAATGTGCCGTCTCCCCAAACCTCGGGGTCAATGTAAATCAAAAATGCAAGTCAGGAACCGTCCCCAACTTGCACTCGTTCTTCGCAGTTCGTTTCGACCCCAAAGACAAGACGGCGCACATGAAATGTGCCGTCTCCCCAAACCTCGAGGTCAATGTAAATCAAAAATGCAAGTCAGGAACCGTCCCCAACTTGCACTCGTTCTTCGCAGTTCGTTTCGACCCCAAAGACAAGACGGCGCACATGAAATGTGCCGTCTCCCCAAACCTCGAGGTCAATGTAAATCAAAAATGCAAGTCAGGAACCGTCCCCAACTTGCACTCGTTCTTCGCAGTTCGTTTCGACCCCAAAGACAAGACGGCGCACATGAAATGTGCCGTCTCCCCAAACCTCGAGGTCAATGCAGTCCAAAATGTAAGTCGAGAACCGACCCCAACTCGTACTCAAAATGCAAGCCAAGAAACGTCCCCAACTTGCACTCGTTCTTAGACCCTTAAGACAGGGACGCAGTATGACACGAGCGCGACGTCTTTACGTAAGCAGAAAAGCAAACTTCCGTTTAAGCGACCGACCCCAAATACGGGACAGTGCACAGGGATGTGCACTGCCGCCAACCGAGCCAAGGATGGCGAGTCTGGCACGATAGTCTCCAGTGGAGATTATCGCCGTAGGCGGGTTCTTTAAAAGAATACTATCGCCGAAGGATGTATCCCGCTCCCCAAAGTAGGAGCTTAAACGGTTAGTTTGCTCTGCGTCGTAAGTACCGAGCGCTGTGTCATACAAGTCCCCCACTATTTCCCCAACTTCGCTACCTTAAACGTAGACACCATTAAAAAGGCTAAAACACCCATCGTTACCGGATAAATAAACCAAGGAATCATTGTTCTAAGTAACATGAGCAAAGCCATAAAACCGCCCGCAAATGTTATGGGTACCCCAACAAAGTGGGTAGTAATATTCAGCATATTAAAACGCGCCAAGCGAACCGCTCCACATAGCGCAAACACTGCAGCGATACCTAGACCTATAGTTCTCACCAAATCAGATTGAGGGAGTAAGATTGCCTGGTACGTAAGAATTGCAGGCGCTACTCCAAAAGAAACTAAATCACTGAGAGAATCAAGTTCTTTACCAAAATCCGAGCTAACAGAAAGTCGGCGTGCTACCTTTCCATCTAAACTATCCATTAGAACAGAAAGCAGGATCATTGCTGAAGCTAACGTGTAATCCCCTTCAATAACCCAGATCAAAGCAAGAAATCCAAAAAGCAAATTAGCTAAGGTGAAGATGTTCGGGATCATACGAGCAGTAATCGGGTTTCCCTTCATTCGACACTCACTCTCCCTATTATACTTATTCCTCCACGCACCTTTTCCCCAGCACTAACCATGATTTCAACATTTGTTGGTACAAAAATTTCGGTACATGAACCAAATTTGATAAGGCCGAACCTTTCCCCTTTGCTCACTGCATCTCCTTTTTTGACCCAACAGACAATTCGACGAGCAATAAACCCAGTTACTTGTGTAACAAGAATTTGCAGGTGTTTATTCTCGATTCCTACAAAGTTTTTCTCGTTCAATTCTGAAGCATGGCTTTTAAAAGCTGGAATCATCTGTCCCGGTCGATAGCTAAGAAATTTAACCGTTCCAGACATTGGGCAACGATTAACGTGAACGTTAAAGACACTTAAAAAGATGCGAACCCGAATGCTTTCTCCGTTGAGAAACTGATCTTCAAAGACCCTTTCCACATCCATAACAACCCCGTCAGCTGGAGAAACTAAGGTTAACTCGTCCATAGGAATCTCTCTTTCAGGATTCCGAAAAAAGTATCCAGTAAACAAAAATAAGATAGCAGGTATAATGACAAGCCACTGCCAAATCCAATAAGCTAAAATTGATAGAACAGCTAATATCATGAGATATAACCAACCATCACGAGAAATGGGATATTGTTTCACCGAAAAATTGACCTCCTCCTCTTGATTTTCTTTAGTTTACCATCTTTGCGTCGATTATAAAAGCTCTTCATCCAATCCAAGCTCATTCCACTCTTCAATTTTACGTAGAACGAGGGAATTATCACCTCGTATATGGGTGCGAACCGGTAATGAACTTAAAAATTGCCTGCCATAATTCTTTTCAATGACTCGATCATCGAGTAAAATGACAACCCCACGATCAATTTTAGACCGAATAAGACGGCCAAATCCTTGCTTAAATCGTATGACAGCTTCAGGCAACAATAATTCTCGAAAGGGATCACGACCTTGAGATTCTAAGAATTCCGAACGGGCCTCAATTAAAGGCAAGGTCGGTGGCCAGAACGGAAGTTTTACCAGAATAACACAAGATAATGCTTCACCTGGAATATCAATACCCTCCCAGAAACTACTGGCTCCTAACAAAACGCTTTTAGGATTTCGCTTAAATGCCTCTAAAAGAGTGCTCCGTTCTCCATGAATTCCTTGGGCTAGTGTCTCAATACCCAGTTGTTTTAATTCTAAATGAATTGAACTATAGGTTTGGCGCAGTAATTTATGAGCGGTGAAAAGCACTAAAGTCCGACCATTCATGCGCTCAGCAACTTCAACGATAAATTTGGCCAGTTCCAACACTTTCTGGTCTTCCGTATTTTGTCGTTCTATACCCTTTCGAACGACGAAAAATCGCATCTGGCGTTCATAGTCGAAGGGAGAATCAACTCGAGCCGTGATTGTTGTCGAGGGGAGTCCGATATCTTTGAGAAAATGCTCAAACGAATCAGAAATACTCAACGTAGCCGAAGTTAGAATCACTGCATCAAGCCGAGAAAAAAACTTCTCTTCTAAGATATCACTTACTTCGATGGGAGAGGTCTTTAAGTATAGTCTTGAATTTTGTTCAAGCCAAGTCACTTGTTTAGGGTTATTGACGTTTATGACTAAGGTCATAGTTACCAATAGTTCTTTGAGCTCCCTTTGATGTCCAGAAAGGATGTATTTCAACTCTTCAATCTCATCTGCTTCTTCTCCGCTCAAGACGCTTACTAAACTATCCAGAGCGGTGGCCAAGGCCTTAATCCTCCCTACGAAATTCTCTATTTGGATGGTTAATCCTTGCCACCAAGTTTTGGTGGTATGACTTGAAACTAAGCGAAACGTGCGCTCAGTTCCTAAAATCAGCGCTAATAACTCAAAAAATTCGTTCGTTTGTACCAAGATAGATTGGGATAATTCAGGAATAACCTCCATCCGTGTTGAGAATATCTCCCAAGGCACCGCAGGCACGAGTTGGTTCAGCGACCCCATTCGTTGTTTCATAGTCCAGTAAAAGCTAGGACCTGCCTGTCTATAAATAGTCTCAATCACTCGAGTAACCTGCTCTAAACTCATTTCCGAGCCAAGATGTTGAAGCGCCGTTTGATAAATCTGATGTGCTTCATCAATAACTAAGCGATGATACTCTGGTAAGACATTGTAGTCTGTTTTAAGATCTGAAAATAACAAAGAATGATTTACAATCAAAACATCTGCTTCTTCTGCCTTCTTACGGGCCCTCAACCAAAAGCAAATCCCTGATTTTGAACACCTTCCTGGAATACAGGTTTCGACATCCGCATTTAAACTCGGCCACAGTTGCATAAGACCGGGAACTTTAGAAAGTTCTTGGATATCTCCTGCTAGGGTTTCTCTTAACCAAACAAGGACACTTAGCAGCGCAAGTTTTTGATCTTCCCCTTGAATTTCTCTCGGGTTTGTTAAGCATCCCTGCCACTTTTTCAGACAACAATAGTTCCCTTTACCTTTCAATACAGAGGCTTGAAACACAAAAGGCAATACAGCTTCCAAAACAGGAATATCCTTTTTTAAAAGTTGTTCCTGAAGGGGAATTGTATGGGTGGCAACTACCACTTTTTGACCTAATTTTTTGGCCGACCACAGACACGGAATTAAATACGCGAACGACTTCCCTGTCCCTGTTCCAGCCTCCACGACGACGTGATGTGAGGAAGTGAACCCTTCAGCGATTAGTTTTGCCATCTTCACTTGACCTGTACGACTTTCATAACCAGGTAAATTCTGTTCAAGAATTCCTCCGGGCGAAAAGCTTTTTACTACCCAATCAATTGAATCCGGGAAATTTGCAGTTTGAGTAGACCCACTTACAAATAACCCTTCAGCAAACGGGGCTAACACAAGATCAGTTCGGATAGGGCGATCAGGAAAGCGACGAGTAATCTCTTTGAATAATTCTTCAATAAACCCGCTCCCTGACCAGCCCCCTAAAAAGCTCTTGGTTTGATCATAAAAACTTAGATCAAATCCCAACCCTTTCTTCCAACAGGCTTCCAATACTTTCCACGTGAGCCAAGCGTTGTTTTCAGTGGGGTGAAGCTCTGCATCTTCCTTCAACGGTAATCCAAGTTTTTGAGCTAAATAAGATAATTGATAGTGATGCATAGTCGGGAAAAAAATCCGAGCTAGTTCCAAGGTATCCCATCTCGGCTGCTGAAATCGTACCTCTAATTCCTTTTCTAAAATAGAGAGGGTAGACACATCATGAGCCACAATAACAGCATCAGCAAACAAATGAGCAAGCTGTTCTCGGCATTCAAGTAGAGAAGATACTCTATTAGGCTCTGCCTCATTTATCCCAGAAGATATAATAGTTTTACTAGCCATTCCTTGCTTTGATTTAATCAGATAATGACATGATTCTTGAATTAGTCCATTTTGGATCCGAAGTGCCGAAAATTCGATAATTTCACTCTGAAGACCCTCGAAGCCAGTCGTCCCTATATCAAAAACCACGATTTCTTTGTCCACAACCCTGACCCCTCTCTTGCAGCCATTGTACACCATCTTTACAAAAGGAATCAATGTAAAGCAGGAATTTAGGATTCTTTAGCGAATAAGTCACTTTGTATGCTTCGAGTTAAACTATCATTTTTAGGAAGAAGGATACCCTATTGTTTGAAAAAAAGATTTTAACCGTTGGATTCTCTCTTGTAGTGATATTCTCGAGTCTATTCCTCAATGGGTGCTCACCCAAACCTTTTTTGACTCAAGACGGTTCGTATGCTATTTTATCTATTTCCCCTTCGGGAATGACGCAATCAGAACTCATTAATTTACCTTGGAATACAAATATGGCAATTATGCAGAAGGTTCTTTTAGAATGTTCCTTTGTCTTGAGTGATCTGCGCACTCCCAGTGCCCAAGAATTAGAGGCTGATTCCCCTTCTCAATCAACGAGTATACAAGCCACCTTTCCCCAACCAAAGCGCATGAAACTTAATGTCGATCAACGAGTTATTACCCTTGATGTACAATCCCTTCAGATTGAGGTTGAAGGTCCAAATGTTGGGCAAGTGACCATTAATCAGACAACCATATTACAAGGGATCAATAATCCTAATCTCCAGTCTGCATTTAATGAATTAACGGATATGTTGCACGAAAAAAAGAATTAAATTGAAGTTGCTTAGAGCAACTTTTCTTTTTGTACTAATCGTCTATGCAAAACTTTGTTCAGGATGCTTATAAATGCTCAAAGACAGAGACACTATAGAATGAAACATTGAACTTGAAAAATCAGAGCAACCGCCAGGTATAAAGGGGTAAGAACAATGATATTTTTACTGGATAATTATGATTCTTTTACTTATAACCTCTACCAATACTTCGGTGAACTTGGAGAGGACATCATCGTCAAACGCCAAGACGAATGCACCTTAACTGATATTGAAGCGATGCATCCCGACCTAATTGTAATATCTCCCGGACCCTGTACACCGGATGAAGCACCCCTATCCTTAGCGATCATCGAATACTTCAAGGGTAAAATACCGATTCTGGGAGTCTGCCTTGGGCATCAAGCGATTGGACAATTTTTGGGTGGTAAAGTGATCCGTGCCAAACGACCCATTCACGGAAAAACAGAAACGATACATCATGATCAACAAGGTGTTTTCAAAGATCTAGTCAATCCTTTAGAAGTAACCCGTTATCACTCTCTGATTATTGACCGTCATACACTCCCTGACGACCTGAAAATAACAGCTGAAACGGATGATGGCGAAATTATGGGCATCCGTCATAAAACCCTGCCTATTGAAGGAATTCAGTTTCACCCTGAAGCCATTCTGACTCAATACGGACATCAGTTACTACAAAACGCCCTCAGTAATGCGAAAACTTGGCAGCTTAACAATGCTCCCTCTCCTTGGGTCGTCAAACCACTTCCCACGTCCATCCCACCCTATCAATTATTCCAAGCTTTTAAAGATGAGCCTTCGCCATTTTTTTTAGATAGTGGCGAAGATTATAATGAACTCGGCAGTTATTCTTATATGGGATCGTCCCCCTTCTTTGAAGCGACTGCCTTCCCTGACCAGCTTGAGCTTTATTGGCCAAATCTTTCACTTCGTAAAACAATCCTTTTAGAAAAAAGCCAAACTTTAGATTTTCTGAATGATTTCCATTCAAAATATCGCGTTTTAAATTCCCCGTTCCCCTTCTCTGGAGGGGCTGTGGGTTTTTTAAGCTATGACCTAAAGAACCAGATTGAATCCCTTCCTGATAGAGCCGAAAATGACTTAAATATACCTCTTTGGCGTTTCGCCTGGTACGATGGAATTGTTGTTTATAGTCATGTTGAAGAGAAATATTGGGTCACCTCTTGTGGTATTGATGAAGACGGTGCGTGCCAGGCCGAGTTAGCACACTCTCGCATCAAACGGCTTCAACAAATCCTCCAACCAAGTGTTCTAGAACAACTTTCCGAACGGGAAGAACGTGCCGATCAGACGATCGCGGCCCATTCTACAATCGATCCGAGCGTTTCCCATGAACAGTATCTAAAGGATTTAGAACGTGTCATAGATTACATTTATGCTGGGGACATTTACCAGGCCAATCTTACCCAACGTTTTTCTATCCCCTGGGAAGGGGATGTCTGGAAGCTTTATTCCCAACTCCATCGACAAAACCCCGCTCCCTTCGCAGCTTTTTTACCCTATTCTGATTTTCAAATCCTATGTAGTTCACCCGAGCGATTTATTCGCGTACAGTCGAACGGACAGATCGAAACCCGTCCCATTAAGGGAACCCGGCCTCGCGGAGATTCGCCCACTGAGGATGAAATACAAGCGGTTGAATTATTCAATAGTCCTAAAGATCGTGCCGAACTAACTATGATTATTGATTTAGAACGCAACGACCTCGGGCGTATCTGCCAATTTGGAACCGTAAAAGTCCCGAATTTAATCCAACTTGAAAAATACCCCACGGTTTGGCATCTTGCCTCGACGATCAGAGGACAGCTTATCAAAGGGCTAAAACCCAGCGATCTTATACGTGCCATTTTTCCAGGCGGCTCAATCACGGGTGCCCCCAAGATTAGGGCCCTGGAGATTATCGAAGAGATGGAGCCCTACAAGCGTGGACCTTATACCGGAAGCATTGGTTATATGGGCTTTGATGGCGCTTGGGACTTAAATATTGTTATCCGCACGATCCTCATCAAAGAGGGTAAAGCCTATGTGCATGTTGGCGGTGGGATTGTGGCAGATTCAGTTCCCGAAGATGAGTATCATGAGACCCTTCATAAAGCAAAAGCCCTGTTCCGGGTATTGAAAGGACGCTTAGATGATTCCCAGTGAAATGTTATTATTACAAGACCGACTCACTTTATTTGGGTATGGGCTTTTTGAAACTCTACTCGTCACTGAACATGGACCACTCTTCACGGACCTTCACTGGCAGAGGATGAACAAGGGAGCCGTCATGCTCGGTCTAACACTCCCTCAGAAAGCAATATGGTCAGCTCAAATACGAGACTATATCGATCAATCTCCGAGCATAACTCCTTACGCCTTGCGCGTTACTCTGAGTGGCGGAGCACCCCAAGCTAATCTGCCTTCCCGGCTCCTGTTCCATCCACGAGTAATTCCTTATAGTTCGGCTCAATATGCCATGGGGATACGTCTTCACCTTTTGCCTACCCCACGTAATGAGCAGTCGCCACTGACTAGTATAAAATCTACGAATTATTTGGAGAATATTTTAGCAAAAGAGGTAGCCTTTGGCCAAGGTGCTGAAGAAGGCTTGTGGCTGAATACCAAAGGTTTTGTTTCTGAAGGTACAATGAGCAACCTCTTTTTCATCAAGAATGGGACACTGTTTACCCCCTCCCTGACCAGCGGATGTTTGCCAGGTACACGTCGTCAGCTCATTCTGGATTTAGCAGATTCTCTTAAGATTAGTACTGAGGAGGGCTTGTATTCCTTCTCAGATCTTTTACAAGCCAATGAAATTTTTATGACGAACGCCCTGATGGGCTTAATGCCAGTTCGTCAAATTGATGATATTGCCTTTTCTATCGAATCCTCTGAATCGCCCTCCTCAAAGATGAGGCAACTTGAATTAGCTTATCAGGATTTAATCCATAATCCATCCTGCCTGTAAGTTGCATTAGTGAGATTACCGCAGGGATAATACTTCTTGATTGCGAAATGAAAGCACGAACTCCCACTTAAAAGTGGGAGTCGAAAAATTGATTAATTAAAGTTTACTAAGCCTTGACATATCTAGTATTTTTCTTCGAGAACTTCATACATCTGAGGAGTGGCTTGCTTAAATGCCTTATTTTCACCCACTGTATTTGCCCAATTTTCATAGGCCGAGTGATTTTCCCATTTCGAAAATAGCATGATATCTGACGTGTTTTCTTGTTGATTAACCGAAGCGAATTTGAAACCATCAATCGCTTCTACAGACTGAATTCCAGTTCGAATTTCGCCTAAAATTCTGTCAGCATCTGGACCGTTGAACGTATGAATCACTGTAAGCATGATTTTTCCTCCCCTTAAATCCATGTTAGCAGGACTAGTTTATCCTGAACACATTAACTACATACCTTGATCGTATGAACTTTCACTCTATGCACGGCATACTTTATATAAAGGTTTAATAGTTTTTAAAAATACGAATTCCATGAGTTGAGTGACGTGGTTAAAAAGCCCATCGTTTTATTGATGATTTCATGCTATACTAAAATAACGCGTCAGAAATCTCTGGAATTGTACCTGAGGGGGATTATTGATGAAAATAAATTACATACGCACGGATTTTCCAAACGGCCGTACGAACATATTAATGCGTGATTCGGAATCGACAAACCCAGAGCTAGTGCATTTTTTACTGGTATTAAGCAACAAAGGAACCTTGTGGGTTGATGTTTTTTGGCCTTATGATGAAGAATCTGAAGGATATACTCGCAGAATTTCCGAACAACAATTTTGGCAGACCTTTCGAGAGTGGAGATTACAAGGTATCCTTCTCGGAGACAACGGAAAAGTGGCTGAAATGTTAGCCAGAAAGCACCTCTCCAGAAAACATCGTGAGAAGGCATAAGCACAACATAAAAAGCGGCAGTGCCGCTTTTTATTTGTGTTATGAACTTAACGTTTGTTCTTCAATTCATGTAAGCGAATTCATCGATCAGGATAATAATGTAAATGTTCAAATTGTCCATCTCTTAAATTTTGCAATTGTTTAAGATGATCACGTTCATCCGAAAAGATGGGCGCCAAAACCTCTTTTTCGGCGCTACTTAAAGATTGTTCCGAATACTGGACCGCTCGCGCTAAGCCCTTATCCTCCCCTGAATAAAGATGGTCAAGCATTTGGTTGGGCGATATTTCGCCTAAATTCGATAAACGCGTTTTCCAATCTGCAATCATTCCTACCATCCCTGAGCCTTCTTTGATATGCCCCCCATTAGTTTGAATGTAATAAGATAGCCGAGTTGCATGCTTTTTGTGATCTGAGAGAATAGCCGTGAGATGATTACGCAGTGGACTATCCTGGAGCGCGTCAATACATGCCTGATATTGTTCAATCGCCATATGCTCGCCCTGAAGAATTTTGTTCAAGACTTCAAATGATGTCTTCATAGAGACCTCCTGCCCTTCCTATTTTCCGACTAGGAATAGTTTGCGGAGCATTCTACGAATTATGTATGACTGCTTGAGGAACTTGTGCGTGATTTCGCTTTTTCCAAACGATAAATAAATGCCAATAACTCTGCTACTGCACGATAGAGCTGGGGCGGGATTTCTTTGGTCAGCTCTACTTGCATTAGAGCTTCAACGAGCATTTCATTCTTTTGGATGGGAATACCCTCTGCCTCAGCAGCTTCGATTATTTTTCGAGCGACTTCTCCTACCCCTTTTGCTACAATCCTAGGTGCTCCAGTTTGGTCATACACCAGGGCTGCGGCTTTCTCTTTCTTCTCGCTCTTCTCTTTCTTCTCGCTCTTCTCTTTCTTCTCGCTCTTCTCTTTCTTTTCGCTCATCTTTGAATATCCACTCCACTTCGCCGAGAACCCCTTAGAAAGTTCTGGAATTCAAGATTTTTATCTAAATCTGCTGTGCCAACCTTCCCAATATTAAACCCTAGTTTGGAAAATATTTCTTTTGTTTCTGGCATGACTTCCTCTAGCAGCTGAGGTAAGAACTGTAAATCACGGGTGAGGACATGGAAGGAGAGCACATCCTGATTAAAATATGCGTCAATCCCGATGTCCCCGAGGGATTGAGTTTCAATCTGGATGGCAACTCGGCAATGTTTCTCATCCATTTTAGATCCTTTACGTGCACTTTCAATGGCTATCTGTACTGGTAGAATGTCTTCTCTATAAAACAAAGGAAGATGAAGCAACATAAAAGCATTGTCCATAGCTCCCGATTTTAACCACAGCTGTTGACCGGTTATTTTTTGGAGCAACATCAGAGCTAACTCCCTATCAGGACCATCAGGATTTTGTTCCTCCGGGCTCTGAAGTGCTTGAAGCAGAGCATATTTTAAGGTTTCTTTGAGGCTGTTTTTCTCAGCTTCCTTCGTTTGAGAATCTGATTTTAGCATTAATTGAATACGTTGTTCATAGTTGAGACCAAGTTTACGCAGGCCCTCTACTAGCTCTTCCGCACCATTCTCTTCGGATAACTCCTCCCACTTCGGCATGGATTTTATAAAGTTAAGTATAAAGTCTTCGCTGATTGACCCTTTAAGACTTGCCATCACTGTGCCGAGCAGACCAGTATTTGCAGTTAGAAATGTTTTAAGGAGAGTTAAAATATCAATATTATTCGGTAACCCTCTCTCCGCAAACTGTTGCAACTGTTGTGGAATCCCGGGAATATCCACTTGTTTCCCTGACAAAGGTTCTCGGACCAACAACAGGTTGCCATCTTTGATATCCCCTACCTTGACCCAGAACTTATCGCCTAATTCAGTCGATGTTTGCAAAATTGCGAAGATATCTTGACCTTTTACGCGAATGGTCCCTTGCCCTTCTCCAATTTTCTGAACAACTTCTACTAGGAGCCGTTCGCCAGGTTGCCATTGTTTAAGGCTGATCTTGTTCATCGTACCTGGCGCTAATATGCCACCTACCTCCATAAAAACACCTCCTTACTGAACAAAACTTTCATTGCAATCTCATTACTTTAAAAACAGCTTAGGACATTTTGTCTTAAGCTGTTATTTTCGCGGAGTTTTATTGACCTTTGGTTTGGAGGTTTGGTTGCTTGAGTTTTCGAGAGATTGTTTGAGATGTTTTAAAGCCTTTAGCGTTGAGTTGTCCAAGCGATCAGCTAGATTCAGTTCCTCCACATCTTTTAATCTAGAGTTTAAAACGCTACTGTGTTGACGCTTTTTCGTAGGTCGTCTCCTGAGAGGAGCTGATGGGCTGTCCTTCAATCGAATATCTGATTTTGAAGCAACCTTAGCCACCTTCTTTTTAGAAGCCTCAGATAGGACATTTGAACTAATTTCTTCAGAGGATGGCTCAGGAGAATCCGAGGGGAATTCCTGCTCTACCCATTCCTGAATACGTTCTGGGTTTTTGGTGACTACAAAGGCTTCTTGAATGGAGCCATTACTTTTAAGCAAAAGCTTACATCCCGTTTGTGTCTTATATTTATAGACAATTCCTCGCTCTGAAGAACGGTTTACATCTATTACACCGGGAATGATGTCAGTGACCTCCGAAAGACGGCTTAAATTTTCAAGCCATGATAGGGCATTTTGGATAATGCCATGTTCTCGTTTCACTTTATTCCTGCGATGTTTCATGATTTCCTCCGGACTTAAAAATAAAGATGTTTAGCTTCAACCTGCCCTTGCTGAATATTTAATAGTCCAAAGGAATAGTGAGGCTCACGCCGTTTATCCGTTGGTGAACCAGGGTTGAACATGAGAATGCCATTTTTCCATTCCATAAAAGGAACATGAGAGTGTCCGAAGACAATTAGATCAACTGGAGAATCTTCAAAGGCATTTAAGGCACGTTCTGGGGTACTTTTTCCTCGACCCGCATGCCCGTGAATAATCCCGATTTTTATGGACTCGCATTCCACAATCTCACGCTCTGGTAAAACAACGTCCCAGCCATCACAATTCCCACATACAGCTCGAACTGGAGCAAGACAAGCCAGCTCATCAATTAAACCTCTATTTGTCAAATCACCGGCATGAATTATCATATCAATGTGAGTCAAGTGTTCCCAGACGTAGCGGGGAAGAGTTCTACCGGTACGTAAGTGAGTATCTGATAAAACCGCGATTTCCATTTCTATTCACCTCTTGGCTAACAAACTATCTCTTCTACCGACTTGATGATGGCGGTTGAAGCGTTTTTATAACGTTATAATAGGTATCCCGTTCAACAGCCTCTAGACCTAATTCATGAATCATGCTGATTAGCTGGAGTTCTGTTTGCATTTGCGGGCTGGAAGCACCAGCTGTATGGTAGATTTTTTCTTCTCGAACTACTCCATCGAGATCATTGGCTCCGAACGAGAGGGCCATTTGAGCGACTTGAGGGCTAGACGATATCCAATACGCCTTAATATAACGAAAATTATCTAAAATTAAGCGGGCGACAGCAATTACCTTTAAGGTGCGAATAGCACTTGCTTGAGGCAGATCTTCAAATTTCGTATTCTTAGGATGAAACGCCGTCGGAATTAGGGCATAGAAGCCCTGAGTTTCATCTTGCAGAGCACGTAAAGCTAAGAGGTGATCAATCAATTCCTCATCCGTCTCAATGATACCATAAAGTATGTTAGCGTTGGTTGGAATGTTTAATTGATGCGCGAGACGATGAATTTCTAACCAACGTTCACCGCTCAGTTTTCCCGGACAAATAATGTCACGAACTCTTGGGCTGAAATTTTCCGCTCCCCCTCCCGTCATAAAGCTCAGACCAGCCTGTTTAAACGTTTTTAAAATTTCTAAAACGGGCACATTCGCTATCTGCGCAAAATAATCATACTCTGCCGCAGTAAATGCTTTGATACTTACTTGAGGAGCACGATCTTTAATTTTGCGGATCATGTCTAGGTAATATGAAAAGGGAAGATCCGGATGTATTCCACCGACAATATGTAGCTCGGTTACTCCTTGATCCGCGAAATACCCTGCTTTATGAACCACTTCTTCAATCGACATCGTATAAGATCCTTTTTCTCCAGGATCTTTAGCAAAGGCGCAAAGACCACACCGTACTTTGCATACATTGCTATAGTTAATATGGGCATTATTATTATAAAACACCTGATCACCGGTCATAGCGCGTCGACGTTCATTCGCTAGGTAACCTAGACCAAGTAAATTGGTAGATCTTATAAGCTTAAGACCGTCATTGCGGTTTAAACGTAAATTTTTAACAATTTTCTCATGTACATCATCTAATCCTTTTAATATGGGATCTAATTCCATTTGGACCCTTCTTTCCTGAAATTGTTACCTTTTCTATTATAACATAATTATCAAAATACGAGAAAAGATAAAGAATGATAAAGAAAAAAGACTGCTAGCAATCTTGTTGCTTACAGTCCCTTAAGTCTCAGTGACAATATTTCATGGCTTGACGTTGGCGTTTGATCGCTTTTCTGACTTCATTGGCCACACGCCAAGTTTCAGGTTGGTGGGGAGTTATTAACTCCACTTTTCCAGATCGTTTGTCAATTAATATATCAACCATCGGTTTTCTACCTTGAGATTTTTCTTCTCCAGGGTGTAAGATATCAATCCCAATTTTATTTTCATCATATTGAGGGGGAACAAGATAGTTTAAGACTTCTTCAGTAGCATCCATCAATTCGCCCACTTGTTCCTGTTCATATCCTTCCCTTAAGAGAATATCTCTTACCTGTGTAAGTGGATGATCAAGCGTAAGTAGCATCTGGGCGCGTTGCACTAAATTGTAATCGATGTCCATGACGCCACCTCTTTCATTTTTATAGTTTTGTTATAATATCATTTTCCCCTCAACCTAACTAATGAATACTGATACTTCTTAGCGGAACTGGATATCATTTCCCACATTATATTAAATATTTTCGGGAGGCATAAAATGGCAAAATTTCTTTCTCTTCCTTTTTTAGTCGCCACAATCTCAGGCGTCGCTATGGCCATCCAAGGCACAATCAATTCAGCGTTAAGTCAGAAAACGTCCTTAATCTCTGCAACGCTCGTTGTTCACATCATTGGTACACTGGTCGCATTAATCACAGTTTTGGCCTGGCGCGCTCCACTTCTTAAGCACCCTTGGACTTCTATTCCATGGTTCCTTTATCTCGGTGGTGTACTTAGTGTCATCATTGTTGGACTTGTTGCTGTAAGCATCCCGAAAATAGGAGTATGTAATGCCACAACGGCAATTATTATTGGTCAAGTCAGTATGGCTGTCCTAATTGATCATTTTGGTTTGTTAGGCATGAGTCGAATGCCTTGGAGTCCATGGCAGCTCGTGGGGATCGGCTTTTTGGCCGCTGGGGCCAAACTCCTCTTCCGTTAGGGGATGTCTATTTGTCAAGGATTAACCCGTCCCACAATCAGGGCCATATTAGTGATAATCGAATAGATTTCCTCGCTGACAATATATTTGCGGATTTGACCATTAGCCGATAAAATAATCGTACTCTTGCCCGTAGCTTTTTGATCACTTTCAATGAGTCGAAGCAGAAAGGCATACGAATCGCTGCTGACAGAGAGTTGTTTAAACTCTCCGTCAGCGACAAAGATGACCCAATATCCTGAAGATACTTCGTTATTCCCATTCTGGTAAAGTGCATTGGAAACACTTGAAAAATCTTGTCCAAAGAAAGCCTGATTATCTGGTAAATTCGTATTCGTATTGACTGAATTATTAAGTGTATATTGATCATTAAAGGCAGTTGTTTGAGTAACAGGATCAGAAAGATGTAAGTAGATATCCTTAAAAAAATTGGGAAATAAGACATATCCAACAACCCCAATGATCAGAATCCAAAGGGCTAAAGCTTGTAAATCTTGCCAAAGTTCATTGCGTGGTGGTCTTCCCCAAGTATTTGCCATGCCTTCGCCCTCCATTTAGAATTCTATTGCTAGTCAATTAACACAAAGCCTCTATGCCATGTATACGTTCGTTTTAATGAAGATATGTATCTAAAACTTGCATCTCATGATTCCACACTTTAGAATAATAATTGAGGTGGGGAATATGGATCTACTTCGACAAAAACTGACCTTGCTGCCGGAAAAACCAGGCGTCTATCTGATGAAAGATAATCAAGGACAGATAATTTATGTCGGTAAGGCTAAAACACTAAAAAATCGGGTAAAATCTTATTTTACCGGCTCGCATGATGGTAAGACTGAACGACTTGTTAGCAAAATCGTTGATTTCGAATATATCATGACCGAGTCTGAAGTGGAAGCACTTGTTTTAGAATGCAATTTGATTAAAAAACACAATCCCAAGTACAATATTCTCTTGCGGGATGATAAAACTTACCCTTATATAATGATTACAGAAGAAAAGCACCCCAGGATCCTTGTCACACGACAAATGAAAAAGGGCACTGGAAAGTATTTTGGGCCTTATCCGAATTCTTCCGCTGCCAAAGAGGCGGCACGCTTACTCAATCGTCTATTCCCCTTTCGAAAATGTCGCCAAATCCTTGCTCGACCTTGTTTATACTATCATTTAGAACAATGTCTAGCCCCTTGTGTCGAAGCAGTTCTGCCTACTATATACTTAGAAATGCGCAAAGAGGTTTCCTCCTTTCTCAAGGGAGACCAAAGTGGGATACTCAAACTTTTACATGAAAAAATGCAAAGCTCTTCGAACGCACTCCATTTTGAACGCGCCAAAGAGTACCGTGATTTAATCGAAGACTTAAAACAACTCGGGGAAAAACAAAACATCACGCTCAATGATTTTATTGACCGAGATGTTTTAGGCTACGCATATACTACGGATCAGATGTGTATTCAAGTTTTTTATTTGCGTCAAGGAAAGCTACTAGCGCGAGATAGCTATACCTTCCCTTATTATGAAGATCCAGCAGAAGCATTCGTCTCTTTTGTCGCACAGTTCTACATCGAGCGCGCTATTTGGCCGCAAGAGATCTTACTTCCCTCCCAAGAGTCAACGATCTTAACCAATTTATTTCCCATTACGATTCCTCAAAAAGGCAAGAAACGTGACCTTATCCAAATGGCGATGACAAATGCCCAGACCACCCTTCACGATCAGATCAGTCTGGAAATAAAACAACAAAGTGAAATTCAATTAGCCTTAACGACACTAGGTGAGATTTTAGGCATTCCAGTTCCGAGCAGAATTGAGGCCTTTGATATTTCGAACACCTCTGGCACACAAACCGTTGCCGGTATGGTTCAGTTTATGGAGGGTAAACCGCAGCGCAGAGGGTACCGAAAATATAAAATCCTGCCCATGGAAACATCGGATGATACAGCTGCCATGAGGCAAGTTATTATGAGACGATACAATAGGTTAGTATCAGAAAAAAGCCCCTTACCTGACTTAATCTTAGTCGATGGCGGAAAAGGACAAATTATGGCAGCCTTAAAGGTTCTACAAGGCTTAAACTTAATCATTCCCGTTGCAGGAATGGTTAAAAATGACCGACATCAAACCCACGGACTTCTTGACAGCACTGGTAATGCGGTGCCTTTATCCAAAAACCATCCAGCTTTCCATTTACTCACTCGAATCCAAGACGAAGTCCATCGTTTTGCCATTACGTTTCATCGCCAACAACGCGCTAAGAATATGACTCTTTCTGCACTTGACAACATTCCTGGCATCGGACCAAAACGCAAACAAAGCCTGTTACGGCACTTTCCATCCCTTGATGATATTCAACAAGCAGGTATCAATGAGCTTAAAGGGGCAGGATTACCACTGAATGCTGCCACATTAATCTATGACTATTTTCGAAAGGAAGAATCCTAAAATGATTCTAAATTATCGAGTTGAACTATGTCGGAAATGTTACTACAAGAGAACTCACCAATGCTCTACCACGGATTCTTTTATTCAAAACCCTCTTTTTCCAAATGTTAAACCAGGTGGAGAATGTGCGAACTATCAGCCCATTCCCTGGTTACCTCGATTATAATCCAAGAGAATTCGTCGACTATAGCTCAACGAACAAAAAACAACAAGAACGTTAAGTTCCTGTTGTTTTTTGATTAAATAATAGCTGCTAGTTCACACGACGTGCACCTAGATAACGACCTGCATAATAACTATCACTAAGGCTTGTAGTAGTCACACCACTATTAGACGCATGGACAAAACTTCCACCGCCAATGTAAATTCCCACATGGGAAGGACCCTTAGCGTACGTGGTGAAAAACACCAAATCACCCAATTGAAGATTCTCGCGTTTCACAGATGACCCTGCATTAAATTGATCATAGGAGCTTCTTGGCAATGAACTTCCTGAACCCTTAAAAACATACTGCGTATATCCCGAACAATCAAACCCTTTAGTGCTTGAACCTCCAAAGACATAGGGAACGCCTTGTAGGCTTAGTGCATTATCCACAAGATTAGAACTCCCAGATCGAGAAACCTGTTGTTTTGGGGCAGCTGCAACTTGAACCGGTTCGGGCTTGTCAATAGAAGATTTCGGAGCTTGATCAGCAAGCACTTGTACTTGTACTTGCACTACTTGCTCTGCTTTTTTAGGCTCCGTTAATTTTTGGGCAACTGTGACTGAAGCACTAGGAGAGGGAACTGAGTTAACTGATTCGGAAGCAACAACTTCCTCAGCAACAACTTTCACGGGACTAGCAATCCATTGCATTTGCTTGCGTACGACTTGAGTATAGGTCCCTTTCATTATGGGCGTCGAAGCAGAAGTTACAAGCACGGGCTTCGAGGGATCTATAGTTGTCGTTTTAATTTCTGTTGTAGCCAATGCAGGAATACTACTTGCTAAAAGCAAGCCAGCCAAAGTAACGCTTCCCAACCACTTCCAAGTAGATGAGGAAACCAACAAATTATATCCACCCTTCTTAGCTTACGAGGTTAGTTGACGGATTCGGGCAGTAGGTGTTAGCCCTACACGTGAAAAGCCACGTGATTCACCCCCATGATAATCCCCCGCTCCAATGTCATACAACTGGATTAAGCTTTTACTATAAAGTATACTATTCGAGACAAACCTAAAGATTCCTGCACGAATCTAAAGGAAATATCTACCGTTCTAATGGAAATTGGCTAATCTCTATTCTCGAAGAAGTATATTCGATTATAGAGTAGCGTGATGGCGAAAAGCTGATCTAACGACTACAGTGTAACCCAAATACAGCAAGCCATGCAATCCTTTATTTACCTCGCCAAAACAGACAGGGGCTCTCGGTTGAGAAACCCTGTCTGTTGTAGGAGACTTAGTCTTAATTGGTAAGGCTAATGATCGGTGCAGGAATACGACCTCCACGGTTGACAAACATGCTTGATGAAAAGGGATGTATAGCCATTACAGGTGCCCCACCGAGCAATCCTCCAAATTCTACTCTATCCCCTGCCTTTTTGCCTATTGCAGGAATCAAACGTACTGCAGTCGTTTTTTTATTAATCATCCCAATTGCCGCCTCATCCGCTATGATGGCCGCAATGGTTTCTGCAGTTACATCCCCCGGTAGAGCAATCATATCTAGACCGACTGAACATACACAGGTCATTGCTTCTAACTTATCCAGGGTTAATGCCCCTACTTCAACTGCTTCGACCATTCCCGCGTCCTCCGAGACAGGTATAAACGCACCACTTAACCCACCCACGTGTGACGAAGCCATTGCTCCACCTTTTTTAACCGCATCATTAAGCAATGCCAAGGCTGCCGTTGTTCCATGAGTTCCGCAGCGTTCAAGGCCCATGTTTTCAAGAATTTCTGCAACACTGTCTCCAATTGCAGGGGTCGGTGCCAGAGAAAGATCGACAATCCCAAAGGGAACATTTAAGATTTTTGAAGCAGCGCGTCCTATCAACTCTCCCATGCGAGTGATTTTAAAGGCTGTTTGTTTAATTAAATTGGATAACTCACCGAAATCCGCTTCGGGGAACTCTTTAACTACCTTAGCCACAACACCAGGGCCACTTACACCTACATTAATAACACTTTCTGGTTCTCCTACACCATGGAAAGCCCCTGCCATGAAGGGATTATCCTCAGGAGCATTACAAAACACCACTAATTTTGCGGCAGCAAGACCATCTTTGTCCGCCGTAAGTTGAGCACATTTCAGAATCACATTACCCATTTTCAACACGGCATCCATGTTAATCCCAGCTTTAGTGGTTCCAATATTGACTGATGAGCAAACAAATTCTGTTTCACTTAGTGCTTGAGGTATGGCATCTATCAGCGCCAAGTCTCCTGCAGTGAAGCCTTTTTGAACCAGCGCAGAAAAGCCTCCAATAAAATTAATCCCCGACTCGCGTGCGGCTCGATCTAATGCTTTAGCGATCCTTACCATCTCTTCGGTATTTAAGTGGGCAGCCGCGATCGCTATCGGTGTGACAGATACACGTTTATTAATAATAGGAATTCCATACCGTGCAGAAATTTGCTCACCTACCGCCACCAATTTTCCAGCATATTTTGTAATCTTATCATATACCTTAGTTTCCATCCGGCTAATTTCTTCTGAACCACAATCAAGCAGACTAATTCCCATCGTAATAGTTCGAATGTCCAGATTCTCTTCATGGATCATTTTAATCGTTTGTTGGATTTCCTCTCGTGCAAACGTGATTGTCATGATTTCCCTCCACTATCCCATATCTAAAGTTACTAAGAATCTCTTTAGTTAGATTCGATGCATGAACGTAAAAATGTCTTCGTGTTGAACCTTCACTTGTAACCCTTTATCGATTCCCTCTTGATCTAGGGTACGTGCTAGGGCGACAAGTTCCAAGGTGGCTGGTTCTAGATCTACAACCATGATCATCGTGAAATATCCATTCACGATTGTTTGGCTAATATCTAAAATATTGACCCGATATTCCGCAAGGCGTCCAGTGACCCAGGCGATAATTCCTATTTGATCACGACCCAATACCGTGATGATTGCACGGTTAGACTCTTCATATGGAGAAGTCATGGTTGTTCCTCCCTTTATTACGCATCTTTTCTTATTTTGGACATTAGACTAACATAAATACGTAGTATACTCAAGTTCTTTTTACTCGGCCTCCACCCTGGGCCTTAACCTAGCCTTTATGCGCTGGCCATGACAAGGATGGTTGAGGTTAGAACACCGCCACGGATGGCAAGGTGTCGTGATGGCGAGAGGGGACCGCTGGCCATCACCCCAACAGGGATATTCACTTAAATTTGTACTTTGAGTACACTA